>CAZCJC010000001.1:0-140193 GCA_964499025.1 uncultured Sangeribacter sp.
GTGCGGCGTTTTGCCGTACGGGTGTGTGATTGTCTGCGTTTAGGATGTGCCATTTCTTTATTATTTTTTAGTTTTTTTCAAATTCGGTTTATATCTCTTGTCAAAGAAATTCAGTGTCACTCTTCAGCCACTTCTTCGATTGCCGAGTCGATATCCTCCATCTCTTCATCATCCATATCGGCTCCCCCTTTGTGACGCGAAAGAGCAGCCGCCATTGCACGGTTGCATTTTCCCATCGGGTGCACATGGCGCAAGGGGATGGTGAGAAGGATTGTGTCGTAAAGGATATAGGCAACGTTCAGGTAGCTGTTGCTGTAGGGGATGATGAGGAGGTTGTCGGCTCCATCGTCATAGTTCTCGCCATATTTAACCACCACGTGGTATTCCGTGTCAACTTCATGGTCGAGAGGATCGAGACAACGGTCGCAGGGGATATGAAGGAGTCCCTTGCAATGAAATGTGCAGTCGTAGGTGTCATTCTTTTTCACAAGATCCATGTGAATCTTGACATCTGCGTCAATCACATCCGAATTCTCCATGTTCTTGAAGAATTCGGTTGTAATCTCGAAATCCTGTTCGTGATGACCGTCCGGTAAGGATGCGAGCTGAACTTTATATGCCGTAAATTTTCCCAATTTGAGAGGAATTTTTGGTTTTTAATTAATTAAACGGAACATTACGGTTCCGATTCTGTACCTCCGAGGGGAATCGAACCCCTATCTAAAGTTTAGGAAACTTCTATTCTATCCGTTGAACTACAGAGGCATAGCCCATGCAAGAACGATGCTCCCGAATCCTTTTCCCGAGGATGGAGGCAGCATCTCACATAAATTGCGTCTGCAAAGTTAGTTATTTTTTTTAATTCCGCAAAGTTTTAGGGCCGCTCCTCAATCGGTTTAAACTTTTTTATATGGTAAGTAGGCTGTTCAAATTAAAACGCTACTACATATAATTATCTATGAAAGATGCTCACATCCACTCTACTTGTTCTTTTTTTGGTGATTCCCCATCCTCTTATCAGTCGCATAGCTCGCGACACATCTTCTTCGAGAATGAAGAATCTTTCAAAAATAACTGTACATATCAAGTAGCTCACAAAAATTAATTAATGTAAATAAAATGAGATTAATGAATGGTAAAACTGGTTCTTTTGAATCACTTCCGGCCTCGGTTTCAGTCACATAGCCCGCTATGCTCCTTCAGCCGAAAGCAAAATTAATTCAAAATCACTGCGTTTTATCTATTCATTAATTTCTGCGAGCTATTTAGCAGCTATTTATTTTACTCCCGTAGTCTCAGTCGAGAGCCGGGACGATCTTTGGCTTTCGGGTTGAGGGCCTTTATCACGTCGGTTTTCATCCCGAATCTCTGGGCAATTGAATGGATGGATTCGCCGTCGCCGATCGTGGCAGAATCAATCCCGTCGGGGGGTGTGTCGCGTTTTTCTTCCAGATATACCTCCTCCCAAGGTTTTATTTCGCTGTCTTCTTCAGCGTCGTTATATCGCATGAGCTTCTGGCTGTCGATGCCGAGTTCTTTAGAGATGGCTGAATAGGTGTCGCCTGGTGAGGCTATGACATAGTGCAGTCCGCGGCTCTTCCTGACGGGGTGGGAGGAGCGTAAGATCTCATGGATGAAACCGGCATCCTCCTCAGCCCGACGTCCGGCTTCCGTGTCATAAAGATACAGGGCGTAACGCTCGATGATTGTAATGAGGCGCGAGGCGTAATTGGGGTCTGTGGCATATCCGCATGCCTTCAGGCCATGGGCCCAGGCGGCGTAATCCGTCACTTCATTTTTGAAGAGAGGCGCATAGCGTTTCCGGAGAAGAAAGCGGGAGTGGTCGTCGAAACTCTCTGCTGCGGAGGGATAAGAGCGGAAGCACTCGTTGGCTGCATCGTCATTGCGCAACAGCGTGTCTCCTTTCCATTCGGAATGGCATTTTATCCCGAAATGATTATTTCCCAGGGTTGCGAGTGAGGATTGCCCTGCGCGGCTCTCGAGGAGGCCTTGCGCCAGTGTGATGGATGCAGGGATGCCATGGACGCTCTGCTGCTCAACTGCCATCTCCCAATAACGGTCGATATATTCCTGATATGGATTTTTCTTCTCCGCATTCAGCGAAAAAGAGAGGGGAGCGAGGAGTATGATGGTGATTAAATTCCTGAGCCTGTTCATTGCGGATACAAAATTAATGAAAAATTGTTATTTTTGTGAGGTCAATGCCCCGGTCTAATTAAATTTGGTGAAATGGGGTCAAAATCAGAATAACCATGAAAGATAAAGAGATAGTTACAAGGTTTCGGGAATGCAAGCCGGAGGAATTGTCGGCTGAGGATCGCGAATTACTTGAGACAGCCAAGGAGATGACGCGAAATTCTTATGCTCCCTATTCCAAATTCCATGTCGGGGCGGCTATCCGCATGGCCAACGGAGATATAGTGAAGGGGAGCAATCAGGAGAATGCTGCCTATCCGTCGGGGACATGTGCGGAGCGGACCGCCTGTTATCAGGCTTCAGCTCTCTATCCCGGGATGCCAATGAAAAAAATAGCAATAGCCGCCTGGACTCGTCTTCACCAGCCGGAGGATGCTCCCGAAGCGGCGTGTTTTCAGAGATCACCCATCAGCCCTTGTGGCGCATGCCGGCAGGCTCTTCTCGAATATGAGGCAGCCTATGGGCCGATTGAGGTTATCCTCTATGGCCTCGACCGAACTTATATCTTCCCTTCCATCGCTTCGCTTCTTCCCCTCTGCTTCACAGAATTCTGATCTTCGCCCCGCCGGCGCAGGGAGCCTTTAGTTTGTCGGGAAGGGAATAAAATGTGGACGGAGATAGAACCAATTATGGCAATGATTGTTAAAAATATTAAAAAACGTGCAAAAATCATTGTTATGAAAAGATTCAAACTGTCAAAACTCCTTCTTGGATTGGCCCTGTTTATCGGTCTGTCTGTTAGTTTCACCTCATGCGGTATAGAAGATGATGGCTGGTGGGGTGGCCCACCTTCGGGGTGGGATACGTTTAACGATTCCCGTCTCACGGGATATTGGGGGCTGGTGCAGTATAACAGCGATCCGGTTTATTCCAATGATGCCAATTATCTATATTTCAATGGCCGAGGACGCGGTTCCTATTTCTACCTTCAGGGAGGTCGTCGCTACAAGGAGCAGATTGTGTATTACAGTCAGGATTCCAATACCGGCACCTCGAACTATCAGATAAATATCCAGTATGAGTTCTCATCGCCGGTGACAATGAATTATTGGTTTACCCATAATGGCGACACGTTATGGATGCAGTGGCGCACGAGCGACGGAGCGGTACAGACTTATGTCTATGACCGTATGAACCGGGCTCCCTGGTGATGAACCGGTCAGGCTATTCCGAGTAGTTCCACTTCAAAAATAAGTGTTGAGCCGCCGGGTATGCCGGGCTGATTGGTTTTGCCGTAGGCTTGTTCGGCAGGGATGTATAATTCCCATTTGTCGCCTACGTGCATCTGCCGCAAAGCGATTATCCATCCCGGTATCAGATCTCGCAGACGGAAGGCGGGAGCCACACCTCCGTAGCTGCTGTCGAAGGTTTTCCCGTTGATTGTTTTTCCACGATAGTGGACAGTTACTACATTGTTAGGGGCAGGTGACGGACCTGTCCCTTTCCCGTTTTTTATTATCTTGTAGAATATTCCCCGGTCGAGCGGTTTAACTCCGGGTTCGGAGGCTTTCTCTTCGAGCCACTCCCTGTTTTTCTTTATATATTCCGGTTTTGCCATGATTCTTTTTCGCAAAATTAGCAAATAATTCTTATTTTTGTGTCCAACTAATGTAACAGTTCATCTAAACCAATCTCGTATGGTTGAAAAGAGGGTGAGACAGAATGGGGCATACGCACCGTAGAGGATTGAGCCAAAATTACATTTTGACACAGCCTCGTTCCATGCTTTTTATAACTATGCCACAATTTAAAATATGTCAATGAAAAAAGTTCTTTTCTCTTTAATATTGCTTTTAAGCATCATGTCGGCTTCTGCTTCGGATACAGATGTGAAGAAATATGAATTCGAATATGGTGACACGACACGCACCTATGCAATGTATATTCCAGAGAATCTGCCGCCCGGGGCCCCGGTTGTGTTTCATACCCACGGATATGGGTCTAAAACGCGTTGGCGGACAGGTCTGAACGGAGTGGCAAAGCGTGAGGGGTTTGCAGTGTGTTATCCTGATGGTGCGCCGGATTCCCGTAATAAGGATGGCTGGAATGTAGGCTATCCGCCACAGAAAACAATGACTGTAGATGAGGCTGATTTCTTCACCAGGCTTAAGGATGAGGTCTGCTCGCGCTTCAACCTGAGTAAGGAGAATGCCTTCATGTGCGGAATGTCGAACGGAGGGGATCTCTGCTATCAGCTTGCCTTCACCGCCCCCGGGGTATTCAGTGCGTATGCTTCGGTGGCCGGACTGCTTTTTGAGTGTACCTATCTCCGGTATCCGATGCCGCAGGCAGTGCCGTTTCTGGAGATTCATGGGGATGCTGACAAAACTTCCATGTGGGAGGGGGATCATGAGAATACAGGAGGCTGGGGAAGCTACATTCCGGTGCCTCTTGCAGTTGAGACGATGGCAGTGGCAAACAGATGTTGCTCCATGCGTACTGAAACATTCCCGACCCTCAATGATTCTTCGAGGAGAGTTATGCGTACGGTTTATTCCGACTCACCTTCGGGCTATGATGTGGAGCTTTACAGGATAGAAGGTGGCCCACACTCATGGGGAGTGAAGGATCTCGCGACTCATGAGATTATATGGCGATTCTTCAAGAAATATCTGCGTGACGGCTCTCATTGAAGTAAGGCGTCGTCTCATAAAAAATGGGGGTCGCTAGGGTCCCAGGGTTGGATCGATTTTTGTCATTTGAGCGAAGGAGCATAGCAGGCTGATGCGTAACTATGAGAAATATTTCTGCACTGCGGGCTACATGACATTGCTTGCGATGATCTTCTTCATGCTCTGGTATTTCGCCTGAATCTGGAATTTTACTGATACTGGCTGCATCCGGTGCCCAATCGGACGCAACCGGCGTGCACTCACTCCTGAGAAACGTGGGTTGTTCAAAATAAGTTATCAAAATTGGCGGCATTGTCCGTCTTTGGGCGGTGCTTTTCGCCAAGCCTCATCGGTCACTTAGCTCGCTAAGCTCCCTCTTCAGCTTGCGAAAATCCCTCGCCAAAGCCGCCCTAGCGACCCCCCTATTTTTTATGAGATGGTGCCTAAAAGGGTAGGGTTTTCAGGAGAGTTGTTGTAAGGTTATTAGGTTTTTATTAATTTTGTAACCGATATAACATCTATCTCCCGGCCGGAGAGCCGACATATTATTGTATGCAGCCCATAATAGATAAAATAGATCCCGAATTAATAAGCGCAGAACTTACCCCGGATCGGCTTCTGCGTACCACCAACAAAGGGGATAATGAGATATATGTGATCGATGCCTATAATGCGCCGAACACCATGCGCGAGATAGGGCGCTTGCGTGAGATCGCTTTTCGTGATGCAGGTGGTGGAACTGGGCTGGAATGTGATATCGATGAGTTCGATACAATGGAGGTGCCATGCCGACAGATGATCGTTTGGAATCCAGCTGCAAAGGAGATCATCGGAGGTTATCGTTTTATCTTGGGGGAGGATATCAGATACAAGGATGGAGTGCCGTGTATCGCCACCTCTCATATGTTTCATTTCTCCGACCGCTTCCTGAAAGAATATCTTCCTCATACCATAGAATTAGGACGCTCATTCGTGGCTCTCGAATATCAGACTACCAAGGCCGGGCCCAAAGCGATCTATGCCCTCGACAATCTATGGGATGGTCTGGGTGCGCTTACGGTGGTGTATCCCCAGATTGAGTATCTTTTCGGGAAGGTTACGATGTATCCGACATATAATCGGGAATGCCGCGATATGCTTCTGGGTTTCATGCATAAACATTTCCCGGATCCGGATGCTTTGGTTACTCCTATCGAACCGCTCCACACTGCTGCTACCTCTGAGGAGGTTCAGTCACTTTTCACAGGAGAGGATTTCAAGGAGGATTTCAAGATACTTAACCATTTTATCCGTGAACATGGCAACAAGATCCCGCCTCTGGTGAATT
This sequence comes from uncultured Sangeribacter sp., assembly GCA_964499025.1. Classification (GTDB taxonomy): domain Bacteria; phylum Bacteroidota; class Bacteroidia; order Bacteroidales; family Muribaculaceae; genus Lepagella. The sequence goes on from CAZCJC010000001.1 coordinate 6,157, forward strand.
CATATATGGCTCTTTCCCCGACTATGCGGATGTTCGGAACGGCTATCAACCGTGAATTCGGAGATGTTGAGGAGAGTGGCATTTTCTTCAAGATATCGGATATTTTCGAGGAAAAGAAGACCCGCCATATAGATACATATACTGAGAATGTCCCCCGTTTCGCTCTCCGCTAACCTATGAGAGCAGGACTTAAATATAAAAACTTTACAATGTAACCTTTAACTCCCCCTACGATGAAGACAACTATCCTTATGTTAGGAGGCTCCAGACGTGTCTCCATGGCCGAACTTCTTAAAACTGCCGGTAAACGCCTCGGTCTTGAGGTGGAGGTTCTCGGCTATGAACTTGACACAAAAGTGCCTCTTGCGCTCGAGGGGAAAGTTCTTAAGGGTCTTGAATGGGGGGATCCTGATATAATATCCGACATTACACGTGTCGTGAAAGAATATGATGTAAAGATAATCCTTCCCTTTGTGAACGGTGCAATTGAGATAGCATCGTTATGCAAGGAACAGATACCAGGTGTGTTTGTCCCGGTGGCTGATTTCACCACCACCTCGTGTATGTTTGATAAGGTGGAGGCAGCCCGTCTCTTCAAGGAGGCCGGTTTCCCCATCCCTCGCACATACAGCGTGATAGACAATGAGATGCCGGCGATCGCCAAACCGCGAAAGGGTGGTTCCTCACGCGGTATTCATGTTTTCCATGATGTGGAAGATCTCATGCATCTTGAGAACCTTGATAAATATCTTGTTCAGGAATATATAGCTAACCGGAGGGAGTATACCGTAGATTGCTATGTGAGCGAGGAGGGGGAGATATTGGTGACGGTGCCTCGTGAGCGTCTTGAAGTGATGGGTGGGGAGGCAACCCGCACAGTGACTTGCCGTGAGGAGAAACTGATTGAGATGAGCCGCAAGGTAATAGAACATTTCAAACTGATTGGACCCCTCACTGTGCAATTTCTTCATGATCTTGACACTGACCGGTTCCTGCTGATGGAGGTGAATCCGCGTCTTGGCGGAGGAGTCATCTGCTCCATCTATGCCGGAGCCCCCATACCCGAATATATATTGCTTGAGTCGATGGGTAAAAAAGTCACCCCATCATCCGATTGGAAGTCAGGGGTGCTTATGGCTCGCTACCAGAAGGAAGCTATATTCTTCTAAAAGTAAAAGTCAAGATACCGTGTCTTGGGAGATTGAGTCTGAATGTTTTGTCAGACATTAAACCGGAAGTGCATGATGTCACCGTCCTGCACCACATATTCCTTTCCTTCCACTCCCATTTTACCGGCCTCTTTCACTGCGTTCTCCGAGCCGAGTGACACGTAGTCATCATATTTTATAACTTCCGCCCGGATAAATCCCTTTTCAAAATCGGTATGTATTATGCCGGCAGCCTGAGGAGCCTTTGTCCCGCGCAGGAATGTCCATGCGCGCACCTCATCGGGCCCGGCGGTGAAGTAGGTCTGGAGATCGAGAAGTGCGTAAGCGGCACGAATCAGTCGGCTGACTCCGGATTCTGAAAGGCCGATCTCTTCCAGGAATTCCTTGCGCTCCTCCCATGTGTCAAGTTCTGCGATTTCACTCTCGGTCTTGGCCGCTACAATCATGAGGTCGGCATCCTCTCCTGCAATTGCGTTGCGCACAGCCTCAACATATGCGTTGCCGTTGACAGCTGAGGCATCATCCACGTTGCACACATAGAGCACAGGCTTATTGGTGAGCAGGAAAAGTTCCTTGGCGAATTTCTCCTCCTCCTTCCCCTCGATTTTCACAGAGCGAGCCGGCTTACCCTGCTCAAGAGCCTCCTTATATGATTTCAGCACCTCCAGCTGCATTTTTGCATTCTTGTCTCCGCCTGCTTTTGCAGCTTTCTCTGTTTTTGCAAGGCGTGCATCGACTGTCTCAAGATCCTTTAGTTGCAGCTCGTAGTTGATCACCTCCATGTCGCGCACAGGATCAACCGTGGTATCGACATGGGTAATGTTGTCATCATCGAAACAGCGTAACACATGCAGGATTGCATCTGTCTCGCGGATGTTGGCAAGGAACTTGTTGCCAAGGCCCTCACCTTTGGAGGCACCCTTGACCAGACCGGCTATATCCACAATCTCAACAGTGGCGGGGACCGTGGATTTAGGGTTGCACATCTCCACAAGTTTAGTGAGTCGGTCGTCAGGCACGGAGATCACGCCCACGTTAGGTTCGATGGTGCAGAACGGGAAGTTCGCGCTCTGCGCCTTGGCATTGCTGAGACAATTGAAGAGGGTGGATTTTCCCACATTTGGGAGACCCACTATTCCGCATTTTAATGACATTTTTAATGACTATATTATGAGCCGGTCGGCACATTGGCTACCTGCGTGAGCCAATATCAGGAGTCGGGCTCTTGGTGAAGAAAATAATTCGGGAGAGGGGAATTAATGCAAAATTAGTAATAAATCCGTTTAAATCCAATTTCGTCACTGAGGGAGTAGACTATATGCGAATAGCTTCCGTTATAAAGTTAAGGGTAATTTCTTCTGAAATTGACGGATGCGTATCAGTACACTCCTTCCGGCCCTTGACCTTGGAATTATCAACTACCATATATCGATTAATTTTTACCAGCTACTTACATATCAGAAGATGAACTCAAAAGCATTTATGAAACTTTCACGCGCAATAGGCATCTCATTGCTCAGTTATTGCGGACTGGCGACTGCACTCCCCGTTGTTGCATCAAATCCGGTTCTTCCTGATTTCCACGCCGACCCGGAGATTCTTTTCTCGGAAAAGACGGGTAAATACTATATTTATTCCACCACCGACGGAACCCCCGGCTGGGGAGGTTATTATTTCCAGGTTTTCTCCTCCCCCGATCTTAATGACTGGACATATGAGGGAATCATGCTTGATCTTAAATCTCCTCAGGTATCGTGGTCAACCGGAAACGCATGGGCTCCCGCCATCATTGAGCGTAAGGAGGGTGATGATTATCGCTACTATTTCTATTTCAGCGGCCATAATCCTGCTACAAACCGCAAGGAGATCGGAGTGGCAATAGCCGATAATCCGGTAGGGCCATTCCGCGATTTCGGTAAGCCGATAGTGTCGGAGTCCCCGGCTGGCAGAGGTCAGCAGATCGATGTGGACGTGTTCCAGGATCCGGTTAGCGGCAAGTATTATCTTTATTGGGGAAACGGCTACATGGCCGTTGCAGAACTTGATGAAAGCCTGACCGCTATAAAAGAGGATACTGTCAAGGTAATTACACCGAAAGGTGGAACTTTGGAAGATTATGCCTACCGTGAGGCTCCTTACGTTTTCTATCGAGACGGGAAATATTATTTCCTATGGTCGGTGGATGATACAGGCTCTCCCAACTATCATGTGGCTTACGGGACATCGGATTCTCCGGAAGGACCAATTGCCGTGGCAAAAGAATGTGTGATTCTATCTCAAGACCCGTCAAAGGAGGTCTACGGCACCGCGCATAATTCGGTAATCAATCTTCCCGGCACGGATGAATGGCGCATAGTCTACCACAGGATAAACAAAGATTATATCGAGCGTGAAAAGGGGCCCGGTGTCCACAGGGAGGTATGTATCGACAAGCTGGAATTTAATCCTGACGGCACTATTCGTAAGGTAGAGGTCACGAATTAGGGGAGGATCATTTATACCACTTGGAGAAGAAGAGGCGGAGTAGGAATATTATGCCCCTGAAGGTTAACTCTATGCACATCGCTGTCCAGACACCGCGTAGACCCATGGAGCGGGCAAGGATCCAGGCGAGCGGAACGCGTACGAGCCATATGCTTCCGAAGTTCATTATTGCCGGAAGAGTAGTGTGCCCTACTCCTACAAATACTCCGTAAGCCACGATTGATGCGGCGAACATGGGCTCGGCCCATGCTTCAATGCGCAGCACTTCCGCTCCAAGGTCTTTAATGTCGGTTACAGGAGTTATTACCCCCATTATCTCGGGAGCGAAGGCATACATCAATACTCCCATCACTGACATCACCACCAATCCTAATCCGACCGACATATACCCGAATTGTTTTACAAGTCTCGGGCGGTTGGCGCCATGGCTCTGGCCGGTAAGGGCGGTTGCCGCATCGCCGATTCCATAGCCGGGCATGTAGCACAGGCTCTCGGCGGTCACCGCGAACGCATTGGCTGCTATCGCCACGATACCGAGGGGGGCCACTATCATGGTTATTGCTATCTGTGCTCCGCATATCACCGCATGTTCAAGTGTCATGGGTGCCGATATGGATGCCGCTTTGCGCGTTATAGGCCGGGTGAGCCGGAAACTACCTTTCCGGCCAAAGATGCGTAATTCGGGTTGTCGGCAGCAAGTGTAATACATAATGACTCCCGCGCATATCGCTTCGGCTCCTACCGTCCCTAATGCGGCCCCTAAGACTCCGAGGTCGGCTCCCGGTATGGTGATATGGATTTTACCTATTGTGAAATAATGTGTCGGGAATATCAACAGGAAGTTAAGGAGGCAGTCGAGCACACACATTATGCCGCTCCAGAGGCTCGGCACCTTCATGTTTCCCACGCATCTTAGCATCCCTGAGCCGAGATAGTTGAGGGTAAGAAGAGGGAGGGCAGCCACAAATACTATAAAATATAAAGAGGCCTTAGGGCAAATCACCGCCTCTCCTCCCAACCAGTGGGGGAGAGGCCACGCAATGGCTATTCCGATGACAGCGGCAAGTGTGCTGAATATCAGGCTTGCCGTGATTCCCTGCCTAAGTACCCTGCGCGCCCCTTCCTTGTCATTAGCCCCGACTTTGTGAGCAACCTGAACAGAATATCCTGAAGTCATGGCCGAGCATATTCCCCAGAATAGCCAGAGACTCGTTGAGACAAGTCCTATGGCGGCCGAGTCGTCCGCTCCCAGTCGCCCCACCATTGAGGCGTCGATGTATTGCATTGCTATGCTCGACAACTGAGCGAGCATGGCCGGCAGTGAGAGCATGACAGTGAGGTGAAGCCTCTGTCGCCATGACAAAGGCTTCCCTTCACGTATATATTTTATATCTACTGCCAAGTTTCAGTGATTACCGTTAAGCCGATGTTCAAAATAAACTCTTCTATTTATAAAGCTATGAATGCGTTTAATATGAACAGTTTCTTAGAGATTATTTCAATGCGGAGAGACACTTGACTATGCGGTCGAGACCCTCTTTGAGCCTTGGCCGTGGACATGCATAATTAATACGTATATATCCGTCGCCATGATACATGGTGCCTCCGTTTATGCGCACTTTCCCTTTCTCTTTCAAAAGGCTGTCGATTTCATCGGAGGTCAATCCGAGGGGCCGGATATCGATCCATGCAAGATAGGTGGATTCAGAATTGCAAACGGGGAGTGCCGGGAGATCACCTGCGAATCTCTCACGCAGATAACGGTAGTTTTCGTCAAGGTATCTGTTGAGGGCATCAAGCCATTCTCCACCTTCATTGTATGCGGCTATCAGGCCGGTGACTCCGAAGGGATTCACATCGCAGACCTCATTATCGTTTATTGCACGGTCGATCTTGGCATAGATGTTTGCATCGGGACACACTATGTTGGCTATCTGAAGGGCTGCCGTGTTGAAAGCCTTGCTCGGAGAACAGAGCACCACTCCGTCAGGGTCAACCGTGGCATAAGGGATATAGGTGTATCCTGAGTGGATCAGTTCACAGTGAATCTCATCGCTGACTACCCTTACTCCATGACGGGAGCATATGTCTCGCATCCTTTCCATCTCCTCTCTTGTCCAGACGCGCCCCGTAGGATTCTGCGGATTGCAGAGGATGAGAAGTGTATTTTCCGGCTCTGAAGCGAGGAGCTCAAGATTCTCAAAGTCGATTTCATAAGTGAAACCATCCGGAGTATCAACACGTCGCAGCGGATTGAATATTTGTCGGCATCCGTTATTCTTCACGGAAGAGAAGAAACAATTGTATGCCGGAGTCTGGATGATCACCCCCTCTCCCGGTTTTGTGAGAGCCTTGATAACAGCAGACAATGCTGGCACCACTCCTGTAGTATAGATCACCATATCGGGATCGATCTTCCAGCCATGGCGGTCGTGGAACCATTTGACAACGGCATCATAATAGGCCTGAGGCACTCTTACGTATCCGAATATTCCTGACTCCACGCGATGTTTCAGAGCGTCGGTCACGGCCGGAGCTGTGCGGAAGTCCATATCAGCCACCCACATCGGTATTATCTCAGGATCCGCGTCCGAATCCCACTTTACGCAGCCCGTGTTGTGCCGTTCTGTGAGTTGATCGAAATTGAAATTTGAGTTCATGAGTGTAGTCTTGATGGAAATTAAAATAAAATTGATAAACAAGTAGCTCACAAAAATTAATTAATGTAAATAAAATGAGATTAATGAATGCTAAAACTGGTTCTTTTGTATTACTTCCGGTTTCGGCTGAAGGAGCATAGCGGGCTATGTGACTGAAGCCGAAACCGAAATTAACTCAAAATCTCTGCATTTTATCTATTCATTAATTTCTGGGAGCTGCTTAGTTGGTAAAAATTAATCAATATAAGGTGGTTGATAATCTTGAACAATAAAACCTTCTCAAAAATAACTTCATTTTATTTGATCATTAATTTTTGATAACTACTTACCGGATTAATCATTCGAGATTATTTTTACCGGATCAATAGCCTTCGAATGCTCATCGATTATAAGTTCGCCGACAGAAGGAAGAGTGATCTCACCTTTCATCGGATTCTTTATGCTTGTTACGTGAGTCTTAATGGAGGCTACTACTTCGCTGTCTTCAAATGCAAGGTCGCAATCGGGCGCAAGTTCGCAGTCCTCAAGAATAAGATCGCGGGCATAACATAGCGGCTGTGTACCGGATATCTTACATCTCACAAGTCTCAGACGGCGTGAATGCCAGCCAAGGTATTCACCGGAGATTTCCGAATCATAGATGGTGACATTTTCAGTTCCCCAGAAAGCATCTTTTGAGTGGATTATGGCGTTTCGGATCTCAACGTTGCGGCAATACTGGAATGAGTAGTTACCATTCTGATGCCACCGGTCAATGCGGATATCATGAGAATGCATGAAGAGGTAATCAGCTTTATCCACTGTCACATCCTCAATGTCTACGTTGGAACAATGCCATAGGGTTTCCTCTGCATCTGGAATCTCTACATTGCGTAGAATTATCCCATCCATCTCGCGGAACATCTTCGGAGCTTCCACTTTTGTATCTCTCATGATCAGATTGCGGGAGTACCATAGGGCAGCCCGGGCACCGGGAGTGAATAAAGAATCGAAGATCTTGAATCCATCCACATGCCAAAACGGATATTTACCTTCAAAGCGGCAGGTGTAGGCCTCCACATTTGCACAGCATTTCAGTGCAGATTCACCCGGGTGGATGGTTACATTTTCCAATCTTATATTTCTTGCGCCAAAGAGAGGACGTTCCCCTCCGAATTCTTTATCTTTTATTATTTCCATAATTTCTTAAGAAATTTTGTCAATGTGGGTATAAATTTTTTAAGTAGTTGTTAAAAATTAATCGATATATTGTAGTTGATAATCTGGAACAATAAAACTGGTTCTTTTTGGTATCTTTTGCCTTGTCATTCAGTCGCATACGAAAGTATGCTCCCTCTTTTTGCAGCAAAACCTGCTCAAAAACAACTCCGTTTTATATGTTCATTAATTTTTACCAACTACTTACAAAGTTACTAAACAATTGTGGCTTTGTAATACCCTAAATTAAGAAAATCCGACCAAAATCATTGAGAGAATCTTAAGGTGAAGCTTTATTATTAATTAGCTGGTAAAAATTAATCGATATATGATAGATGATAATCTTGAACAATAAAACCGGTTCTTTTTGACATCTTTTGCCTTGTCATTCAGTCGCATACGAAAATATGCTCCCTCTCTGCAGCAAAACCTGCTCAAAAACAACTTCGTTTTATTTGTTCATTAATTTTTACCAACTACTCAGCTGAGAGATTCAAAATTTAGGGGAGGGGTATAGAAAAGTTAAAGAGTGTTAAATATTAAATGTTTGCGTTATTTTGACGCATAAATATTTGTATGCGTCAAAATAACGCATTAACTTTGCGTCAAAATAACGCAAAAGTATTTGATTCCCGAAAATGAAAGGGCAGGAGAAAAAATATTGCTATAAATATCCTCATCCGGCGGTTACCGCTGACTGTGTGATCTTTGGCTTTAACGGAAAGGAGATTAAGATCCTACTAATCGAGCGTGGTAATGAGCCCTATTTGGGATATTGGGCACTTCCGGGAGGATTTATGAAGATTGACGAGAGCGTGGAGGAGGCTGCTGCCCGCGAATTGCGAGAGGAGACAAATCTCTCAAATGTCTATCTTGAACAGTTCAGGGTTTTCAGCCGGCCTGAGAGAGATCCGCGCGAGAGGGTGGTTACCGTGGCCTTCATAGCTCTTGTCAAGCCGGAGGATTACGAGGTGTTAGCCGGGGATGATGCGGCGAAGGCCATGTGGTTTGATGAGAAACTTCTTCCTCCCCTTGCCTTCGATCACAGGGAGATCATACGCGCCGCCCGGGAGTATCTCAAGGAGATTCTGAGGTTGAAGCCTGTTGCTTTCGAATTGTTGAACCGGGTTTTCACTATCAGCGAATTGCAGACAGTATATGAGGTTATCAACGATACATCCTATGATCGACGTAACTTTCTGCGTACGGTGATGGATGCCGATGTAGTTCAGGAAGTGGAGGTATCCAACAATATGAGCAGTGGACGCTCAGCGAAATTTTATAAGGCCAACCCTCAGATAGTGTTGTCTGAATGTAATGACTATGACCTTATTGTCGGTGATGAGGATGATTCTTTTGAAAGAGCATTGCCTTCGCCTCCGCCTATAAAGTGCGACTCAGAGGTGCGGCTTGACTCACGCAAGGCACGCACAAAAGGCCTCTTTGATTTCATAAGAAGAAAATAGAGTATTGAAATCTGACTATATCAACCACTATTAATAATATATCTAAATATTTCACTATTAATTGTTTATGGAAAAGACTACTGTTTTTAATCTGATCATTTTAGACGAGAGCGGTTCAATGGATCATCTTTCCGCTCAGACCATTTCCGGGTGTAATGAATCTTTAAACCTTATCCGTTCCCTTGAGAAGGAGCATGGCGACACTCAGCGTAATCTCGCCAGTATCTATCTCTTTCAGAGTCATCCTTCAATTCCTTCACGCTATCTTTATAAGAACAAGCCGATTGAAGAGGTGAAAGATCTCGAGCCTCAGGATTATCAACCCATGGGTTGCACTCCGTTGCTGGATGCTGTCGGGTCGACCCTTGTCGACCTGCGTGCCGTGGCTTCCACACACCAGGATGCCACCGGAATCGTCACCATCATCACCGACGGGATGGAGAATTCTTCGCGAGAATATAGCTGGCAGCAGGTGGCAACCCTTATTTCCCAAATGAAAGAGATGGGCTGGACATTCAATTTTATCGGTGCGAATATTGATGTGATGGAGGTCTCATCAAAGATGCATATCGACAACGCAATGGCTTTCGACGCATCCAGCGAAGGCACGGAAAAGATGTGGAATCACTATAATGTCAGTCTGAGGAAGCATGAGGAGGATCGCATAATGGCAGAGTCAGCTCCATGTATGTCAATTGAGGAGAAAGTATCGGGCCGCAAGGCCCGTTCGCGAGGCTTTTTCTCACTATAAAACGAAAGATTCAATCTTAAGTAGCTCACAAAAATTAATTTCTGTGAGCTACTCATTATCCATTAACTTACAGATTGCGGTGTGTCATAATAGGCCATCTGCTGCGTTGCTATCGGAATGAGGCTTCGGTCACATACTTCAGTATGCTCCCTCAGCCTCATCCTCAGCGCCTTGCATCTGACCCATTCTGACGTACATTAAGGGGCTGAGCCAAAATTAACATTTTGACACAGCCCCATCTCCTTTTATTATCTTCTACCACCTATGGGAGGAGTATGAAAAATCGTTCGGGGTTAACCAAACCTTGCTTTCTTTTGATAAGTAAGTTTGAAAAATTAGCTAATAGTTATTTTCGGAATTTGAGCGCTTGGATTTGTTTCATGAGGGAAGGAGCATAGCGGGCTATGCAACTGAGGGAAAGGAACAAAGACAACGTTCAAAAACAAAAATAACATTAGCTTCAATGTTAAACTTACTATGGTGATAATATAAACTAATTTTGAAAACTTACTTATAGGAACCTAATCTATCAAATCGGCTGCAATCAGCTGCAATCATAAGATTGTCCATTTGTTTTAGTTGGAATTGCATTTTTTCTTTCGTATGTCAGGTATTAAATTTGCATCAACGTTATCAACTACCAGATATCGATTAATTTTTAGAACTACTTATACAATAACTCATTTTACCTGACTCATGGAAAAGATCAATAGGAAATTTGTCGGATTCATATGTCTTGTGTCCGCTCTTGGGGGCTTACTTTTCGGTTACGATTGGGTGGTGATCGGCGGAGCGAAACCGTTTTATGAAGTTTACTTCTGCATCTCTGACAATCCATCGATGCAGGGACTTGCCATGAGTATCGCAATTGCGGGATGTCTTGTAGGAGCGATGACCGCCGGATGGCTTGCCGACCGGTTCGGGCGCAAGAAACTTCTCGCTATTTCTGCGGTGATATTCCTTCTTTCGGCTTACGGCACAGGAGCATTCAACACGTTTGATCTGTTTCTTGCAGCGCGCTTTCTTGGAGGAATAGCTATTGGGATCGCCTCCGGTCTTTCACCTATGTATATAGCTGAAATTTCTCCGGCAGCTGTGAGGGGCAGGTTGGTGTCGGTCAATCAGCTTACGATAGTTCTCGGTATCCTTGCCGCGCAGATAGCCAATCTTCTGATAGCCGAGCCCATGCCAGCGGGAGAGACGCTTCCTAATCCCGAGTCATGGAATTGCCTGATGGGCTGGCGCTGGATGTTTTGGGGAGAGGCCTTCCCTGCAGCCGCATTCATGATCCTGGTATTCTTTATTCCTGAAAGTCCACGTTGGCTCGCACTTACCGGCAAGAGCGGGGAGGCCAGGAAGATTCTCCAGCAGATCGGAGGCGTGGAATACGCGGAGGTGGAGATGGCTGCCACCGAATATTATACACCTGAGCAGCCGAAGTCTGGCGGACTCTCTCAACTTTTCTCCGGAAGCTACATGAAACTCATAATCCTGGGTATCGTAATCGCCGTGTTCCAGCAATGGTGCGGAACAAATGTGATTTTCAATTATGCGCAGGAGATTTTTGCTGATGCCGGCTATGATCTTGGTGAGATGCTTTTCAATATAGTCCTTACAGGAATCACAAATGTGATATTCACCTTTGTTGCGATCTACTGCGTGGATAAGATCGGGCGTCGAAAACTTATGCTTTGGGGGTCAGGTGGGCTTGCCGTGATATATCTGCTTCTCGGTTCATGCTACTTCCTCCAAGTTAAGGGATTCTTCATGATCCTGCTGGTTGTTGCTGCGATTGCATGTTATGCGATGACCTTGGGCCCTGTAACGTGGGTGCTGATTTCGGAACTTTTCCCCGACCGTGTGCGTGCAGTGGCTGTGGCAGTGTGCACTTTTGCCCTGTGGACAGGTTGTCTCACCCTTACCTATTCTTTCCCTCTGCTTAATGCTTCGCTGGGGAGCTACGGCACATTCTGGATCTATTCGGCCATCTGTTTCTCCGGACTGATCTATTTCTTCAAGGCTCTTCCCGAAACGAAGGGGAAGAGGATTTAGGGTAGGTTTTAGGAGTTAGGTATTAGGGGTTAGGTTAATATTAGTCTTTTAATTGCAATTCCGGTGATCGCTGATATAGTTGAGTAGGCTTCGATAGCTCCGTGTCAGCCGGTTGCCCTGCAAATAAACTCAATTATGATAAAAGCTTGGAAAGAGAGGGTTGTAATCCCTACGTATGAGGCTGGTGCCCCGGAGAAAAATCCTATATTTCTTGAGAAACGTGTCTATCAGGGCTCAAGTGGTGTGGTGTATCCCTATCCGGTTATAGAGTCAATCTCCGATACAAAGACCGACAAGGAATATGAGGCAGTTTACATAGAGAATGAGTACATCAAGGTCATGATTCTTCCGGAATTGGGAGGAAGAGTGCAGATGGCTTATGATAAGATCAAGAAGCGCCATTTCGTCTATTACAATCATGTTATAAAACCGGCATTGGTGGGACTCGCCGGCCCGTGGATCTCCGGAGGGATCGAGTTCAACTGGCCCCAACATCATCGTCCGAGCACGTTTATGCCGGTGGATTGCACGATTGAGGAGAATGCCGACGGTTCGGTGACGGTGTGGGTAAGTGAGATGGAACGCATGTTCCACCAGAAGGGTATGGCCGGATTTACGTTGCGTCCGGGATGCGCCTATCTGGAGATAAAGGGCGTTCTATATAACCGGACGGATTTGCCGCAGACTTTCCTCTGGTGGGCTAATCCGGCTGTGGCTGTGAATGATGATTATCAAAGTGTCTTTCCGCCGGATATAAATGCTGTGTTCGATCACGGAAAACGTGCGGTCAGCTCTTTCCCTATAGCTACCGGAACCTATTATAAGATGGATTATTCAGCGGGTGTGGATATATCAAATTATCGTAATATCAAGGTTCCGACCTCATATATGGGGGTGAATTCAAGATTTGATTTCGAAGGAGGTTATGAGAATGATACTCATGCCGGAATGTTGCATGTATGTTCCCACCATGTGTCGCCGGGGAAAAAACAGTGGACTTGGGGCAACGGAGACTTCGGGCGAGCATGGGACCGCAATCTCACGGATGAGGATGGCCCCTATATCGAATTGATGGCCGGAGTCTACACGGAGAATCAGCCGGATTTCAGCTGGTTGCAGCCTTATGAGGAGAAATCGTTTACCCAGTATTTCCTCCCTTACCGCGAGTTGGGAGTGGTTAAGAATGCTACCAAGGATCTGCTTCTGAATATTGAGGAGGCCGGGGAAGATGCGGTGGTTGTTAAGCTGTTCGCAACTTCTCGGCAGCTTGTGGAGGTGTTACTTGCTTCCGATGATGGGGTGGAGTTATACAGAGAAAAACTTGAACTCTCTCCCGAGGAGGTATATGAGAGGAGGATCGCTACCGAAGGTTTCGGGTTCAGTCAGATACATCTTTCAATCGTGAAACATGGGCGTGAGGTTTTATCCTGGCATGCAGAGGAGGATGAGGTGCGTCCGATCCCGGATGCTGCTGAGGCGGCATTGCGTCCGGAGGAGATAATGAGTTGTGAGCAACTGTTCCTCACCGGTCAGCATCTTGAGCAATACCGTCACGCCACGTACAATCCGGTGGATTATTATGAAGAGGCCCTCCGTCGTGACCCTCTTGATGTCAGAAACAACAATGCCCTTGGTCTCTGGTACCTACGTAAATGTCGTTTTGATCTTGCAGAGCAATATCTTCGTAAGGCGGTAAGTGTGATAACCCGCAGAAATCCTAACCCTTATGATGGGGAACCTATTTATAATCTTGGTCTCGCACTGAAATATCAGGGAAGGTTCGGTGAAGCTTATTCACGGTTCTATAAAGCAACCTGGAATGGTGCCTGGCAAGAATCCGGATATTTCGAATGTGCCAAGATTTCGGCTATTGAAGGCAGGATAGATGACGCTCTTTATGAGACAGACAGGGCGTTGATCAGAAATACCCATAATCACAAGGCCCGCGCGCTGAAGTCGGCTTTGTTGCGAAAAACGGGAAGGAGGGAGGAAGCTCTCCGGTGGATAGGGGAGTCTCTTGCAATCGATCCTTTCAATTACGGGGCTTTGTTCGACAGGTATCTCATCTCCGGCGATGAGGAGGACCTGAAGATCCTTAAAGAACTGATGAGGAAAGAGGCGCATAATTATGATGAGATAGCTCTCGATTATTGTGCGGCAGGTATGACTGAGGAGGCGCGCCGATTGTGGGAGATAGCGGAAGATGAAGGGGCGGTAACTCCTATGACATACTATTATATGGGTTATGCGTATCTTTGCGAGGGAGATGAGGAGGGAGCCCTGAAAAGTTTCCGTAGAGGCTTGTCAATGTCTCCTGACTTCTGTTTCCCGAATCGTCAGGAGGCCGTGATTGCCTTGCGTGCCGCCATGGAACTTAATTCTGGAGATGCCCATGCACCCTTCTTTTTAGGCAATCTCTACTATGACAAGCGTCAATATGAGATCGCCCATAAATACTGGATGATTTCGGCTGAACTCGATCCGACCTTCCCGACTGTCTGGAGAAATCTTGCTCTTCTCGCTTTTAACAAGAGAGGGGAGGAGAATAGGGCTGTGGAGTATATGGAGAAGGCCTTCTCGCTCGATCCTGAGGATGGAAGGATTCTCATGGAGCTGGATCAACTCTATAAGCGGCTCGGGCGGAGTCATGCAGAGCGTTTGACATTGCTTGAGAGTTATCCTGATCTTGTAAGCAAGCGAGAGGATCTGAAGCTTGAGAGAATTACCCTTCTGAATCTGTTGGGGAGGTTTTCTGAGGCTAAGGAATATCTTGATGCCAACCGTTTCCATCCCTGGGAAGGGGGAGAAGGAAAGGTGACGGCCCAATATCAGATTTCGAGAGTGGAACTGGCTAAGGAGTCGCTTGCGGCAGGAAATACGGATGAGGCGGAACGCCTCCTACTCGAGTGTCTCGAATATCCCGATCATTTAGGAGAGGGTAAGCTTTATGGAGCCCAGGAGAATGATTTCTATTATCTTCTCGGGCGCGTGTATGAGATGAAAGGGGATGAAGAGAAAGCCCGTGAATGCTGGAAACTCGGAACGGAGGGCCCGGAAGAACCGGCCGATTCTCTTTATTATAATGATGCCAAACCTGATAAGATATTCTATGCCGGCCTCTGTTGGCGTGCCCTTGGAGAGGAAGATAAGGCAAGAAGGCTTTTCAACCGTCTTGTGTCGTATGGCAAGCAGCATCTTCACGACAAGGTGAGGATGGATTATTTTGCGGTGTCACTTCCGGATCTATTGATATGGGAGGAGAATCTTGATACGCGCAACGGGATCCACTGCAAGTACATGATGGCCTTAGGATATACGGGGCTTGGCGATCTTGAACATGCGGCCCGCTATGCATCTGAGACTTCTCACCTCAATTCAAATCATCAGGGTGTCCGCTCCCTCTCCACCCTCCAATTCTGAGATATAATAGTAAAGCATTAAGTGGCCGCGCCGGATCCCCTCCGGTGCGGCCACTTGGCTAATCTCTAATATTTAAGTATGGAATTGTTTTCGGGAATGTGAGGATGGGGAGTAGAACGGTACGCCTATCACACTCTTGCAAAAGCAGGCGGAGGGATAGAAATATCCGGAATGGATTATCGGCCTCCGGCAGTGGAGCGGTCGGCATTGGCGTTGATATCGACAAGTTTCTGAGCGCCGTGTTTCTGCCTTCCCCACTGCAGGTTATAGCTTATGGAGATATAGGGCATTCGCATGTCGAGTCGCATATGCTGTTCGTTTCGGTTCCACTTGCTGAGCGATTTGCTTCCTTGGTCATATTTGCCGAATGGCATTATTATTCCGGCACTGAATTGCCAAGACTTCCAATTGTAGCTGAGATCGATCAAGTTGAGATCCTCACCCCAAGAGATTTTTTCTCCCCAAAGATCGCGTTGTGACCTGACGTATTGTCCGGATAGGACGAATCCCCAGTGCATGAGCTGGATGTTGGCGTAGCCGCTCCAGGCATTGCTGCGGAGGTCGTAGCCGGTGCCTCGCATCCGTTCCATGCGGTATTGGATGTAACCTCCGGCCATTAGCCATCCGGGGATAATCTCTATCTGCGGGGCAAGGAAGAATGAGAGGTTCTGTAGCCCGCGACTATTTTCGTAAGATGTGATTAATCGGTCATCTTTCCAGGATAGTGTGGGAGTGATGGCATTAGGCGATGTGAAGGCTCTCACTCCGAATGATCCGTTCACGCGTGGCAGGTTGAAGCCGTAGCGGAATGTGAGCATATAGGAGTTGGCCGTCTTGATATCCTGATTGCCGACGCGCCATTGGAATCCGTCAAGTTGCTGGGGCACGATGTTGGTTTCTGCCAGGGTGGGAGTTGATTGCCAGGAGGTGAAATTCAGCCGGAAGTTGTGGTTCTGATTGAGAGAATAGGTTATGGTGGCTTGTGGCCGGGGACTCCAGGAATGGTTACCCTCTTTTGTCTCTCTGAACATGAAATCGGTGTATTGGACACCCATTCCGGCAGTTGCGGTCCATTTCCCCAAACGTTGGAAGTATTCTGCGAAGAAGTATACTTTGTCCTGGCGCTGATGGAATATGTGTCCCTCAAGGTTTTCGTATTGTGAGCGGTTGCGGTTGGCTGTATATGAAGCTCCTGCGGTAAACCGGCTGTTTTTCCAGTTCTTTATGTAGTTTGCCTCAAATGCATAAGCCTGATTGCGGTCTTTTATGGAGGTATGGATATCGGTCAACGGGTCGGGGTGGAATCCAAAAAATTCCGGTATTTCCACATAATCTGAGTAGGATCGTCCGAAATAGAAAGAACTGTTGAAATTGAGGATCAGAAGTTGCTTGTTCCTGAGAGTCTGCTGTAAGTAGAGTGATAGCTTGGGTGTGGATCCTTTATCGCCATGAGCATCTGTAAGGAAGAGACTTTCAGCCCCATTGCTTAACGACAATAGGCCATCATATTGGAATTTATCAGTGAATTTCTGCCATAGTCCGAACTCTGCCATGAATATTGTAGTGTCGGGCTTTATGTAATTGTAAGATGCCCATGCGTTTCCGAATGTGTTATCCATCACCCCTCCTAATGGTTTCTCGCTTCTGGTCACAGAGGAGCCGTCGGGATAGGTGAAGGTCTCAATATAATCACGATGGCTTTTGATTTTATTTGTGAGCTTGAGGTTTGCTCCCACTTCCCATTGAGAACGCCCGGAATTAAATTTTGCATCGGCCATGTAGAATCCCCAGGCCTGGTTGAGAGCAGGGCGTACCATTGTCTGAAGTGAACCGCCAATTGTAGGATTGGTTACTATGACATTCAGTACATAATTTGCACCCCCATAACGGAGTCCGGGATTGTCGATCCATTCGACTCGCTTGATCGTTTCGGGAAGCAGTGCCCTAAGCTGGTCGATGGTTGACTCCCTGCCATTGATGCGTATCTGCACGGATTCTCCCGCTGCCTGAATCCTACTCATGGCATCGCTCACTGTCAGCGAAGGGATCATTAGATTATTGATCAATTGCATGCCATTTTTCGAATTCTCGACTGCGCTTCTGGAGGGATGGTATACATCCATGTCCGCTTTGCGTATAACTTTAGGAGCGGCAATGACGATTTCGTTAAGGTCGCGCGCCTGAACAGAATCCGGTTGCTCGGTCTGGGCCGAAGCACTTATAACGCCTGATGTTAGAATGATAAGAGGAAGAATTGGTTTCATATCCGGTAGATGTGTATTGGATTAGTGTCTAAAATATAAAAGAGTGAAAAGTATCTACTTTATATCAAATAGACGTGTCACTATTAATGATGTGACAAAATTACCCCTTTCCGGATCGCGCTGCAATACCCAAAAGTGTATAAATTCACTTTACCCCCCCCATTTGTTAAATTTTGTTAAATTAGATTAATTCAGAAGCGAGATAAGCTTATTAGGACAACATAGTCGCAGGAAGTGGGAATTTTAGTAAGTATGTGATTAAGGTTGTAAAGGAGGGTTTGTCATAATTTCTCTTTATGAAAAAACTCTCTGTCAGAGAAGAGTGAGGACGTGCGGGAGGAGATTGCGCTCGGATGAGGCGAATTTTACACGATAACTGTGATTGGCGGCATCGTAACTAACGATCTCCCCCTCTCCGAATACCTTGTGACTGACTTTGGTTCCGGCACTCCATGGGATATCTGCGGATTCTCCGGCTTCCGCATTCAGGGCGGCAATCATCATTCGTGTTCCTTCGAAAAGGCTTTTGTCGGGATTACCTTCTATTTTCAATAGTCCGTCGGGAATCTCCGAGATATAGCGCGATGGATATTTCAAAGCTCCGCTGTCGGATATGAATCCTTCTGATTCGGTAAGATATAGCATGGAGCAGGCACGCGTTATGGCCACATACATGAGCCTGCGTTCCTCCTCTTCTCCGTCAATGCGCCGTTCACGAATAGTGCGGTGACTGGGGAATAATCCTTCTGTGAGGCCGACTACGAACACTACCGGGAATTCGAGCCCCTTTGACTGATGGATGGTCATAAGGCGCACTCTGTCGCCGTCGCTACGGTAATCGGCATTGGTATAGAGAGCCATATCCTGAAGATAAGCTTCCAGGGTGGCATCCTCAAATGCATCGCGGGAGGACTCATACTCGCGCATTGAATTTATAAGCTCCGACAGATTCTCCAGCCGCTCCTCCTCAGTATCATTCCGATACAAATCCGTCAGCCCGCTGCGACGCATCAGCATGTCGGCCAATTCGCTTACAGGCAATTCGTTTTTCAGCAACTTGCATTCCTCTATGAGATTTACAAATTCGCGGATTGCGGGGCGTCTCGCTGCAAAGGTATCGAGATTTTTAAGAAGGGTGTCATAAAGTGGAAGTCCGGATGCTTCGGCAGATTGTTTGAGTTGCTCCATGGCTGCTTTCCCGAATTTCCTTGCCGGCACATTGATTACCCTTGACAGCGCTAAATCATCAGGTGTAGCCACAAGCCGCAAATAGGCCATGGCATCCTTTATCTCCTTGCGTTCGAAGAATCTTACACCTCCCCATACGGTATAGGGTATCTTGTAATTTAGTAGGGCCTGTTCAAGTCTGCGGGATAGGAAGGAGCTTCGGTAAAGCACGGCAAAATCTCTCAAGGATGCTCCTTCTTCCACTTCATCATGGATGGTGGAGGCAATAAACTCGGCTTCCTCCTTTTCAGTATGGCAATGGCGATAGATAGCTTGCCGTTCGTTGAGCCGTTTTGTGAAGAGATCTTTTGGGATCCGATTTTTATTCTGGGCAATGACGCTGTTGGCTATGTCAAGGATATCGGGAGTGGATCGGTAGTTTTCGTTGAGGATTATATCGGAATCAGCCTTGAAATTCACGAACAGCTTAGGGTTTGCTCCGCGCCATTCATAGATACACTGGTCGGGATCCCCCACGACAAACAGATTTCCATGTTTCTCAGCCAGAATATGAAGTAATTTCCAGTCATCACCCGTGCAGTCCTGCACTTCATCCACCATAATGTAGTTGAGGGTGTCGGTCCAATATTGCCGGGCATCAGGAAATCGTTCGAGAATAAAAACGGTGAAATAGAGAAGGTCATCAAAATCGAGACAATACTGCTTAAGCTGCAATCCCATATAGCGGCTCACTGCATCCGTGGCTTCATAGGGGGCTCCGGGGAGGAGTTTCTGGATATAGGCAGCCGGATCGTAACCTTTAACTCCGGCGACATTGTTGAGAAAACGTTCCGCGGTGGTTTTTCTTCTGTCGATACCGAACTCTGCCATAGCCATAGCTGCAAGCTGCTTGGCGTCTTCCACATCAATGATTGTGAAATTTTTAGGGTATCCGAGGCGATATATCTCTTTCCGTAGAAATTTGACGCAGAACCCATGGATGGTACATATGAAATCGTTTACGTTTCCCCGTTCCACCATGGAGGATATACGGTGTTTCATCTCCTGGGCAGCCTTGTTGGTAAAGGTCATGCAGAGGATATTGGCCGGACTGATACCCAGCTCGTTTACCAGATATGCATAGCGGTGGGCAAGTACGCGCGTTTTGCCGGAGCCGGCTCCGGCCACGACCCTTACTGTGCCTTCCGATGTAGTGGCGGCAAGTTCCTGCCGCTTGTTTAAATCCTTAAGAATGTTGTCCACGTTTCCTCCTCATTTTATGCGCCAAAAGGCTACCGCTCTCAGGATGTGAATATAGGTCTGATTGTCTACTGCAAAGATAATAAAGCTTTATGAGAAGACAAAGGGAGACATCATAATAGTAGGGGAGATTTACGCCGTTCCGGAACCTATCAGTATTAAAGATGAGGAGGAGGGTATTTCATTTGATTATCTGATGTTTACTGCTGAAATGTTAAAAATTTGCTAAATTAGCATTATTAATGAGAATACTCCTTTACCACTTGCTCCGGAATCGCAAGACAATGAGATAATACTCTACCAACCTGACTCAACGATTAAGCTTGAGGTTCGGCCGGAGAATGAGACTGTATGGTTGACCCAACAACAGATAGCTGACTTATTCGGCACGAAATGTCCGGCCATAACAAAACATCTTGCCAATATCTATAAATCCGGTGAATTGGAGGAGAAGAGCACATGTTCCATTTTGGAACATATGGGTAACGATGGCACTCAACGCTATACTACGAAGTATTATAATCTCGATGCTATATTATCGGTTGGATATAGGGTAAATAGCAGAAATGCGACCTTATTCCGTCAGTGGGCTAACAAGGTATTGAAGGAATATCTGTTGAGAGGTTATAGCATCAATCAGCGATTAATGCACATGGAAAGTCGGATTGATCATAGGCTTTCCGAACATGACAATCAGATAAAAGAATTGAGTAGCCGGATGGATTTCTTTGTTCGGACATCGATGCCACCTAAAGAAGGCATCGTCTATGACGGGCAGATATTCGATGCGTATACCTTCTGTTAGCCGTTCATTACATCAGGATCTGGAACGTCACAATCAGCAGTATGCCCCGATAGAAATCAAGACCTATCGCAAGGCACATGACCGTTTCCTTATAATAGACGATACTGTCTACCATGTCGGAGCATCTTTCAAGGATTTAGGTAAGAAACTATTCGCATTCTCCAGAATGGAAGCCATGCCGGCAGATGAATTGATCAGCCATTTGGAGGCATCTGAGTAATGTGGATCCTCCAAATATAAATTCTTTTCAGGAATGGGGATAGCGGTGGCGGAAGAACTCGCGGTAGACCCGGTAGGTCCAGGTTAGCAAGGAGATGATGAATATCACCGCAAGTATGCCTACGCATATCCTCATCATCAAGAAATATTTCTCCGGAAGGGCATCGTTAACCACGAGAAAGAATATAGCGATCTGAATTGCCACCATCAGGATTGCAGTGACTATTGTTGTTATCTTCCAGAACCTATTGGAGGGAGAGTTGAAAAAACTATTCACCTCTTCCTTACGCTCCAGATATTTCTCTATGGAATGTTTCATGGCAGACAGTAATATGATTTGTGAAATTGCGGCACCAACCCGAAATAACTACTGACCCGAAAAATGCTTAATTATTCATGCAGCAGCAGATTAGATCATGCCGGTTAACATTAGTGTCGTAGGTTTGTACGGAACAATGATTTCTTCTATACTAATTTACAGGATTAGATGTCATTACATAGTTAATTGATATCTTTAGTCTCTCAAACATCCGATGGGAATTATTTTCACTCCGTCTTCACGGGTGTAAGCTATTTCACCACCTGTGAGGACAATTAGTAAATCCGGTTCACGAAGTTTCATTTGTTTCTCTGTCTTGTTCTTCTCAGCAATGAGGCGCTTGATTTCAAGAAGATGTTTTGCCCCATCCTCTATCTCTCGACTTCCGAGTTTGCATTCTATAAGCGCATACCGTCCATCATCCAGATGTAATACGGCATCTGCTTCAAGTCCAAGACGGTCATGGTAATAAGACAGGCGTCCTCCCAATGCTTGTGAATATGCACGAAGGTCACGAAAACATAAGCATTCGAATATGAAACCGAATGTGTAAAGATCCAATTCCAGACTCTCAGGCGATGCGCCCAATGCAGCAACAGCTATAGACGGATCTACAAAACATCGTTTTTTTCCTGTGCGGATAACCGTCTTCGAGCGAATTGCAGGAGACCACGCCTCAATATCGTCAATAACGAACAGCTTCTCTAATGCGCCGACATAATCATCAAACGTTGGCATTGATGTTCCTTCCATTTCCTCGGACACATCTGCAAGCATAGAGGTTTTCTTGGCAAGAGTACAGAGATTTCGTGCGTAGCTTCGAAGTATTAGCCGTGCCAATGTGGGATTGCGGCGTGTTTTGTCAACCCTTGAGATATCCTTGTTGCAAATCTCATCGACATAATCCTTTGCGATGAGTAGTTTTGCCTTCACACTCATTTCGTCAAGGGAAGCCGGCCACCCTCCACGGCAAGCAGCAAATATCAGTTGCTCAATAGAGAGTTGGGACATCTCGCCATCAATATCGTACTTTGGGTCATCGAAAAGACGGCACAACGAAATAGAGCCGTTTGATTCAATAGACTCGAAAAGGCTCATCGGATACATTGCCATTTTGGTAATGCGCCCTGTTCCGGTATGCATTATCTCTCCATCGTCGATTACCGTTGAGCCGGTCAGAATAAACTGACCTTTCTCTCTGCGTTCATCGACAGCATGGCGAACCGCATCCCATATAACGGGAGCCACCTGCCATTCATCGATAAGCCGAGGAGTTGCACCCTTGAGCAGCAACGATGGCTTTGTCCTGGCAGTAGCAAGATAACCTTCCCTTCGGTCAGGATCCTGCATCTTTATGACGCTCTCTGCCCGTCGCTCTGCCGTAGTTGTTTTGCCACACCACTTTGGCCCGGCAATCTGCACCGCACCGAAAGCTTCAAGCCTCAAGTCAAGAGCCCTATCAGCAATTCTACTCAGATATTTCTTCTCTTTCATAACCACCTGCAAAATTAGCGATTAAATCTGATACTTCAAAGTTGCTTTGTGCTTATGAATACTTTTACTTTGTATTTTTGAAGTTACAAACTTTGTTAAATTGAGTTAATATTAATTTGCCTTCTTGGTTATATACATCGAATTGACGATTTTTCTTTTATTCACAATAACTCATAATCACGATGATAATCACTATCTAAACTATCTTAAATCGGCTTGATTAAACGCTCCATTAAATCCACAAAACAAAAATAGTTTAATGGAATAAAGACAAATCCGCTGTAACCCACAAGGTTACGGCGGATTTGTCTTTGCTGTTTGCGGAGAGCGAGGGATTGACTTGGGGCCTATCCCTCGCTCCAATACAATAAAAGCCTTGATATTCAAGGCTTTAGCGGAGAGGGGGATTCGAACCCCCGCCAAGAGGATAATGAGTGCCCCTCAACGGTTTTCAAAAAAAATAAATCCGCCGTAACCTTGTGGGTTCAAGCGGATTCACTTTAATGAGTTGCGGAGAGAGAGGGATTCGAACCCCCGGAGGTGTGACCCTCAACGGTTTTCAAGACCGCCGCAATCGACCACTCTGCCATCTCTCCTTGGTCGGTTTGAGGTTTCTCATAATTGGATATTGCCATCCTTGCATGGCTCCTCTCGCCGTTTCTTTTGCAAAGTTAAGTTATTTTTCCTAAGTTTGCAAATAGTATTTGAAAAAAAAGTTCGTCTTCGGCCTGATATTATAGTTTGAGGGTTAAAGGAGGGGATGTTAAGCTTAAGAAAATTATGCGTAGGAAGATATTGCTGGCATTATGTATTCTCTGTTGCGCTTCGACCATGTTGGCAGAAGATCATGAGCGTGAGGATTCAATTAAGTGGGCTGTGATATATCAGCTGGAACATTATCCCGAGTCGGAATTGCGTGATGTCTACAAGAATTTCATGCAAGACTATTTCGGACCCGGGCATATCCTGAAGGATAAGAAAGGGGCCAAGGCATATCTTATGAAAGAGATGGAAGAGACCGAAACTTTTGATGGCCCACTCTATGAGGCAACCGGTTACCATGGAAATTTCGTTCGTGTGAATCTTTCCTTGATTAAGGATGGCATTGTTCCTTTCGACACTTTTTTCAAAGCGTTCGTGAGAAGTGTCAATGGTATCAAGCCTCCGCGTCCGGAGGTATGGAAAAAGGAGTGGAGTGCGATATACGAGGCCATAAATGACCTTGACCATCCGTTTCCCAACGAGGCCGAGGATCTGAAAGTGATTGAGGATAAATTCAACAGGAACGACTTCGTGATGCACCATAGTGCGGCTTTCAATCAAGCCTCGAATTTCCACTACCGCATCATGTCGCGTGCCATTTTCGAGAAGGAGATCAAGCCATTGCTTCCTGTCGATTGAATTGATCGATGGTTTCTCTGTAGCACTCCATTATTTTAGAAGCCATATGTTTCTTATCAAATCGTCTGGCGTATTCTTTGCCAGCATTGGTCATCTCCTCTCTGGAGACGGTGCCTGACAGGACTGCTGTGATAGCCTCCGCCAGGTCACTGGGAGAGTCGGGGTCTACATAGAGCGATTTCTCGCCTCCGGCCTCTTCGAGACATGAGCCGGTGGCGGCAATTACGGGTGTCAGGCTCTCAAGACCCTCAACGACCGGAATCCCGAATCCTTCATAGCGTGAAGGGTAAACCACAATCTGCGCCCCCTGGTTAACACCCGGCAGATCCTTGAAATCAAGACCCTCCAGCCAGATGACGCGGTCGGCAACT
Organism: uncultured Sangeribacter sp.; assembly: GCA_964499025.1. Taxonomy (GTDB): domain Bacteria; phylum Bacteroidota; class Bacteroidia; order Bacteroidales; family Muribaculaceae; genus Lepagella. The sequence goes on from CAZCJC010000001.1 coordinate 30,656, forward strand.
CCGAGCTCCTGAGCCAGACGGAGCATCTGAGGTTTATATCCGTGGTGGTCGCGGCCCACAGCCACAAGGCTGATGTCAGGCGGCAGGACACTTAGAGCGCGTATGGTCAATTCGAGATTCTTTCGTTTCTCGATTGTGCCAACCTGGAGGATATATCGGGGTGGCAGGCCGAGACGTCCGCGCAGCTGGGTGATCTTATCCTCACTCCAAATCTTGCGGAAAGATTCATCGCACCCCTGATAGATCACATCTACGCGGTCGGGGTCGATATCATAGAATTTCACCACATCATCCTTTGTGCGTTGGCTGACTGCAATAATTCGGTCGGCATTTCTGCACGACCTCCCATACTTGAAGTCATAAATTGCCCGGTCTATCGGTTTATAGCATTCCGGGAGGGTACGGTAGATCACATCGTGGATAGTCAGCACTGCCGGGATACCGGCCTTGCGAATATTGAGAGGGAGTTCATTGCTGAGGCCGTGGAAGATATCCACTCCATCAGCTTTCAGATTATTTGTTACCCCGAAAGTTCGCCATAGGCTTCCGTGAAACCCCTGAGGCGGAGGTAACCTGAACTCCACATTGTGGAATCCTCGCAGAGTCGTCAGTCTTGGATTCGGACGGAGGGCCGGAGTGTATACATACAGCTTGTCGGACGGATACTCATCCGCGATGCGTTCGAGAACCAGCCGGGAATAGTTTCCTAACCCGGTCATGTTGTTGACAGCTCTTTTCCCGTCGAATCCTATGATCATGATCTAAAATTTATTGACAAAATATGTTTGAAAAACATTCTCTAAAATAACAACTTCTCCAGAATATACACTCCTACGCCGGCAAGATAGCCGAGGAGGGCAACCCAGGTGAATTTTCTCAGATACCAGCCAAAACTGATTTTCTCCAGACCCATTGCGATCACTCCCGATGCTGAGCCGATGATAAGTATTGAGCCTCCGACACCTGCGCAGTATGACATGAGTTCCCAGAAAGTTCCGTCAACCATAAAGTTGGCCGCATATCCTGTAGCTTCGGGTGCAGCCACCGGATACATCCCCATAACTCCGGCAACGAGCGGAACATTATCGACAATGGAGGACAATACACCAAGGACAATACCTATCCAATATACATTATGTATTTTTTCATCAAGATATTGTGCTGTCATGCTCAAAAGACCGGTTGACTGCAGCACTGCCACCGCCATCAAAATACCGAGGAAGAAGAGGATAGAGGGCATATCCACCCTCGAAATCACTTTAGGAAGTCTTAATTCCTTGGCCTGCTCAAGCATCTTTGAGTTGTAGAATATCTCGGTGAATACCCATAGGGCACCGAGCACGAAGAGCATTCCCACGAACGGGGGGAGGTGGGTAATTGTCTTGAAAATCGGCACGAATATCAGGCCTCCGACACCGAGATAGAACATTGTTGACCGTTCTCCGGAGGTGATGATGGAGTTTTTCTCAACCACCATGTCGCGTGGAGGAAGATCACCCTTCAGTTTGCGGCCGATGATGAACAGCGGAACCACCATCGATACCAATGAGGGGAGCAAAACATATGAGAGGAGGGCTGGAGCCGAGATGTTTCCGTTAACCCAGAGCATGATCGTAGTCACGTCGCCGATCGGGCTCCATGCGCCGCCACTGTTGGCAGCTATCACAATCGCTCCGGCATACAGCCATCGCTCCTCCTTTTGGGTTATGAGCTTTCTCAGGAGCATAAGCATCACGATTGTGGTGGTGAGGTTGTCGAGGATAGCCGACATGAAGAAGGTGACGAATCCTATTATCCATAGCAGCCTCACCTTGTCGCGCGTATTTATGCGGTCGGTTATGACTCGGAAACCGCCATGCACATCCACCATCTCCACAATCGTCATTGCTCCAATGAGGAAGAGGAGAGTCTGCATTATGTCGCCGAGGTGCTCCACGATATCCACATTCAGCACATATTGGAGAGACTGTTCGGCCAGTGATTTGTCGGCTAATGCGGGATGGGTTTCAATAAAATGGCGGAAATGTTCTGCCGAAACTGTAGGCACTATTGATTCGGCTCCCATGGCATAAATGATCCACATCAGCATTCCCAGAAGGAGTGCTGAAGCGGTTTTGTCGACCCTGAGAGGATGTTCAAGGGCTATCGCGAGATATCCCACGATGAATATTACAAATAAAGTCGTCAACATGACGGAACGATTTGTTGAAAATTACGATATTAGATTTGATTACCTCTTAAATGAAAGTTGCGGGAAATTGCTGCCCTTTTCTGTTGGCCTATCATTAGATGGGCTCTTAATTTTTCACCCGCTCTGCATAAATGATTGCAGTGCAAACTTAATCAAAAAAAATGAAATAAAAAGAGGAATTACGGAAATTTTTCCATAATTCCTCAAAAATATCAAAAAGTCACTTTTTATGCACTAAAGTGCCCTGTCATCTGCCGGGTTTGATAAGGTGATGCTGAGCCTTCTCCACAGAGAGTTTGGTATAATGCGCCAGAGTCCGACAAGGATGTTCCAGCGCCAGTCGATCACGGCAACGCGCCGTTTAGATGCGATAGCTTTCAGGATAAGAGGCACGACATAGTCGGGCTCCATCTGCATGGGATATCTGAAATCGGGGTTTAGCAGAGGAGTGGTGACCCAACCGGGGCGGATATCGGTGATGGAGATGCCCGAATTCTGGGTTGTTGCCAGCTGGGAAAGGGCTGTGAGGTATGCGCTGTCCATAGCCTTTGATGCAGAATAAGCCGGCATCTGGCCAATCCCCTTGGTGCCTGCCACTGAGGTTATGGCCGCGATCTGTCCCCGGATATTGTTTCGTCGGAAATATCCATATACGGCTGATATCATCCTTGCGAATCCGCAAACGTTGGTCTTGAAGATATCCACCTCAAGCTCCGGATCGAGTTCCGGATTCCTGTAGCCGATTCCGCTGACATGGATGTAAATATCCATCCCGCCGAGCCGGCCGGCAAGTTCCTCAAGTTTCTCGGGGGCATCCTTATGGGTGATGTCTATGGAAGCGTATTCGATAAATCCGGGAAATTGTTTCTGGAGATTGTGTAGTGATTCGGTGTGACGTGCGGACACTCCAATTTTTACGCCGCGCGATGCGAAAGCTTCAGCGAGTGCGTATCCGATTCCGGACGAGGCACCCATTATAATTATCTTTTTCATATCATATGTAATAAGAAGTGTCACTCCCTGAGGGATTCATAAAAATTCTGTTTAAGGGGAAGCTTTTATGATGCTTTTATCTCTATTTCAGTGGTATAGCCCGCTATGCTTCATCCTCCGAAACCGAAATTAACACAAAAATAACAGTGTTTTATCCATTCATTAATTTCTGCGAGCTACTAACTATAACAAATTTAACATGTATAAAAGCGAAAGCGAGGGGATTTTTTATTATATTTGTGAAATCGGAGCCATGGTCTCCGGATTAAAGAATAAAAAATATAAATATTCAATGAAACCGAAACTGGTTGTGTCAACGGGCGCAGGAATCAGTGCGGAAAGTGGGATCACCACCTTCCGTGATGCCGGAGGGCTCTGGGAAAATTATCCTGTTATGCAGGTGGCCTCGGCCGATGGATTTGCCCGTGATCCTGAGCTGGTGCACAAGTTTTATAATGATCGGCGCAAACAGCTTATCCATGCTTTACCCAACGATGCGCATAAGGCACTTGTTGAGCTGGAGAAAGATTATGATGTCTATGTCATAACCCAGAATGTTGATGATCTTCATGAGAAGGCGGGGAGTAAGAATGTGTTGCATCTTCACGGAGAGCTAATGAAGATACGGTCGGTCTACGATCCCGATTATATTGAGTCTCTTGATATAGAACATCTGGAGACTTCCCCGGCCACCCGAGGTCGCAACGGGGATCCGATGAGGCCGCATATCGTGTTCTTCCAGGAGCCGGTGCCTAACATTGAGAAGGCTGTTGATCTGGTGAGGTCGGCAGATATATTTGTGGTGATCGGCACCTCACTTGCCGTCTATCCGGCAGCCGGCCTGATAGAGTTTGTGCGCCCGGGTGTTCCGATCTATTACATAGATCCGAATCCGGCCTCAACGCCAGCCGCGCGTGGAGTGAACGTGATCAAGGCGAAAGCCACTGAAGGAATGCGTATTCTTGCCGGCATTCTTGAAAAAGGGGCTGAATAAAGTTCAGTTACTGCTCCTGAGGAGGAATCCGGCCTACTTATGTTGAATAACATAACGGGGAGATAGGAGAGGAAATAAAAAAGTATTATTTTTGCGATAGTATGCCTCCGGATGCAACATTAGTGTCACTGCGAGTCGTAAGGAGGCCACTATCTAACCTAAAAACACATAACTATGGCAAAAATCAGAGGGGCTGTCACGGTCAATATAGAGAGATGCAAGGGATGCAATCTTTGCGTGGTGGCCTGTCCTACCAACACGCTGTCGCTTCAGCCCAACGAGGTAAACGACCGAGGTTATCATTATGCTTATATGGAGAATCCGGAGAACTGCACAGGGTGCTGTTCGTGCGCTTGGGTTTGTCCTGATGCCTGCATAGAGGTTTATCGTAAGCGCATAGACTGATTGAAGATTAACTCATCAAGTAGCTGTTCAAATTAAAACGCTACTATTTATAATAATTCATGTATGCTGCTCACCTGCAATCTACTTGTTCTTTTTGGTGATTTTTCCATCCACTCATCAGTCGCATAGCCCGCTATGCTCCCTCTTCGTGAATGAAAAATCCTTCAAAAAAACTGCATATATTGTATATATTTAAAGTGAACAGCTACTTACCTGAAAAACAGTACACAAGAATATGAAAGAAGAAGTGAGATTGATGAAAGGGAACGAGGCTATCGCACATGCCGCAATACGCTACGGCTGCGATGGTTATTTCGGCTATCCCATCACCCCGCAGTCGGAGGTGCTTGAAACCCTTGAGGAGCTCATGCCGTGGGAGACTACCGGGATGGTAGTTCTTCAGGCGGAGTCGGAGGTTGCAGCCATAAACATGGTTTATGGAGGAGCTGCCTGCGGAAAAGCAGTAATGACCTCCTCATCTTCGCCCGGCGTAAGCCTCAAGCAGGAGGGAATTTCCTATATAGCCGGAGCCTCTCTCCCGGCGCTGATCCTCAATGTGATGCGCGGCGGCCCCGGTCTGGGCACCATCCAGCCTTCGCAGGCTGACTATTTCCAGGCTGTGAAAGGTGGAGGTCACGGCGACTATCACCTGATCGTTCTGGCTCCCTCTACGGTTCAGGAGATGGTGGATTTTGTAGGACTCGGTTTCGATCTTGCGTTTAAATACAGGAATCCGGCGATGATTCTGGCCGATGGTATCGTGGGACAGATGATGGAAAAGGTGGTTCTTCCAGAGCAACGTCCGCGTCGCACGGAGGAGGAGATCCGCCGTCAATGCCCCTGGGCGGCTGATGGCCGCAAGGATGGACGCAAACGCAATGTGGTGACTTCCCTTGAGCTTGAGTCATCCAAGATGGAGGAGATCAACCATATGCTTCAGGCCCGTTATCGTGAGATAGAGAAGAATGAGACCCGTTGGGAGGAGATTGGTGTTGAGGATGCCGATTACCTGATAGTGGCTTTCGGATCTATTGCTCGTATCTGTGACAAGGCTCGCGAAATGGCGGCCGAGAAAGGTATTAAGATAGGTATTGTCCGTCCGATAACTCTCTGGCCCTTCCCGGGAGAAGCCATAAGAAAGGCAGCTGAAGGGAAAAAGGGTATTCTCGTGGTCGAGCTCAATGCCGGTCAGATGATAGAAGATGTGCGTCTGTCGGTGCACGATTCGTTACCCGTGGAGCATTTCGGTCGCATGGGTGGTATCATCCCGAGTCCTCAGGAGGTGGTTGATGCCATGGAAGAGAAAATTATCAACAAGTAATCATCTCTAAAACAAGATATAAATGGAAATCGAAGATATCATTTGTGAAGAGAATAAGGTTTATTGCAAGCCCGAACTTCTTGAGGAGGTTCATATGCATTATTGCCCCGGATGCAGTCATGGCGTGATCCACAAGCTTCTTGCGGAGGTGATTCAGGAGATGGGACTGACCGACAAGACAATCGGCATCTCTCCAGTGGGATGTGCGGTATTCGCATATAATTATATAGACGTTGACTGGGTAGAGGCTGCCCACGGTCGCGCACCGGCAGTTGCAACAGCTGTTTCACGTCTCTGGCCGGAGAATGTGGTGTTCACCTATCAGGGTGACGGCGACATGTCGGCAATCGGTACGGCTGAATCTATTCATGCGGCCAACCGCGGGGAGAACATAGTCATGGTCTTTGTGAACAACGCGATATACGGAATGACCGGAGGCCAGATGGCTCCGACCACACTTATCGGGCAGAAGACCGCCACTACTCCCTATGGACGTCGTGTGGATCTTAACGGTCATCCCCTTGAGATTACCAATCTTATGGCGATCCTCGACGGCACATGTTATGTAACCCGTCAGGCTGTTCACACTCCTGCTGCAGTGCGTAAGACAAAAGCGGCCCTCAAGAAAGCTTTCGAGAATGCACTTGCAAAGAAAGGTACATCTGTGGTAGAGGTTGTGGCAACATGTAATTCCGGATGGAAACTTTCGCCCGAAAACGCCAATAAGTGGATGGCTGAGAATATGTTCCCGAAATATCCTCTCGGCGACCTGAAGAATGTGTAATTTTTAGGATTTAGAATTGAAATGAAAGAAGAGATAATCATAGCCGGATTCGGAGGACAGGGAGTTCTCTCGATGGGAAAGATTCTGGCTTATTCAGGCCTTATGGATGATAAGGAGGTTACATGGATGCCCTCTTATGGCCCGGAACAGCGAGGCGGAACGGCCAACGTTACCGTAATCCTATCCGATGACAAGATTTCATCACCGGTGCTTGACAAATATGATATAGTTATCGCACTCAATCAGCAGAGTCTCGACAAGTTCGGCCCGCGTGTCAAGGAGGGTGGTATCCTGATCTATGACACAAACGGAATCCATAAGCACCCGGTGCGTGAGGATATAAAGAAGTATCCGATCGATGCAATGGAGGCGACTCTTGAGATCGGTAATTCCAAAGCCTACAATATGGTGGTGATGGGTGCCCTTCTGGAGGCAATGGAATATAAATTGCCTATGGAGAATGTGATCAAGGGTCTAAAGAAATCGCTTCCCGAGCGCCATCATAAGCTCATTCCTCTCAATCAGCAGGCAATAGAGAAGGGAAGGTCGCTTATTTAATTGATAATTAATAATTGGGCGCTGAAGCTCAACGCCGGAGACAAAAATATTGAGCCGAGTTGAATCGAAAGATTTGACTCGGCTTTTTTCTATAAGGCTTTTCATATTCTATATGATAAAGGCTTTTTCTATAAATTTTTCCGATATATGGCCATAAGGCTTTTGGGGATATAAAAAAGCGGGAGCTCCGGCTGGGCCATTGCTCCCGCAACATCAAGGTTACGAAAAGGTGATTCGATTTTAATAATCCGTCCACGAAGGAGGACGTTTATATCGATTCGCAGCTTCTTAAGTAATGCACGGGTCGCCCCTTGGAAGGGTAACCGCACGATTACCGGGCGCGTAACCACGATCAATCTTTACAATTATAACCACGTTTGGCGATATTAGTTCAGAGAAAAACAGATTTTAACATGTTTTTCTTTAAAAAATTGTAACTTTGTGGTATGGAAGAGGATTTCGACATCAGGGAAAGGTCGCGTAGACCGGAAGGAAGCGACCGTGATATAGAGAAGGCTCTCCGTCCGCTTGAGTTTGACGATTTCAACGGGCAAGAGAAGATTATCGACAACCTCCGCGTTTTCGTTGAGGCAGCCCGTATGCGAGGGGAGGCCCTTGACCACACGTTGTTGCATGGCCCTCCAGGGTTGGGAAAGACTACGTTGTCCAATATCGTGGCCAATGAGCTTGGAGTCGGATTCAAGGTAACTTCCGGTCCCGTGCTTGATAAACCGGGAGATCTGGCTGGCATCCTTATGAGCCTTGAGGATCATGATGTGCTCTTCATTGATGAGATTCATCGTCTGCATCCTGTTGTGGAGGAATACCTTTATTCCGCAATGGAGGATTTCAGGATCGATATTCTGCTCGACAAGGGACCCGGTGCAAAAAGTGTTCAGCTCACCATATCCCCCTTCACCCTCATCGGAGCCACGACGCGGAGTGGGAGTCTCACGGCTCCACTGCGTGCACGTTTCGGTATCAACTGCCATCTCGAATATTACGATCACAAGGTGCTGACCGGAATTGTGAAGCGGTCAGCGCGTCTTCTCAATATCGGGATAGATGATGAGGCTGCACTGGAGATAGCATTGCGGAGTCGAGGCACGCCACGTGTGGCGAACTCCCTGCTGAGGCGTGTCCGCGATTTTGCTATGGTGCGAGGGTCGGGCCGCATCGATCTAAAGATAGCCCGACATGCACTTGAGGCGCTTAATATCGACCGTCATGGTCTTGATGAGATCGACAACCGAATACTTCTCACCATCATAGATAAATTCAAAGGGGGGCCTGTGGGGCTGACCACCATTGCGACAGCAATAGGGGAGGATGCCGGAACGATAGAGGAGGTTTACGAACCATTCCTCATAAAAGGGGGGTTTCTGAAAAGGACTCCCCGAGGTAGGGAGGTGACAGATCTGGCTTACCGGCATCTTGGCCGCAATCCCAATCCGATTCAAAGTTCACTTTTCGATGAATAACAAATATTGAAGTGAAATCCAAAATTTATGGCTGGAATAAAAGCGCTTGCTAAAGAGACGGCGGTATATGGACTTAGCAGCATACTTGGGAGATTTCTCAACTGGTGTCTTGTGCCCTTGTATGTTTACTTATTCCCCACCGAGGAGTATGGGGTTGTGAGTTACCTTTACAGTTTCACTGCCGTAATGCTGGTGATACTCAACTACGGGATGGAGACCGGATTCTTCCGGTTTGCAAATAAGGAGAAGGATCCGAATTTAGTTTATTCCTCAGCCTTGATATGCGTTGGAAGCACCTCACTTCTCTTCATTATCCTTCTTTCCATCTTTCTGCATCCTGTGGCGAATGCGATGCTTCTGCCCAAACAGAGTCTTTTTGTGTGGCTTTTAGGGGTTACGGTTGCGATAGATGCATTCTCCAATCTCCCTTTTGCATATCTGCGTTTTAAGAAACGTCCTTACCGATTTGCCGGAATCAAGATGCTTAATGTGGGCCTCAACATCGGCCTCAATCTATTTTTTCTTCTTCTTTGTCCCTGGCTCTCTAAACATTGTCCAGCACTCATCAACTGGTTTTATCTCCCCGCCGGTGGGGAAGCATTCGGAATCGGGTGGATATTTATATCCAATATCATCTCCACGGTCGTGGTGTTGCTGATGCTTATTCCGGAACTTTGCGGATTTGAATATAAGGTTTCCGGGTCGTTGTTGAAGAAAATGCTTTCCTACAGTTGGCCCTTACTGATCTTGGGTGTGGCCGGTATCCTTAGTCAGAACATGGGTCAGATGATCATACCTTATCTTTTCAAGGGAGAGGAAGAGGCTGCCCGTTCAATGGTGGGTATATATGGTGCCAACATCAAGATTGCTATTGTAATGGTGATGTTTACGCAAGCTTTCCGCTATGCATATGAGCCCTTTATCTTTGCTCAGGCAAAAGGTGAGGGTGAAGACAAGAAGCAGGCCTACAGCGATGCGATGAAGTTCTTCATCATATTCGGTCTTTTCATATTTTTGGGAGTTATGTTCTTCCTTCCGGTCCTGAAACATTTTGTTTCCCCTTCCTATTGGCCCGGTCTGGATGTGGTGCCTGTGATGATGGTTGCCGAACTTTGCTTCGGGGTGTTCTTCAATCTTTCGCTATGGTATAAGCTCACCGATCGCACTCAGTGGGGGATGTATCTGTCATTGCTCTGTTTTGTGTTGATGCTTGGGTTGAATGTCTGGTTGGTGAGGGGGATCGGAATTCCACGCGGCTATATGGGTTCCGCCTGGGCGGCATTGATAAGTTACTTCATTGTCATGGCTGTTTCATATTTTGCAGGTCAGAAGTATTATCCGATTTCTTATCCAATGAAGAGGATTGGGGGATATGTTGTGTTGGCGGCTGTCCTGTTTGCTGCAGGAAACGCGGTAGAGGGAATGATGGCGATGTGGCTGGTGTATGTTGTCAGGACTATCCTGCTGCTTTTCTATATTCTGATCGTCGCCAGATTTGAAAAAATTATAGGAATTGAGAAATTGCTAAAAAAATAGGCTCTATTTTGTGACAAATTCGGCAGGGAATCATCTAATAATTAAGGGGGGGTAATTGGGGATGGTGCTGAACCAAGGTTCAGCTGCGGGAGACGAATCTCCGAATAAAAAAGGGGACATATAAGCCGGAACGAGGGAAATTAGGGATATATTAGCCGGAATTGGGGAATTAAGTATGGATGGGGGATATGGTTGTCGATGTGTGCAGATGGCCATAGGGATGTGTGCAGTTGAATACTGATGCCTACTATAATAAAGCAGCGATCGGCATTGAATAAGTGGTTAGAGAAGTCATTTTTGCCTGAATAAAAGTAGGTTGCGAATTTGGTATGTTCGAATTTTCTTACGAAACTAAGGTTTTAGTTTGGAAAGGAGAAGATTTTTGTATAATTTTGCACTATGGATAACTCCATAAAACAGTAATTACGAAACAGACATACAACAAAACGACTTTAGACAAGTTATTTGGCGTAGATAAATCTGGTAAATTTAGAAACGTAGTCCAAATGATAAGTCGAAAGTGGGATTGTACCCTCACAGGGCGCAACCTACTTTTTCCTTATTGTGACTACAAGGGCTTTACCAGAGCCTATCTACCCAATGAGAGAAAATTAAGGATGTGTCCCTTTTTCTTTTCTGCCATATTGGGAATTTGTCAGATAGGTCTATACTCATCAAACCCTCAAAACTTGGGATATACTAAATCCCGGTATACTGACCCGAATATACTAACCGAAACATATTCATATGAAAAAGTTATATTGCCTTCTAAGTCTTATCCTTTTGATGATGGTTTCCACCGGATCGTTGTCAGCAGCGAAGAAAGAGAAAGTGGATAGTATTCCGCTTGTCGGAGAAATCTTCGATCGCCTTACATCACGCCATCTGTTGGGCGCGACCGTCGAGGTGTTGCGCCAGGATAGCTCCGTTATGTCTTCGGTTAAGGGAGGGAAAACATGGTGGAACTATAAAGATAAGCGGGGATTGTATAAGGATTCCACTTCAAGATATGAGGTAAAGGTTCCGAGGATGGAAGGGCGATATCTTCTTCGTGTCACTAAGGAGGGGTATGAGCCTTATTACCTCAGCTACCATGTCGGTGAAATCAAAAAGAGGGATGTGGAGAAAGAGGTTCCTAAAATTTATATGGGCCGTCAGAAGGTCACCACTCTCGAGGATTTTACTGTCAAGACAAGTAAGATCATGTTCTATCACAAGGGTGATACCCTTGTATATAACGCCGATGCATTCGAACTTCCGGAAGGTTCGATGCTTGATGCGCTTGTGGCTCAGCTTCCCGGTGTGGAGATGAAGGATAACAAGATTTATGTCAATGGCCGTTTTGTGGAATCACTTCTGCTGAATGGGAAGGACTTTTTCAAGGATAACCAGAATGTTATGCTTGAGAATATCGGGGCCTATGCCGTGAAGGATGTGGCTGTCTACGAGAAGAAGGATGAGATGGAGACAGTTTTGGGCAACCGGGAGGATGTCGAGAAGGAGTATGTGATGGATGTGCGTCTGAAGAAAGATTATATGACGGGGCATATGATTAATGCCGAAGCAGGAGGAGGCACGGATTCCCGTTATATAGGGCGTCTGTTTGCCATGCGGTATACGAATAACTCCCGAATAGCTCTCTATGGCAATGCCAACAATATCAATAAAGCCAACAGACTCAATGAGAATGCTTGGGAAATATATGAACGGGAGGCACCGGGTATCCGTAATATAGCAAACGGCGGAATAGATTACCGCGCGGACAATCCTAAACATACCTGGGAAGTGGAGGGAAACGCCGACGCGTCATATTCAGATGCAAAGAATACAGTAATAACCGATGCTGTGAATTTCATACAGACGGCTGACACCTACGAACATAGCTGGCAGAAGAGCCGGAGTAAAGATTTTGGGGTCTCTACCTCACATGCTGTCAAGATCAAGAGGGATAAATGGAATCTGGAGATAAAACCTTCGTTCAGCTATAATAAGAACAAGAACAACGACGAGACAATCGCTGCCACCTTCTCCGAGGAGATACAGGAGCTTAACAATGAGATAATCCAGTCCATCTATTCAGGTGATTACCAGGCTGCCCGCAAAGCACTGATCAACCGGAATCTCAGGGCTTCCGAATCGGAGCAGCATGGTTGGAACGGTCAGCTCAACGCCAATGCACGCTTCAAGATTCCGGGCAGTTCCGATGCATTGGCGTTGAAGTTTCAGACAAAATATAAACGTGATTCCCAGAATGGCAACACCCTTCAGGATATCTGTTATGGCTGGGGACCGCAAACGTCACTCCTCCAGCAACGTTTCTCCGGAGTGCGACCTAACTATGACTACAACATTCAGGGTCTTGCCCGCTATTATTTCAATATCCCTTACGTGAATCTTCAGGCAAGCTATGAGTTCGCCCATGGTCAGAAGCGAAAGAATTCCGATATCTCACTGCTTGAGGCTCAGGCTGAGAACTCAATGGCGGCATTCCTTCCCGATGCTGTCCCGGTTCCCGACTATGCCAACAGTTATACAAGCAAGCTCTACATCAATGAGCACCGCATCAAGATCATGTGTTATTACACCAAGGAGTGGGCGAACTCTAAGCTCATCCTTGCATTTCAACCTAATTTCATCTTCCAGAACCAGCATCTTTTCTACCATCGCGGAGATGTCGTGGCAGATCCGAAACGCTCATACCTGAAATTCAATATCGCTGACTGTAGTCTGCAATATTCCACCAAAGATGGAAAGATAAGGCTCGTTGCTTCATATGATATGAAACGGAAGGATGTGAATCTTGTCAATCTGGTTGATATCCGTAACACTGAGGATCCTCTCAATATATGGCTCGGAAACCCTGATCTGAAGAATGCCACGAATCATGAATTCTATGTATACATGACCCTCAATAAAAGCAAGCAGCTTATGCAGGGGATGAATCTTGGTGTTTACTGGACCATCAATGATTTTGTTAGCGGTTATAGATATGATACGGCTACAGGTGTGCGGACCATGAAGACCTACAATGTGCAGGGAAATAATAATGCTTACCTAAGCCATTGGCTAAACTGGAGATTCGGCAAAGGGGATAAGTTCTATATTAACAACACCCTTAACCTTAACATGAACAATTATGCCAATATGATCGGCAATGATGCCGAGCCGACACGTCAGCGTGTCCGCAATTATGGTGTGGATGAGTTCTTGCATTTTGGGATACGCAATGACCGGAAGTTTGCAGCATCGCTGGGTGTAGGGGGTCACTTGAACAACACCCATTCGGAGGGTGAGGCATTTACCAAGATCAACAACGGATATTTCAGCACTCAACTGCATGGCTACTACAATTTCCTGAAGAATTTCCATGTCTCCACGGATTTCAATGTGATGAAACGTTTCGGCTATCTGGAGAATTCGATGAACAGGGTTGATTGTATCTGGAATGCCGAGTTGGGATATTCCCTCAAGAATGAGGTCTGGAGATTCAGCCTTAAGGCGCACGACATTCTGAATCAGAATAAGGGTCTTGATTATATGGTTAACGCCACCGGGCGCCGCCAGACTCTCAGCACGGTGCTGTCGCGCTATCTGATGCTCACCGTGCATTACCGCTTCGATTTCAAGCCCAAGAGGAAATAAAGTTGGCTAAACTAATTTACGAAAGTTAAAAACCGTCTTCAATAAATTCTTTATTAACCTTTCCGGATCTTTCGGGCTGCTTTTCCCCTTTTCATCGGTGCCAACCGTAAGGTTGCCACCTCTTCAAATGAAAAAAATCATCTCCAAAATATCACGGAAATGTTAATAAAAAATTAGTTTAGACAACTTCAATAGGGAACTCTGATAATCAGGAAAACTTAAAGAGGGGAGCCGAAAACTGAAAAAGAATTTGTAAATTTGTGGAAATATCCACAATATCGCGGATATGGAAAGGTTTCAACCGTAATTGCGATGGTATATAAATACGACTGTCTGGTGATCGGTTCCGGAATCGCGGGAATGAGTTTTGCACTCAAAGCCTCTCGCGGAGGAGCCAAGGTAGCGATGATATGCAAGACGGAGCCTGATGAGGCAAATACATATTTCGCTCAGGGGGGTGTGGCATCGGTCACTAACCTCGAAGTTGATGATTTCGATAAACATATCCACGACACTATGGTGGCCGGCGACTGGCTCAGCTCGCCGGAGGCTGTGGAGAAGGTTGTTAAAAATGCCCCGGCTCAGATTCGGGAGCTGATTGGCTGGGGAGTCGAATTTGACCGACGCGATGACGGGGAGTTTGACCTTCATCGTGAAGGCGGACATTCGGAGTTCCGTATCCTTCACCATGCCGACAATACGGGAGCTGAGATTCAGAGAAGTCTTGTAGAGGCGGTGAAACGGGATTCGAACATTGATGTTTATGATCATCGGTTTGCGGTGGAGATCATAACTCAGCATCATCTTGGCAAGATCGTGACCCGTCGTACTCCCGACATCACCTGTTATGGAGCTTATGTCCTCAATGAGGAGACAGGAGCAGTCGATACTTTCCTCGCAAAAGTGACCGTCATGGCCACCGGAGGGGTTGGAGCCGTGTATACCACCACTACCAATCCGCTAATCGCCACAGGCGATGGAATTGCAATGGTTTATCGTGCTAAAGGAACGGTAAAGGATATGGAATTCATCCAGTTCCATCCGACAGCCCTTTATCATCCGGGCGACCGTCCATCGTTCCTCATCACCGAAGCTATGCGCGGTTATGGAGCGGTGCTCCGTAATCTTGACGGGGAGGAATTCATGCAAAAATATGATCCTCGTCTGTCGCTTGCTCCTCGCGATATAGTTGCCAGGGCTATTGATTCGGAGATGAAACTTCATGGCACCGACCATGTCTATCTTGATGTGACGCATAAGGATCCTGAGGAGACCAAACGTCATTTCCCGAATATCTACGAGAAATGTCTGTCGCTCGGAATCGATATTACAAAGGATATGATACCGGTGGCACCTGCGGCCCATTATCTGTGTGGCGGTATCGAGGTCGATACCGATGGTCAGAGTTCCATCCAGCGACTTTATGCCATAGGGGAATGTTCATGCACAGGACTTCATGGTGGAAACAGGCTTGCCAGCAATTCCCTTATAGAAGCGGTGGTATATGCTGATGCAGCTGCGCGTCATGCGCTCGCATCAATCGGAGGATATGACTGGAGGGATGATGTGCCGGAATGGAACGATGAAGGGACGGTGCATCCGGAAGAGATGGTGCTCATAACCCAATCGGAAAAGGAGGTGAACCAGATCATGGGCTATTACGTTGGGATTGTGAGAAGTGATCTCCGGCTTAAGCGTGCGTGGAATCGTCTCGACATTCTTTATCAGGAGACCGAGGCCCTTTTCAAGTGCAGCAAACCATCGCGCCACCTGTGCGAATTGCGCAACATCATTAATGTCGCTTATCTCATAATGAGGCAGGCTATGGAGCGCAAGGAGAGCCGAGGGCTTCACTTCACAGTTGATTACCCCCATCCCGACACACCTAAACAATGAGAAAACATAGATACATGAGGCTACTCCCGGCCCTGGCGATATTGGGAGCTTGTGCTGCTACGGTGCCTATGCTGCGAGCCGGCAAAAGTCATGATGCAGCCCTTGCACGGAATATAAATACGTTCAATTCCATCGTGAAGCAGGTGGAACTCTATTATGTGGATACGATTGATACCGACAAGAGTTTCCAGGCAGCTATAGAGGCATATCTCTCTGCTACCGATCCTTATACTGAATATTACAGCACTGATGACCAGGAGAAGTTACAGAAGATGACTACCGGGGAATATGGCGGTATCGGAAGCTATATAATGGAGCGTGACGGAGCATCCTACATCTCCCAGCCGATGGAGGGGAGCCCTGCTGCGCTGGCAGGACTGAAACCTGGTGATCATATCATCAAAGTTGATACGGTGGATGTGGCAAAGAAATCAAGTTCTGAGGTCACTAAACTTCTTAAAGGCATTCCCGGAACTTCGGTAAAAGTGACGGTAGATCGGCCGTATGTCACAGATTCGATCATCACGATGGAGATCGTGAGAGGTAAAGTGAAGGAACCGAGCATGATGTTTGATACTGTGATGAATGGGTTCGGTTATTTCCGTCTCAGCGGTTTCATCGACAAGACTCCGGAGGAGACACGCCGTGTGTTGGAAAAATTCAAGGAATCTCCTGATCTTAAGGGAATCATCCTGGATCTTCGTGGTAACGGAGGAGGCCTGGTGGAAAGCGCAATCGACCTGGTAGGCTGTTTTGTGCCCAAAGGTACGGAGATTGTTCGAACTATAGGACGTGATCCTTCGCATGAGCGAATCTACAAGACTCCCCGCAGTCCGATCTTTCCCGATATGCCGTTGGCGGTTCTTATCGACGGAGGAAGTGCATCGGCCTCGGAAATAGTGGCAGGCTCCCTTCAGGATCTTGACCGGGCAGTGCTGATTGGAAGCCGTAGTTTCGGTAAGGGATTGGTTCAGAATCCTGTTCAGCTCCCTTATGGCGGGTTGCTGAAAGTTACCATTGCTAAATATTACCTACCCTCAGGACGACTTATACAGGCTCTCGATTATTCTCACCGGAATCCCGACGGCACAGTCGCCCGTGTTCCCGACAGCCTGACAAATATTTATCGCACCGCCCATGGCCGCGAGGTACGTGACGGAGGCGGCCTGCGGCCCGACACTGCTGTGGATTGGGGGAAAGTGAATCGTCTGGTCTACAATATCGTTGCCGACAATTGGGCATTTGATTACGCTACCAAGTTTGCTGCTGAGCATCCGCAGATAGCGCCGGCGAAAGATTTCGAGATAACCGATGAGGTATATGCCGACTTCAAGAAGAGTATTGATCCGGAGAAGTTCAAGTATGATAAGGTATGTGAAGAGATGGTGAAACGCTTGCGGGAGACTGCCGAATCCGAGGGTTATATGAATGATGAAACCAAGGCTCAGATTGATGCTCTTGCCAAGCTGCTTACTCATAATCTGGATCATGATCTCGACACTCATCGCGATGAAATCGTTGAATATTTAGGTTCGGAGATTGTGGGCCGATATTATTACGACAAAGGGAAGATCGCTTACGAACTTAAGACCGACAAAGCCGTTGAGCTGGCGGAGCAAATACTTTCCAATCCGAAAGAGTATAAGGCGATGCTGGGGATAAAGAAATAGCCCGTATACTGTCATAAATCCCAATACTCAAAAAAAATGACCCTAAAGGAAGCAGATAGTTTTTTTGCTACAAAAGGGCGCGTGTCGGCTGTCGAGAAAGTTTTGAAAGACAGACGTGCGCGCCGTGTGCTCCTCTCCGGCCTGGAGGGGAGTTCCGCCGCCATGCTGTTCGCTCTCCTGCCGGCTGCGCGCCACATCCATATCCTTGTGACTGACGATATGGATTCCGCAGGATACCTTTACAATGATCTCTGCCAGATATTAGGGCAAGAAGAGGTCGGTATCTTTCCAAGTGGATATAAGCGTGCCATAAAATATGGTCAACCCGATGCCCCGTCACGAATATTGCGCACTGAGGCTCTGAATGCATTGACGCAGAAAGGGAGCGGGATGCGCTTTCTTGTCACCTATCCTGAAGCTTTGGCTGAGAAGGTGGCCGATGCCTCCACAATTGCCGATAATTCGGTGACTCTTAAAGTCGGGAGCCGGCTGATAATGTCGGATCTTACCGGCAGGCTTCGTGAATTGGGGTTTACAGAAACGGAATATGTGTATGAACCGGGGCAATTTGCCCGTCGCGGTTCTATACTGGATGTCTATTCCTATTCATGCGAACTTCCCTACCGTCTTGATTTCTTTGATGATGAGGTTGATTCCATCCGCACATTCAATGTTGAGACTCAGCTGAGCGAGAAACGTCTCGACAATGTTACCCTCATACCCCCATCTGCTTCGGATGCCGGAGGAAGGGGAATCTCCCTCTTGGAATTTGTAGAAGCTGATACGGTGGTATTCGCTTATTCCCCGTCATACATGCTTGAGCGAGTAAAAGCCATAACAGAAGAGGAGTTTTCGGAATCGGCCCTGATTGCCGAAGAGGGTGATGCTCATGCGATGGAGAAGGTAGTGGATTACGCACGTTTCGCGGCCAGGGTGGAGGAGATGAAGCTCGTGAAATTCGGTCGCCAGGGTCTTGAAGGGGATTTCCATGCGGATACGGCTGTGGATTTCTCATGCGGTCCGCAGACTCTTTACCATAAGAATTTTGAACTTATTTCCGAAAGTTTCAAGAAATTTCTGGAGGAGGGATATAGAATTTTCATTCTCTCGGATTCCCCCTATCAGTCGGAGCGTTTGAGAGCAATCTTTGAAGACAGGGGTGACCATATATCCTTTACTCCGGTGGATAGGACTCTCCATGAGGGATTTGTAGATCATGAAGGTAAGAACTGCTTTTTTACCGACCATCAGATATTCGACCGTTTTCACAAATATAATCTGAAAAGCGACCGGGCGAGAAGTGGAAAGCTTGCCCTCTCCCTCCGGGAACTTAATCAGATTGAGATAGGCGACTATATTGTGCATATCGATCACGGAATCGGTAAGTTTGCCGGCCTGGTGCGTACGGATGTGAACGGCACTCCCCAGGAGATGATCAAACTCCTCTATCAGAATGATGATATAATACTTGTTAGTATCCATGCCCTTCACAAGCTTTCGAAATATAGGGGGAAAGAGGGTGTAGCGCCCAAGATCAACAAGCTTGGAAGCGGAGCATGGAATCGCCTGAAGGAGAAGACAAAATCGAAGGTCAAGGATATTGCCCGCGATTTGATAAAACTCTACGCTGCGCGCCGAGAGGAGAAGGGGCATGCTTTTTCTCCGGATTCTTATCTGCAACAGGAGCTGGAGGCAAGTTTTATTTATGAGGACACCCCCGATCAGCTTAAGGCCACTCAGGCTGTGAAAGCCGATATGGAGTCGGCCAAGCCCATGGATCGGCTGATATGCGGGGATGTGGGATTCGGCAAGACAGAGATTGCGGTGCGTGCGGCATTCAAGGCGGCCGCCGATAGCAAGCAGGTTGCGGTTCTTGTCCCTACCACGGTGCTCGCCATGCAACATTATCACACCTTTGCCGAGCGGTTGAAAGATCTTCCGGTCAGGGTGGATTTCATATCGCGCGCACGCAAGCCGAAGGATGTTAAGCAGATTCTTTCCGATCTGGAAGCGGGGAAGATTGATATTCTGATCGGCACCCATAAACTTATTGGCAAAGGGGTAAAATTCAAGGATCTTGGTCTTCTTATCATTGATGAGGAGCAAAAATTCGGGGTAGCGGTAAAAGAGAAACTCAAGCAGCTGAAAGTGAATGTCGACACCCTGACGATGAGTGCGACGCCGATTCCCCGCACCCTCCAGTTCTCTCTAATGGGTGCGCGCGACTTGAGTTCACTGAATACTCCGCCCGCTAACCGACATCCAATCGTTACGAACGTGAGCAGTTTCGATGATGAGGTGATCAAAGAGGCTGTGAATTTCGAGCTCAGCCGTAACGGGCAGGTATTCTTCATTTCCAATCGCATAGAGAATCTTGCGCAGATTGAGAATACTTTGCGTCGTCTGATACCCAACATCCGGATAATTACGGCTCATGGACAAATGCCTCCGGAAAGGGTGGAAAAGGCTATACTCGATTTTTCGAATCATGATTATGATGTGCTGCTCAGCACAACAATAGTTGAGAACGGGATCGATATGCCCAATGTCAACACCATAATAGTGAATAATGCCCATAATTTCGGTCTCAGTGAACTCCACCAGTTGCGAGGACGTGTCGGAAGAAGTAGCCGTAAGGCTTTCTGCTATCTTCTTGTGCCCCCGGGTTTGCCCTTGACGCCGGTGGCACGGCGCCGTCTCTCAGCAATCGAAAGTTTCAGCGATCTTGGATCGGGCATACATATCGCCATGCAGGATCTTGATATCAGGGGAGCCGGGAATCTTCTTGGAGCCGAACAGAGCGGTTTCATAGCCGATCTGGGATATGAGGCTTATCAGAAAATATTGAAAGAATCTGTGCTCGAACTCAAGACGGAGGAATTCGCCGATACGTTTACTGATATCTCAGCGGGTAAGGAGGAAGAATTCACGGCCGACTGCACAGTGGAGAGTGATCTCGAATTGCGGTTGCCACCCGAATATGTGCCGCAGGAGAATGAGCGAATAACGCTTTACCGCCGTCTTGACAATATGGAGCTCCCGGAGAAGATTGAGGAATTCCGTGCGGAATTACGCGACCGTTTCGGTGAGATTCCGGCTACGACTGAAGAATTGATAAGGGTGGTTCCGTTGCGCATGTCGGCGCGTCGTCTCGGCATCGAACGTCTTGTGCTCAAAGGTGGGAAAATGCGGATCTATTTTGTCGGTGATGACAACAAAGCCTACTATAATTCTTCCGCTTTCGGGAGAGTCCTCGCATATCTGCAGCAAAATCCCCGCCGATGTTCCCTCAAAGAGGTGAATGGCCGGAGATTGATGGTTATGGAAGATGTCCCGTCTGTGAGCGAAGCCTTAAACATACTTAAGGCGATGGAAGAAGAAAAGCCTATTTAGAGTAAAAACTCCAAACAGGCTTTTCCGTTGTATGAGATAATTCCTAAGATAATTATTTCTTGTTCTGCTCTTTGAGAAGGTCGCGGATTTCGATGAGTGTCTTCTCTTCGGGTGAGGGTTCTGCAGGGGCCTCTGCTTCAGCCTCAACCTCTTTCTTCTTGAATTTCATGATTACACGGAGTGCAACGAAGATACTGATTGCAATGATGAAGAAGTCAAGGATGTTCTGAATAAAAAGACCATAATTGAGTGCAACCTCTTCAACGGCATCCACCCCCGGTCCGGCGGGCACAGCCTTTGTTATCACATATTTCCAGTTGGTGAAACCCATTCCTCCGGTACATACCGAAATCAGCGGCATGATGATGTCGTTTACAAGCGATGACACAATCTTGCCGAAGGCACCACCGATTATAACGCCAACTGCCAGATCAATAATGTTGCCCTGCATGGCAAATTTCTTAAAGTCTTCAACAAACTTTCCCATAGTTTAGTATAATTTAAGAGTTTATAATGAATCAGTTGCAATATGGAGATTGTTATAAGACCGACTACCGTTAGCCAAATAAGAGTTGTCAATAACGCCTCCTGTAATTAATTTACAACTGAAGGGGGGTAAATGTTTAAAAAAGTGTTAAAATTGGATGAAAAAATATGATTTTTTGCTAAATTTGCAAAAATTAGTGTAGCAGATAGTCCTGAGATGAATAACCCTGCTCTGCAGGTGGGGTAATCATCAGCTAAAGTAATAGAAAACCCAAATAAATTTACCCATTTTATAAAATTAATTATCACAATGACAAAAATCGGTAT
The DNA here is from genome assembly GCA_964499025.1 of uncultured Sangeribacter sp. Taxonomy (GTDB): domain Bacteria; phylum Bacteroidota; class Bacteroidia; order Bacteroidales; family Muribaculaceae; genus Lepagella. Next base: position 52,333 of record CAZCJC010000001.1, read on the forward strand.
CAACGGCTTTGGCCGTATCGGACGTTTCGTCTTCCGTGCCTCTACAAAGCGCGATGATCTTGAGGTAGTTGCAATCAACGACCTTCTTCCTGTAGATTACATGGCTTACATGCTTAAGTATGACACAATGCACGGTCGCTTCGACGGCACAGTTGACTACGATCTGGAGAAGAGCCTTCTCATCGTAAACGGCAAGCCAATCCGCGTAACCGCATGCCGCGATCCGAAAGAGATCGGCTGGGGCGAAGCAGGTGCTGAATATGTAGTTGAGTCAACCGGTCTTTTCCTTACTAAGGAGAAAGCTCAGGCTCACATCGAGGCAGGTGCCAAATATGTTGTTATGTCAGCTCCTTCAAAGGATGACACTCCCATGTTCGTATGCGGTGTGAACGAGAACACTTATGTTAAGGGTACTCAGTTCGTATCTAACGCATCTTGCACCACTAACTGTCTTGCTCCTATCGCTAAAGTTCTCAACGAGAAATTCGGTATCAAGGAGGGTCTTATGACTACAGTTCACTCTACAACAGCTACTCAGAAGACAGTTGACGGTCCCTCTATGAAGGACTGGCGTGGTGGTCGTGCCGCTTCCGGCAACATCATCCCCTCTTCAACTGGTGCTGCTAAGGCTGTAGGTAAAGTTATCCCCGCTCTCAATGGTAAACTTACCGGTATCTCAATGCGTGTCCCCACTCTTGATGTTTCTGTTGTTGACCTTACTTGCAACCTCGAGAAACCCGCTACAAAAGAGGAGATCTGCGCAGCTATGAAAGAGGCTTCTGAAGGTGAGCTCAAAGGTGTACTCGGTTACACTGAGGATGCTGTTGTAAGCTCTGACTTCCTCGGTTGTCCCCTTACTTCAATCTTCGACGCTAACGCCGGTGTATATTTGACCGACAACTTCGTGAAGGTTATTTCTTGGTATGACAACGAGATCGGCTACTCAAACAAAGTTCTCGACCTCATCGCTCACATGAAGAAAGTTAACGGCTAATCCATCCAGCCTAATCAATAAAAAATCTCCGGAATCATCTGATTCCGGAGATTTTTTTGTGGATTTCAGAACCAGTCGCTGGGGGCAGCGGGCTGCCATCACGCAACCTATTTGCCATTTGAAAAAATAATTTATCCCGGATAAGGGCTATCTCTTCGGGATGCAAGCCATCTTTTCAGAATGAGCAATCTATCCGGGATGCAAGCCAACTTTTCAGAATGGGCAATCTATCCGGGGTGCAAGCCAACTTTTCAGAATGGGCAATCTATCCGGGATGCAAGCTATTTTTTCAGAAAGGGCAATCTATCCGGGATAAAAACTACCTTTATTTAAAGGTAGTTTTTATCGGAGCGATGCGTCACGGAAGGCATCCATGATGGCTGTTGGGCGCCCATGGCTGAATGCTCCGAGATGATATTGGGCTTCAGCATCAATTTCCGGTGCCCAATAGAAAACACCTGTACATGCCCCATCGGTTAGGTCTTTGGCAGCTTTTATAAGGGCTGCGATAAACTGTCGTCCCTTTTCCGGCTCCCGGGCATCTACTCCGGTCTCGACAATCATTATTTCAGAGCCATATTTCTCTTTCAGATGGCGTATGTTTGAGATTGAGTCTACAAGAGTCATCAATTCGCTTTCTTCATGTCCCCCTTCCATCGCCCAGAATGGATACACACTCATTCCTATTATATCCCACTCGACTCCGTTGGCTTTGAGCGAATCGAATACGCGGTCGTAGAGCCCCTGATCGAAACCATTGTCAAGGTGTATTATTACCTTGGCTTCCGGTAAAACTTCCCGGACTGCATCTACTCCGGCTTTTGTCAGGATGGCGTAGTTTTCCGGGTTCTCTTCAAAGCGTCCCATCGGCCACAGGAAGCCGTGGGTGGTTTCGTTTCCGACCTGCACCCACTTTACATCCACGTTATTATCTTTGAGTAGCTGAAGTGTGGTTTTTGTATGATCTGCAAGAAGTTTTGCAGTCTCCTCCACACTCTTTCCAAGCCATGCTTTCGGGGGATTCTGTTTGCCGGGGTCTGCCCACCAGTCGGAGTAATGGAAATCTATCATGACCGGCATCCCCAGATCTCGGGAACGGATAGCCATCCTCAGAACATCCTCTGGGGAGCAGAAGCCATCTTTGGGATCAACCCATACACGGAGACGGGTGGCATTCATGCCATAATCTTTCATGAGTTGGGTTGTTTCCCTTGGATTCCCGAGGGTGTCGCAGGTGAAATGACCGCGGGCTTCATCAGCTGTGGTGCCTGATATGTCTCCGCCAAGCCAGAATGGCTCCGCGGGAGCGGAGGTGATAGAGAGAAGAGATAGGAAAATGGATGTCAGAAGCATGAATAAAATATTTTAGAGGGCTGAAGGGCAGCACGCTGCCTTCACGCAACCTGTTAGATTTGAATATTAATTCGAATGATTAAACTACTAAACTCCAATTCAGGAGATTATTCCGGAGTCATCAAGATCCGATTGAGAATTCTCCGGATTGTTACCGCGGTGAGATGACCAGTTGTGAAGATCGATCAAAGGAATTGTCGATGAATATTATCTTTCGCGGAGCCAGTGGGAGAGTTCAGCAGTCCAGTCGGGTTTGAAACGGTATGAGTCTCGGAATCCGAAGCCGTGTCCTCCATCAGGATAGATATGGAGCGAGTAGGGTACGCCGGCCTCCTGTAGCGATTCTGCGTAGCGTAATGAGTTGATCGGAGGAACTACCCGGTCGTCGGCTGCAAGGATAATGAATGCCGGAGGAGTGTCGGCGGTCACCTGATTCTCAAGGCTATACTTCTTCACCATCTCCGGTGTGGGTTTTTCCCCTATGAGGTTTGTGCGTGAACCTGCATGTGTGGCTTCGGTCATCGTAATCACCGGGTAGAGAAGAATCTGAAAAGCGGGGCGAAATTGCTTATCTCCATATAGCGTGGCTAATGTTGCAGCAAAGTGTCCGCCGGCAGAGGATCCCATGATACCGATCTTGTCGGGGTTAATTCCGTATTCCGGCGCTTTCTCTTTCATCAGTTGCATCGCGCGGCGTCCATCTTCGAGAGGTACGTTGTCATGTCCGTTTGGCATACGGTATTTCAACACTGCGAAAGTGATGCCTTGAGCATTCATCCAGTCTGCCCAGTCCTTTCCTTCATGACGTGTGGCTGCCATTTTATATCCGCCGCCGGGTGCGCAAATTATTGCTGTTCCATTCGGTTTCTTTGCAGGGTAAAGCCATAATTCGGCGGTGGCAATGTCATATAGGCTGGGACCTTTGTAATATTCCTTTGCCGGGTCAAGCCCGTTGTCGGTGGGTGCCCCTTCGGGCCAGAGAGGAATAACTATTGGCTCGGCTGCGAAGGCAGCGAATGATGAGAGGAGAAGAAGAATTGCTGACAGTAGTTTCATGTTATATAAATTTTGGTTATTACAGTTGCAGATCGAGGATGTTGCGCCGGATACCGTCAAGGCCGGCGCGTAAAAGGGGTGAGGAGGGGAGTAGTTCCCTGAAACTCTCCTCACTCATTTTGAGAAACTCTTCGGATGTGATTGTAAGCATCGTTTCCGATGGGAGAAGGGCCGGGAGAGGCTTAGGGGATTTGAGACGGTTATGTGGACATACCGTAAGGCAACGGTCACACCCGAAGATTACGGGTGGATTGCCGACTTTCGTGGGCTGTCGCTGAAATCCGACTGACTGTTTGGAAGTGTCGGTGGATACATGAGAAGGGAAGGAACCTTTGTGCTCGATGGTGAGATAGCTCAGGCATTGGCGGCAGTCGACTGTGTTGTCGGGGTTTATGGCGTGTCCGGGGCAATTCCTTCGGCATTCCCCGCAATGACCGCAGTCCATTTTCAGGGGTTGGTCGGGAGCGATGTCGAGTGTAGTAAGGATCTCGGCTAAAAAGACCATGCTCCCAACACCCGGAATAATAAGTGTCCCGTTGTCACCGATATAGCCTATCCCTGCTTTCTGAGCCCAGAATCGTTCCATAATGGGAGCCGAATCAATGCAAATTCGACATAGACTTCCGTATTTCTCCTCAAAAAGGGTCTTTATTATGGGACGTAAAGTTTTCCTCAACTCTTTATGGTAGTCGCGGCCATAGGCATATTGGGCGATGTATCCGGCCTCAGGAGAGCGTAATACGGGTTGGGCAAACGAAAAGGCGAGGGATATTACTGTCCGGCATCCATCGAGCAACAGACGGGGGTCTTTTCTCAGTTCCGGATAATTGTGCATATATTCCATCCCGGCGTTCTCTCCGCGTCTTAACCATTGTCGGAAGGTGTGGTCTGTATCCTGATCTACCTCCTCCGCCTTGGCGAAGCCGACGGCCACAGCGCCGGCATCAATGAGCCGGCTCCGGATCATCTCCTTGTCAGAGCGAGTAATCGGCTCTGCAGTCAGGGGTGGATTATTGGATACATTTTTTTTCACCTTGTAAAGATATAAAAAAGAGGGATAGTTTTCAAATGCGAAAGAGTTTTCTTATATTTGCAAAAGTAATTACGCTGTTGCATATTATAAAAAGTAAATATTTGGATATAAAATCAAAACCCAACCTATTATAACATGAAAAAAATCTTTCTATTGGGTCTGTTGGCTCTGAGCTGTTGCCCAATCTATTCGCGCACCCGGGCCGAGGAGATCCGGGAGGGTCTTCTGTCGAGGGATCCGTCAAAGGTGTTTGTGGCATCACATCGTGCCGACTGGCGGAACTGGCCGGAGAATTCTCTGGAGGGTATCAACAGTGCAATTGAGATGGGTGTGGATATTGTGGAGGTTGACCTCCAGCTCACAAAAGATAGCGTGCTTATCCTAATGCATGATGCTAAACTTGACCGCACCACAACCGGAAAGGGTAAGATTTCTGAAACCACATATGACGAAATTCAGAAGATGCGTCTCAAGAATGGAGTAAGCATATATACGCGTCATAAGATCCCGACCCTTGAGGAGGTGCTTCTCCTTGCCAAAGGGCGCGTCATGTTGAATCTCGACAAGGCTGACCGTTATTTCGATCTTGTGCATGCTCTTGCCAAAAAGACAGGCACGGAGCGTCAGCTCATAATGAAGGGACGAAAACCGGCATCCGAGGTTAAAGAGCTTTATGGTGATTACCTTGAGGAAATTCTTTATATGCCTATCGTGCATCTCGACGATCAGAAAGATTACCGTCAGCCTTACGACGGCAAGGATCATGCAAGGAAGGAGGTTTCTGCTGAGAAGATGCGTGCCGGGCAGGAAGCTGCCGAGAAGGAACTTTCCGACCATATGGCAATACTGAATCCGTGTGCTTTTGAGTTGTTGTATGGCACGGATGAGAATGAGCTTCCTTTCAGGCTGAAGGATGAGATGAAAGGGAAGTCATTGTTGTGGTATAACTGCCTTTGGGACACAATGGCGGCCGGTCATGATGATGATGTATCCATGCACGATATCGACAATGGTTGGGGTTTTCTGGTGGATAAATTAGGGGCTGGAATAATTCAGACCGATCGCCCTCAGATGGTGCTCGATTATCTCAGAAGCAGAAACCTACACGAATAATAACAAAGCCAACTCATGGAATATTCAGAAACTATAGGAGTAAAAAAGAGTCTTTTTCAGAGAATAATCGATTTCTATAAGATTTCGGCTCCCAATTATGATGCCACAACTCCCAAGGAGAAATTCAACAGAATAAGGCTGGCCACCTTTATTTCAGCCACCTGCGGATACGCATTGTATTATGTATGCCGTCTGAGCATGAACATTGTGCGCAAGCCGATAGTTGATGCCGGGCTCTTTACTGAAACAGAGCTTGGTATAATCGGGTCATGCCTCTTTTTTGTGTATGCGGTAGGAAAAATGGCCAACGGCTTTCTGGCTGACCGATGCAATGCCCGCCGTTTCATGGCCACAGGATTACTTCTGACTGCGATTGTGAATCTGATACTCGGAATGTCGGGTATGTTCATAGTTTTTGCTGTGCTGTGGGGACTTAACGGATGGTTTCAGAGTATGGGTGCACCTGCGGGTGTGGTTTCGCTCAACCGGTGGTATGACAACAAAGACCGCGGAACGTATTACGGTTTCTGGAGTGCGAGTCATAACATTGGGGAGGCAATTACCTTCATCACCGTAGCCGCTCTTGTTGGTTGGGCAGGATGGCGCTCAGGTATGGTTGGTGCCGGCTTGATAGGAATGGCAGGATTCGTTATGCTGCTTGTATTCATGCGCGACACACCCCAAAGCCAGGGGTTTTTGCTGAATCAGAAAATGCCGGCCGATGCTCCGGATGCAAAGGTGGAAACGGAGGATTTCAATAAAGCGCAGAAATCAGTATTGAAAAATCCGGCCATATGGATTCTCGCATTGGGTTCGGCCTTCATGTATATAAGCCGTTATGCAGTCAACTCCTGGGGCGTGTTCTATCTCGAGGCACAGAAAGGCTATTCTACGCTTGATGCGAGTCTCATCATCTCGATCAGCTCTGTATGTGGTATTGTGGGGACGGTGGCTTCCGGTTTTATTTCCGACAAGCTTTTCAGGGGTTCGAGAAATGTTCCGGCCTTGGTGAGCGGACTGATGAATACGTTGGCGTTATGTCTTTTCCTGCTTGTGCCGGGTGTTAATTTCTGGCTGGATGTTACGGCGATGGTTCTCTTCGGTCTTGGCATCGGGGTCCTTATCTGTTTCCTCGGTGGCCTTATGGCCGTGGATATAGCTCCTAAGGCAGCTGCAGGAGCGGCATTAGGTGTAGTCGGTATCGCAAGTTATCTCGGGGCGGGTCTTCAGGATGTAATGAACGGTATCCTGATCGAAGGAAACAAACATATGGTGAACGGCGTTGAGGTATATGATTTTTCGATGGTGAACTGGTTCTGGATCGGATCAGCTTTGCTGTCGGTGATCCTCACAGCCCTTGTCTGGAATGCCAAGAGAAGCGATGACTGATAACATTTTCAGTTTTGAAGTGTTTATCTAATAAGGAAGTAGTTGGTAAACTCCCTCTCTCCGTAGTAAAACCTGCTCAAAAACAACCTCGTTTTATTTGTTCATTGATCTTTACCAACTAATTGCCTGTCCAAATTAAAACGCTACTGTCTTTAATATGAGCAGCTACTTTGAAGGGGGTGATATGATTTGTGATATTTAGAAATTCCACTAAAATAGCGATATCGGTCAATGATGCTATTTTAGCCGCATGCTTGTAAAACTTGAAAACTGTAATCAATTATGGAAACAAAAAAGAAACTTTATATCGTGAGATTTGGTGATTCCCGCGAGTATCGTGTTGAGTTTGAAGATATCAAGAATGTAGATCCTTTCCATCATACAAATCCGCTTGAGGAGGTTGAGAAGGAGCTCACCGACTATCTTAAAGGGGAATTCCCGGAAGAGTCACTGGCGTATTATGTAACTCCCAAAGTGACGGAAGTGGAATGGCGAGACCATGATAAATATGCCTCTTATCCTATGCTTGATGCGAAAGCCGTGGAAGATATCAAGGAGACATTGAGGCGTGGTGTTGAGGTCATGGTGCAAAACCAGGAGGATAATAGCGATGCTCCCTTCTCAAATGTTTGATTCGCTGATATATTAAAACCTTCCTTGTGAAGACAGTTATGAATACAGGTGGATTCGCAGGGAGTTTAAGCAAAAATAACATCAAGACTTGATGAGTAATATTCAATTGCCGTTTGCGCGGCCTTTGTATGTGATGGCAAAACCGGTGAGTTCGATGTGCAATCTGAACTGCCGGTATTGCTATTATTTGGAGAAAGCCAATCTTTACAAAAGTGAGGATAAGAGCGGTCGGTTTGTCATGAGCGATGACCTTCTTGAGAGATTTGTGCGTGATTACATTGAATCCCAGACCACTCCCGAGGTTCTCTTTTCATGGCATGGAGGAGAGGCCCTGATGCGCCCGTTGTCGTTTTACAAAAGAGTGATGGAGCTGCAGCGTCGATATGCCCGTGGTCGGGTTATAGACAATTCATTGCAGACCAACGGGACGCTGCTCACAGATGAGTGGTGTGAATTTTTCCGGGATAATGGTTGGCTGATAGGTGTCTCCATCGATGGGCCTCAGGAATTTCATGACGAATACCGTCGCAATAAGATGGGGCAACCTTCCTTCCGGAAGGTTATGGAGGGAATCAGGCTGCTTAACAAGCATGGTGTAGAGTGGAACGCCTTGGCTGTGGTGAATGATTTCAATGCAGATTATCCTCTCGATTTCTACAATTTCTTTAAGGAAATAGAGTGCCGGTTCATTCAATTCACCCCTATAGTGGAGCGACTCTATCCTCACAAGGATGGGAGACATCTTGCGTCTCCAATGGACGCAGGGGTAGTGCCGTTAGCTGACTTCTCCGTGAGTCCCGAACAATGGGGCGAATTTCTTGTCACTCTTTTTGATGAATGGATTAAGGAGGATGTGGGAAAGTATTTTATACAGTTATTTGACGCAACGCTTGCCAACTGGTGCGGTCATGCCCCGGGGGTATGCTCAATGGCTCCGACCTGCGGTCATGCCGGAGTGATGGAATATAATGGTGATGTTTACAGTTGCGACCATTTCGTGTTTCCTGAGTATAAGCTCGGTAACATCCGCACCCATACGTTGGTGGAGATGATGTATAGTGAACGTCAGGAACAATTCGGGGAGGCAAAATATAAGTCACTCCCCACGCAGTGTAAGGAATGTGAATTCCTCTTTGCCTGCAATGGGGAGTGTCCTAAAAACCGGTTTGCCCTTACTGCGTCGGGAGAACCCGGTTTGAATTACCTATGTGCGGGTTATAAACGCTTTTTCGCTCATGTGGCTCCTTATATGGAATTCATGAAGAGGGAGCTTGAAGCAGGAAGGCCTCCGGCAAATGTTATGGGGAGGTTTAGGTGTTAGGTGTTAGGTGTTAGGTGTTAGGTGTTAGGTGTTAGGTTTTAGGCATTAGGCGTTAGGTTTTAGGCGTTAGTGATGAGGAGTGAGATGGTAGGGTTAAAGAATCAGGTAATATATTATATACCACGAAGGTGCGGTGTAACCTAATGCCTAAAACCTAAAACCTAACGCCTAACGCCTAACGCCTAACACCTAAAACTTCACCTCAATCGGCTTCAGTTTCGAGCCATCGGGTGTTACCTTTAGCGTTACCCTCTGTTTTGAGCCGTCAGATTGCGGTTTTGAACGGAGTATCACAGTGGCTGCTCCGCGGTATAGGCGGCGTGTATTGCCCGTAGTGAGTTCTTCGCTCGTCATGTCGCCGTTGATTACACCTACAATCTCAGCCGGCCCCTCCACAGTGAAATAGAGTGGAGTTTCATTTGATTTGTCGATGTTTCCTTTCTTGTCAAGGGCAGTGATCTTCACGTGTTGCAGATCCATTCCGTCAGCTTTCCATTCGGCATTATCGGGAGTGGCATTGAGTCTTACCGCCTCCCCGTAATTTGACAGGCTATGACGGGCTACCTCTTTACCACCGTTATATGCAATAGCTTCAATCTTTCCGGGCGCATATGGAATATCTTTCCAGAAAATGCGGTTGCGAACTTTGGAATTAACAGTATCATTTTTCTGTCTTCCCAGTGATTTGCCGTTAAGTCTGAGTTCTACCTCATCCGCATTTGTATAAGTGTACAGGTTCACTTTATCCCCCATATTGAAATTCCAATGATCGTAATATTTTTTACCGCCCATTGCCACACCGTTCCATTCATGGGATGCGCTGTCGACAACAGGAGCTATATGCACCGTAGGAGTGTCAGGCATGAAGAAGGACTTAAGGAAGTAGGCCTGAGGTTTCGGGTCGAGTGAAATGTCGAAAACACCCTGTGTCCATCCTTTTTCCGGCCACCCGTTGGATTCACCCAGATAGTCGATCATTCCCCAATATGCCGACCCGATAACTTTATCAAGATCCATTTCGAAGAAATTGGGTCCGAGGTTTGAAGTGTTTGCCTCGCTTTGGTAAAAAATCATCCAGGGGAAGCGTTTGCCATCACCGGGGAAATACATATATCGGTAGTTATAAGCCGCGATATCGGTTTCCATTACCAGAGGAGCCGGCAAAGAGTCTGTATGCTCGTTGCGGCCGCGCGGATGCATTGCCACTGTCACCGGACGTGTTGGATCGTAGCGTTTGAGAAGAGTTTTCTGGAGATGATAGGGAGTGACACCCCAGTCGTTGAAAGGGAGATCGGGAATCAGCTGAAGCTCGTTGCCGAGACTCCAGAAAACCACCGATGGATGATTGCGGTCGCGTTTCACCCACTCAGGCACATCTATCTGCCACCTATCTTCCCATTTTGTGCGCCCCCCTGAGAATCTTTGTTCCCATTTGTCGTAAAGCTCATCAACCACAAGTATTCCATACTTATCACAGAGATCGAGCAGAGATTTGCTGTATGGATTATGGGAGGTGCGGATATGGTTGAAGCCAAAATCCTTAAGCATCTGTATTCGCTTCTCCATTGCACGGGGATATGCTGCAGCGCCGAGTGCGCCGAGTGTGTGATGGTTGGCTATACCCTTCAGAAGAGTCTTCTTTCCATTGAGCTTGAATCCGAAATCGGGGGAAAACTCAAGCTTACGGATACCGAAATTCTCGGTAATCTCGTCGGCCACCGATCCGTCGGGACGATAAAGTGTGGCTGTTAAGGAGTAGAGATTCGGATTTTCGCAGTCCCATAGCTTTGGATTTGTTATTGATATGCTGTCGAGTCTGAATTCCCTTATGTTCTGGCGGGGATGCGACCAATGCGAGTTTTTCTGAGAGTAGATCTCTTTCCCGTCGGGATCCTTGATTTTGATTCCAACCGTGACGCTGTCAGTCTTTATGAAAGTAGCAAGTTCACCGTCGATCACTACGGATGAGAGTTCCGGAGAAACATCCGGAGTGGTTATTGCGAGGGAGTGACGGGTGAAATATTGTTTGGGATCGGTAACAACAAAATTCACGTCGCGATAAATGCCCCCACCTGTGTACCAGCGAGAGTTCTCGGGAGTGCCGGTATCTGCTCTCACGGCGATCACGTTCGGGCCATCGAAATCCAGCATGTCGGTTATGTCATTTTCGAATCCGAGGTATCCGTAATCCGTTCCTCCGATCTTTTTGCCGTTTAGATACACATCGCCCACAAGCAGGATGCCCTCAAAGTCGAGGAGAACTCGTTTCCCTTTCCACTCAGGATCAGGGGTGAAGTTTTTACGATACCAACCTTCGCCCATCTCCTTGAACCCACGCGAGCTCAGGCGGCTCTTGATATTTGCCATAGGATTGTCGAGATCCGGTTTTTCATCGGCAGCCGGTTCAATCCAAGGCTGATGGATCTGGAAGTCATGGGGCAGATCTACCGTCTGCCATGAAGAATCATCGAACAGGAGTGCTTCAGCTCCGTTACATTCACCGGGCTGGAATTTCCAGCCGAAATTAATGTTTTCCACCGTGCGTGGGGCAGCTGAAACGCTAATCACCGTCACGCACGAAAGAATTAAAGAAAGAGAAGCTTTCATGATATATATTTTATGTAGTTGTTAAAAATAATCGATAAGAAGGTTGCAGAAATTAATGAATAGATAAAACGTCGTGATTTTGAATTAATTTCGGTTTCAGCTGAGGGCTGCGTCAAAATGTTCATTAATTTTTACCAATTACTTATTTGAAATCGTCAAGACCGAATGGCATCGGTCGGGAGAGAGTCTGAGTGTATTCCACGCCGAAGGGATCAGTCCAGGAAATCACCACCGGTGTATCCGGTGCGGAGGTCTGCACCCTGAAGAGGCGTGTCTTTTTAGGTTTCTCCCAAGAAGAGCTGTATTGATTGAGCCACACGGTGCGCTGGATGGGATAAGTTCCATTATACATTGGATTCTCTCCGATGAACATCTCAACAGGCAATTCCTTGCCGTTTTCAGTTACTTTGAGTGTTCCTTCCGGATCCCAAGCCCAAAGGTCGATCCAGACAGAGTTTTCGGGAACCTCTGAGAAGTCGCTCCATTTCGGGAAATATTTCTTGAAAGCCTGGAATTCTGCGGAATTCTTGAAATAGTCGGCCACTCGGTTCATATCCCATGCCCAGAACTGGCGACCCGGTTCATATTCATAAGTCTGGTGACGCCATTTCAGGTCTTTTCCATCGGCGAGAAAAACTTCAAAACCTGTCGGGTTCCCTTCCGGACAGAGGTTTTTCCCTCCGAAAGCTGAAGTCCACCACCATGCGCCGCTCGTGCCGGCAATGTTATGGTCCGCACGGGTTTTCTTGCCCGGCATTCGGGTAATGACTTGGCGGTGGGAGTGACCGGAGATGGAATGCACCTCATCGAAAGGCTCGACAATCTCCAGGAGCCTGTCGACGCTTTCCTTTTCCATGCGGGGAAGCACTTCCGGCCCAAAGCCCCCTTTCCATTTGAGCATCGGGCAGTGCATGGCTATCACAAGAGGAGTGTCGTGCGGAATACCTTCAAGGTCTTTGCGAAGCCATTCGAGCTGTTCATCGGTCAGTTTCTCGTTATAGTTGCGTGAGCCCCAGATTCCGGGTGCTTTCTGATTCTCGGTGGCCTCGTTCTTATACTCGATGTTGTCGAGCACCACATAATGAATCCCTCCGACATTGAAAGAGTAGTAGCGTGGTCCGAACACTTTCATATATGGCCTGGCAGAATCCATATCCGTGTCAGGACCGTTTGGGGTAGCTCCGTCATTATCATGGTTTCCCATGATGTTATATAGCGGAGTTGGATATTTTGCATTATTGAAAGCTTTCCGGAAATCGGCTATATCGAAATCCAGTGCATACCAATAATTATCCCACGCTCCATCTCCGAGATGAATGGTATAGACCGGTCGGCCATCCTCGTTAAGATTCTTGACCTCTTCGCGAATTCTGTCGACATACGGGCCGCTGAAGGTGGCCACATCGTTTCTTTGATTTGCCAGATGCACATCAGTTATCGCTATCATTGCATGGCGGTCTTGATCCACCTTTTTCAGTCGGAAATCATGACGTTCATATTCCTCGGGTGATTTTGTAAAGTCGGCCCAGAACTGAGGAACCACGTCCTCGCGCCAGGCCTCATAACCGCTGGGAGTGGTAATGAAAACCTGTGGATTCCGCTTTTTTGATTTCAGGTAATATGCACCTTTCTTATCAGTGCGTGTCAGCTCAAAACCGTCGGATACGACAACCCCGGGAATCGGTTTGCCGTCACATTCCACGGTTCCGGCTACAGTCACTCCTTTTCCGGGTTTCACGGGTAGGGAAGATTTAAACAAGGTTTGAGCACTTGCCGGAAGAAAGAGAAGAAGGAGGATAAAAGTAATTGCTGATCGTTTCATTTATTATGGATTTTTAGTTATCGGGAGTTCTCAAAATTTAAGAAGCTATTTCAGTAATGACAGCTTATTTGATTAGGTGGCTATTTTAGTTTAATATCTATATGGGAATGTCATAACTCATCAAAAAAACATTATCATAATCTATCACTTCCTTCCGAAATCGGCGGGGACTTCACCCCATCGTTCGGTTTGCCATTTAAGGATCCTTGTGCTGTAGGAATGGGAATTGAGCCAAGACAGAGCTCTTTCCATCATGCGGAAGCTTTTTTCATTTTCAGGCGAACGGGTGAGCTGCGTCTTAACTTTCCTGTTTCTTACCCATGCCATTCCGGTCACTGAATCCGAGTATATGGTATGCTTTTCTCCGGTCTGGTTCTGGAGTGCGAGTGCATGGACGATGGCAAGAAATTCTCCTATGTTGTTGGTTGACTTCTCAAATGGCCCGACTCGGAAAAGTTCCCTTCCTGTCATCAATTCAACCCCTCGATATTCCATGCGCCCCGGATTCCCCAGACAGGATGCATCTACCGCCCAACCATCGAGATCAATTTCAGGGAATGACATATAGTCGGGTGTTCCGCTTTTGGGGAGATTGTTTCGGGAAGACTGGAGTAGGATATTTCCTAATTCCTTGCGGTCGGTACGTGTTTCCGAGTTGCGAAACGCCTGGGCTGCTGCCTGGGGAGAGTCGAAGCTCTTGAAAGATGCCCCCGGGAAGTCTTCCACCTGCTCCATTGCATCTTCAAGATTATCGTAAACACCGGGCTGCCGCCCTTTCCAAACCACGTAATATTTCTTCATGATATTGTTGTATGATCGACCGATTTAATTGTTAAAACCGCACCTCTTCGCGATAATTATAATCGCGTCGTAATATATCAAATAGGTGAGGTGATGCCTTTAGCATGTTGCTGTCGGCATAAGGATCGTATGATTCCACAATTGCTTCCGGCGTTACTTTTTCAGGTGGCATATATGGGCCTGACAGACCTGATTTGTCCACCTCTAAGCCAAAGAATCTCTCGATGGCTTCCAATACCATCTGAGTAGCCCGTTCTTTACCTTGCCGTGAGTAGCCGGCGATATGGAATGTGCCGATCTCCACTTCCTCAAGAAGAGGAAGGGATAGATCCGGTTCTCCCTCCCAAGTGTCGATCACAGCCCTGATTTTTTTTGATTTGAGGAAAGGCAATAGAGCTTCCGAATCCACCACCGGACCCCGCGCTGCGTTCACCAGAATCGCATTCGTTTTCATGCGGCTGATCTCATCATTGCCGATGAGATGGAAGGTAGGATGAGCACCATCTTTTATGAGAGGAGTATGGAGAGTCACGGCATCTGCCTTCTCCATCAGCTTTTCGAGCGATACATAATCATCAGGGATTCCTCTCTCCTCTTTTGGAGGATCGCTGACGAGCACTCTGGCTCCCATCGCACGCCCCCACTGGGCTACAATCGACCCCACATTTCCGCAGCCCACCACTCCAAGAGTCTGCTTCCGGGGATCGAAGCCAAGTCTGAGCAGGGAGGCCCATACATATTGGGCTACTGCAGGCGCATTGCAACCTGGGCTGTTCGACACGCTTATCCCGGCCTCCTCACACCATGGGATATCGATCTGGTCTGTTCCGATTGTTGCAGTAGCGATTTTCCTTACTGACGAGTCTTTAAGGAGGGCACTGTCGCATCTTGTGCGTGTCCTTATAATCAGGGCATCCGCATCCTTTACGGTTTCAGGTGTGAAGCCGAATTGGTCGAGATATGTTACATCGGCCACCGGTTCGAGACGTCCGGCGATATAAGGGATATTGTTGTCAACAAGAATTTTGGGTCGGTGATTTAATGTGTCGCTGCTCATGCTATTATCTTTTCCATAAAAATGAATGAGGCCGTGAAGAGAAGCAACAGCACCCAGATCACAGCCCGCGGATGGTGCAGGTTATGGAGCGCGAAAAGATTGGCAATCTGTGCGGCGGCCACCATATATAGGGTGGGGAGATACACCGGAATGTTGTCAAAGTCGCAAACCATGAATATGGCCGATGCCACGCCAAGAAGTATCAGGGCGTTGTTGAAGAGGCGACGGCGTGTATTTCCGGCATAAAGCTTAACGGCATTGTAAAGTGTGAGCAGGAATGTTATCAGTATTGTCACTCCACAGTTGAGCAACCCTACGAGGAGTGTCTGTTTGTTGCCCAGCACATCAAGCATGTAGGTGAAGGCCGGCATTGTGAAAGAATCGAGAGGAATCAGCCCCAACCCGATACCGATCCAGTAAGGGGCGACCGTACCCATCAAAAGAGCGATGATACCCTTGAAGTTGATACACTTCAGGGTCCAGCAAATAAGAATGTAGATGGGGATAAAGGCGAGGAAGGCATACTGGAACATTGATCCGATAGAGAAGATGGTTCCCACAAGAAATATCTCACGGGGAGCAGATTCTTTCCTGTAACATCTGAACAAGATGAACAGGGAGATAATGTTGGCCCATACCAGCATAATAGAGGAAGAGAGCATGGAGCCAACCCAGGGATTGGATGAGCAGAAGATTATGAAGGCTGCCGGAAGCACCGTGTCATTATCATTTATAAGATTATAGGTCTTATTAAAGATGTGGAGCATGATGCCGGCAAGCACGATCAGCAGGAAATTGGCTATTCTGGAGAGCAGCGGATCTATAGGCCAAAGATTCGGCGATGGGAAGCAGCTTCCCATATTCTCCTCAATATTCTGGGGAGAACCGAACCAATAGTCTGCAGCACAGAATGCGCAAGCCAACAGGATTGCGATAACAAGGCCGGAATTTCCTATGATCCTCTTTTGCATGATAAGTCAGTCAACCATAATCTGTTAGTTGCAGTTCAAATTACAACTCTACTATTCATAATCGTATATGTAGGCTGCTCAAATACAATATGAACAGCTACTTGAGATTCCGACAGATGATTAATCCTCTTGTTCGGTATTTGATTTGGGGCGACGAGAGCGGATGGGATAGCGAGAGAACACTGTTGCATTTGATTCAGGAATCTGCGGGCCTCGATCCTGTGTCTCAATTGCAGGACGAGGTTTCCAGGGGCGCTCCTGTCGATCTGAACGTTCAAATTTACGAGTGCCGTGAAAACGCTCTTTATCTCCAAAAGATTTACGTTGGTCTCCAAAATTCCTTTTCTTGTCTCCGAAGTTTCTTTTCGTATCTCCGAATTTACCTTTTTCACCAAAGGAATTCTCTTTGTCGCCGGATTGTCTGCGCTCCTTGAACGCCGGTTTTCTATCTGAGAATGAATTATCTTTTCCACCGAAAGACTTTTTCCCTTTTGCACCCTTCCCTTTGTCGGAGTGATTGCCGAATTTACGGGTTTCACGGCTCCATTCATCGTCGGAGATGTGTTTCATCTTTCGGGGAGCCTTATGGTCGCGGTCGGCATCACTCTCACCTCTTCCAACCGATCCGCCATCAGCACGGAAATCATTGTAGCTGCCGTCGAAGAGCACGTATTCCCTCAGAGAGCATTCGAGATTCCCATTGAGCAGCGGAATCTTTACCGTGGGTTTTAAGCCGATATTGGAGAAGTCTTCATCATTGAGTCCTATTATCCATGCGTGCCATCCCGGGAAATATTTTTTCAGGGTTGATCCGATTCCTTTGTAGAGAGAGGTCATATCTTCCGGTTTCAGCCTCTCACCATAAGGTGGATTCATAACGAGGATTCCCGGCTCGGGATTATCCGTCCAATCGCTCATGGGACGGCAAGTTAGTTCGATCATATCCTCAACTTTGGCCTCACGTATATTCTTGCGGGCCACAGCCACGGCTTCCGGATCAATATCACCTCCGTAGATCTTAAATGCGAATTCCTTCTCGGCGCTGTCATCATTGTAAATCTCCTCGAAAAGATCGCGATCGAAGTCGGGCCATTTCTCGAAAGCGAATTGCTTGCGATATATTCCGGGATTTATGTTTCCCGCGATAAGTGCGGCCTCAATCAGGAAAGTACCTGAACCACACATAGGATCAGCAAAATTACAATCGCCCCTCCAGCCGGTCTTCATAATAATTCCGGCTGCGAGCACTTCATTTATCGGAGCAGCTGTCTGCTCCACCCTGTATCCACGCTTTGAAAGCGGTTCGCCGGATGAATCGAGGGATATTGTTATTCGGTCGTCGAATATGTGGACATTAAATTGCAGATCGGCACCCGTCACGCGGATCGAGGGACGTTCTCCGGTCTTATCACGGAAATGGTCGACGATACCATCCTTCACCCTGTAGGTGACATATTTGGAGTGAGAGAACTCATCGCTGTTAACTGTTGAATCGATGGAAAAGGTGGTTTTGGCTGTCATATACTTTTCCCAATCGATATCTCTCACGATATCGTATAGCTCGTCAGGATTGGAGGCGGTGAATTTCTCTATGGGTTTGAGAATCCGCAGTGCTGTGCGGCAACAGAGGTTTGCCTTGTACATCATTGCGAGGTCTCCTTCGAAACTTACCATACGGCGACCCATCTCGACGTTTTCAGCTCCAAGAGAGATCAATTCATCACGGAGTACATCTTCAAGACCCTGAAAGGTCTTGGCTACCATCTGAAATTTATTGTCAGACATTTTTTTTAGACTTTAGGCTTTAGGCTTTAGATTCGGGAACCATCGGCTAAGCTGTTTTTAGTTAGATGTTAGGCGTCACGCCTTAGTTTGAGGGGAGGTATGATCAGAAGTCGTCTCCGAAACTGATTGTTGAAGCCCCGGGATCGTAATCCTTGGTTTTGTTCCAGGTCGGTTTTGTTTCCGGCATACCAATGTTGTCGATAGCCTGCTTAAAGGCTGCATCATGGTGGAATGCCGGCACTTTCTCCATCATTGCAATGACTTCGAAGTCGTCAAACTGGGATGGTTTCAGCACCACGTAGCGCATTTCATCAGATTTGAATGTCTGCGCCTTAACCTTATCCTTCCCATAGAATTCCTCCATTTCGGCACGCTCGTTGTTACGGCTGACAGAGTTCTGGTGGGCAGTGACTCCCGTATCGATCTCGTCAAAGGGTGTGATACGGATGGTCTTCCTTTCATGGTCATCTCCTGCATTCTTCCCTTTAGTGGATTCCGGGCCTCCGTTGACTTTCGTATTGTCTCGGATAGTCATGTCGAATCCGGAAGCGAGTACTGTGATCTTCACTTTGTCGCCCATTTCAGGATTGTCACCGATACCCCATTTCACGTCGATGCTTGCAGGAAGTTTTGCGGTGAACTGATTTATTTCGGCAATCTCTTCAGCTCGCAGAGGATTAGGTGAATCTTTCCAACAGATAAACTTGAAGAGGAGGCGTTTGGATGTGTAGATATCGTGAGCCTTCAGCAGGGGAGAATGGAGAGCCTTGTTGATAGCATCCGTGATGCGGTGTTCACCTTCGCCCACCGCTGTGGATATGATTGCGGTGCCTGAGTCCTTAAGTGTGGTTTTCACATCCTGGAAGTCTACGTTGACATAGCAAGGTTCGGATATGATTTCGGAGATGCTCCGCGCAGCATTCGCAAGGGTGTCGTCGGCTTTGCCGAAAGCATTGAAGAAGTTAAGATCCTTATAAAGTTCGATCAGGTTTTCATTGTTAATCACCAGGAGGGCATCCACATGCTTTTTCATCTCCTTCACACCTTCGAGAGCCTTGAGGATCTTTTTCTCACCTTCGAAGAAGAAAGGAACGGTCACGATTCCGATTGTGAGCATGCCGGCATCCTTGGCTATGCGCGCCACAACAGGGGCAGCCCCTGTGCCCGTACCGCCACCCATACCTGCTGTGATGAACACCATCTCCGTATTGTCTTCAAAGAGTTTTCTGATATCCTCTTCGGAAGACTCCGCACATTTACGCCCCACCTCGGGCACATTGCCTGCACCCAAACCATTGGTGATATCGCGGCCAAGTAGAAGCTGAGTCGGAATCGGCGACATCTTCAGGGCCTGACGGTCGGTGTTGCAGACCACAAAATTTATATACGGGATTTTCTGGGCGTACATATAGTTGACGGCGTTGTTTCCTCCGCCACCGACACCTATAACCTTGATTATAGACTCATTTGTATCTTTAACGAATCCAGTCTCGTCAGCGAGATCGCGGAATTCGGGGGTGTGCATATCGTTTTCCATTGTAATGGTTTCTTTGCGTAAATAGTAACACTGTCGGATTTTATCCCTTTCTTAATCCAGGGGATCGGAGTCGTCATCATCATTACCTCCGAAGAATCCTGCCACTCCATCTCGGCTGCGTCCCAGGAGCCTGGTGACCCAGGATGGCTTTTTGGGAGGACGGGGAGTTTCGGGCTCTTCGACATAATCATTCGGATCATCTTCGTTTTTAATCCCGGTGACTGGAACCTCCTTCGGGCGAGGCATCTCGACGCAAGCGGCATCGGGAGCGGATGATGCCCCGGCGTAAAGCACGCTCGCAACTTCAATTATGTCGGTGGTATTTGTCTTGAGGTCCTCGAGATGTACATATTGGGGAAGAGAGCCGCGTGTTACGGGCAGCCCACTCTTGTTTGCAAGGAGGTCGAGCATCCCGTTGAGTTTTGAAGCTCCTCCTATGAGGATTATCCCACCCGGGAGATCACTGTCCTTGAGTTCGGCATATTTCACCTGCTTGAGGA
This sequence comes from uncultured Sangeribacter sp., assembly GCA_964499025.1. GTDB lineage: Bacteria > Bacteroidota > Bacteroidia > Bacteroidales > Muribaculaceae > Lepagella. The sequence goes on from CAZCJC010000001.1 coordinate 72,305, forward strand.
TATTGACTACGGTTTCCTCGGCCCGTGCCACTATGAGGTTAGACACGTCTGTATCCTTTACTCCGTGATAATTGATTGAAGATACAGTCTCACGAGGGATTGCATTTCCGGAAGTGATCTTGATCTCCTCCGCTCTCTCCTCAAGCACGTTGAGTGAGGTTATATCGCGAGTGATGTGACGCCCACCAAGGGGAAGTGTGGCAAAATATACAAGATGTCCGTTCTTATAGATAGTGACGGTGGTCGTTTCTCCACCCATATCCACCAGCATGCATCCGAGCCTTTTCTGTTCGGGACTCAGAATCAGTTGTCCGGCTGCGAGAGGTGTAACCACTACGCCGCATATGTCGATCTTGAGTTTATCCTGAATGGTGCGTATAAGATTGCGTTTGATCTCCGGACGGCAGACAATGATATCGAAATCGGCACTGATGCTGTCGCCCACCATCCCTTTAGGGGAAAGTGTCTCGCTTCTTCCCACACGATAGGAGCGGGGAACGGCATCCACCACTTCGAGTGAGCTGTCGATTGCTGTGTTACGTGCCTGCGCCAAGAGTCGGCTCAGTATTTCATCAGTAATCTCGGTGTCTTCCGGAAGATTTATGGATACTTTTGTGGGAATGCTTCTGAGGGAACGGCCGGACAATCCTACGAACATTCCCGAGATCTTACGCGGAGAGACAGCCGGTTTGCGCTCAAGAAGATTTAAGATGCGGTTGATCCGCATTGAGGTTTCTTCAAGGTTCTGGATCACGCCATAGCGCACGCTGTCGCCCCCCTTTTCCTGTTCGGAGGCTATAATATCAAGTTGGCCGCCCGGGCGCATCTTTCCGAGGACGGCGATTATTTTAGAGCTGCTGATCTCTATTGCAGCAACGTATTTTTCTTCATTCATTGCCCGGAGTTGTGGGATTAGAGGGTTGTTTGTTATTGGTTGTCGGTGGTTGGCTGTCGGCCGTAGGCGTAGCGCTGTTGGCCGGAGATTGATTCGAGGTTGCTGCGGGCTGGGGTGCATCGGGAAGTGTGTGTTCCTCAAGATCCACCACCTCCGTATAGTCCTCGCTGTGAGAGAGGCGGGTCTTGTCGCGGCGTGTCGCCACAATCTGACCTCTGAATTTTACTGAAATGGTGTCATATTCCTCCCAGCCCTTGTGAGGCATCACCTTTTTGTAGAAAAGTGACAGGGCACGTGTCTTCTCCTCGAGCCGGGTTGTGTCGCCGAAATTGATGATGTGGCCATACATTCTCGGCACGACAAGAAGATTGTAAGAATCCTGGGCTACAATCATGCTGACAAGATTCTTGAGCATGGGGTCTTTATCTATATATTTCACCAGAGGGATTACCTCGCTCGGGGGGAAGTCTTTGGTAAATTCCCCCTGCACCACAGGAGCTTCGGTGAAGAATTCAGCCTTTGAATCGATATGTTTCCCATCTTTGTTGATGTAATAGGATTTTCCGGGAGAAAAAACCCTCATCACAGGCACCAGCGGGACAATGTTGATTCTTAGCCTTCCCCCGGAAGTGATCATGCAATCGACACTCTCGAAATTACTCATTGAGGAGAGATAGTTCCTGAGTTTCCCGGTGTCGATTTTGTTTAGGCCCGTGCCAATGATCTTGTCGGGATATGAGGCCAGCTCGCGAGTCACACCGCGTCGGATAATGGAATCCATCGCCTTGTTTCCGGACACATGTATGTCAATTCCTACGCAGACGTGCCTGTCAGCTTCCTGATGAGCCCAAACGGTCATCCAGGTTGCATAGCCCATCAGGAGGATAAGCAGTATCCATTTCAAGACGGTATTCTTTCTCATAATGTCAATGTGACGCCAATATATGATTAATCTCCGGAAGCAACCTGTCAATGTCGGCTGCCCCCAGTGTCATCAGGATTTCAAAGTTACTATTTTTTATCAGATTCAACAAATCTTTTCTTTCGCAATATATTTTTTTATTGCAATTTACCTTGTCGAGGATAGTGTGGGTAGTTATTCCCGGAATTGGGAGTTCACGCGCGGGGTATATTTCGGGCATAATGAGTTCATCCGCTTCTGAGAGGGATTTGGCGAAATCATCGGCGAAATCACGGGTACGGGTATACAGATGAGGCTGGAAAATGACGGTCAGTTTCCTGCCCGGATAGAGTTTCTTCACCGACCTTATAGATGAGAGCACTTCGTTGGGGCTGTGCGCGTAGTCGTCGATCAGGACAGTGTCGCCTGAGTGTTCCGAGCCATCGCGCCACACCTCGAATCTGCGTTTTGCTCCCTTGAACGATCGTAAGCCCTCACGCACCTCTTCCGGTGTGGCTCCCGCTGTAAGGGCAGCGGCAGCGGCAGCAACGGCATTGTCGATATTTATCTCCACCGGCACTCCCGGCTCCATATTGCTGATCCGAATGTCGGGCCCCATCAAAGTGAATGTTATGCGACCTTCTCCGAAGGTGATATCCTCCGCGTGCCAGTCGCCTTCGGATCCTCCGCTGTAAGTGAATACCTTTACTCCCGGTTTTGTGTCGGGGTGGTATGCAAGTCCTGTATGAGTGATCAGTGTCCCTCCCGGTTGGATTAGGGATGTAAAGATTGAGAAAGCTTCGAGATAATGCTCTTCATCCCCGTAAATATCGAGGTGGTCGGGATCAGTAGAGGTAACCACAGCGATATTGGGATGAAGATGGTGGAACGACCGGTCGTATTCATCAGCTTCGATAACGGAATAGTTTGATTTTTCATCAAGCACGAGATTGCTGCCCGTATTGCGGAGTATACCCCCGAGGAAAGCGGTGCATCCAACCTGAGAGTTTCTCAGGATATTGGCAATCATTGATGAGGTGGTGGTTTTTCCGTGCGAACCGGCCACACATATTCCACGGGTGTCGTGAGTGATCCTTCCGAGTAACGCCGCGCGTTTGATCACTTCAAATCCGTTGTCTCGGAAATATGACAATATCTGATTGGAATCGGGCACAGCCGGAGTGTAAACCACCAACGTATCGGCAGGATTCTTGAATTCATCGGGTATCTCATCGGAAGAATCTGTGTATGTCACCTTAGCTCCCTCTTTCTGAAGGTCTTCGGTAAGGGGAGATGCTGTCCGGTCATATCCTGCCACAGGGAAACCGTGCTTAAGGTAATATCTTACAAGATTAGCCATGCCGATTCCACCGGCACCAACAAAATATAGATTTTTCATGCTTGTCAAAGTTCCATTTTTTTCGGCTTAAGGACTCCGGGCCCTATATCATAGAATTTCAGAGCCTCAGGGGTCGATAAGTTTCAGAATTTCATCCACTATATGATCGTCAGCATCCCTCAGGGCCATTTCAGAGATATTACGCGACATCTCTGCAAGTCTTTCCTTGTCGTCCACGAGCGGGATGATGGTGTCGACAAGCTTTTCAGTAGCCTCGGCATCCTTAACCATTACGGCAGCGTTCCTGTCGACAAGGGCGAGTGCATTCTTAGTCTGGTGGTCTTCAGCCACATTGGGTGAGGGAACAAGCACAGCCGGTTTGCCGAGAAGCTGAAGCTCGCTGATTGATCCGGCCCCTGCACGCGACACTACCAGATCGGCAGCTGCGTATGCCGCTCCCATATCGCTTATGAATTCGGTTACGACAGCTCCTTTTACGCCTTTTGCGGCAACTTGAGCCCTGTTACCGAAATTCTTACCGGTCTGCCAGATCACCTGATATCCTTTGTCAATCAGGATACGCAATCCTTTTTCAAGGCTTTCGTTCAACGTCCGGGCACCGAGGCTTCCACCCACTACAAGGATTGTTGGGCGTTCTGGATTCAGCCCGAAACTCTCTCTTGCCTTCCCCTTGTCAGGAATCCCTTCTGTAAGATTCTTACGCACAGGGTTTCCGGTCAGCACGATCTTATCGGCAGGGAAGAAACGTTCCATTCCTTCATATGCCACGCATATTTTTGCAGCGTTTGAAGCAAGAAGTTTATTGGTGACTCCGGCGTATGAGTTCTGTTCCTGAACCAGAGTCGGGATTCCCGCACGCTGAGCAGCTTTAAGAGTAGGTCCCGAAGCGTATCCTCCGACACCTATGGCGATATCAGGATGGAATTTCTTCACAATGCCACGAGCTATCCTCACGCTTTTGAAAAGTTTTAGCAGGACACTGAAATTTTTCAAAAGGTTTTTCCTGTTAAATCCTGCCACAGGGAGGCCGATAATCTCATATCCGGCAGCCGGCACTTTCTCCATCTCCATGCGGTTTTCCGCTCCTACAAAGAGGATATCGGCATCAATTCTTCGTTTCAGGGCATTTGCAATAGAAAGAGCGGGAAAGATATGTCCTCCGGTGCCCCCTCCGCTGATGAGTATCTTTTTCTTCATTGATTGGAATATTCGCTAAAGTTTGCAGCCTGCATATCCTCGGGAAGTTCCTTAAGCTCGGCTTTGATTTCTTTCTTATTTCCGCTTGTTACGGCAAAGCGGCTCACCGACAGCATCATTCCTATAGCTGCCGACATAACCAGGATTGATGTTCCACCTTTGGATATGAAAGGCAGCGGCTGACCTGATACGGGGAACAATCCAGTTACAATCGCCATATGCACCAGAGCCTGGAACACTATCATCACGGCGCAACCCATTATGAGGAATGCGGGGAACGCGCGTGAGCATTTGTAGGCTATACGGCCGGCACGGGCCACAAGAGTGAGAAACAGGAGAAGCAGGAGACACCCTCCGATAAATCCCGTATCTTCGACAATTATTGAGTATATGTAGTCGGAGAAAGCAAGCGGAAGTCGGGCACTCTCACGGGAGTTGCCCGGACCTTGTCCGACAAGGCCGCCGTTGGCCTGAGCGAATTTGGAAAAGATCACCTGACGGTTCATGTCGTCGATGGGATCTTCGGGGTGAACTCCCTCGAAGAATCTTTTCAGTCGGCCCTTATGGGTCTCGGCACGTCCCCCTGATTTGGCAGTTTCCTGGTTGGATACCGCTCCGGCTCCCATCACCTGCTCTTTCTGCACCTCATCAAATTGTGAAGATGACGGGGAGATGTATTTAAACATAAGGAGGCCGCAGGCGCACACACCATACACCGCCATGACCATAAAGAATTTACGCCACTGAATGCCACCGATAAGAAACATACTGATGCTCACACCCATAAGGAGAAGCATATTTGTGAGTCCATTTTTCCACAGGCAGAAACCGAAAACCACAACTACAATGGCCGACATCCTCACGCCATGATTGGTGACACCGCGCGGAGCCTGATTCCGGGAGAGGATGGTGGCAAGGAGAAGCACCACCGAAAGCTTGACAATTTCGGCTGGCTGTATGGTCATTCCGGCGATGCGGATAGCGCGTTGCGCACCGTTGATCTCCACTCCGACCATTGATGAGAACAGAAGGAGGGCGAGTGATACCAATGCGAACAGCCATGCGAATCGGCGAAACATTATATAGGGGGTTTTCTGAAGCCAGAGCACGATCGCCAATCCCAACGCAAGGAATATGCCATGCCGTATGAGGGGACTATAGACATTCGTGGAGGATACCTCCGAACTGGAAGCGCTGAAGAGCTCGACGATGCTTATCAGCAGGAACATTATATATATGCCCCAGATGTAAGGGTCGGGGCGCGATTTATTCACGGATCCGGCTGGGACAGTTTTTTTGTTTTTTGCCTCTGCGGGAGCTCCGTCGATCGTTTCACGTATTTCAAGACCGGGAATGGTTGGATTCATGTCAGGTTTAGCTTTTTTTCAGTTGTTAAGTTTTTTCACTTCTTGTTTGAACTTTACGCCTCTGTCTTCATAACTTGTGAAGAGGTCGAAGCTTGCACAGCAGGGTGAGAGCAACACGGTGTCGCCATCGGAAGCGAGTCTGGCGCATTCCTTCACAGCATCCTCGATGGAATGCGTATCGCTGATCTGCGGCACTTTCCCGCTGAAGAATTCGAGCAGCTTGGAGTTGTCTTTTCCCATACAGACAATCGCCTTGACTTTTTCCTTGACGAGTTGCTCTATCTCAGAATAGTCATTCCCTTTGTCTTTTCCTCCGAGAATGAGCACTGTCGGGTTTGTCATGCTCTCGAGCGCGTACCAGGTTGAGTTGACGTTCGTGGCCTTTGAGTCGTTGATATATCTGACACCCTTTACGGTGGCGACATATTCGAGTCGATGTTCGACGGCTTCGAAATCTTCAAGGGCCTCACGTATCTTATCTTTCTTTATCTTTAGCAGTGAAGCCGAGAGTCCGGCAGCCATGGAGTTGTAAAGATTATGGAGACCGGTGAGGGAGAGTTTATCGCGGGGAATCTCCCAAACTTCACCCGGGGTGATGAATTTTATGATTCCGTTTTCCACGTAAGCCTTGCTTCCCTCCTCCCTGAATTCACTGAATGGCATTTTTGTAGCCTCGATCTGTATCTGACGGATCTGCTCTGTCACCACCGGATCATCCTGCCAGTAAATGAAATAGTCTTCAGATGTCTGGTTCTGCAGGATACGGAATTTGGCTTTGACGTAATTTTCCATCTTATGGTCGTAGCGATCAAGATGATCGGGAGTGATGTTCATTATCACGGCAATGTTCGCCTTGAAGTCATACATGTTCTCAAGCTGGAAACTTGAAAGCTCGATTACATACACATCATGTTTTTCGCGGGCCACCTGAAGGGCGAGGCTCTTACCCACGTTTCCTGCCAACCCGACATTCAGCCCGGCATTACGGAGGATGTGATAGGTAAGGAGGGTGGTGGTAGTTTTTCCGTTGCTTCCGGTGATGCAGACCATCTTTGCATCCGTGTATCTTGCCGCGAACTCAATTTCGGATAGAACAGGAATATTTTTCTCCGTTATCTTCTTCACCATAGGGGCGTATGGCGGGATACCCGGACTCTTGACCACAATGTCGGCATCAAGGATTTTCTCTTCCGAGTGTTTACCCTCTTCGAATTCTATATTTTCCTTAATGAGGGAGTCGCGGTATTCAGGCTTGAGATTTCCCATGTCGCTGAGGAAAACCTCCATCCCTTTCTCTTTACCGAGAATAGCGGCTCCCACACCGCTTTCTCCTCCACCGAGTATAACTAATTTCATTTATTTTAGGTTTTAGGCTTTAGGTTTTAGGCTTTAGGTAGCTGATTTGGCTGTTGCTGCCGGGCAGTTAATTTAGATGGCTTAGCTAAAGGAGCATTTTAGCGTGGCAGCCGGTTTTTTGTTTTTTTTATCTCCGGTCTTTGTTATCTTATCTTGAGGGTCACGAATGTCAGGGCTGCCAACAGGATGCCAACAATCCAGAAACGTACCACTATCTTGGATTCCGGAATCGGGTTGACAGGGTGTTTCCAAAGAATATTGCTCCCTGCTTCGAGGGGTTTTTGGAAATGATGATGAAGTGGTGTCATCTTGAATATGCGTCTTCCCTCACCATATTTCTTTTTAGTATATTTGAAATATCCCACCTGCATCATCACCGAGACATCTTCAAGGAAGAATATCAGGCAGAGCAACGGAATAAGGAGTTCTTTGCGGATGAGGATTGCAAACACGGCAAGTATCCCGCCGAGTGTGAGGCTTCCGGTATCACCCATGAAAACCTGTGCAGGGAAGGCGTTATACCATAGGAATCCTACGAGGGCGCCGATGAATGCTGCTGCATAGACCACGAGTTCTTCCGAGCCAGGGATATACATTATGTTGAGGTAGCTCGAATATATCACGTTGCTGCCCAGATATCCCATAATCAGGAGGGCAACTCCAATGATTGCAGATGTTCCGGCACACAGGCCGTCGAGTCCATCTGTGAGATTGGCACCGTTGCTGACAGCCGCAACTACAATGATCACCACCAGCACAAACACGAGCCAGCCGAGTGTGTTGGCTGCCGTCTTATCTGAAATCCAGGATGTGAGCCATTCGTAGTTGAAGTTGTTGTTCTTCACGAAAGGAATAGTGGTCTGTGGGGATTTAATCTCATCTGTCGAAACCACAATCTCAGTCTCATGACTTGAGGAATTCTCGACCTCGAAATTCTCGCTCATCACGATATCGGGGGAGAGCCACATTGTGATTCCGACAAGGAGGCCGAGTCCTACCTGACCTGTCACCTTATACTTCCCCTTGAGACCATCTTTGTTATGATATTTCAGTTTGCGGTAATCGTCAAGGAAACCGATCACACCCATCCAGACTGTAGCCACCAATATCAATATCATGTAAATATTGGTGAGGTTGCCCAGGAGCAGGCATGGGATAAGGATTGCCATGATTATGATAACACCTCCCATTGTTGGGGTGCCGGTCTTTTTCATCTGTCCTTCGAGGCCGAGGTTTCTCACCACCTCACCCACCTGCATCTTCTGTAGGCGCTCGATAATCTTATGTCCGAAAGTGAGCGCAATTATCAGGGCAAGAGCGAAAGAGATTCCTGCGCGGAATGTGATGTAACCCATCAGGTTATGTCCCGGGAAACGTAATCCGTCGAGGAGTTCGAGCAATGCGTAAATCATAGGGTGTGGATTTAGTGATGAAACATTACATCCAGGTAGCTTTCACCTCTTCACGGTCATCGAAGTGTGAGCGAATCCCTTTCACTTCCTGATAGGTCTCATGCCCTTTGCCGGCAATGAGAACCACGCTGTCAGGTTTGGCCATTCGCATGGCCGTGCGTATTGCCTCGCGCCGGTCGGTGATGCAGATTGTTCGTCTCAATTCCTCATTTGTGAGGCCCGACTTCATGTCGGCTATGATGGCATCCGGTTCCTCATCGCGTGGATTGTCGGAGGTGAGTATAAGCAGATCCGACCGGCATGCGGCTTCTCTGGCCATTATGGGGCGTTTGCCGTGGTCGCGGTTTCCTCCGGCTCCTACTACTGTGGTGATCTCGCCGCCGGCTCCGACAATCTCTCGGATTGTGTCGAGCACGTTAACCAGTGCGTCGGGGGTATGGGCATAGTCAACTATCGCGGTTACCCCTTCAGGTGAACGGAGTGTCTGGAAACGTCCGGCAACCGGAACAAGGCGGCTCATGTTTACGAGCACCTCCTGCGGATCCCATCCTATAAGTATGGAGGCTCCGTATACTGCCGTGAGGTTGTAGGCGTTGAACTTTCCGGTGAAAGCTACCTCCACATCCTTTCCGTTGAACGACAGGAGGGTGCCGTCGAGGCGTGTCTCCAGGATCTTACAGCGGAAATCCGCATCCGTTCTCAGTGAATATGTGTAGACTTTGGCTCCGGTATTCTGCACCATGTAGCGTCCCGATTTATCATCAATGTTTATAAGGGCGAACGCATCTGCGGGCAGCATGTCGAAGAACATCTTCTTTGCGTTCATGTAATTCTCCACGGTCAGGTGATAATCGAGATGGTCGCGTGTCAGATTCGAGAAGAGGGCTCCTGCGAAATGAAGACCTGCTATGCGGTGCTGGTGGGCGGCGTGTGAAGAGACCTCCATGAAGGCATAGTCACATCCTGCCTCCACCATCTCTGCGAGAAGGGCATTCAGGGTAATGGGGTCGGGAGTGGTATGGGTTGTCGGGATAGCTCTGTTCTGGATATAGTTGCATACCGTAGATATGAGACCTGCCTTGTATCCTTCAAATTTAGCCATCTCATAGAGTAGGGTTGCCGTTGTGGTCTTTCCGTTTGTTCCGGTGACGCCCACGAGCTTCAGTTTCGAGGACGGGTGTCCGAACCAGTTGTCGGCAAGTCGTCCAAGCGCTTCTGCTGAGTTCTCCACCCGAATATATGTTATTCCCTTTTCGAGGGTTGTGGGGAGATCCTCACAGACTATGGCTCCCACGTGGGTGCTTGCCACGACGGGTATATATTTGTGCCCGTCAGTAGTGACGCCACGCACGGCTACGAACATGCCATCCTTTGTGGCCTTACGGGAGTCGCTCTGGAGGTCAGAGATGTTCTTGTCGGTATCTCCTATGATTTCTATCGTTTTTATACCTTCGAGAAGGTGAGATAATTTAACTGACATATCGTGTATGATTATTTTCTTCTTGTTTACATTTAAATCCGGAGGGATAGATTGATGGTGGTTCCCTGTGGTAATGCGCTGCCTCCGACGGGCATCTGAGCTGCCACGTGGCCTGCGCCCGACACTCTCACATTATACCCTTTCTCTTCAAGGAGACGGACCGCGGTGGGAGCATCGCATCCGATAACATCGGGGACTGTGCCGGGTGAGTCATGACCATTTTTCTTTACATGGCGAATCTTGGTGGCTCCGATTGACTTGGAGAGTTTTTTGTTGTCGCAGTCGAGCGAACGGGCCACTATTGGTAATGAGCCGGAATTTGCGGCGGTGAAGGTGGAAGAATTGTTAAGCATTCCTCTTGAATACATCTTGACAGCCATATTCTTCACGATCTGGCCTGATGTGCGGTTGGCCGACCATCCGCTCGGTCCGAGCACAAGGGCTATGCAGCTGTACTGCGGGTTTTCATAAGGAAAGAATCCGGCAAAAGCGTATCTTCTTTTTGCGGTGTTGTAGACACCTCCCTCAACGGGGTAAGCCGTTCCTGTCTTCCCCACAACTTTCACGCGGTCATCGCGGACAGCACGTGCCGTGCCATGCTCTCCCCACACTACTTCGTGGATACATTCCCTGACTTTACGCGCGGTCTCTTCTGAGCATATCCGGTCGCGTATATATTGGATAGGGAGAAGCGAATCGAGTCCCTGTTCGTTTCTAAGACCTCTCATGAGGTGAGGGCGCACGTAACGGCCTCCGTTGGCTATGGCATTGTAGACGGAGAGGGTGAAGAGTGGAGGCAGCTCCGTGTTGTATCCGTAGGCCTGACGGGCAAGGTCGAGATGCCGTGCCGTCATTGTGATGTTGTTTCCTCGTGAGTCCTTAGGGAGGAGTTTGCGTATTCTCGGAATACATTCTCCTGCGATTCCGGAACGGAGCGGCTCAAAGAATCCGAGGCCGGCAAGACGGTCGTAGAAACGGGAGGGATCGTTTTCATATCCACGGAAAATCACGCGAGCGATTCCGGGATTTGAAGACTGCTCGATAACCTGTTTCATGGTCTTCATTCCGGAGCCGTGGGGATCGCTGGTTTTCTGGAACGGCGCGCAAGACACCATATCATTCACCCCTTTTACCAACCCATCCTCAAAAGCGATCATCAGAGAGATAGGTTTCATGACGGATCCGGGTTCAAATGGGAGCACTGCCCGGTTTAGGGCCTCACCATAGGTGCCGTCCTGAAGAAGCTCAATGTTGGAAATAGCCTTTATCTCGCCGGTCTTGACCTCCATTAGTATGGCGGTGCCCCACTCTGCGTTTGACTCAGCGCATATGTCATGCAATTCCTCTTCGAGCATGTCCTGGAGGTCGATATCGATAGTTGTCAGGATGTCATAGCCTCTCACGGCCGGAGTGGATACCCAGTTTGTAATTCCGCTTGTGAGGGCCACCTTCTTTGACAGGCCCGGTTTTCCGTAAAGGAGACTGTCGAGGTCTTTCTCGAGGCCGGAGTAACCATGAATCTGGCGTGTAGCGGCGTTTTCGTTTACGCGGCCGATGCTTCTGTATGCCATGCGGCCGTAGGGATACATGCGTATGTTACGCTGCTCCTTATAAACAGGATTGCGGAAACCGTTGCCCCGGAAATCGCGCAGGAAAGGGAAGGATTTGATCTTCTGGAAATCTTCGAGAGTCTTGTTTCGCGCCAGGCGCAGTGCCCGTGGCCGTTTGTCGGGAAGTTTTTCAAATTCCTTTTTGAGGCGTGTGTGCCATGAATATTTCTTCAGTGTGTCGGGATGCGCGTTGAGATCTTTTATGCGCGGATAATAGCGGTCGAGAGAATCCGCGAGGGAGTCGATCTTGGCCCATGGAATGCTGCGCAGGGCGGCTACCTTGTTGTGGCGAAGATCAATCTTGATGTCGTAGACATCGAGGTTGCATGCGAGTATGTTGCCGTTATCGGCAAGGATGTTCCCACGTTCAGGGCGGATTGTATCCACTCTTGAAAGTTCGGATTTTGCGCGTGAATTCCAGGCTCCGGCTTCGATAATGGTAGTAGTGAAAAGCTTTATCATAACCAACACTCCAAAAAATATGAAGAAGATGGTTATGAGGCCATATCTGAAAAGGATGTGTTTTTTGTTGTTCTGCTTAGTCATCGGTCAGTTCGTAAGGTGGGTGTTCCTGAAATTGTAAGTTTAGATTCTTCTCGTTTACCATCCGCTTCATTTCGGTTTCGCGGATCAGCGACATGTAAAGTGCCTTTTCCTGCAGCATATTGCTTTCGGCTCTCTGGAGTTGGGCTGTCAGGCTCTTGATTTCGGCCATTTTTGTTTTAGTCTTGTACCTGAGCCCTATCAGGGCAAGCATCGCCACCACGATCAGCAGCAGGAGCCATGCATTTGCCTTGAAAAATTCAAGAGAGAGCGCGCGTCCGTACCTGATCTGCCCTACCCAGTCGTTATTCCGGGTAATCTCCTTTTTTTTCTTCTCTTTTTTTGCAGCCATAGGTGATCAGGGTTTTGTAATTAATTCGGCGACACGGAGTTTTGCGCTTCTGGATCTCGGGTTGTTCTCGATCTCCTCTTCCGAGGGAGTGATGGGGGAGCGGGTGATCAGTTTCCAGGGGGAGGATGTCCGACCGAAAAAATCTTTCTCCTCTTTTCCCTCGAGATTGCCTGTTTTCATGAAATTCTTCACAATCCTGTCTTCGATGGAGTGATAGGTTATGATAGCAAGTCGGCCACCTTCACGAAGGATTGCCGGTGTAGACAACAGGAATTGACGCAGCGCATCCATTTCCCCGTTGACCTCGATCCGGAATGCCTGGAACACCTGTGCGAGCTCTTTTTTCTCGGATTTTGGGTTGAGTATGGGTCTGACGGCATCTGCAAGTCGGAATGTAGTGTCGATTTCGGCCGTCTGTCGTGCCTTCACAATAGCCTCGGCAAGCGCTTTGGGACGTTTGAGGTCGGTATATAGGCGGAACATCTGTTCCAAATTCTCGGAAGAATAATCGGCGGCGATATCTGCGGCGGTAGTCCTGGCGTTGCGGTTCATCCTCATGTCAAGAGGTGCGTCGGCGCGAAATGAGAAACCTCTTTCCGCGTCATCGAAATGATGGAACGACACCCCGAGATCGGCGAGGATTCCATCGAGGAGATCGACGCAATGATATCGCATGAAATTTGTGATAAACCTGAAATTTGAATGTACAAATGTAAATCGCGGGTCCTCGGGAGCATTGTCAAAAGCGTCCGGATCGCGGTCGAAACCGAACAATCTACCCTCCGGACCAAGGTTTTCAAGAATGGCACGAGAGTGTCCTCCTCCACCGAATGTAACGTCGGCGTAGATACCTTTTTTATTGATATTCAATCCGTTGATTGAAGCGTCAAGAAGTGCCGGAATATGGTAAGGAGTTGCTGTCATTGCTTAAATAATGGGAACCCGTTCTTGGGATTGTAAAGTTAGTTATTTTTTGTAAATTTTGTCAAGAAAATTTACAAAAATAATTATCTACAAGGTAAAAGCAGATATTATGACAGCTGAAACTGAATAAGAACGGACGTAGTTGGGTAGGTCGAGAAGAACTTACCATAGTCTCAAGTATCCTCTATCCTGTAAGCCTGTGTTTGTAAAAATCTTACAGGGCCTCTAACTATATTATTAGAATAATTTGCTATATTTGTATATGAAAAAGCTTCATAAAAGCTAAATAGGTAGATTAAGTCGATTCTCAAAAATATTTTAAGTAGTTGGTAAAAAGTAAATGATGCTCAAAAATAACATCGTTTTATTTGTTCATGAATTTTTACCAACTTCTTATCAAACCTGCTTATATGAAATAGAGCATGGATAAAAAGACTCTTGAATTTGTGACATACTGCATAAGCAAACTTGCTCAGAGATTGAAACTGAGCCAGGGAGATGTTTATGATAGGCTTAAACGTTCCGGAATTCTATATGAATACATTGTTCCATCGTATGATGTGCTGCACACATTCAGTTCGCGTTATCTGATGGATGATCTAACTGATTATATGAGAGAGAAAGGAGTATTGCCTCAATGATACTGTATCATTCTTCTAATGTTTCGGTTGAGAATCCGGATACTGCTCATTCCCGTGACTATCTGGATTTCGGGAAAGGTTTTTATCTGACCTCGCTACGCGGCCAGGCGGTAAGGTATGCTCAACGTTTCATACGACGCCAGCAGAACGCATGGCTCAATACATATGAATTTTCATTTGACCCAATGGGATGGAATGTTCTTGAATTTGCTGCATATGATAAGGAATGGCTTGATTTCATATCGAAATGCCGTGCAGGTGAGGATGATTCTGATTATGACATTGTTATTGGCGGAATCGCCAATGATAAAGTTATTCAGACTTTAGACCGCTATTTTGAAGGGGAATTGTCCGAGGAAGAGACGCTTGGTCTACTGAGATTTGAGAGACCGAATAATCAATATTGTATTCGCTCGCAGAAGATGCTTGATGAATGCCTGAAACACATTGAAAGCTTCCAGTTATGACAGAAGAGAGCAAATTAGTATTGTCAGCAACTAAAGTAGCCAATATAATCTTAAGCCTGTGCGAAATGTATAATCTTTCATTACCTGATGCCACGGAGATATACTACAGGTCTACGACTGCTGAATTGATTGAGGAGGGTATAAGCGATTTACAATGCCGAAGCAATAAATATCTTGCAACCTTGGTATGGGAAGAGTTTCAGGATACCAAGAAAAGATTAGATCCGTGATTCGATCTGTGCTTTTATAATCTTTAGGGGTCAGCGGGTGGCTGTGATGTGGAAGCAGGAGGTTTTGCGCTCGAATTTTACCAGACAACGGCCTGAGTTGCGTAGGTCAAGAAGAACCTCTGCAAGAAGATTCTTGAGGTCTCCATCGTGCAACTCAACAGGGGAGTCGGTGCGCTGGAATTTTGTGTAGGATATGTCGAAGGTGGTGCCAAACTGATGGGTGGATGAATCTGTGGCGTTGACGTTTACTTTCCTTAATTTCGACACGGTTTGCGGCGTCCTCAATAATGAAGTAACTTTTATCTTGTAACCTCCGGCTCCTCTTGATTTGAGGGAATCAATGAAATTCTTTCCAATTGTGGTCAGGAGATCTGCTGCTTCCGGGACAAGAAATGGGAGGGAATGGGTAAGGGTGTCGACCTGATAATCATCAGTTGAAATAATCTTTACGATAGGTCGCCTGGTGTAATAGGCATCCTCGATATTATGAATAGGGGCTATCCCGAGAGTTTGGGCATATTTGAGCTGAGTGCGGTTGGAATCGTTGAAGACATCTTGCAGTCGTCCGATATTTCTCACCGGAATGCGTGAGGGATCATCGGCTACCGGCATGAATGGAGCATCCATTACCGCGATAGATGTAGGGCTTTGCGGGGATTTCCGGGTATCGGTAGATTCTGTTTGCGAGAACTGATCGGGGACATTATCGAATGCCTTATCCTCCTTTCCCTTGCAGGATGAGAAAAGTGTTGAAGATGCCAGAGTCGCGAATAGAAGTAGGGATGATAAAAGATGCGCCAGGAGTTTCATAATGCAAATTTAGTAAAAATTTGGCAGGTAATAAAAATCCATTATATTTGTGACCTGAAAGGTTTTAGTTGATCAGGTTCAATCTCCTGAACACCCGGCTGTATCCCGGAGCTAAGTCCGGATCTTTTGAGAAAAACTACCACAAACATATCTAACCCATGTCATATATGAAACGGTTCATGATTGCGGCACTGATGTTGCTTGCATTTGGATTCACGGGATTCGCCGAGGAGTTTTCCTATTCCTATGATAATGCCGGGATTTATTGATAAGAGCTCAGGACCGAGGAATTGTACATGATTTGAAGGTTGAAACCTATACTACTGTTAAATATGATGACCAAATGTATAAGATTCGGCCGGATGTTGTGGATCTAACGAATTCAAGTAACCCTATTGTCTATGACTTTAAATTTGGATATGCAAATAGGACAAAAGAACAATTTATGAGAACCAGACAAATGATTTTGTATTCTGCCTATGGTAAAGGAGGTTTGTATATCCTTAAATATTCCCGGGGAAAACTGCACATTTATTAAATCTTAGAAAGTGTCCATATGCCAAATAATATTTCTGATCAATCATGTCGCAATTCAGAATCGGAGAGATGGAAAGAAGTTTTTCAGGACTGGAGGGATAGTTTTCCATATCTTAAGCCTCTGGGACGTATGAGGTTAATGTACCGTACTGACATATGTCTGATAGGCCTTTTTCTTGAAAAAGGTAAGAATGGAGGATGGTATAGAGTTGAATTCGAAGTTAAGCCATTGTGGGATGATATTACTGATAATACTGCCAATTGCTACCAATATCCGGTATTAGAAGATATCAATAGACATTATACGGATTATTTTATTAGTTTTGATTATAACATGCGGGAAGATTCCCATCACCGGGATTTCAAACGGGCATCCGAATCTACCCGTGAACAGTTTGGTGAAGTATTGGAGGGCATAGCCGAGAGCGGTTTCCTTTTGGAAAAGTGTGACGAAGCACATATAAAAATAAAATTTTATGATGAATGGTATTGTCAGCGATATCACGAATTCAAGTTGGCCATGGCCCTCTACCTTAACGACACTGAAATGCGCGATGCTTTTTATTACAATATAGAGGAAGAACTGAGGGAGAAACAGGATAAGGTGGAGTCATACTTGAAACAGAGACGCATATGGCATAGGCTAAAATGCATATTGCCAAAATACCGTAAAAAATGGTTAAAGGATTATAGATGGGACATTGATAATCTAATATTTTGGATGGAATGGAAAAGAAGGATTGATGAGAAGTTCCATAACCGCGATCACTTTATGTCTTTGTGTGAGGCTAACTCAAAGTTGAGGAAGATTCGGAGGCTTAACAAGGGAGAGATTGTCCATACCCCATATCATGAGCCAGTGAGGTTAAAAAAGAGTAAGTAAGATTGCTCCAAAGTACTGGAAAAATTTTAGTGAATTAATTCTATACACTTTATTATTGCTGTTCGATACAATTTATTAAATTGAAAGAATCATGGGAATATTCGACATTTTCAGAAAAAAAGGTAACAATACTGCTGCGGATGGAGCTAAATTAAGAAGAACGGCCCCGACTCAAGTCAACATACCGGAGGAGAAACTCGAAGGCCGTAAATTTACCCTACAGGGTCATCCGGGATTCGGGATATTCAACGTCAACGCGTTGCAACTTGAGCCAAAGCCTATCTTCGGGTGGTGTCTCAGCCTCATCATGCTTCCCAAGGAGGAACCGGAATCGGGCATAATCGATGAGAAGGAATATGTTGATATGCAGGATTACTGCGACCGTCTTTCACAAATACTACAGGAGGATCCTGAGCATACTAATTCGATATTTATTGCCAGGATAACGTTAGGTTCCCATATAGAATGCATATGGTATGTCAATAATCCTGAATTAGCCAATTCCTCGCTTCAAAGAATCATCAACGACCACAGCTCCCCCTTCCCTTTCCGATACGAGATGGAACAGGATCCTGAATGGGAGAAGGCCCGATTCTGGATCCGTTAGAGAGGGGTGGCTTTCAGTTGCACGGACAATCTGAATAATCAAAAGGGGTGTGAACAGGCAGATTTTTACTGCTGGTTTTCGGATTCGGCTGCTTTGCGGAGGAATTCGCGCAGGTAGGTCTTGAGCTCCTGCATGAGGTTGATGGTGTTGTGTTCCATCACTGATGAGGTGATTTCGGTGCCTTTTTTGTTCTTGTAGGTTGCTCCACCGAACCGTATCTCCGGATGATGGAACATCCCGACAATATTGATGCCGAAGGGGAAGGGAACCGGTGATTTCTCGATTCCGATATGGTAGTATAGCTTGCCGTCGAAATTGTTGAGGCCACCCATTCTTAGTTTATAACGGTCGAATTCGAAATCGAATGGATAGAGTTCGAGGAGGTTATCATGAACCGATCCATGCACATCCATCGCGGCAATATGAATATCTCCACCGTCGCGGATCAGCATCTTCTTTGTGATCTTGCGGATGAATGGATCCTGATGGACTTTCAGCTCGCGTCCGTGAATGAAGAGGTCGGCCCAAACGGATGGGACATTGATATACATATCGGGAAATATCAACAGTTTCGCTTCCATCTCGGCTGAAAGGATTCCGGAAAGATTCTTCATCTGAGGCATCATGAGCAGCAGGGTGTGGAAATTCTTGAAAAAATTCACCACATTTATATCCATTATTCCGAGTTTAGCCTCCATTCCGAGATTGGAGATGTCGGATGTGTTGTAAAGGAAGTCAAGGGCAGCATGACCGAAATCGGAAGATATCCTCAGACCGTTGACATTCAGGTTGCCGTTGCGTATGTCAAGCCCCGTTGAAAGGTTGTAGAGGTGAAGGTTCATATACCGTGTCTGCTTGGCGGAAGCATTGATATCCGCTATGAGATTTCGGGGAATAAGCATCGCGATGGTGTCGGAAGCGGTGACAGTATCCGGCAGGGAGGTATTGAGTGATGCTCCCCCTTTGCTTCTGGCGTATGCACCGGCAAGCTGGTTGATCTGGATGGTGTCGATATCCAGGTTCAATTTAAGTCGTAGTGGTGCCGGAGCCCATGCAGGGGCGGATAGGAACTGACGCAGGTTGCCAACCTCACCATTCATGTTGAGTGCCGAGGAGCGAGACCTGAGTCTGAGGGAATGTAGCACTATTGAATCGAACGATGCTTCGAGGTTGAAATTCCTGAATGTATTGTCGGCCGGGAATGACGGAGTGGAGAGTCTGCCGGAACCTATGCCAAGTGAAAGATGGGTCTTCCAGCCCTCCATGACCGAGCGGATATTCGCAGGAAGCTTGACCGTAAGGAATTCCGAAGAATGGTCGACAGATGAGAGAATGGCCGAGTCTCCATACCATTGGGTATGATTACGGTAGATCGGGCTTTTGACAGTATGACTCATTAGAGAAGCATCAAGCCCTGTATTGATATCGCTCATCTCCAATTTGAAATCGGGTGATGTGCAGTCGATAGATTTCCCGGAGAGAATGGCGGAGAATGTGCGTGCCTTTCCTGAATTCCTGTCGGCACTTATTTTCCCGTCAAGTTTGAGATTATGCACCCCAAGCTTGATAGTATCGCCCGGAATACTTACGGCTATATTCCCGGTCTTAATCAGGAAATCAACCGGGAGTGATCCGGCAATATTGGAGAAAGCGAGGTCCCCTTTATCTGACAGGGCAGTTGAGATGTCAGCATTCTCAACAGTCACCAATATTTTTCCGCTGCGTATATTCAGTTTGTCGGACAAAGCCTTGAGGTCGAAAATAGAATTGTCGATAGATGTATCGGTCAATTCTCCGGCCTCTCCTCCGAAATTGAGTGTAAGGGTGTTTCCGGATGCAGAGATTCCTGACTCGGGATATCTGAGCGCGTAGTCTTTGAGCGACACATCACCCCGGAGAGCTATGTTCTCAAATGTACCGTTCTTCAGATCCGACACCTTGAAATCCACTATCGCATCGGTTATCATCTTTCCTTTCAGTCCATAGGGGCGGAGTGTAGCGATCATCCGAGATGCTTCTGAAGCGTCGGCCTCACCCTGAATCAGGAAGCGGAGTGTCGGTTCTCCCAAGAGATCGGAGACTTTCCCCTTCACCGCCATGTCAACCCCTTCACCCTCAAGGTTGAATCCGGGAATATCAAGATAGGAGGCATCCGGGTTTTCTCCGTTGAATATCAGGCGAGCGGCAGCCCCGATGTGACGCATTGATAGTGTCTGGTTGTCGATAGTGTAGGTGAGAGCGCCGTCGGGGATGTTGAAGTCTACTTCCGCAGATGGAAGAGTGGAGGATGAAAAATTATAAGGGGTTGTGAGGCGCGCAGTGGCATTGACGATTATATCTGCATTGACAGAACTCAGATTAGGGAGCATCTTCTTGGGGAGATAATCGAGCAGACGCATCACGTTGAAATTATCGAGCTTGTAACTGAAATCGTTAAGCCTGATCTCCTTCCCCATCTCCAGTGCCATATTCACCTTGCCGGTTGTATTCCCTAATTTCACGTCATATTCCGAAAGTTTAATTCCGAAAGGATCGAAACGCAGATCCATGTCTCCTCCGAGGGTGAATGGAAATCCGGAAAGAATTGGGAGTTCCTCAACGTTAGCGTCAATCTTCCCCTGAAGTGCGAGCCTGTAGGAGTTAGTAGCGGACTCCTTACGTGTCAGGGATGCTCCGGATAGAGCAATCCCGGCTGTGGTGTTGGTTACAGCACTGTAATACCTGAGATTACGCGGTTTGGTGAGTTTCAGGTTCCCGGCAGTGAAGTATGGAATCTTGGTGTCATCTCCTGTGTCGGGCCATATGTTGTAGTTCGCTATGGAATCAGAGGCGGCTACAAGGTTGAGATCAAGAGCCTCTGCCTCGACGTCGCGCAACCATATCTCACCCTTCAGGAGTTTAAGAATATTGATTCCGCCTCTCATTCGGGATGTGGATGCGAGATAATCGGGGTTTGCAGGAAGTTTGGCGCGTATGGAATCGGGCACATCTTTCAGGGCACGGCTCATGACCCGCAGGGAGTCCATCTCTATGCAGAAATGAGGGAATGTAGACCAGACAGTGAATCTGACGTTAGTTGCTTTTACATCGGCATTCAGAGTCTTGCTTGCTTCCCGGTTGATAATCTCTGTGAGTCGGTCAGGAGTGAGATACCATGTGGCAGCACATAGCAACACGACAATCAGCAACAGGATGCCACCTGCCGACCATGCGGCGATGATGCCGGCTTTTCTCCAACCGGTTCTTTTCTTATCGGGGGCAGATTCGGGGGAGGAGGTAATGTTTGAGGTGTTATTCTCGCTCATATCTGTGGAATCGTAAGTTGATTGGTAGAGTCAGTTTTCAACTCCGCCGGCAGTTGAGATTCAAGACACTGCTTTAGGAATCATAGGGAGATTCAGCTTCCGGATGTTTCGGATTCAAAAACCGTGATTTTATTTTTTGCGAGTGTGGGGCTTTTTAGCAGGGGCGGCATCCTGCTTCTCCATAATTTCGCGGATCTGGTCGAGTGTCAGCGAAACAGGGTCGGTTCCTTTAGGAATCTTGTAATTAGTGGCTTTACGGGCCCCCTCTTTCTTGTAGGCTATGTAGGGGCCGAAGCGGCCGTTGAGCACTTCAAGCCCGGGCATCTCATCGAAAGCCTTGATCAGACGGTTTGCCTCCGCCTCTTTCTTTGCTGCCACAAGCTCCATAGCCTCTTTGAGCGTAATGGTCTGAGGTGCGAGATCAGCAGGAATCGAGACAAACATCTTGTCGTAGTGGATGTAAGGGCCGAAGCGTCCGATTGCCGCAGTTACCTCTTTGCCATCAACAGTGCCAACCTTACGAGGGAGTTCGAAGAGCTTGAGGGCTTCCTCAAGAGTGAGATCGGTTATGCTCTGGCCTTCGAGGAGACTTGCGAACTGAGGTTTCTCGTCGTCGGCTGCATCACCGATCTGTACCACCGGCCCGTAGCGTCCGATCTTCACAGAGACAGGTTTGCCGGTTTTGGGATCAGTTCCGAGTAGTCTTTCTCCCACCTTGTGCTCAAGGCGCATGGAGTCTACTTTCTCGATTGATGGGTGAAACTGGGTGTAGAATTCCGACATCTCATTTGTCCAGCCCAGTTTGCCTTCAGCTATCTCATCGAATTTCTCCTCCACGCGGGCAGTAAAATTATAGTCGAGGATATCCGGGAAATATTCGGTCAGGAAGTCGTTGACTACCATTCCGACATCAGTGGGAACGAGTTTCCCCTTCTCGCTTCCTGTATTCTCCGAGAGTGTTTCTTTTGTAACTTTCCCTCCGTAGAGCGTGAGCACGTCATAGTCGCGAGGTGTTCCCTCCTTCTCGCCATGACGGATATAGTCGCGGGTCTGGATTGTTGAGATTGTCGGGGCATAGGTGGAGGGGCGGCCAATGCCGAGATCCTCCATCTTCTTGACCAGTGAAGCCTCGGTATATCTTGCCGGGGGGAGAGTGAAACGCTGAGTAGCGGTGATTTCGGTGTCTTCGAGCAGTTCCCCTTTCTCCAGGGCCGGCAGGCGGGTGAAGGTTGCGGAATCTGCATCAATGCTGTAAGCCTTCATGAACCCCTCAAATTTCACTACCTCACCCTCAGCCTTGAATTCTTCGGGAGATCCGGAGATATTTATATCAAGGTTGGTTTTCTCCAGTTCGGCGTCGCTCATCTGGGAAGCGATGGCACGTTTCCAGATAAGGTCATATAGTTTTTTCTCCTGAGCGGATCCGGGAATTGTATGATTGGAAATGTAGGTGGGGCGTATAGCCTCATGAGCTTCCTGCGCCCCTTTCGAATGAGTGTGGTAATGACGTATTTTAAGGAAGTTGTCGCCATATTCAGCCTTTACGGTGTCGGCAATGTCGCGCAGGGCCAGTTCCGAGAGGTTTGTCGAATCGGTTCGCATATATGTGATGTAACCATCCTCATATAGCTTCTGGGCTATGCGCATCGTCATGTTTACGGGGAATCCCAATCTCTTACCTGCCTCCTGTTGCAGGGTGGAGGTGGTGAAAGGTGGAGCCGGGGAACGTTTCACAGGTTTCACTGTGAGGTCGGCCACTTTGAAAGTGGCTTTCTCGCAGGTATCGAGTAGCCTGACAGCCTCATCCTCATTTTCAAGGCGGCGTTTTAGCTCTGCCTTGAAAGTTTCTCCGGAGGGAGTGGAGAATATTGCGTTTACCCTGAAGAAAGGTTCGGGAGTAAATGCCTCGACCTCTTTCTCCCTCTCGCAGAGCAGACGGAGTGCAACACTCTGGACACGGCCGGCCGAGAGGGCAGGTTTAATTTTCTTCCAAAGAATAGGACTGAGTTCGAATCCCACGATGCGGTCGAGGACGCGTCGCGCCTGCTGAGCATTTACGCGATCAATATCTATTCCCCGAGGATTCTCTATGGCGTTGAGTATTGCCGGCTTTGTTATCTCATGAAACACTATGCGGCGTGTATTCTCCTCCTTCAGCCCGAGCACTTCAAAAAGATGCCATGCAATGGCCTCCCCCTCGCGGTCTTCATCGGAAGCGAGCCAAACCATATCTGCATCTTTAGCAGCGGCCTTAAGTTGCTTCACAAGATCTTTTTTCTCCGCCGGTATTTCATAAAGAGGCAGGAAGTCGGAATCCACGTCCACGCTCATGCCTCTTTTCTTGAGGTCGCGTATATGGCCGTAGCTCGACATCACTTTATAATCTTTTCCTAAGAATTTCTCGATGGTCTTCGCTTTTGCGGGAGACTCGACAATCACGAGATTTTTCATGTTTTTCGTTTTTGAAGATTATATCCCTCCTTAATATAATTAAAATATATTCCTCCCTACTAATTAAACGGAAAAAGGGGTGGTTAAGGTTTAAGCTTTGTAAGGATTCTCTTTGCGTGCCTGAAGAGTATTTATCATCAGGGAGCATATGGTCATTGGTCCCACCCCTCTGGGGACGGGGGTGATGAAATCGCATTTCCCGGCCACGTTGTCAAAATCCACGTCGCCACGCAGACGCCAACCACTCTTGCGTGAAGCATCCGGGACACGGGTTGTGCCGACATCGATGACGGTGGCTCCCGGTTTCACCATATCTTCGGTGACAAATCCGGGTTGTCCGAGAGCCGCTACGATGATATCAGCCTCCCGGCATATCTCCTTGATATTGGGTGTGGCGGAATGGCATACAGTAACTGTGCAGTTTCCGGGATTGGATTTCTGCATAAGAAGAGTGGCCATCGGACGGCCCACGATGTTGCTTCTGCCAAGCACCACGGCATGTTTCCCTTTTGTCTCAACACCATATCTCTTGAGAAGCTGCATGATTCCTGCAGGGGTAGCAGGCAGGAATCCCGGAAGACCCAGGGCAACCCTGCCGACATTCAGAGGGTGAAAGCCATCTACATCCTTGGAGGGATCCACGGCGCGTATCACCTTCTGCTCGTCGATATGCTTAGGCAAAGGGAGCTGGACAATGAAACCGTCGACTTCAGGATCATTGTTTAGCTTTTGGATCTCGTTGAGGAGTGTTTCCTCCGTCACGTCATCCTCAAACCGGATGAGCGAGCTTGTAAACCCGCATTCACCACAAGCCTTAACCTTGTTGGCAACATAGGTTTCGGAACCTCCGTCATGTCCTACAAGGATGGCGGCCAGGTGAGGGGCGCGTTCTCCGCCCGCAGTCATTTCCTTTACTTCCTGAGCAATTTCCTGCTTGATTTCGCTCGCAGTCTTTTTACCGTCGATCAGTGTCATCTCTTATGTTAATTTATTGTGACTGCAAATTTACAAAAAAATCCGTAAATCAAAATTAAGGCCCCGACTCATAAAATATCAGTTTGCTGAGGGCGGCTCCGGGCGAGGGATTTCTGAAAGAATGTTACAAATCCCGTGCCATACCCACCCATAGGAAAAAGTTACCCGAAGTCTCGCATTCTTGGGCGCTTTTGGCCCATTGGCTCAGTCACATAGCTCGCTATGCTCCTTCGCCAAAAACCCAAAATCGCTCCAAGGCTGCGACCCTCAGCAGGCTGATATTTTATGAGTCGGGGCCCAGACCCCGTTCCTCATAAAATGTAAAGGCACGGGTGGAGTGTTTTCTTGGGGAACGGAGTCTTATATTTTGCTAAATCTTTAAAAAAAGATTATATTTGTTTTCATCAATAATTTAGGAAATCAGTATGAAAAGTTTAGCAAAATATCTTTCCGTTCTCCTGGTTGCAGGAGCCGGGGTTGTGGCTGGGCAGGCTGCCGAATTCAAGACACTTCCCGGGAAATTCGATGGCTCGATGATGCCATATGATTTTTCAAGATGTGATTCCACCGTTGCTTGGAATGATTCCCTCACTCCCGTGTTCCTGAGCTATACGGCACGGCATGGAGCCCGTTACCTATCCTCTCCCAAGAAGATTGCAAAAATTCAGAAGGCCCTCTATGAGGCGGCTTTGAAACGGAAACTTACCCCTCAGGGGGAACGGTTCTATGGAATGCTCAAGGAAATCTCGAAGAATACTGACGGACGCTGGGGACTTTTGTCGGAGGTAGGAATTTCCGAGGAGGTGAGACTTGGGGCAGATATGGGAAAGATGCTCCCTGACCTATTCAGGAACGGGAAGTCGGAATCGATAGCGACATCTGTTCCCCGAGTGATAATGACAATGGATCAGTTCCTGCATTCGCTGGAGATAAAGAACCAGGATCTGGAGCTTTACACGGCCTCAGGTAAACAGAACAACAGTCTCCTCTGCTGTTTCATAGCCGATTCCTTGTATGATGCCTACCGCAATGATGGGGAGTGGGTGCCCATTTATGAGAAATTCCTTGAGGAGCATGTGTCTGACGCGCCGGCACGCAGACTTCTGGCCGCAGGATATGATAATAATAAGCAGCGTCTGCGCCATCTTACCATGGATATGTATGGGCTAATGCAGGCATGTCGGGCATCGGGCGTGACTCCCCCTACAACGGAATGGATGACGGAGGATGAATATCGCGGGTGTTGGCAGGCCTCCAATCTTCTCCATTATTTGCGAAATAATGTCTCGCCTGTCTCCGATCTGGCGGCTAAAGCTACGGCTCCCCTGATAAGAAGGATCATTAGCGATATAGATTCAGCCACGGAAGAATGTCATCGAAACTGCTGTAATCATGAGGGATCAGGTGATTGCAAAATGAGTAAACATGGGGAATGCAGCAAGAGCCAGGATATCAGGATGCATGGCTATTTCGGTCATGCAGAAACGCTTCTGCCTTTATTTTCTGCTTTGCGTTTGCCCGGTTGTTATGTTATGACTGAGGATTATTCATCGCTTCAGGATTATTGGCAGATTCAAGATATCACCCCCCTTGCTGCGAATATGGCTATAATTATCCTGAAGGGTAAGAGCGGTGAAAGATATGCCTCAGTAAGGCTGAACGGACGCAATATATCTCCGATTCCCGGAAAAGGATGTGTGGTGAAATGGAGCGAACTCAAGGAATATTGGTTGAAGATCAATGATTAATGTTGGAGAGTATGGTGGTGTGGAGAGGTTTTAGTCTTAGGATGAGGGGTGAAGGATTTTCCGGATGGCTTTCACTGTGTGTATCCTTATCCCTGTTTCTTGCAAATTCTATTTTGCCTGCGAAGGCGCAGGTAGGATTTGGCGATTCGCGACTATTCAACGAAGATTGGCGTTTCATCTTATCAGATTCGCCGGAATATAAAGAGTCGGACTTTGATGATTCCACCTGGAGAAAGTTGACTTTGCCTCACGACTGGTCGATAGAGGCTACCCCTTCGCCTGATATGTCAAGTTGCACGGGGTGGTTTCCCGGAGGAATAGGATGGTATCGGAAGGATTTTGAAGTAGCCGACACCACTCGGATGCATCATATATATTTCGAGGGGGTGTATAATAGGAGTGAGGTTTATCTTAACGGCCATTTGCTCGGGAATAGGCCCAATGGTTATGTGTCGTTTGCATACGACATTTCCCCTTATCTGCGGAAAGGGAAGAATACGCTTGCTGTGCGTGTTGATCACAGTAGGGCGGCGGATTCGCGCTGGTATACAGGCTCTGGAATCTATCGCGATGTCTACATAGTGGAGTCTGATCCCTCTCATATAGCTTTGTGGGGTGTGGGCTTCAGCGCATCCAACATCTCGTCTGAGAGTGCTGATCTGGAAGTGAGTGTGGATGTTGACAATCCGGTGGATAATCTGATCCTCAAGACAGAATTGAAAGATGGTTCAGGAAGGGTAGTGGCTGAATCCGAGACTGCGGCATCAGCTTCCAATCTGATACGAATGAGGGTTGAGAATCCTGAATTTTGGAGTGTCAGCAACCCTTCATTGTACGATCTGGAGCTTACGTTGATGCGGAATAAGGAGCCTGTCGATCACAGCAAGACAATTGTCGGAATCCGCGACATTCATTTCGATGCCGACAGGGGGTTCTTCCTGAATGGTGAGAATATGAAAATAAAGGGTGTATGTCTGCATCATGATGCGGGAGTTTTGGGAGCGGTTGTGCCGGAAAGGATCTGGGAACGTCGTCTGAGCAGGTTGAAGGATATTGGTGTGAACGCCATCCGTATGAGTCACAATCCGCAGGCTCCGATGGTTTATGACCTTTGCGATCGCCTTGGCCTTATGGTGATGGATGAGGCCTCCGATGAATGGGAGTTCCCTAAACGGAAATGGCTTAAGGGATGGAATAAGGGTGCACCCGGTTTCGAGGGTTCGTATGATTTCTTTGAAGAATGGATTGAGAGGGATGTCACAGACATGGTGCGTCGCGACCGTAACCATCCGTCAGTGATATTATGGAGCATCGGCAATGAGGTGGATTATCCGAATGATCCCTATTCGCATCCGGTTCTTGACGGCACGGATATCACGCAGCCAATGTATGGAGGTTACGATCCGAAGGCTCCGGATGCAACGCGTATCGGCGAGATAGCCAAGCGTCTTGCAGCCTGTGTGAAAAGTGTTGACAGGAGCCGTCCGGTAACGGGGGCCTTAGCCGGAGTGGTCATGTCGAATCAGACGGCATATCCGGAGGCTGTTGATGTTGTGGGCTATAATTATACCGAGAGCCGTTATAAGGAGGATCATGATGCTTATCCGGAGCGCGTGATCTACGGGAGTGAGACCCGTCAGGACTATCCGGCGTGGTGTGCGGTGAGGGATAACGATTTTATCTCCGGTCAATTCCTCTGGACGGGTAGCGATTATCTGGGAGAATCCGGCGCATGGCCTTCGCGAGGTCTTGGAACAGGTTTGCTCGATTTTGCCGGAGATCTGAAACCGAATGGTCGGTTTCGCGCGTCTCTCTGGAGTGAAACCCCGGTTACATATGTTGGCACCTATCCTAAGAAAGGGGATAGGGTTTCTTTCTATGCTCCCGATAACTGGGATTATAAGCAAGGTATGTTGATCCGGGTGGTCTGTTTCTCCACTTCTCCGTATGCTTCACTTAATCTCAATGGAAGGCAGGTCGGAGAGAAGCGGAGCAGGGATGAGGAGAGCGGGGTTTTCTATTGGGACATTCCATATTATCCGGGCGTTCTTGAGGCTGTTGGATATGATGAAAATGGGAAGCGGGAATCCTCTTATGTCATCAATACTCCCGGAACGGCTTCGGAAATTTCGGTGTGCAGCGACAGGGATAGCCTAATAGATAAGGGAGATATCGCCGTGATTGAGATAGAGGTGAGGGATGAAAAGGGGAACAGAGTAAAGAGATATGACGGGGAGATAAGCTGTGAGGTGAAAGGGGGAGGGGAGTTACTTGGTCTTGAAACCGGAAATAACAGGGATATGTCAGCTCCTAAAGCTTCATCAAGGAGGGCGTATCGCGGTAAACTGGTGGCTTATGTGCGCGCTAACGGCACGGGAGAGCGAATCGATATTTCATTCTCCGCTCCTAAGCTGAAAGGAGCGAATATCACGCTTATGAGTCAAGACCTCAGATAGAGCTAATCGCGGAGGGTAGAGAAAAGAAATAGTGTTTTTATGTAGATAGGAGAGAACCGAAAGGGGGTGTCGAAGTGTTTAACTAACATATTAAGTAACTGTTCAAATTAGAACGCTACTATTAACTATCTATGAAAGCTGCTCATATCGTATATATTTAATATGAAGGGCTAAGTATCTCACACAAATTAATTAAAGTAAATAAAATGAGATTAATGAATGCTAAAACTTGTTCTTTTGAATTACTTCCGGCCTCGGCTTCAGTCACATAGCCCGCTATGCTCCTTCAGCCGAAACCAAAATTAATTCAAAATCACTGCGTTTTATCTATTCATTAATTTCTGCGAGCTACTTACTTATCAAAAACACAAGACTATGAAAACCGGAAACATTGCCGTCAAGACGGCCGCGATTACATTATGTGTGGCATCACTGTTTGGAACAAGCTGCACTACATTGAAAAACACATGGGATGGAATGAGTCAGACGGGTCAGGGAGCCACGGCCGGAGGGGCTGCCGGAGCAGCCGCCGGAGCAGGAATCGGTGCCTTGATCGGAGGAGGTAAAGGCACATGGATCGGAGCTCTTGTGGGAAGTGCGTTAGGAGCCGGAACCGGTGCCTTGGTGGGTAATCACATGGATAAGCAGAAGGCCGAACTTGAGAAAGAGCTGGCGTCGGTGAAGGAGCTTGCTTCCCGACGTGACACTACTTATATAGTCGAGACCGTAAAAGACAGCAATAATCTCGATGCAATAAAACTGGTTCTTGGCAACTCGGTGCTTTTTGCCACAAATTCCTACACTTTGTCGGCTGAGGCGCAGGCAGCGTTAGGCAAGGTGGCCTACAACCTCAATCAATTCCCGAACACCGACGTTACTGTCGTAGGTTATACCGATAATACCGGTACGGTGGCGATCAATGATAAATTATCGCTTGAGCGAGCTGAGAGCGTGGTAACTTATCTTGAGCAGCATGGAGTGGCTGCTTCACGGTTGAAAGCGATCGGAGAGGGGGAGAATAACCCTATAGCCTCCAATAGCACTGCGGCCGGGCGTGCACAGAACCGCCGTGTAGAGATTTTCATCACAGCCGACGCGCAGATGATCCAGCAAGCGCAGTGAGCAGCGAGGATTAATAATTAATAATTAATGATTAATAATTAATAATTCTTGAGGCGAAAAGAGTTATTTTGGTTAATAGTTAATGGTTAATGGACCTTAAGCATTGATATGATAGCGAGGTTGCACAAGTAATTTCAGTTACATTAGTAACTATGGGCTACATGAGTAATGGCGGCTGCGTCTCCCGACGCGGCCGCCATCATGCGCTTTATAAACTGATTATTTCAGTTCCCTAATTTTTATTTACACCTAATTATCCATTTAGATTCTTCTTATCATTTGCTTGGCACTTTATTGCTTTGCACCGGGTCACTCCTCCTCACGGGTTCATTTCCCGAATGATGATGCAAATATAATTTTGGGTGCAAAGGATTGCAAATAAATTATGCTAATTGTCGTAAAAATGGTCATTTGAAACGTTTGAAAAATCTGCAAACGTTTTAAAATTCAGCGATTTAGTGCAATATATGTATCGAATTTAGTGTTTCCGGGAGGAAAAGTCGGGTTGTTTTAGTTAAATTTAGAAAAGGAGTTGTGGGAACGGAAATAAATATGTATATTTGCATATATGCGCTAATCCATTATTCACATTGCGTCATCAGTTCCCCTCGGCAATTTGTGTTTATTTCTCACTCTCCATACGGATTAATTGTATAACACACAGGATTCTGCCGTGGTGACCTCTGCAACGGGGCTGCCATAAGCACAATCTCAATTACAAACTCTTATACCTGATTACTCCAATGAGACGAGTGACAATAAAAGATATAGCTGAGCATCTTCAGTTATCCGTTTCCACAGTATCGAGAGCACTCGCCGACGATAAGAATATCCGCAAAGAGACCAAAGAGAAGATCTTCAACACCGCCCGTGAGATGGGTTATCTCCGCAATGAGATAGCCGCCAATCTGCGCACAGGAAAAAGCAGCACGGTTGGAGTGATAGTCAATGAGCTTGAGAGTCCCTATGCGGCTACCGTGCTGAAAGGAATCCATTCAGTGCTCGACCCGAGAGGGATTTATGTAGTGAACTATGATTCTGATAATGATCCGGGCCGAGAGCGCATGCATCTGAAATTTATCATAGGGTCGCAGTTGGCCGGAATAATCTCCATTCATCTCCATTCTCCGGATAACATGGATGAGTATGCCAGGATGGTGGAATGGGGAGTGCCGCTTGTATTTATAGCTTATTCACTCAATGATATCAGTGCGTCGATGGTTGGTCTGAATGCCTACGATAAGGCTTTCTATATCATAGATCACATCATTTGTAGCGGCAAGCGTAGAATTGTAAATGTTAAGGGTCCCTCCGTAAGTCCGGAGATGGCAGATCTTGAACGCGGTTATCAGGATGCACTGAAAAAATTTAAACTTTCTCCTGATCCTTCCCTGACGATTCAAGGGGGACTGACTTTGGAGGCAGGGAGGGAAGTTGCCGAGCGTCTTCTTAAAAGCGGAGTGGAATTCGATGGCATTTTTGCTCCGAATGAGCTTGTGGCCACCGGAATAATGAATCGTCTGCGGGAGGCCGGGAAAAAGATTCCGGAAGATGTGGCAATTGCCTGTTTCACCTCTTCATCGCTTTCCGAATGGGTCTATCCGGCTCTCACAAGTGTTGACGCTCCTCTTGATGAGATGGGTAGGAAGGCTGCCGAACTTGTGCTTGAGCATATGAAGGAGCCGAATAAGGAGCCTGTGAAGGTTACTGTAGATGCCCGGATAAAGCTACGCCCGTCATCGCATAGGGTGAATGGTTAATTAATAATTAATAGTTAATAGTTAATGGTTAATGGTTAATGGTTAATGGTTAATGGTTAATAGTTAATGGTTAATAGTTAATAGTTAATTAATAATTAATAATTAATGGTTGAGGGTTAATCCGGGATTATCTTAGACGCTCACTACTCCTTTGATGGGGGGATAGGGATCGTAATCGGTGAGGGTGAAGTCTGAATACTTGAAATCAAAAATGTTTTTAACCTCCGTATTTATGTGCATGGCCGGCAGTGGCCTGGGCGTGCGCGTCAATTGCTCGTGTACCTGTTCGAGATGATTGGTGTAGATATGTGCGTCGCCAAGGGTGTGGATGAATTCCCCGGGTTTAAGGTCGCATACCTGAGCCATCATCATGCACAGCAAAGCATAGCTGGCAATATTGAATGGTACGCCAAGGAAACAGTCGGCGCTTCGCTGATAGAGCTGTAGGGATAGTTTGCCATCGCTGACGTAAAACTGAAAAAATGCGTGGCATGGGGGTAGGTTCATGTTGTCAAGGTCAGCCACATTCCATGCGCTTACAATTATACGGCGCGAGTCCGGATTCTCCTTAATAGCCTTCACAGCCTCTGAAATCTGGTCGATGAATCCACCTTTGTAGTCGGGCCAGGATCTCCATTGGTAGCCATAGATGTGTCCGAGGCTTCCATCGGGATCAGCCCATTCGTTCCATATCCTCACGCCGTTTTCCTGAAGGTATTTCACATTTGTGTCTCCGGCAAGGAACCAGAGTAGCTCATGGATTATGCTCTTGAGGTGAACTTTCTTTGTTGTGAGCAGAGGGAATCCCTCAGAGAGATCGAAACGCATTTGCCATCCGAAGGTGGAGATTGTTCCGGTACCGGTGCGGTCATCTTTGCGGTGACCGTTTTCAAGGATGTGATTAAGAAGGTTCAGGTATTGATGCATGGGAGGGTGGGTTTTAGGCTTTAGGGGTTAGGTTTTAGGGGTTATCCTTGGGAGCGGATGTTCTTTCGGAGAAGTGGGGTTGCGGGACGGCGGTTTCGGTTCGGCTGGTAACGAATCGCATCGTCTTCGCATGGTGCGAGGCATTCAAAACACCGTATGCAGCGGGAATTGTCGACATACCGGCTAACAACCTTGATGCATGAGGCAGGACAGCTGTCTTCGCATTTGCCACAAGAAGAACATTTGTCGGGGTCAATCTCGATGTGGTATAGGTTATGTTCGTGAAGGAGCCCGAGTGCTGTTCCTATAGGGCATATGTCTGAGCAGAAATCGCGTCCCCTGAGCAGGGCATAGGCTGTTAAGATGAGAAGAGTGACGATTCCGGCAGTTACAGCAGTTCCGATTCCGAGCCCGAGGCTTATCCATGTGGTCTCCACGGCTTCGTGTCGTAGCGGAGAAGCCATGTTCCTCATCATATTCCAAGGCTCTATAAGATAGGGCACCGCAACTACCCCCGCTATAAGGCAAATCAGGTAGATGATCAGCACATGTATTGTCCACCGTTTCCGGGGCTTATAGGAGTATGGCCGATCAAGGGCTGGAATTCGTTTGCGGAGCTTAACAACATAATCGGTTATCGTACCCACGGGGCATACCGTGGCGCAGTATATTCGTCCGAAAATATAAGTAAGTATCAGCCAAACGAGTATGGCTCCTGCGGAGTAAGCGATCGCGGAAGGTATTATCTGACTGCGTGGAGCCACCGCCGCCATCGGTTGCACACCGGGTCCGAGGACCAGGTATGCTACGGAGGCGACGAAAAACATTGTCGCCAGAAAAATCCGTATAATCTTCAGGCGTCGCATGGATAGTCGGTGGGATTATTTTTTGCCTCTCTGCTGCTTCTGCTGCTCGCGGAGCATTGCCTGCTGCTGACGTTGCATCTCTTCGAGACGAGCCATGAAACCTGATTTCTTTCTTGGTTTCTTCGCAGCTTCGGCCATTGCTTTTCTTACATCCTCCTCCTTGATGATAAATCGGAAGGCGTAGGTCTGAGCAATGGTGATGAGGAGAGAGAGGAAATAATAATATGACAGGCCGGATGCGTAGTTGTTGAAGAATACCAGGAAGAAGAGTGGCATCAGATACATCATCCATTTCATGCCGGGCATTGAGTTCGCCTGGTTCTGCATGTTGATGTATGTGTATATGATGTTGGTGGCTGTCATCAGCAGACAGAAGAGGGAGATATGGTTTCCGAAGTATTCTGTTATAAATGGAATGTTCCCACTCCATGAGATTATGGCATCCGGAGCGGAGAGGTCGTGCGCCCAGAGGAAGCTTTCACCGCGCAGCTCGATACAGCTCGGGAAGAATTTGAACATGGCGAACAGGATAGGCATCTGCAGAAGCATAGGGAGACATCCCGACATCGGGCTCGCTCCGGCTTTCGAATAGAGCGCCATGGTTTTTTGCTGACGGATCATTGCGTTCTCATTGCCCGGATATTTTTCGTTTATGGCTTTGATATCGGGCGCAAGCACGCGCATCTTAGCCTGGCTCTTGTAGCTCTTGTAGGTGAAGGGGAAAAGGATGAGCTTGATGAAGATGGTGAGCAGAAGGATTATGATTCCGTAATTACTGATGAATTTTCCGAGGAATGTGAACACCGGGATTATGATTCCGGTGTTGATCCAACGGAACAGACTCCAACCCAGAGGGATTAGTTTAGTCATCTTGAGATCTTCCCCGGCATTTATCTCTTTGTCGAGGTGAGAAAGGAGTGGATATAGGTTGGGGCCTATGAAAAGATGGAAATTCACAGGATTCACTGAGCTCCAGTCATAGTCGTTCACAACAGCTGTGGCTGACAGGCTCTTCAGATAGTCGTCACCCTTGATTACGGTAGAGGTGAAGTCGGCGGTATTGAATGGACGGTCGGCGATCATCACGGAGGAGAAGAACTGATTCTTAAATCCTATCCATCTGATCTTGGCCTGACGCTCTTCGGAATCATTTTTGTTTTCCTTGAGGTTTTCCACCGCTCCGCCTGCGAATTTATAGTAAAGGCCGGAGTTGTTTTCCTCAAACATTCTTCCTTTTTCCTGACGGTGAATATCCTGTTGCCAGTCAAGGCCGAGATTGCGGGCGTTGCTCTGAACGATGGGAGCCATGTTCTGCTGCACTACACGCATGCTGATAACATATGAATCCCCTTTCGGAAGGGAGTATTCAATACCCCAGTAAGCATCGGGGCTCATTTCAAGAGCCATGAGCACTGTCGAGTCATTGATCATCTTTGGGGTGAAGAAGAGCTCGGCTGTCTCTACGGCTTGCGGCAGAGGCAACTGGAAATTAAACCGGTTGCGGTCTCCTTCGAATATAACGACCTTGTGTTTTGTCTTCTGAGTCTCATCGGCTGAATATTCGGTGTCATATTTCTTGAGTTCGGCGCGAGTGATCGATCCTGATTTTGCACTCAGTTCAAGTTTGAGGACATCGTTTTCAAGAGTAAGTTTCTTGTCATCTCCGCTCAAGAAACGGGAGAATTTACCGTAGCGTCCCAATGAGAGAGAGGCCTGGCGAACAAGCTCAATGGCTTTTCTCTGACGGTCGATGCCAAGTTTACGGGCATCTTTGGAGATGATATCTCCCCATGCAAGTTTGTCGCCCTCAACTTCTACGGATCCATATATCGAATCTCCTGAAAGAGTTAGGTTCAGGGGTCCCTGCACCAATCGATATGCACGGGTTGAATCTGAAAGAGTCTCGGGAACGCCGTTATCCATGATGTTTTTCACGAGCCATTCCCTCTCCGTTGAACTTAAGGAATCCAGCGTGGTGGCCACCGGTGTGCCCTGCACGGTCTGTTCCTCTTGAGCGGAGGATTCCTGCTCCGTGTGTTTAGGCTGGAGCCACATAAAGATCAGAAAAACGGCGAGCATCGCCAATAATCCATTGAGGGTGTTCTTATCCATGAGAAAGATTAGTTTATAAGTAGCAGTTCCAATAAAAACGCTACTATTTATAATTATCCATGTATGCTGCTCACATACAATCTACTTATGCTGTTTTGTGATTTTCCATCCCCTCATCAGGAGCATAGGCCGCTATGCTATTTCTTTGAGAATGAAAACTCTCAAAAATAACTGCGCATATTGTATGTGTTTGATATGAACAGCTACTTACCATTTGGTTATGATTCATTACGCGCCATGCGCAACTTTCCAAGGTGCAAAGTTACTATAAAATCGCGATATTTTTACCCCCGAGGGATAAAAATATCGCGATTTTGAAATCTTGCCGCTTAAAAGGATTGTGAGAATCCCCTTCAGTTTCTGATTATGATTTTCTTTCCGTTACGGATATATATACCCGGAACAGGATTCACGACTCTTTGGCCGGCGAGATTATACAGATATCCGTCGCCCTGTTTTCCGGTGGTGTCAGATATAATCTCCTCGATTGCAGATTTCTCTATGTATCCGCCATTTACCCATCCCTCCTCATCGTTTTTGAGGTCACTTCCGAGATAGTATCCGAGCTGGGTTGGCTGGTTGTAACCAATGTTTTCATTGAGTGCGCTCATCTCATATATGTGATTGGTCATCAGCCATGGGAAACGGTGAGTCGTGGGAATCCAGGTGGAGAATATCTTGAGATCCTTAACTTTTGTGGCATCCGGGTAGATAAGTTCCTCGCGCCAATCGCCGAGTATGTCGCCGAAGAAAGAGGGATTCTCCTTAGTGCCATTGATATATGACATATCGAAACGGTATAGGGTGAATACGCGTCCGTTTTTATAATTGTCAAGTTTGTCGCCTGTAAGCACCTGGCGGTTGAGACCACCGTCGAACCAGATTGCCATATTTGTAGAGCCGGGATAGTCGCCCAGTTCGTCTCCGTTGATAGAATGCACTTTGCTGCGATACCACCAGATCTCGCAGCCGGGACTTGACGGGTCGATGTCCGCTACAAGCGCACGCCCCATGTCGTTGTCGGTTGTGCCGAGATGAGAATACAGGATAGTTCCGTCGGCAGCATCACGGAGTGCGACCTCGGTTTTTCCGGTCTCGAAGCATGAGAAAACCTGTAATCCTTCGCGTGAAGGATCAAACTTTCCGAGATGCAGTGCATCCCCATGACCGAGCCCTGTGGTGTAAAGGCCGATTCCGTCATGATCCACGGTCATAGCTCCGTAGACAATCTCGTCGAATCCGTCGCCATCCACGTCTCCTACACTCAGGGAGTGGTTTCCCTGAGCCGCATATTTGCTGTAGGATTTGCCATCTTTTCCTGTGAGCTTGTGAGCCGTATCGAAATTCCAACGGCGGGTCAGTTTCCCGTCTCGCCAGTCCCAAGCTTCGATTACCGAGCGGTCGTACACTCCGCGCCCTAATATCACGGAAGGAAGTTTCCCATCGAAACAGCCCACGCCGACGCGTAGACTATGTGCGCGCTTGAAGTAGTTGTCACCCCAGTCTTCGCTCTTTCCACGGGCTATAAAGTTTTCGCGGGCCAGCTCGCGACCCGTCTCTCCATCAATGATTGAGAAGAACTCGGGACCTTTGCCGATATAGTTCGCTCCTTTTGTGCGATAATCCGTAACGCCATCACCATCAGTATCTGGAATTTCCAGCCCATCGCCGAAGATTGTTCCCTCACCGGTCTTGATTGCCATCTCGGCTTTCCCGTCTCCGTCGAAGTCGGCTACGGCGAAAGAGGAACTGTTACCGAGAATTATGTTAGGTCCGGAGCAAACGCGCCACATGAAAGTGCCGTCAAGTCGGTAAGCTTCGTAGAGCACGGTGTGGCGCACTTCGAGCGGAGACTCGCCGCTTCCGGTGCCATCGTTGCCGTCGTGAGCCAGGAGACGCTTCACGATAATTTCCATTTTGCCGTCACCGTCAAGGTCTCCGACACTGACATCGTTAGACTGGTATTCCATTCCTACTATGTCACATACGGTTTCGGTGGTTTTGAGAGGAATTGATATGTACGGGAGCTTTCCTTTCCACTGAGCCTCCGGAATAACATATTCGCCGATTGTCTCATCTTCACCGGCATATGTGAGGCGATATTTTGCATCTCCTGTGCCGCTGAGCGAGAGATCCTGGTAATTGGTGGCCGCGATAGGGGTTTTGTTAAGTTTGGTTTCCTGTCCGTTACCAATTGTGCGGTAAAGGTCGAAGGTAGTGGTCGAATTGTCACCCGGGAGCATGCGCCATGAGAGGAGCATTTTGTTGAGGGTGCTTGTATAATTCTTGGTAGTAGCGTTTGATGTTCCGCAGATCGATCCCCAGAGGGCGCGGTCATTGCGGTTGTAAGACACTGCTGATGCCGAGAATATTGAGATTGCGGCCAAGGAAGCCGGCAATATAGCCCGAAGTTTCATGTGTTAAGTTGTGAGGGTTTATGAAAATATTCCTTAAAGTTAAGAAATAAAATTGAATAATTAGGTCGGATTGTTTTTTTAAGTAGCTCGCAGAAATTAATGAATAAGTAGCTGGTTAAAATTAATCGATATATGTTAGTTTATAATCTTGAACAATAAAACTGGTTCTTTATGGCATCTTTTGCCTTGTCATTCAGTCGCATACGAAAGTATGCTCCTTCTTTCCGCAGCAAAACCTGCTCAAAAATAACTTCGTTTTATTTGTTCATTAATTTTTACCAACTACTTAGATAAAACGCCGTAATTTTGAATTAATATTGGTTTCGGCTGAAGGAGCATAGCGGGCTATGTGACTGAAGACGAGGCCAATATTAATTCAAAAGAACCAGTTTTAGCATTCATTTATCTTATTTTATTTACATTAATTTTTGTGAGCTACTTAACAAGAAGGGAATTAGATTTTAAATTCTTACAGAAAGCTACTACAGCCTGATAAAGATTCCTTTCTGCTGACTTTTTCAATAACGCTTCATGTAATGGTTGCTCTTTGGGAGTGATTGCAAAAACTCCCTGAAATCCAGCCTTAAGCAACATTGAAGCATCCTCTATCCTCCCCGAGAACAGATAAACGGGGAGGTCCCGGGCTTTTACCGTGCAGAGTATTTCACCCGGCAATTTGCCGGTGAGAGTTTGAAAATCGGATTTTCCCTCACCGGTTATTATTATGGTTTCTCTTGGGTCGGCAGATTTGAGATCCATTCTTTGGATCATCTCTTTGCTCCCGGAAATCATCTCAGCTCCAAGAACCCATCCCAATGCTCCCGCTGCCCCTCCTGCCGCCCCGCTCCCGGGGAATAAATCGCACTCTTTCCCCGTAGCAGCGCTATAAAGGCTCTTGAGATGAGCCAGCATTTCATCCAATCTGTGTGCATCCTCATGGGAAGCACCCTTTTGAGGAGCAAAAACCAGGGATGCACCACCGGTGCCGCAGAACGGCACAATAGAGTCGTAAAGGCCTGTGAACTTAATGTCCTCACAGAGTTCCTTTACTGAGGAAACATTTATTTTGGAAATCTCAGGAATAAGTGCTGCCGAAACCGGAGGGGTAAGTAAAATTCCTTTTTTATCATAAAACCGAGCACCCAATGCCTGGAGAAACCCTATCCCTCCATCGTTCGTTGCAGAGCCTCCGAAACACACCGTTATTTTCTTTGCTCCGGCAGCTATCGCATGGCGAATGATCTCCCCCGTGCCATAGGATGACGCTGCAAATGGATCTCTCTTCGATGGGGCGATGAGAGCCAATCCGGAGGCTGAAGCGAAGTCAATGAAAGCTTCCTTTGTTGACTCATTGAAGTAATAATCCGCCTCAATGGAATCAAACAAGGCATCGTGAGTGACTATAATCCTCCTGGCTGCGTTGCAATAGGATGCAGAGATTTCCGCGGTTCCTTCTCCTCCGTCAGCAGCGGCAAAAACTTCTATCTCGGCATCCGGAAAAATATTCTTAACAGCCCTTTCAGCTATTATCCCTGCCTCTATCGACCCTATACACTCTTTAAAGGAATCAAATGCTATGATGAATTTCATTCCACAGATAACATTATCTACAACTTGGGCATTTTGCGGGGGTCACTTATTATTAATGATTCGGGAGGTTTCGGGCAGTGAGTCGGAAAGTGCGCGGATATGGGCTGTAATCTCAGAGATAGACATGCCCCGTTCTTTGAGTTGAGCGGGGTTAACCGGAGAGCCGAAAAGGATACGGAATTTCTTCCCCCTGGATGCACAGACTTCTCCAGGAAGGAGGGCCTGCTCAAGATTTATTCCGATATTCAGTTTACGGCGCAGACGTGCAAATTTATAGAAACGTGCCCTGTTGAGGCCTTCAAACCACACAGGCACAATCTCACGATCATATTCCACGGCTTTGGCAACAAATGACTTTTGCCATTCGAGGTCCTTGATTTCCCCGTCAGGATGAAGGCGGGAAACAAGTCCTGCCGGAAACATTACAATCTGGCGCGAGGAGGCATAGGCCTCATTAATAGCTTTGGCTGCTGAACGTCCCTGAGAGCCATATTTGTTGATAGGAAGAAAGACTTTGCGCAACGGCTCGACATTCATTAGCATATCGTTAACCAACACGCGTATGTTGTCATCACCGTACCAATTCCCCAGAATCTTTATGAGTCCGATGCCGTCGAGCCCCCCCAAGGGATGATTTGATGCGAAGATGTATCTCTTGCCGGCCGGGAGCCGGTCGAGGCCTTCCTCGCTTATATCAAGGTCAAGGAAATCGTAAATGGCATCCGCGAAGGCGCTTCCCTCGGCAGGGTAAGTGGTTTCAAGCATTTGGTTGAGTTCATCCTGATGGATGAGTTTCTCAATAGGGGAGAAGAGGAATCCCGGAATGAGTTTTCCTTTCCAACCCGACAGCCGGGTTTTCACTATTTTTCGAAGGTCGATTCTGAGCAGCTCCATCATCTGTCGGTATCGTTGACTGATGATTCCTCCTCCCAGAACTCATCGTTCCAGTCCTCATCTGTCATATTGCTGAAATCATCCTCGTCGGGTTCCTCCTGCTCGAAGATGAAATTGTCTTCCTCCTCCACACGATGCCGCACATCAAGTTTGCGGTGAGTTATTGTGAAGTTGTTTTTATTATCTTCGGAATTTATCTCACGCCATAGGAGGTCTTTGAGTTCGGTGATTCCCTGCCCCGTTACTGCGGAAATAAAGACAGCAGGCACACCCTCGGGAAGTTCCTTGGCCAACTCTTCGCGCAGCTCATCATCGAGCATGTCACTTTTAGAGATGGCAAGCACGCGGCTTTTGTCGGCGAGTTCGGGGTTGAATTGTCTCACTTCATTGAGGAGGATCTCATAATCTTTCTTTATGTCGTCGGAATCGGCCGGCACCATAAAGAGGAGCACGGCATTACGCTCAATATGGCGCAGGAATCTGAGTCCGAGCCCTTTCCCTTCGCTTGCCCCTTCGATGATGCCCGGAATATCAGCCATCACAAAGGATTTATCGCCACGGTATTCCACAATTCCAAGACTTGGTTCCATAGTGGTGAAAGGATAGTCGGCAATCTTGGGTTTTGCTGCGGAGATAGCTGACAGCAAAGTGGATTTTCCGGCATTGGGGAATCCGACAAGACCTACATCGCCGAGCAGTTTGAGTTCAAGCACTACGGCTTTCTCAATTGCAGGTTGTCCCGGTTGTGCGTAACGTGGAGCGCGGTTTGTGGAAGTAGCAAAATGCCAGTTGCCGAGTCCCCCTTTACCTCCGCGAAGAAGTTTTATTTCCTCTTCATCTTCGGTCACTTCGCAGAGGAAGTCTCCAGTCTCGGCATCAAAAACGGCAGTGCCGACGGGCACTTCAATAATCTGATCCTC
The DNA here is from genome assembly GCA_964499025.1 of uncultured Sangeribacter sp. Classification (GTDB taxonomy): domain Bacteria; phylum Bacteroidota; class Bacteroidia; order Bacteroidales; family Muribaculaceae; genus Lepagella. Next base: position 113,420 of record CAZCJC010000001.1, read on the forward strand.
ACCATCCTTGCCAGTGGAACGGTTCTCTCCGCCGCTTTGTCCGTTGGTGGCGAAAACATGCCTGCGGTATCTCAAGGGTAGCAGTGTCCACATGTGGCGGTTTCCCTTAAGGATTATATGTCCGCCACGCCCTCCGTCGCCTCCGTCAGGCCCACCCTTTGGAATATATTTTGCACGATGAAAATGCCGGCTTCCGGCTCCTCCTTTACCTGATCGGCAAAGAATCTTGACGTAATCTATGAAATTTGAATCAGACATTTTTTGTAGGCTTTTTTTAGGCGTTAGGCTTTAGGGGATAGGTTTTAGGCTTTAGGGGATAGGCTTTAGGTATCGGGCATTAGGAGATTATTCGGAGATTATATATCTTATAAATTTTATAAGTCTTATAAATCTTATAAATCTTATAAGTCTTATAAGTCTTATAATCTGCCTCAGTCACTATTAACCATTAACCATTAACCATAAACTATTAACTATTCCGAGTAAGACAGGATCTCATTGGCTGTCCGGAAGTCATCGGGATTTCCTATGTCGATCCATCCTCCGTCGATAGGGAACATCTCCACTTTTTCCCCTTCAGATATCAATCGCTCGATAAAGTCGGGTGCGTCGAGATATTCACCTTTCGGGATTCTCTCCAATAGCTTGCTCCGCATTATATAAACGCCTCCATTGGCGAAATAGTTGAAAGTCGGTTTCTCCTCCAGACCCCTGACGTGATTTCCCTCCGTACGCATGATGGCGTATGGAATTGACACTGTATAAGGCACTGCTCCCACAGTAAGTGCAGCTCCGGTGGAGATGTGATGATCGAGCATCTTCTTGAAGTCGATTGTTGTGAGCAGATCGGAATTCATGATAAGAAGGTTCTCCTCGGTCAATCCTTCAATCAGAGAGAGACTGCCGAGAGTTCCGAGACGTGTGGGTTCCAATACGCATTCCACTCTTGCGCGCGGCGAGGGGGTAGCGTTGTTACGTGCCTCAAAGTGCTCTTCGATCTTTTCATGCAGGTAATTTACCGTTACAAAAATCTTTCTGAGTCCATATTCCTCAAGACGTTCGATATTACGGTCGATGATAGGTTTGCCACCAACTTTCAGAAGAGGTTTTGGCGTTTCGAGAGTCAGGGGGCGTAGCCTTTCCCCTTTTCCACCTGCCATCATGACAGCATCCAGGGGCAAGATTGCCCGAATCGAATCAAGATCGAGGATTTCAGAAATCTTGCCGTCGGAAGTGACGGGAATCAGGCGTAGTTTGCGTCTCTTCCCTTCCGCCACTTTACGCGTCTCGTCCCCGCCGTTTTCGATACGCAGGCAATTACGGTTCATTGCATTTTCCACAGGAGAGTCGAGATTCTCACCACGCAAGAGGGCTCTCCTGATATCTCCGTCGGTGATTGAACCGGCAAGTTTCTCGTTCCGGTCTACAGAGAAAAGTATGAGTGGTCGGCCGGAAAGGTTATTTATAGCATCAAGCGCTTCTCTAAGTGTTGCGCCGGAGCTGATGATATGGTCGGTGATTATCGGATTGGTCATAGGCAGGGGATTCCGGGCATTAAAATAAATCTGAGGAGTACTGGTCTATGGTCTGGCGGAGTTCGTCAGAGATCATGATCTGGAGCTCACGCGGGGCGAGCACTTTTACGGCTGCGCCGTAGCTCAGGAGTTCATGCACCAGTTCGTAGTTAAGTTTTAGTTTATATGTGAAGATGGAGTATTTATCATGTATCTCCTCCTGTTGTGTGTGGTGGAAAGGGAGAGCCCGGAAATATTTAGCCTGATGGGGTGTGGCCTTGATCTTTACGATACGTGCCGGCGCTTTGGATAGTGTTATCCCGATAGTATTGTCGAAGAATGTTGCAGGATCGATACTTTCAGGCATACGGAAACGGCGGTTTACCATTTTCAGATCCCTCACGCGGTCGAGGGCGTATGTTCGGATGTCGCCGGTCTTGTCGCGCAGGCCGACCATATACCACCGTTGTTTGTATCTTTTCACGAAATAGGGGTGAAATATGATGTCGGTCTCCGGGCGCGAACGGTTGAATCCGGCGTATGTGAAGTTTATCATCTCCTCCCGTCCGATAGCATCCATAACGATAGGGAGAAATTCGCGGGCCGAGGGCACATCCTCCACGAGTATCCTGTCGGTTGGAGCGTGAGCATCCTTCATTGCCGAATTCACGGCATAGGAATCAAGGAGCCAGTTTGTCAATACCCTGTTGCCTGAATTCTCTCCGGGGTCGATATAGTATTCCCCTTTCCTGTTGCAGAGGATGTCGATATGGAAGTTTTCCTCAATTGCACGTCGGTAGTGATAGAATGTTCGTTGAGGAATCGGATTCCCGTCGCTCATGGGAGAGCGGAGCCAGAGATCGTTAAGTTCATCACGCGTGAGGTGCCCATACCTGTTGAGGGTATCGACAATCCATACATATCGGCTGATGAGGTCGCGGGCCATTGGCGGGGCGGTTAGGTATTGATTATTGGTTGACGGGCATGGGCAGCACGATGCCGGCACGCAACCTTTAAGATGGAAATTTTTACAAAGATAATAAAAATAGAAAAAGGTCGACTCCCGTCGACCCTGTTTCTTCAATTAAAACAACAATAACAACTTTTTCAGAACGCTTATAGCAGTATAAAAATCTCTTCTTTCGATGTTATAACACCCGGTTGGGAAAGATGGTTCAAGGTTTTCCAAAAAATTTTTATGGAGGTCACATTATAACGGCTCGTCTGGGTCGTTGGCTCAGTTTTCTGCTTCGGTCACATACCTTAGTATGCTCCCCTCAGCCTCAAACCAAGCCGCCTACCATCCGAACCATTCTAATGCGCCCTCTTGTCGCGCCGGGATAACGGCTCGTCCGGGTCGTTGGCTATTTTATTCTCAGGTATTGCTCTGTTTGGGTTATGTCTCTTGCATCGGGGGTTATGACGGTGCAGTTGAATTTGAAAAGCGACCGGATATCGGAGGTCGGTATCTCGATCGAGAATTCTCCGTTTTCATCAGTCTGGGCACGCGGAAGCCATAGAAGAGTGTTTCGGTTGTCGGCTGTGCCCATTGCGAAATCATATTCAGATGGGAGATTGAACCGCCGTTTGGGGTAGTATCCGAAGGCTCGCCATATGCCGTTTTTCTCCAGCAGACCATCATCGGAGGTCTTCGGACCCGGATAAATCATAAACATCTCATGGTCGTAGGTGTAGCAGCCCATGCGATCGTCCCATCTCATTCTGATCATCTTGTAAAGTTTACCTTTTTCCGGCAGGCTTATGTTTCTCGGGGCCAGCTGGTAGTTGTCTCCGTAAGGATTATCCGGTGGATGGTGGTTATAACCTGCAATGTAATCATTAAGAAATCCTCCGTAATATTTCCCATTTATGATCTGCCCGCAGCATACCCACTCTGTGCCCGCGCTGATTGCCAGGCTGTCGAGATATTGCATTACCTTACTGCGCTTGGCATAGCGGTGGTTGTTGCCTTTGACCACCAGTTCATCGAGCGTCACGGTATGTCTTCCTGAATAATCCGCTGAATCCTCTGATAAGGTTTCAGACTTTCTTCGGATTGACGGATAATATTTTTCCTTCGCATTTTTACGTATTTTCTCGATATCGCTGAATGGGTTGGAGATCTCAAGACGCGGTTTCAGTTCCTCAACCGCGAGAGGTTTTAATAAGATAGATTTGCCAAGAGAGGATCCGATCTCGGGAGATACCTCGAAATATCCCTCTTTACCGGTTGAGATTATATTAATATTCCCCTTGCCGGCCTTTTCATCGAAAATATTTATCGCCAGCCCATCGGTGGGCGGAGGATTCTTTTTTATTCTCGATCTCAAGTGTCCGGATGCAGCGCCATCCGAGAGGAAGGGGGTGAGGTCGCCGAGCTTTCTCAGGCTATCACACACAATCCCATAAATTTGAGATTGAATATTGAGCTCTGCGGGAGGATATGAATAGAGGGCATCTGCCAGGGATAGGGCTATGACAGTCTTAACCGGTTTCCCATCTCTATCCTTGACGCTGACGGTTGCCTTTATTTTACTTTTTGTATGGTATTCGGTGCTGTCGAGTGTGAGGGTAACATGCATCTCCGGTTCCGGCATACTGTCAGGGGAATCGACGTATCCGATACTTTCCTTAGCCTGCTTCAGGTAATCAGGCACTTGCGGGAGTTCGTTGACTACCAGCAGCCGTTTAGGGTAGGTGACGGTGTCGCCGCTGCCAAGAGATCCTCTTGTGTGGACAAACAGACGATATTCGCCCGGTTTCCAGTTATGACCTACAAATATATGCCCGTCGCACATGCCGTTTTGTATCCTGTACTTCTCTTTCCAGACCACACTGTCAGCGGGATCCACCATCTCCACGTAAGCAGTGTGCGACTGATCTGAGATGCGCATTGTGCTGTCGTTGACTACAAGGCATTTGAACCATAGGTCCTCACTTGTTTCGTATATTCCCTTGCTGGTGAGTATATGCACAAAATCGCGCCCTTGCAGTGAATAAGCAAGGGTGATTGCCAGAAGGAATATGGAAATAAATCTTTTCATATCAGTGCGAGGCTCCCATAGCCCCTGAGGGTGTTACAGTTTGCATGTCAACTTTCGGACGGCGGCATCTCCCGTTGTTATAAAAAGAGATAGTCGCTTCTCCATTATTATCTGTTATGATCTCCGGATTCCAGTAGATCGTTCGCCTATAATCGGGCTCGGGCTGCATCAGGGAGTAATCCGGAGAATAGAATTCCTGCGGAGAGGAGTAGCCCTGGATCTTTGTCTTGTGGACGCCCTTGCCTCCCTCAACAATAATTTTATCCGGGAAAGTCTCGATCAATACCACGCAGCTATAAATATCGTCAGCTTCAAAGGCATTGATATAATTCCAGCAATATTTTGCCTTAAGGCTTACATCCTCACTTATCGTGATTGATTTTATCGATTGCAAGCTAACGCTCTTGTATTCGAAATAGTCATCAGGGGTACCACCTTTCATCCGTTGATAGTCAACTATAATAAGGGGTATTTTGCCTTTATAACTAAGTTGATCATATCCGTGGTTGTCACAGAGACTGAACTCGGGGTTCATTTTCATGAGGAATTTATGAATATCCCCTTCGAGATCAATGAACTTGCCATTATCACGCAGGGCGTTTGTCTCATCTTCAACGTCATATATGGCAATAGATTTCCTCCGGCTTTCCTCTCTGGCATTGTCTTCCCAGCTTCTCTGAGTCTTTACCTCCACCTCTTTGAGCCAGACTGATTTATCCTTCTCATTGGCCTGCCTCTTAAAAGCCTCCTCCTCTTCGAGTGGAGTATCTTTTGTCTCATCTTCGCGTAGAGAATTGGAATCTTTGGCAGCATCCGGTTCCTGCGATACTTGTGCCATCATCTCCCATCGGTTGTATCGGCGTGGCTCCGGGATAAAACTTTTGTCGAGAGTAAATAAGCAGTCAATCGGTTTTCTCTTTTTTGAGGCTGTCAGAATCAATGGCAATCTATCAGTAAAATCTACAGTGAATGAAAATTTGCCAAGGGAATCAGTTTTTACCATATCCATTGCCGGGAGAATATTATCATTCTTGTTTCCTCGGATTATAAATGCTGTGACATCAGTATCCGGTTTCGGCTTGTTGGTGAATCCTTTTACCGTGCCCGAAAATTCAATCCCTTCGGTTTCGGGTTTGAAATACACATTTTTCGGTTGCGTATCAGTAACTGAGTTCCAAGGATATTTCCTCCATCCCTGCACCATCATAAGCAAATCGAGATTTTTTATGCGCGAGGGCTCATTTACCTCGAAGTAATAGGTTGGATCGGCTATATAGCCCCTGATATCAGACATAAGGAGCAGGTCAGAATATATATTTCTGCGCCAATCTATCTCATCGCTGCCATCTCTCACCGAGAGGGAAAAAGGAATAGAAAGAGGGTTGTTCTCGGCATCGGTAATCTTCATCGACACATTGATTGCTTCATAGGGCTTATAAGTCTCCTTATCAAAGCGGTAGGCCATGTTCAGAAAAAAAGATGAGTCGGGCATATTGAAGATCATTCTGTCGCTTATCTTCTTACCCCGTGAATCGATCAGAGTCACTTCGGAAACGCCCGGTGACAGGGTGTTTCTATCGAATGAGAGTCTCAATGGTTTTCTAAAAGCAGACACAGCTGCAGAGTAAGCCTTCATCACGCCTCCGGTTGTCAGGATGATTCCGATTGTATCAATTCGGTTGGGGGTTCCCTTGCGGGCTATATTGACTATAATACTGTCGGGATTGGCAAGATTGTCAACAGAGAGTCCGTACCCTTCCTCAGAAATTTGAGGCAGTTCAAATTTTTTGACCTTACCGTTGTGTGTAACTTCTGCCCAGAAAGGTCTGTCACCCGGAATGAGGGTAAATACCCCCTTCCCCTCATGAAGGGTCTTGAATGTAGTTATACTGTCGTTTTGGTCTGTTTTGATAACTCCGCTTATCTCAATCGGATATCCGGTTTTATCGGTAGCCTCAAAAGCCACTCTTGTTGGAATTCCTTTAATCATGGAACCACCCTCGGGGTAAAACTTTAGATTGAAATTCTTACCGCCAATCGGTTGCTTGCGTATATATTTATATTTCCCTGTTCCATATGTCCGCATCTCCTTTTTCTGATAGTCGCCTTCCTTCACGGGTCGGTCGAAAACTGGAATCACTCTGGAGAATGCAATCTCCGCTCCGAAATTCATCATGTATTTAGTATAAGCCCGAATTTCGTAATAACCGGAATAGAATAGGATTGGGTTTAATTTAAAACTTCCGTGGGCGCGTCCGTTCCTGAGTTTTAGTATTCTTGTAGATATTATTTCCCCGCCGGGATTGAGGAGATCGACATACAGAGTGTTACTAAGTGAATCTTGCATATTCCCATCTGCATTGACGAGGTATGCGGTGAACCATATTGTGTCTTCATGGTAATAACAGGTGTTGTCGAAATGGAGATATACTTTCTCTTTGGGGAGGACATTATCGACAATCCCGTCAAATAGGTTTGCGAGGGGATTTTGCTGTTCAGTTGGATTTTCGGAAGCGTAGTTTTGAGAAAAAGATTGCACAGCACTGCGCCCGGCATTGGCGAAAGCCAGGTAAAGAAGTAAAAAAGAGGCAATTGTCACACTCCTCATTTCGGTGATATAAAAGGTATTTTAAATCACAAAGTTAAAAAAAAAAGGTGACTTTAACCGGCTTTAAATATTAAAATATGTTAATATTTTAATTATAATTCTGATCTTAAATTTTTTGAAACTTAGCTTCCCATGCCGGTGAGGAGTTGAGTATTAGAGGAGTTGAGCTATTATTGGGAGAGGAGGTCAAGATAGATGTCGAGAGATGACTGAACCAGCGAAGGGGAGATATAGAGGTCGTAATGTGGTTTGCCAATTTCAGAAAGGAGGGTGAAACTTATTTCTGCATTGGTGGGATTCTTTTTGTCATGTCTCATTATTTCAATCAGTCTGTCGGTATCTTTGCAAGAGATTGGGAGGAGGGGAAAGTAGTGTTTGAGAATTTCGTTAGCGTAGATATAAATTTCTTGAGATGGCAGCCCAAGTATGGAGTGACTGAGGACGAGGGCTACCAGAATACCGTGTGCCACCGCTTGGCCGTGCGTAACCGGTTTCCCTTTCTCCAGCATGAGCGATTCGAATGCGTGTCCTGCAGTGTGACCGAAATTCAGTATCTTCCTCAGGCCCTTCTCAGTTGGGTCGGTATCCGTGATGCGTATTTTCTCCTCTATCCCGGTCTGAAGGGGATGGGTGAGGGTATGAGGATCAAATGGAGAGATCTCTCCCCGTAACATCTTGCGATAAGTTTCCGGCGATGAGATCATAGCCATTTTTACCATCTCCGCGAATCCGGAAAGTTTTTCCTTTTCGGGGAGAGTGCGGAATAATATGGGGGCGAGAATAATACTCTGCGGTTTGTGGAACGCTCCTATCTCATTTTTTAATCCGTTGAAATCGATAGCTGTCTTTCCGCCGGCTGCCGCGTCGACAGCTCCTAAGATTGTTGTAGGGATATTAATATATCGAATACCTCTCTTGAAAGTTGCGGCTGCGAATCCTCCCATATCGGTAACCACCCCTCCTCCGAGGTTGATGAGTAGAGAGTTGCGGGTGGCACCCATATCCGAAAGTTTCCGCCATATTTCCGAAAGATGATGAAGATCTTTATTGCTCTCGCCGGCTTCCGTAACAATCACTTTAATATCCCTTTTCTCAATGTTGGATTGAAAAAGAGGGAGGCAAACTCTCTCCACGTTTGAATCTGTCAGGAGAAACAGGGAGGATGAAGAATCGTGGGAAAGGAGCGACTCCAGAAGAGCGGTGGGGTTATCTGTGGTTAAGATAGGAGAAGGCATTTTCGGGGAATTTATTTTATTCGGCTTGCGCCGCATCACTTGGTGATTATTTGGTGATGGATTCGAGGTAGTCGGCAAATTCGGGCATGGAAGGGAATATTATATCCGCATTCTCTTTCTCAAATTCTGTACGCGCTATCGGCCCCGTGGTGACCGCTGCAGTAAATATGCCGGCTCCCTTCCCTGCTCTGACACCGAGTGGCGCGTTTTCGATAACGATAGCTTCCTCAGGCGAAACGCCGGCAATCTCTAACCCTTTGAGGTATGGCTCGGGATCCGGTTTCCCCTTTTCTACATCGAGGGCAGTCACTCTGTCACCGGGCATGAATGCTCCGGGATAGTCCTTGTTGATATTTTCGAGCAGAGATGCCTGAGAAGATCCGGTGACAAGGACACGGCGTAGGCCTGCTTTCTCAAGCGCTTTTAACATACGGTCGGCTCCGGGCATAGGTTCGTTCCAGCCGATCTCCTTGAAATATTTTGTTTTCAGAGCGTACAGCTCCTTAGCTTTTTCGGGTGAGCATCCATGACCGAACTCACGGCGGAACAGATAGTCGATTGTTGCCGGCCCGGTCATTCCCTCATAAAGATAAAATTCATCCCGGCTGCAGTTTATTCCCAATTCACTCATCATCCTTTGCCATGCGATGGTATGATATTTCATGGAGTCGTAAAGCACGCCATCCATATCAATGAGTGCTGCTTTTTTACCTGCTAATATATTTTCCATATTTATATAACGGAATATTCCGGTTTTCTGTTTTAGGCGGCTATCATAGCTACTATAGCTACCATAGCTCTTTTAGCTATCATAGCTATCCTAATCATAGCCGAGGAAACCAGAAAACCGGAACACACCGGCCTACCAGCCGGCGAGTGAGTCCGGACAGTTCCGGCGGCGTGGATAATAGGCGGAGGGAGAATGGGTATTGAGCGTGGGGATCGGTCTGGAGGGGATATCGAGTTCATGATAGATGATGTGTAGGCCAATAGCCCGTGTCATCAGAAGGTCGTCATGGCATCCTGCAATCGCTCCGTATGACCCGTTCTGTCGCCGTTCGTAGGATAAGTATTCATCAAGGCAATTCTGATCCCGCTCCACATACATCCCCTCCCTTATAACTTTGACCAAGGTGGCAATTATCATGGGTTTGGTGGATATGTTGGTATGAAAGCCGTAACGTGCCGGGATTCCCCGTATCACGGCCTCTTCGCTTTGAGCCCGTGCATATAGATTGGGGTATGAGTCGCGCAGGCGGTTGAGGATGAAATGTGACTGGTTGCCATCGGTGTCACGGTCGCGGTCATGAGTTTCAAGGGTGTTGCTCTCGATCACGAGTAATGCCTCGTCATAGAATCGGGCGGCGTTGGCAGCCCTTTGTGTGAGAAGGTCGAAATCGGTATGTCCCCTCCACTGAGCCACCACCTCGGGAAGGTTCCCGAAAGCGAGTGGCATCCGGTCGATAATTACGATGACACTCCAGTCGGCTTTTGCCGACCGGCCACCAACGTCAACCACCGCCACATAGCGGCTCTCCATCCCCTCAGGATTCTCAGGCATCTTCCATATTTTCCAACCACCCGAAGGGAGCCGGATGAATCCATTTTCATCGATTTCACCGCAATAATCCGGCTCTTTACATCCCTCCCTCAATGCTTCCACCTTATATTTGTCGAATACCCGCGCCCCTGAATGGACAAACGCTTCGACATCATCACTCGGATATTCGGCAGCCATCAGCCCATGTTCGGAATATTTCGACCTTTCGGCCACATACCAGTGGATGGCTTCAAGTGTGGCCCCTTTTTCCCAAAGCCACCAAAGATAAGCTCCCGGTTGACATCGGCCGTTGTCAGCCACGTCATTGTTCCTGTTTAGATATAATTGATAGGCGAATCTCTCCCTCTCCTCCTCTGAATCAAATGGCAGGGAGTACTGGTCGATATCGAACCAGGATATGAAAAGGGGTTCGAACTGGGAAATACCCCTTTTCGCGGCCTCATATTCACGGTGGAAAAAATTTCCGGTGCCGTTGGCCGTGGATTCATATACAATCATGGTCATAGGGGTGAAAAGTACCCCCGAACATGCCGAGCGCAGAATATCTTCAGGTGATTTCCCATCTGTCTTGCGCCATATTCCAACCTCGGAACAGTGTACAAGATTATAATCTCCTCCGCGACAGGAATCCGGACGTTCGGCAGTGCCAATCTTTATCTTGCAATTGCGGTCGGGTACCCGGAAAATTGCCCTTGCGCGCCCCACATTCTCCATTTTCTTCCCGCTATCTCCCAGCATTTCCTGAGGATATGCCTTTATCATGCGGTCGAACATGTCCTTTATCTCATCGGAGGCCACCCCTTGATGAGCAATTATGAGTGAATTTAGTCCCCGCAGATGCACGAGCTGCAGCCAAGCCATGTACAGTTGCGAACATGTGGATCCGCCCCATTGCCTGGCCTTAAGCAATATCAGCCGGATTGGGCGGTTGCCGGTGCGAATTATTTCGAGAGTTTCGATGAATTTACGCTGCGGACGGTTAAGGATGAAGGGGACATCTTCGCCCCCTCCCTTCCTTTTTATCCTCACGTATTTGGCGGCCCAGTAGGGGAAATCGTGTCGGCACCTGATCTCCTCGAAATTATCGCGGGTGAGTTTCTCATCCTTCATTGTCTCAGGGATGTGAATGGCCTTCATCGTCGCAGGGTGTTTTCGGCTGAACCTCGGCCCGACTGAGTTTTCACCCGAAATGGGATCGAAATGTGCCCCGTTTTCTCGGAGCCTTCGGTCATTTTCTGTTAAAATTGCTTTCTCGTCCATGTTCATGCCCTCAAACGATAAATCATTACTCTTGCTGATTTCGGGGTGAGATAAAACTCGGGCGCCGGGGAATTGACGGCACGATAGGCAGCCTCAGTGAGAGTGATTCCCGGATAGTCTTCGCGGACTCGTTTTACACGTCTGAAAAGTTCGTAGAACATCTCTCGTTTTTTCGGATTCATCGAGAGAATTTTATCTCCTTTCAGCATCCGGGATATGACGGCGGCCGCACGTCGCTCGCTTACCCAAAAACGGGTGGAAGGCTGCAGGGCGGCGCGGTGAAATACCTCTTGCAGGGGTATGGAGCCGAGCAGATGTAGCTGACTTTTGAAAGCATTCAGCAGTTCTTGGTCTCTCTGATGACCAAACTCAGTGATAGATCCTTGTTTCTTCATAAAAATTTAAATAATAGTGATAAATGAAAATTTCAGGGTTGAGGAAAGGGCAGCGCGCTGCCTTCACGCAACCTATTTGATCCGGCATATCGCCCTCACGCAACCGATTCGATCCGGAAAATTGGCTTTACGCATGATTTAAGCCTCGGGCTTGCTATGCAAAATGAATGAAAATATTCTCAAAATAAATTGGGAATATATAGCTCAAGTATATTAAACTTTTAAGGCATCTTGGGAATTCTGTGGCAAATATAATAACAATGCTAATAAAATGCAAATATAAATATTAGCAAAGTAAATAAATAATGCTTATTAGATTTTCTCCAAGTCTAATTTTGCATCAACGAAACTCACCAAAAGGAACAAGTTGATTGGATGTGAGCAGAATCGATTATTAAAAATAGAAGAGTTTTAATTTGAACTGCTAAGTAAGTTTGAGAAATTAGCTTCAATGTTAAACTTACTATGGTGATAATATAAACTAATTTTGAAAACTTACTTAATCATTATTACTAAAAGATTAGAACTATGCTTATCAAGAGAAGAAGAAAGATGGGGGAGTCCGGCCGGGATTCGCAGGTCGGGCTCCCGGGGAGACCGGATGTTAATGCAACCGAAGATTCGGGTAGCGTTCCTCCGACTGGCATTAATGAAACAGAGGGTGATAGCACAGGGCCCGCGCAGGAAGATGAAACACTTTCCAAGGAGCCTGCGCAGGCCGGAGAAGAAACTATTAATTCCCCTGCAGCGATGGACGGGTCAAGCTTGGAAATGCAGGAGTCTGTTCCGGAAACAGATGTGTCAGGCCCGGAAACAGATGAGATCCTTTCGGAATCGGAAGAGATGGCAACAGAGTCGGAGAAGGCGACCCCAATATCCGTTTTCAGGGATTCAGCCGAGGCTTACGCCAAAGGAAGAGGATTGTCGGAGAATGAATTGGAAGATGGTCTTGAGCAGATCCGGATTATTGGAGAAGGTTGGAAGGAGCGTAAGCTTTCAGTTGAGATGCTTGATCTCATTGTCAAGGGTCTTGGTTATGATCGCGATATGGAGCGGACGATGGCAGAGGCAGAACTTCGTGGCAGAAATTCAGCAATTGAGGAGGGATTCATGCAGGAACCGGCATCTGATGGTATTCCACATCTTGGAAGCGGAGGGTCGCTGAATAGCGGAGCGCGGTTAAATTCCATTTTCGATCTTGCCAGGGAAGCGGGAGGGAATTAATAGTTAATGGTTAATGGTTAAAGGTTAATAGTTAATAATTGATAATTAATAATTGGGGAATAAATATTTATTACTTAAAAGATTTTGATTTATGAAAGATGAGATGACTAAGGGGGCTGCCGGGGTTGCGGCTCATGTGCCCGGGGAAGCGGCAACGGTATCAGCTGCTGCAGAGTTAAGTGGCGGTGTGGGAGCCGGAAATTTTGTAGGGAGCGATATAGATGAGGAGCTTTTCCGGTTCAATTCTGATGATACTCCTCTGATGAATCTGATGCTCAAGGCCAAGAGGGTGAAAGTGAATAGTCCGGAAGTTGAGCACTATATGATTGATGAGGCGCGAAGCGAGATTGTTCTTGCCGCGGATGTTCCGGAGCAAACCCAGATGCAGGTGACCCTCCCGCTTCAGGCACAAGACCAGAACCTTCCCCGCCCTTTCTGCACCCTGTTGGTAAAGGGGATCGATGGCTTTACAGCTGACGGCAGTTCGAGAACTCCGGGCAAGGAACTGATGCTTTTCGTGGTTGGGCAGGATCCTACCACAAACAATCCTGTGGTACGCGCTGTCAACGGCAGAAAGAATCAGCAGGAGGATGAGTTCTCGACAGTTCCGAAACTTCCTGCAGGAACCAAACTGGTGATTCTTGCCAATTCTCTATATGAGACGCAGAAAGAGGTTGACCCGGATCTGATCATTCCTCAGCCTATGAAGGTATATCTCCAGAAGCGTGGTATGAATCAGGTGGTATCTGATTATTTTGAGAGTCAGCGTAAGCGTATTCCTTTCTCCAAAGCTATAATTGCAGAGCAGGCCATTGCGAATTTCAAAGTAAGGGGAAACCGAACGCTATGGGCCGGAAGAGCCGGAAAGTTCAAGATGAATGTGCCGCGCATGGGATTGCAGTATGTTTATTGCACCGAGGGTCTCCGCTGGCAGTTCAAGCGGGAGCTCATGCATAAGGGGAGATGGAGTGTTGAGGATATAATCGCTCTTGCCAAGATGTTTTTCACCGGCGAGGATGTGCCAAAAACAGCACTTCTTCTTGCAGGAAAGAATCTTCTGGAACAAATTCAATGTATAGATTACTCGAAACATCCCGAAATCCAGATCAGCACCAAGGTGAATTCGGTGGGGTGGACCGTGACAAATTTCCATACCGTTTTCGGGGATATAGAGATAAAGCGTGAGCCGACGCTCGACCGCCTCGGGTGGAGTAATTCGGGAGCACTGATAGGTGAGAACAGGCTGGTACATTATGTCTATTCCTCGGAACATAGCTTCAGCGACCGCGTGGAGGGTGAGGAGGCCACACGCAACGGAATCCTCATATGGGATGCCCTCGCCTTGAAGGGAAGTTGCCACATCTGGATCGATGGCGATGCTGATAAAGCAACGGATGGAACTTTCAGCTTCAAACTCTGGAGCGGAGATAAAGTGCCGGAGGACGCTATTGCGGGAGATATCTATTACCTTACGGCAGATTGCCCCGGGATGTCACCGGCAGCAAAATCGGGGCAGCTCTGGACCGTCAAGAGGGTCAGTGCCGATGATGGAAGCGACAAGCTTGTTTGGGAACCGTGTGCCGGTGAGGTAGCATTTTGAGATGATTAAAAATTGAAATTTTATGACCAAAACATATGGAGTGATCGGGATGATGGAATGGAACGCGCTGATTCCGGCCGGGAGGTGTACTGTCAGGGTACACTTCACCGGAGGGACAGTCACCGGTTACGGGGTGACACCGGCAACGTTCACCACGGATAATCCCGCAGTGATTCATCTTATTGAACATAGTCATTGGTTTCGCAAGGGTAAAATCAAATTGATTAGCTCCGTAAGGGCGTGAGCGAATCGCCAAAACAGATCTGAACTATGGAGGTTGAAATAGATTCATTGGTGTCGGGGGTGATGTGCAGGCTTGATGAGAATGAAGCCTTGGTGGCAGAGCGCATCGAATATGGTCTTGTCGACAGTGAGATTCGGACTCTGATCATAAGGTTGCTTCCGGAGAATGCAGAGAGGGTTATCTTGCAGGCACCCCGAGAGGATATAGATGAATGGGAGGAATTCGAAGAGGATGTGGAATGGGATTCTCCCGGCACCGGACATCTGACACTGCCGGCTGATTTCCTTAGACTTGTCGGTTTCCGTATGAGCGACTGGAAAAGGAGTGTCCATACTGCTATCTCGCCGGATTCGGAGGAATATCATTTACGTTTCAGTCCCTCCTCGGCAAGAAAATCTATAAGGAAAGGGCCGGCAGTAGCTGTCGTTCCCGGATTCAAAAGAATGGAACTGATATTCACCGGATCGACAGAGCCGTCAGCCTATCCGGAAATATGCAGCTATCTGAGTCGTCCGGATACTGCCGGGGATGGATATCTTCGAATCCCACGTTCCCTGATACCGGCAGTAGAGGAGGCCACAGCCTCACATGTAAGGAGAATCAGAAATACGTAAGATTGGTTAGAATAGGTGAGTGACCCATTCATCGCACCTTAAGGGTGTGTATCAAAATTCGAATTTTGATACACACCCTTTCTTTGTATCATTTTGCGCTTCCATAGAATATTGTTAAATTTGCGTTTATGATACAGGAAGTTATACAAGAAGGCTTCTTTGAGAAGTATTTCATTACTCCTTTTTTCAGGCGGATCAAAGATTTTTCCGGCAAGGAGAGTAAAGGCGCAGCCGGATACACGGTTCTTGCATGGCTAATTGCGACAACCGGCATAACCGGTCTGCTTTTAGGGCTTGTCGGTTTGCTCGGGCCGGAGGTGGGTTTTCTATGTCTTGAAATCTTCGGGGCTCTGTGGCTCTGTGGCTCGGCATTCGGCTTTGCGGCGATGGTGAGCCGTATATCAAAAACGGGAGACGGAGAGGGAACTGATGGCAGGACGCCCAAGCCTGTTTGGCTTCTTATCGATAAACTACTTGCAGGAGTAAGCGTGATGTTCCTTATCCTGGGCATACTCATGACGGTGACTACCCTCAACAGCGGAGATATCAACGTGAACTGGCGGGGGAGCGGGGAGCCTACATCTAAAAGCAAGTTCGAGGAGAATAAAATTGAAGAAGTTCCTATTTTTACCTATCAGGATGAGACACCATCTTCCGATATGACAGAGGATGAGCTTACGGAGTTGGTAGATGAAGATACCGTCTCACTTGAAGAGAGTTTTGACCCGACGCTCCCCTCCTCATCTACGGCGGAGCCTGATACCTTATCTCTTGAATATTAAGGAGGGCCGGCTCTTTAATTATGATTCCTAATCTTAAAGGGGGTATGTCATCATAGGGCGTCTCATCTTCAGTGCCTTGCATCTGGTCCATTCTGACTTAGCTTAGGGGGCTGAGCCAAAATTAACTTATGGACACAGGCTATTTATAATATCGTATAAATGGATCCGGAATTGAACTGGATCCGGAATTGGAAATAACAAAACTAATATATGCCATGAAATTGATTTCGTTAACATTATCGGCACTCGCTGCGGTTTGCGGCCTGATGGCTAATGCCGCCGAAGACTGGGAAAATCCTGCGGTCTTCGCAGAAGGCCGTCTCGAACCGAGGGCTACCTCTTATCCATTCCCGGATCCTCAATCCGCCCTCAAGGGAGATTCCCATAGTTCACCGTGGGTTATGAGCCTTAACGGTAAATGGAAATTCAATTATGCAGCCAAACCTTCTGAACGTCCCAAAGATTTCTATCAGGAGGGTTACGACACCTCCGCTTGGGCCGATATCAACGTGCCCGGGAATTGGGAACTTCAGGGATTTGGAACGCCGATTTATGTAAACATAGGATTCGGAGGATTCCCTGTCAACCCTCCATATACTTCTCATGACGACAATCCGGTGGGGAGTTATAAACGTTCGTTTGATCTTCCCTCTTCCTGGGACGGACGACGCATCTTCCTGCATTTCGGAGGAAGCACCTCGGGAATGTATGTCTGGGTCAATGGCAAGAAGGTGGGTTATGTGCAGAGTACAAAGAATCCGGCAGAATTCGACATAACATCATTTGTAAAACCCGGCAAGAATGATGTGTCGTGTGAGGTTTACCGCTGGACCGACGGAAGCTATCTTGAGGATCAGGATTTCTGGCGTCTTTCCGGTTTGGAGAGGGATGTGTATTTATACAGCACAGCCGAGCAGCGTATAAGTGATTTCTTTGCGCGCGCCGGTCTTGACGGAAAGTATAAGGATGGTGTGCTTGATCTCGATGTGGATATCCGGAACTATTACAAAGGGGATGTGCCCGGATCTCTCGAAGTCTCACTATATGACAAATCGGGTAAGAGGGTTTTCCACGAAGGGAAAAAATTGGAGTTACCCGGCAACA
Organism: uncultured Sangeribacter sp.; assembly: GCA_964499025.1. Taxonomy (GTDB): domain Bacteria; phylum Bacteroidota; class Bacteroidia; order Bacteroidales; family Muribaculaceae; genus Lepagella. The sequence goes on from CAZCJC010000001.1 coordinate 130,605, forward strand.
CGTGTCAGCGCAATATATTCAACGCTAAATTAAAAAATGTTGAGAAATGGAGTGCGGAGACACCGAATCTCTATTCACTCGTGATCACACTCAAGAATAAAGCCGGAGATGTCATTGAGTCGACTTCAGCTAAGGTCGGTTTCCGCTCGGTAGAGATAAAGAATGGTCAGCTTCTTGTCAATGGGCTTCCTATAGAGGTTCATGGAGTTGATCTCCACGAGCATCATCCGACAGCAGGCCATACTGTTGATCGTGCCACCATGATAAAGGATCTGCAGGTGATGAAGCAGAATAATATAAACGCCATCCGCACCAGCCACTATCCACAGTCACCCATGATGTATGATCTTTGTGACGAATATGGTATGTATATCGTTGATGAGGCCAATATCGAGATTCATGGCATGGGCGTGAGACACAACCGCGATCTTGACACTGTTCCTCACCCGGCTTACAGGCCTGAATGGCGCGCCTCGATGCTTGACAGGGAGAAATCTCTTGTGGAGCGCGACAAGAACCATCCTTCGGTGATAATATGGAGTCTTGGAAATGAGGCTGGTAACGGCCAGAACTTCGTGGCAGCTTACGACTGGATCAAGGGCCGCGACAATACTCGCCCGGTGCAATTCGAGCAGGCCGATGAAGACTACAACACCGACATCATGTGTCCGATGTATCCTTCAATAAAGGATATGAAGGAGTATGCTGCCCGGAAAGAGGTGACCAAACCCTATATCATGTGCGAATATGCTCATGCCATGGGTAACTCGACCGGTAACTTCCAGGAATACTTCGATATCATCCGTTCGAGTCCCCATATGCAGGGTGGTTTCATCTGGGACTGGGTGGATCAAGGTTTCCTCACCAAGGATGAGAACGGCAGGGAGTATTGGGCTTATGGAGGTGACTTTGGAGCCCGCGACCGTAATAATGATGAGAATTTCTGTATAAATGGCCTCGTGCAACCCGACCGCACCCCTCATCCGGGTCTTGCGGAAGTGAAGAAGGTGTATCAGGATATCCGTTTTGTGCCCGATGTAAAGAGCGGAACAATCACCATCGAGAATCATTTTAATCATCGCGATCTATCCAATTATAGGTTTGACTGGCAGCTTCTGCGAAATGGAGAGGTTGTGAAGCGTGGAACCTATGATAAGGTGAATGCCCTGCCCGGAAAGAGTGTGACCGTGAAACTCCCCGTGGCGGAGGTAAATCTTAATGATGGCGGCGAATACAGTTACAATATATTCGCTATTGTAAGAAACGGGGATGAGATGATCCCTGCCGGTCATGAGCAGGCGCGTGAGGAGGTAGAGCTGACCGGCCACCGGCCTTATTCTCCGCAGATGTCGGCCGCCCCGACTGTTACAGAGGGGAAATTTGGAAAGCATCATACAGATGTCTGGAAGATTCAGGCCGGAGATGTGGAGGTTGTAATCAACAAGAGGGGAGGCATAAGTGCCTACAACTGCAATGGGCGTAATCTTATGCCCTATGGCATCCATCCCTCCTTCTGGCGCGCTCCGACCGACAATGACTGGGGTAATGGCGCTCATGTGCGTCTCAATGCCTGGAGATATGCTGCCGAGACGGCCGGAAAGCCCACAGTGGATATGCAGAAAGAGGGAGATGTTGTGAAGGTTACCGTTTCACGGGAGCTGAGTGCTGTCGGTTATGATTATCGCACAGTCTATACCATTTACGGTGATGGCACCCTTGGCGTAACAGAGACCCTTATTCCGGGCGCAAATGCAAAAGTGCCCGAGCTTATGCGTTTCGGAACCACCATACCTATGCCTAAGAGTTACGATATCTTCAGATGGTATGGCCGTGGTCCATGGGAGAACTATTCCGACAGGAAATCAGCCTCATTCGTGGGCATCTATGAAGGGAATGTGGCAGACCAATATTATCCTTACATACGTCCGCAGGAATCGGGAAACAAGACAGATGTGCGTTGGGCTACCCTCACAGATAAGGAGGGTTATGGGCTCAAGATCACCGGAGAAAATCTTCTGAATGTAAGCGCACTCAATGTCACCCCTGCCGATCTTGATCCGGGTATGCAGAAACACAATATGCACAACAGCGACGTGTGGCCCGACCGTAAGAAGGTTTATTTCAATGTAGATTATGGCCAGCGCGGTCTCGGAGGAGATGACTCCTGGGGACGTGGGCCGCATGATCCTTATCTGCTCAAAGGTGGCAAGACATATTCTTACACATATTTCATCAATCCGGTAGTGCCGGAATAAGGAGTTTCCCACCAAAGACGGTGTGTCATAATAGGCCATCTGCTGCGTTGCTATCGGAATGAGGCTTCGGTCACATACTTCAGTATGCTCCCTCAGCCTCATCCTCAGCGCCTTGCATCTGACCCATTCTGACGCACCTTAAGGGGCTGAGTCAAAATTAACTTTTGACACAGCCCCACTTAGTTGGTAAAAGATGGGTATCAGATGGATGATGGCCCGGCGTCGTCGGTTGCCGCAGAGGATTTGCCCGACTTAAGAAGATTCTTCGGCGGCTTGATAATTTTAGATAGATATTTCTCCTGGATAGTCTGCATCAATACCCAGAAATTGGGGACGAAGAGGGTGCCGATAAATGCATTCATCGCCATGCCGAAAACTACAGCGGTGCCTATCTCAGTACGGCTGTTAGCTCCGGGGCCGGTTGCAAACATCATCGGCATAACGCCGAAAACGAATGCGAGGGCCGTCATCATGATAGGACGGAAGCGAATCTGTCCGGCATCCTGAGCCGCTTTCAGGATAGGCACGCCACTCTTACGGAAATCCATGGCATATTCCACGATCAGAATGGCATTCTTGGCCGACATTCCGAGGAGAAGTATGAGTCCGATCTGGGTATATACGCTGATGCTCTGGTTCATGAAGAAACATCCGAGCACTGTACCAAGAATAGCTACCGGCATACTGAGAACAACGGCGATCGGGTCAGTCCAACTTTCATACTGAGCCGCAAGAACAAGAATTGTCATTATTATGGCAAAGATGAAAACGAAGGATATGGTGACTCCGGCCTGAGTCTCCTGATAGGCCTGTCCGGTCCATGCGTAGCCGTAGTTCTTGCCCAGGGTCTGGCTCACAATCTCCTCCATCGCCTTGATTCCTTCGGAGGTGCTGACCCCTTTTGCAGGAGTAGCTGTAAGGGCAGCCGTGGTATACATGTTATATCGGTTAACTGTGGGTGTTCCCATCGTCGGCTCAATCTTGGTGAAGGTGGAGAACGGCACCATATTCCCTTCTGAATTCCTTACGCTCAATCTCAAGACATCGTTGATATCCGTGCGTGAATCGGGGTCTCCTTTGACGGTGACTTGGAAACTTCTTCCAAAATCGAAGAAATCGTTTACATACGCATCCCCAAGATAGGCCGACAGGGTGGAATGGATATCCTCAATTCCGATTCCCTGCATGAAGGCGCGGTCACGGTCGAATACCAGGCGATATTGGGGCACCTCTCCCTGATAGGAAGTGGTGACAGACGCTATCCTTTCATCTTTGGCGGCAGCATTTTTCACTTCATCAAGGGCTTTCGAAAGTTCGGCAGTTCCCAGACTATTGATGTCGAGAAGCTGCATCTCAAGGCCTGAACTCATTCCGAGTCCCGGAATTGCAGGGGGATTGAGAGAGAATATCATGGCTTCGGGGAATTCGGCTGAAAGTTGGTTGACTTTCGCCATGATGGCATCAAGCGACATATCCTTCCCTTTGCGTTCGCTCCAAGGCTTTAGCATCACGAAGTATGAGCCGCAGTTCGAACCGTTTCCACCCACAAACGACATGCCGGATACGCTCATGACATCTTTAACCCCCGGCACCTCTTTGCGGATACGCTCCGATAGGGCATCAACCACTTTTTCGGTCCGTTCGAGGGATGCTCCGGTGGGGAGCTGGATCGAGGTCATGAAATATCCCATATCCTCGGATGGGATGTAGCTGGTCGGCCAGGAGACAAACCCCCAGAAAGCGAGTCCTGCGATTGTGAGATAAACGAGAAGCGAGAGCTTGGCACGTTTGAGCATCTTCCCGACAGTCTTGTCGTAAACTGCCTCTATCTTCGCCCATCCGGTGTTAAACCAGCGGTAAAGGAAGAATTTTGCCGGTTTGCGGGGTGTTAGGAACAGCGCGCAAAGTGCCGGAGTGAGTGTCAAGGCGTTGAATCCGGAGAAAGCCGTGGAGACGGCAATTGTCAGGGCAAACTGTTTATAAAGGGAGCCGGTGATTCCGCTCACGAATGCCGTGGGGATGAAAACAGAGAGCAAAACAAGCACCTCGCCGACTACGGGCCCCGTCAGCTCTTTCATTGCCTGTTCGGCAGCCTGGATCCTGTTTAGCTTCCCTTCATCCACAAGTCGGGAGCAATCTTCCACCACCACTATCGCATCATCCACGACTATGGCTATGGCAAGCACAAGTCCGAAAAGCGTCAGTGTATTTATGGAGAACCCAAGAATCTTCATCACAGCAAAAGTGGCTATCAACGACACGGGAATGGTCAGCATCGGAATAATCACTGCTCGCCAGTTCTGGAGGAAGATGAGTATGACAATCATCACGATAAGCGACGTCTCCACAAAAGTTATGAGCACTTCATCGATAGACTTGCTTACATAATCCGTGGAGTTCATCACTATCTGATAATTTACCCCTTCGGGGAAATACTGGCTCAGACGGTCGAGTTCCTTAATTGATCCCTTAGCCACATCGAGGGCGTTGGCTCCCGGGAGCTGACGGATACCGATCAGAGCGGTCTGCTCGCCATTAACTTTCGAGACACCTGAATAGGAGGAACTTCCCAATTCCACCTTGGCTACGTCCCGGAGTCTGAGAAGTCCGTTGCCATCGGATTTTACAACAATATTTCCGAATTCCTCAGGGTCGGTGAGCTGGCCGTTTACCACCACAGTATATTTGAAATCTCCGCTGTCGGCTGCCGGAGCGGCGCCGACCGAGCCGGCCGACACCTCCATATTCTGAGCCTGGATTGCCGCCTCAACATCAGCCGGGGTCAGGTTACGCATCCGCATCTTGTAGGGGTCGAGCCATACGCGCATACTGTATTCTCCCGACCCGAAAGCCTCTACCCCTCCTACACCATCCACGCGCGACAACGGGTCAACGATGTTGAGCTGAGCATAGTTGGTGAGATAAAGGGCGTCATATCTTTTAGGATCGTCACTTTGGAGCGCCACGAACAGCACCTGATTACTCGACTCCTTACGCACGTTTATACCCTGCTCGGTAACTGTGGTGGGCAATTGTCCCTGAGCCATTGTCACACGGTTCTGCACATCGATTGCGGCCTGATCCACATCAGTGCCGTTCTCGAAGGTGATGGTAAGCATGTAACTCCCGTCATCGCTTGATGTGGAACTCATGTATAGCATATTTTCCACACCATTGATCTGCTGCTCGATAGGTACGCCTATGGCCTTTGCCACGGTTGTGGCATTAGCACCCGGATATGAGGCACTTACCATCACGGTTGGGGGAGTGATGTCGGGATATTGGGATACGGGAAGTGTCCTCATTGTCATGATGCCGGCAAGCACCATCAGTACGGCTATCACCGTAGCAAAAATCGGACGTTTTATGAAGAAATTTGAGAACATCTTGCGTGAAAAGATTTTTGGTTAATGGCGGTTTTGGTTAATGGCGGTTTTGGTTAATGGTTAATAGTTAATGGTTAATGATTGGCAGCCGGGTAAATCTTATAAGTCTTATAAATCTTATAAATCTTATAAATTGCTTATGGTCAGATAACTATTAACCATTAACCATTAACTATTAACCATTACCTGCCATTAACCATTAATTATTAATTGCCTTTGGGGTTGACGGTCATGCCGTTGCGGACCGTGAGGAGAGCCTTTGTCACATATCTCTGTTCGGGAGTGAGGCCCTTGGTCACGATGCGCAGGGTGTCTTGATAAAGTTGCCCTATTTCAATCGGAGTGTAGACAACTTTGTTGGAGTCGTTCACAACATATACATATTTGCCTAACTGGTCGGTTCCGATAGATGCGTCGCGGATAAGGATTGCCTTCGGGTCGGTTCCATAAGGAAGATCGACCGAGACGTACATACCATCCTTAAGTTCCTTGTCCAGATTGTCGAGATGTCCTTCAAGTGTCACGGTTCCTGTATTGGTCTCAACATTTGGCGAGGTATAAACAAGATCGGCTGTATATTTATGAGGGAGCGGTTGTTCAAAGGTTAAGGGGATGGCTCTCAGGAGTTTGTTCTCAAACGGGTTTCCTTCCCCAATCATAAGTTCATATTGGGAAGCTTCTATTTCAAACACAGCCTTCACCTGTGAGTCATCATAAATTGTTGCAAGCTTAACGGGCGCCCCTTCTCCGTTTATATAGTTTCCTGTTGACATCGTAGCGATGGAGATGCGTCCTGAACGGGTTGCGCGGACCGTGCAATATCCGAGATTCTCCTGAGCCGTTGCCAGGGCTGCCGACGCATTCTGGATCGATGCCTTGGCGGTATTCATGGAACTTTCCGCCTGAATCACGTCCATCTGAGAGACAGCATCGGCCTGAAGAGCCTTCTTCATTGCTTCATATTGGCGCGAAGCATAGTCATATTGGCTCTGAGCGGTCTTAAGTGCAGCCTGTGCTTGCTGCACGGCATCGCGATATTTTGAAGACTCAATTGTGAAAAGAACTTGACCCTTTGTGACATAGTCCCCTTCATGGTAATTCTGTGTCAGCAACTGTCCATTGACACGCGCCACGATATCGGCGCTGTTCAGGGCGCGTATAAACCCGGGGTAGGTCTTATGGAGAGTTACCGAATCCACCAGAGGTTTCGCAACCTCGATATCCGGGATTTCCGCAGTGGCTTTCTCTTTTTTCTTGCATCCTCCGGCTATTAGAAGGAGCGCGGCCAATAGAGGTAATATTTTGGATGTTTTCATGATATGATTCTTTATGCCGCTTCCGGACTTCCAGCCACGGCGGTGTATACTTTGATTAATGAGGATAATGCGGATGCTCTGGTCTGTATGAGGGAGTTCTCATTGTCGAGCATTGTGATCAGGGCATTCATCACATCGGTGAAAGGTGCCAGCCCACGTTTGTATCTGTCGACTGCGAGGTTGAAAGACTCTTCGCTTTCATCGCATACTTTCTTTATCAGGGATATCTGTTTGAGAGCCGTCTCATACCCTCCGAGGGCATCTTCTGTTTCTATCACGGCGTTCATTACAGAGAGGTTATAATTGTCGATGCCGGCCATCATCTGCTGCTTGGCGTATGCAAGCTTATGGTTTCGTGCCATCCCCTCGAATATGGTCCATGACAGGGTCGGTGCGACGGAATATGTAAAACTGTTTTTTGAGAAAAGGTCGTCGATTTTATGGGCCGACGTGCCGATTGATCCGGTGAGGGCGAGGGTAGGGAGGAAATCCTTTTTTGCTATCCCTACCTGGGCGGCGTATCCGGCCAGTTCATATTCGACTTGGCGGATATCGGGGCGGCGACGGATCAGATCGGAAGGAACACCGATCTTGATCATCCTGAAAGGATTGGGAAGATCGCGGGGTTCAAGCAGTTCGGAGACAATTGAATCGGGATAGCAACCTGTGAGCAGGGCAAGATTATTGATTGCCGATTTCTGCTGGTTTTCCAGTCCGGGGAGAGTTGCCTGTGTCGAATAAAGCACTGTCAGCGACTGGGCCACATCAAGTTTTGATGCGAGGCCCGTTTCATAACGCGCCTTGGTAATCGCGCATATGCGCTCCTGTGAAGTTATCTGTCGTTTGGCCACATCAATGCGTGCCTGAGCCAGGCGGAGATTTACATAGGCTGTTGCGATATTGGAGCAAAGCGACACCATTGCGGCCGAATATTCCTCTTTTGAGGCGTTATATGCCGCTTTCCCCTCTTTCGATTGCTCCCTTACTTTGCCGAATACATCTATCTCCCAGGAGAAATTGAGCCCCAGCGAGAAATAGGAGGAGGTCATTGCCGCAGCTGCAGGGGTTGCAATAGCTCCGGAGCTTCTGTCGCGTGTCCAGCCGGCAGACACCCCTAAGGTAGGATAATAAGCGGAACGTGTCATTTCCCAGTTTTGACGGGCCATCTCGATTCTCCTCAGGGCCATTGAGAGGTCGAATGAATTCTTCTCCCCTCGCGCTATCAGGGAAGTAAGCACCGGATCATCAAATCCTTCCCACCAATGGTCGTCGGAAGGGAGGGTGGAATAGTGTGGAGATTCGTAACTCCAGGTATCCGGCAGGGAATCGCGGAGCATCTTGCCCGACGATTGGGCTCCGGCCGCCGAGATACACAAAAAGCCGGCAATGCAAAGCGAGAGCTTGCGCTGACGGCATAGTGTTTTCCAAAGCAATCTCATATTCGTAACCTTGCCGCTGAGAGGAGCGATGTATGTCTATCGCAGTCTGCGGCTGATGTCTTTATAACGAAAAAAGAGGCTTCCGGGTTCATTATGAATAGAGTGGGATATTATAGATATTATATAGGCATAAAAACAGGGTTGTGTTAAAATTCAGAATTTTAACACAACCCTAAAATTGTATTACTGATTTCTCAGGATCTCAATTAGATGTGAGGACCTGCAGCAACGAGTTTCTTACCTGCCTCGTTTGTTTCGAACTTCTTGAAGTTGTTGATGAACATGCCTGCGAGTTCCTTAGCCTTCTTGTCCCATTCTGCGGGATCAGCGTAAGTGTCGCGCGGATCAAGGATCTTGGGATCCACTCCGGGGAGTTCAGTCGGGATCTTGAAGTCGAAGTAGGGAAGGATCTTTGTGGGAGCCTTGTCGATATCACCATTGAGGATATCGTCGATGATGCCGCGTGTATCCTTGATGGAGATACGTTTGCCAGTTCCGTTCCAGCCTGTGTTCACGAGGTAAGCGTGAGCGCCGCTCTTCTGCATTTTCTTCACGAGCTCCTCAGCATATTTTGTGGGGTGGAGTGAAAGGAATGCCTGGCCGAAGCAAGCGGAGAATGTGGGAGTGGGCTCTGTGATGCCACGCTCTGTTCCTGCGAGCTTAGCGGTGAAGCCGGAGAGGAAATAATACTGAGCCTGCTCGTTGTCGAGGATAGCTACAGGAGGAAGAACTCCGAATGCGTCAGCACTCAGGAAGATAACCTGCTTTGCAGCCGGACCTTTTGATACGGGCTTAACTATATTCTCGATGTGATAGATAGGATATGAAACGCGAGTGTTCTCAGTTACGCTCTTATCCTTGAAATCACATTTGCCACCCTTTTCAACGGTAACGTTCTCAAGAAGGGCGTCGCGTTTGATAGCATTGTAGATGTCGGGCTCAGCCACCGGATCAAGGTTGATAACCTTAGCGTAGCAACCACCCTCATAGTTGAATACACCGTCATCATCCCAGCCATGCTCGTCATCACCGATGAGGAGACGTTTCGGGTCGGTGGAAAGAGTAGTCTTACCTGTTCCTGAAAGACCGAAGAAGATTGCAGTGTTCTTCCCTTCGAGGTCGGTGTTTGCAGAGCAGTGCATTGAAGCGATGCCACGGAGAGGATTGAAGTAGTTCATCATAGAGAACATACC
>CAZCJC010000002.1:0-103713 GCA_964499025.1 uncultured Sangeribacter sp.
CTCGCATTTTCTCTGCGCCATGTGGCTTCTTCAACAAAGCGCGAAGGTGTCTCGCTCATGTGAGCTTCTAAGAATTTGATTGCCTTGCTTGCCATATTATTCTTCATTAGTGAGTTCAACAAAACTATCTTGGTCAAAAACGCCATTGGCTTTCAAATAAGCCTTGCAGCGGTTTAGTTTATCAAGTTCAAGCGCAGTATGTTCACGCTCTTGCATTTTCCGGCTAAGTTTGATTGCGCCGCCTGTTACGACATAAACATTAGGTTCCAGTCTTATTGCGTAAATTCTTAGCCAACTTGCGTGTCGGTCTCTATCCCAATTACGGGCTTTTTCGCGTGTCAGTTCAGACATTCGCGTATCCGTAATATCAAGTGGCTTGAATAGTTCATCAAGATGTTCAGTGTAAGGGAAATCAAGTACCAATTCTTCAAGAGCGTCTGCATCTTCAAGAGTATCTTCAACAGCTTGATCAAGGCGCTCAATTTTGAAGAAACCTTTTAGGTCTTCAAAATTCTCCATGAAGAAGTTAAGAAGATACTCGGCATTGTGCCATTTACGGAACAATAGAGTTAATTCATCAACTTCTTCATCAGGCGACTGGACAGCCCATAAGTGGTTGTATTTTGGTATAATCCTAACGAACTTCATATATTATAAACGATTTAGGGAATGCAAAGTTAGCGAAAATAATTGAAAAAATGCAACCGATAGGTTTATTTTTCAGAGAACGCCACTCATACTGAGCGAGAAGGTTCTAACAGTAATTTAACCGCTATCAGTTTTTGTGTCATATCCAAGCTCATAGAAGGATTGAATCGTTTTGTACGTTGAGGTAAAAGGCTGTGTTACTTTCTGCTAACCATTCACTTTTGCTATAGAGAAGCGGAGTAATTTGTTCTCCCAGATACCATCCTATTTCTGTAAAAGGGTAAGCAAATTTTTCATAAGCATCGTTAGAAGAAATAGAATCATCGGTGACAATAAGAATATCCCAATCGGAGTTTCCTTCGGAATCACCGCGGGCACGAGAGCCATATAGATACACGGATACAGGTAGATTGGCAAATAGTTTATGAGCCAAACTTTTTATCTCCTTTAATATCCTGTTATGGCGTGTCATAGGTAATTTTGTACAAAGATATCTATTTTTGGATAATTCCAAAAAGACTTCAAATATTTTAGAAAATTTAGTGAGTTTATTTTTTGCGGCGGAAGGCGTTGTAGAGGATGTAGAGGACACAGAGGAGGCCGAGTGCGTAGCCTGCCCAGGTGAGGTATTTGTTGTATTCTTCCACTTTGTCAAAGAGCATGTCGGGGGAGATGTGGAGGGAGAGCCAATAGCCGAGGGCTGCCAGAATGGCATTCCATACCAACGCTCCCAAGGCGGTGAAGAGTGCGAACTGGGCTACGTTCATCCGTGAGATTCCGGCCGGAATCGAGATCAATTGTCTGATTGCCGGGATAAGACGCCCTATGAATGTGGATATTGCACCATGCTTGTCAAAGTATTTCTCCGCTTTGTCTACTTTGGCCCTGTCGATCAGACAAGCGTGTCCGAAACGGCTGTCAGCAAATTTATATACCACCGGGCGCCCAATCCATAGCGCGAGATAATAGTTTATAAAAGCTCCTGCAAGTGCCCCTAATGTGGCGACAACCACAACCAGGAATATGTTCATGTCGCTTCCTGCACCGGTATTGGTGCAAGCAAGATATGCCGCAGGCGGTACAATAACTTCGGATGGGAATGGTATGAAACTGCTCTCTATCGTCATGAAGATAAAGACAAAGAGGTAACTGGCGTGGTCTACAAACCATTGGAAAAATTCGCTGGCATCAAAGAGAGCCAAGGGTATGAGATCGAGCATCTGTTTAAGGCTTAAGATTTTAGGCTTCAGGCATTAGGTGGATTGCAAGGTTTTGCTATGGCTCTACTGCCGGAAGCGAAATATTGAGGAGAGTTATGTCTTGATGAGAAGGTTAATGAGATTGGATGCAGTATTATTCAAAGGATATGGAGATGGCGGAACAGGCGACCATAATATTCGGCTTTACGTTCAAGAGCCAGAGGATAGGCGCGACTTGTGGAGGGCATTCTCCAGATCTCAAGCGAACTTTCTTCGTGAATCCTACCTGTGATTTTCAACTCTGTCTTGACCATCTCACCCATTTTAGGGATAACGGTATCGGTGATATCCGCAACGATTCCCGCAGCCTTCTCTCCCGTGGTGGCAACAGTGTTGCAATCGGGCATCTGTGATAATAATTCAAAGAGTGGAACTGGCTCAATAACCTCTAAAAATTTATCGCTTGCATTTCCTTTGAGCCTTCTGGCTTTTCTGACAGTATCATTGAGTGCGATATGTCGGTCGGTCATTAACCTTATAATTTTCTCCAGATCATAAGTTTTACCATCAGGGCTCAAGAGAGCGTCTTTATTGCCAAGGAAAAGCAATCCACAAATTTTCCAGAAATCATTGGTGCGGTTAGGATAGTAGAAGTCCATGCTCCACCGTTTTGCCTGAGGCGGGAAGGTACCCATAATAAGGACCTTGGCTCCCTCGGGGATAAAAGGGGGCCAAGGATGAGATTCAATATCCTGAATCATATCTGCGCTCATTCCTGCGATTCTGTGGCATTGACAACTATTGCAGCGAATTCCTTGACCTGTTCGGGAGTAGCTTCGCTTGAAGATTGCTTCACGATCAAAGAGGCAGCAATCGGGAGTTTCATGCGTTCGGAGTATTCCGACAGTTTGGCAGTTACCGCTCCCGCTGCCCATGTGTAGTTACCGAATGTTGCGAATACCTTATTCTTTATTTCGCGAGTCTCCATAGCGTTCATGAAAGTCTCAATCGGCGGGAAGAGTCTCATTGAATAAGTTGCCGAACCAACGATCAGGGTCTTATAACGGAATGCATCGGTGATCATGTCGCTCATATCGGAATGCGATGCGTTATGAACAATGATACGTTTCACTCCCTGAGCGGCCAGTTCGCGTGCTATCATCTCAGCTATTTCGGCAGTATTGCCATACATGGATCCGTAAATAATCACCACTCCAGGTTCGCTTTTGTAGGCTGCCAGATCTGAGACAATCTTTACAACTTCGTCAATCTTATCATGCCAGATCGGTCCGTGAGTCGGGCAGATATAGGAGAAATTTAGTCCGGCGAGTTTTGCTATGGCTCTCTCTACAAATTTGCCATATTTCCCAACGATGTTGGAATAATACCGATACATCTCGCGAATATAAATATCGGTTTCCATGTCGGAGTCAACCACTGCACCGTTCAGGGCTCCGAAGGTTCCGAATGCATCGCCTGAGAATAGAACGCCAGCCTCCTCGACATAAGTCATCATTGTTTCGGGCCAGTGAACCATGGGGGTAAGGAAGAATTTTAGGGTGCGTCCTCCGAGATCGAGTGTATCTCCATCTTTAACTTCCAGATAACGGTCAGCATCGGTGATATGATAGAATCCCTTTATCATGTCGATAGTTTTCGCATTTCCGACAATCTTAATTTCAGGATAAGCAAGGAGAATCTCGGGAATGGCACCGGAGTGATCCGGCTCCATATGGTTTATTACAAGATAGTCGATCTTACGATTAGCGGCTATGGAGTTTATGTTGTTGAAATATTCTCTGATCTCTTCTATGCAGACACCATCGATGAGTGCTAATTTGTCAGTTCCGCCCACAACGTAAGAGTTGTAGCTCACTCCATAGGGGAGAGGCCAGAGGGCTTCAAACTTATGTTTTACGCGGTCGTTGACACCCACATAAAATATCTCTTTAGTAATTTCTTTAATATTCATAGTGAAATATCATTTATTCTCATTGGAACAGGTCGTAAAGTAACTGATTCCAAAGATAACATCAATTTTATTATGCAAATTTACATAAAATTCTCTAATTTTGTTCCTGCTAATAATATAACAATGAAAACAGCTATTTTTACTATAATTCTGTTGATTATTTCCAATGTTTTCATGACCTTTGCATGGTATGGACATCTGAAGCTTCAGAGTTCAGGAATATCGAAGAATTGGCCACTATTTGTAGTCATACTTATCTCATGGGGCATTGCGTTGGCAGAATACTGTTTCATGATTCCGGCAAACAGAATGGGCTTCAAGGATAACGGGGGGCCGTTTTCACTGTTTCAGTTGAAAATAATGCAGGAGGTTATTACATTGGCAGTCTTTACGGTTATAGCCATGATATGTTTTCAAGGTCAGAAACTACAATGGAACCATATCGCTTCATATATTTGTCTGATAGCGGCGGTGGTCTTCGCATTTCTGCCGAGTAAGTAAAGATTAGCTGTCAGGTTAGGGATTGGGTGTCAGGTTTTATAAATTATCAAGAAAGTGATTGCACCGGTACAAGGACATACGGATGCCGCCTGGAGGCATTTCCATCATAAAATTTATGGCGGACAACACCGCTATTATACCCCTTTCATCCGTTTGGAGAAAGGTGAATTCCGTAAACATGACCTCAAAGATTTTATCTCTCCTCTCAATAGTGAGATAGAGCTGGTGCCTCAGGTTATTTTCAGGGATATGTCGGAATTGCAGACCCTTATCCGAGGACTTGTGGAGAGGGGTGCCACTAAAATTGATCTGAACAGTGGTTGCCCGTTCCCATTGCAGACAGTTAAGGGTAGGGGTGCCGGTTTTATCCGAAATAAAGAGGAATTCTCAAAGATTCCTTCGTTACTCAAGGAGTATCCGGAAGTGGAATTTTCCGTAAAAATGCGGCTCGGTTTTGAGGATCCAAAGGAATGGAAAACGGTCATGCCGATTTTGAATGAGATGGATCTCCATCATATCACCCTTCATCCGCGTGTTGCCAAGCAGCAGTATGGCGGAGAACTCTATCTTGATGAATTTGCTGATTTTCTTAATGAAAGTAAGAATCCTGTGATTTTCAACGGAGAGATCAAGACTCCGGAAGATATCGTGGCAATAAAGGAGAACTTTCCTAAGATAGTGGGCGTTATGACTGCAAGGGGACTTCTCGGGCGTCCCTCTCTGTTGGCAGAATTTGATGAGGGATCCGAATGGGATAAGGATAAAAGGTTGGAGACCATGTTGAAATTCCATCGAGATTTACTCCATCATTACGAGTCTACCCTTTGTGGAGACTCCCAGATACTATCCAAGATCAAGCCTTTCTGGGAATATGCTGAGGCTGAGATTGGTCGTAAGCCATGGAAGGCCATAAAAAAGGCATCTAATATGGCTAAATATCATTCAGCAGTGGCAACCATAGTTAATGGTTAATAGTTAATGGTTAATGGTTAATGGTTTAGAATTAATAATTAATAATTAATAAATAATAATGGGGAGGGTAGGAAGTAAAAATTTTGAAACATAAAATTTAATGCTATGACTTTTGGACAATCAATCGCTACATGCTTTTCTAAGTATTGTACTTTCTCAGGTCGCGCATCGCGAAGTGAGTATTGGTGGTGGATCCTTTTTACCGCCATTATCGGTTTTCTTTTCGGAATCCCATCCGGTATTCAGGCTATTCATGGGACATCTTCCGGTTTGCCGATCATTTCTTATATCGTTGGAGCCATACTGTTCCTTCCAAGCTTGGGCGTTCTGATCCGTCGCCTTCATGACACAGGGAAGAGCGGGTGGTGGTGGCTTATCAGTTTCATACCTGCAGTCGGATCTATCGTCATATTGATTTTCTGCCTTATGCCTTCTCAGCCTTTCGCAAATCAGTATGGTGAGGTGCCCGCCTGATTATCATCTTGATTATATGATTCGGGCTATTTTATGAGGAGTTTCTTCCCGTTTACGACATAGATCTCACCGGAGTGCATTTTCGTTTTATCAATCCGATGACCCGTTAAGTCAAAGATGTTTTCATCAGTATTGAATCCGGCAGTTTTCGTTGCCAATTCTTCTACTGCTGAATCATCATCTTTTTCCCAGGCCCATCCTATTTTTCGTTTGGCGAGGATTGAGTCTTTTTTCCCTTTCATGAAATTGATTTCCGGAAGTATCCCTTCGGGAGAGCGTTCGAGGAAAAGTTGAGAGGGATCTGTGCTGACAAACATATCGGCTGTGACTGTGAATGAGTCGGCAGCAGGGGCGAAAGAATTATTTGTCAACTCGCAGGTTTTTGAATCGCAATTGGTGAGATGACCACCTTTTGAGTTGTCGGTGTAGGTATATGACACATTTCCTGTCAGTTTGTGATCATACCCAGGCACATCAACCGCTTCAGATGTTGATTTGCGATTAACCATGTTGTAGTTGGCACGATTGCTCCATGAGGAATTGTTTTCCCAAATGCAGCCCCCGAGGTGATGATTTGAATACACACCTTGTGATTTGTTCTTATATGCAATACAATGATGGATATAATGGGTGGGACAGACCTCCGAACATTTAGTTGTTGCTGACATTCCCCATCCTCCGGCTTTGAATCCGTTGCCGTCGCCTGCGCTGAGGAAGGTTTTTGTATCTCTGTGATCGGAGGTGGGTTGATATCCATTGTAAAATGCTATGCAATGGTCGAATTCTACCGGGGCAGCACAGTTGATCAGATCGAAGCCATCGTCAGAATTTCGCCATGCCCTGCAATTCCGGAATACATTTCCTGTTTCGTAGGTGTGGGATACGTGGCATCCGAATCCATCCACATTTCCTCCATAGACTCCTTCAGAATAATCATCGTAATTGTTATAGGCATCGCAATTCAGAATGAGATTGTTTGATCCACGCGTCTGATAATAACCGATTGCCATGTTGTCATGCATGGCGATATTTTCCGTGATGCAGTTAGATCCTTTCCTGGCGCTGACACACTCGGATTGGGTATGGCCAGTAATCCTGACCGGAACACCTACTATATCGAAATTGCGAAGATGGATATTATCCGCTCCCAGATAGAATGCAGCAAAACGGTATTTCCCATCCATCTGCAATGCGGAGAAGTCAAAAACGGGCCTTTCACCCGGATATCCCATATAACAGGTTTTATTTGTTGCGGTGCCGGCTTTCTCCAGTGCAAAGACGTATGCATAAGTATTATCCGTTTTCATCACCTGATCATCCGTGACATAATAAGTGCCACCGCGGAAATAAACGGTATCTCGTGACGAGGATTTCTTATACGCCGCAGGAAGGGTTGCCAGTGGCGCGTTTATGGTCCCGGCTGACTTGTCGTCACCATCAGGGGATACGTAGATTACTTTTGCCTCCGAATTGGTAATGTGAAGAGACAATCCCAAGGTTAGAATCAGGAGTGCTTTATTCATCAGATAAAAAGATTTGGATCAGTAAGGAGTCAATTATATCAAAGACTCTTTAGGAATGAAATTGCATGGTGCGGGTCAGGGTTCCTAAAGACATAGCTTCCTGCAACCAGAATATCCGCGCCGGCTTCAGCCAGAAGAGGAGCAGTTTTCTCATTGACACCGCCATCGATTTCTATCAATGCCTTTGAGCCGGAATTCTTGATAAGGGATTTCAGCTTTTTGACTTTCTCGATTGTGTGAGGAATAAACTTTTGTCCTCCGAATCCTGGTTCTACTGACATGAGAAGTACCATATCCAATTCTCCGATGATGTCGGTCAGTGTCTCTACCGGGGTGGCGGGACATAAGGTTACACCGGCTTTCATTCCCGCTTCATGGATATGCGTAACGGTGCTGTATAAGTGCAGGCAAGCTTCCTGATGAACATTCATAATTTCAGTACCGAGATCGCGTACCTGAGAGATCCATTTTTCAGGCTCCACAATCATCAGATGAACGTCGAGAGGTTTCTTGCAGATCTGTGCCACAGGTTTTATCACCGGACAACCGAAAGAGATGTTGGGTACGAATACACCATCCATCACATCGATATGAAGGAAATCGGCTTCCGAGTGATTGATCATTTCAATATCCTTAGCGAGATTTGTAAAATCTGCTGCGAGAAGTGATGGGGAAAGAAGCATTTTTATGGTTGGTGGTTGATGATTGATAATTAATAATTGATAATTAATAATTAGTGGTTGGTGCGCTGTAAAGCAGATCAATTGGGTAGGTATATTAGCTATATCGGCGGAGAGAGATACTTTAGCAGCATCGCAAACCAACATCATTATTTATTTGATAAGTAGTTGGTAAAAAATTAATGAACATATAAAACGAATTATTTTTGAGCAGATTTTGCTGCGGAAAGAGGGAGCATACTTTCGTATGCGACTGAATGACAAGGCAAAAGATGCCAAAAAGAACCAGTTTTATTGTTCAAGATTATCAACTACAATATATCGATTAATTTTTAACAACTACTTATCATGGAGAGGAATTCATCTTCAGAGATGATGGGGATGCCGAGCTGACGGCATTTTTCAAGTTTGGCGGGTCCCATATTCTCACCAGCAAGGACGAATGAAGTTTTCTTTGAGATGCTTCCGGCATTTTTTCCACCCTCCTGCATTATTATATCCTTGTATTCATCTCTGCTATGGTGGGCGAAAGTTCCGGAAATAACGATAGTTTTCCCCTCAAGACTATTTCCGGAGGGTTTGAGCTTATCTTCATCTACAGCCATCCTGACTCCGGCAGCTGTGAGGCGTGCAATATTCTCTATATTTGCAGGTTCTCGTAGGAAGTCATGGATATTCTTCGCAATGATAGGGCCTATGTCAGGAATTGATGCGAGTTGCTCCTCATTCATCGCCTGCATATTTTCCATGCTGGTTACCGCCCGGGCAAGCCGTTTGGCTGTTGTCTCGCCCACATTGGGGATGGAGAGTGCGTAGATTACTCTTTCGAAAGGAACGTTCTTTGATTCTTCGATACCCCGGATAATCCGTGCTGCTGTCTTTTCTCCTATGCGGTCAAGCCGAGAAAGCTTCTCGGCCGTAAGATCATAGATCTGGCCAATATTCTCCACCAATCCGCAATCGTATAGAAGTTCGGCAGTCTCCTCTCCAATGCCATCAATATCCATCATCCTGCGTGCGCAGAAATGCTCGATCCTGCCTGTTATTTGCGGACGGCAGCCATATTTGTTTGGACAACACCAGGCTGCTTCCCCGAAAATTCGGGTAAGAGGGGTTCCACATACCGGGCAATCCTTTACAAATACAATCTTCCGGGAATTCGGGAGACGTCTGGCTTTATCGACACCCGTTATCTGGGGTATGATTTCTCCCGCTTTCTCAACATATAGGCTATCCCCTTCATGAATATCGAGTTCCTGCATTATATCATCATTATGCAGAGAGGCTCGTTTTACGATAGTACCAGAGAGCTGCACCGGTTCAAGGTTGGCAACCGGGGTCACTATCCCCATCCGGCCTGTTTCAAAAGAGACAAATCTTAGCGGAGTGCAGGCCCTTTCCGGATTAAACTTGAATGCAACCGCCCAGCGCGGGGATTTTGCAGTATAACCTAAATTAAGCTGTTGACGTAATGAATTGACCTTGAAGACCAGACCATCCGTGGCTACGGGAAGTTCCTTGCGGTGTTCATCCCAATAGGCTATATATTCATCCACTTGTTCGAGGGTATGAAGCTTTGCCATGGCCTTGGAGACTTTGAATCCCCAGTGTTCAGCCGCGAGCATGTTGTCATAATGGTTGTCGGCCGGGAGATTGTCGCTCAGCAGATAGTAGAAACGGGCATCGAGATGGCGTCGGGCAACTTCACGAGGATCCTGCATCTTCAATGTCCCTGCGGCTGCGTTTCTTGGATTAGCGAAGAGAGGTTCCTCATTATATGCTCTTTCCGCATTCAGTTTTTCAAAAACCTCCCATGGCATCAGAATCTCTCCTCGGATCTCGAATTCTTCCGGCCAGTCACCCGGAAGCAATTGGAGCGGTATGCTCCGGATGGTTCGGACATTGGCCGTCACGTCATCCCCCTGGGTGCCATCGCCACGTGTCACGGCTCGAACCAACCTGCCGTTTCTGTATGTAATGGAGATTGATGTGCCATCGAATTTCATCTCACCGACAATACTGAACTCCTCTCCTTCAAGAGATTTGGATATTCTTCCGAACCACTCATCCACTTCCCCAATGGAATAAGTATTGGAGAGCGACATCATGGGTCTGGCATGCACCACATGTTCGAAACCTTTGGTAAGGTCGGATCCTACCCTTTGAGTCGGAGAATCAGGATCAACGTATTCAGGGTATTCGGCCTCGAGTTGTTCGAGTTCCTTGAGCATCATGTCAAAATCCTTATCGGATATGGAGGGTGAATTCAGAACATAATAGCTGTGGTTATGTCGATTCAGCTCTTCACGAAGCCGGGCTATTCTTTCTTTGGGATCCATAAATTTTCAAATTGTCATATGAATATTTCCACAGGATATCTCACGTCCCAAAGGAATAGAGCCTGTGGAGGCATTGATGTTCCGGCAGCACATCTGTTTCTGGTTGCAATGATCTCCCGGAATTCATCGACAGATATCTTACCTCTTCCCACATCGACGAGCGTACCAACAACCGCCCTGACCATATTTCTCAGAAATCGGTCGGATTTGATTGTAAAGACAATACCTGGAACACCATATTCGTTATACCATTCTTTCCAAATAGCCTCACTGACGTTACAGATATTTGTTTTTGCATCGGAATGAAGTTTTGCAAACGAAGTAAAATCGTCTGTTTCAAGAAGAATCCTTGCCGCCTCATTCATTTTTTCAATCGAAAATGGAGCGGAATTATTCAGGGAGAAATATCTGAGGAACGGAGATTTTCCGAATGTTATGAAATAACGGTATTCCCTTTCAATGGCGTCGAATCTGGCATGGGCAGTATCGCTGACCTGAATCAGGTCATCAATAGCTATAGCCGGGCCACACAGCCGGTTTAAAGATAGCAGGAACTTCCCTTTATCCGCCACCGGAGTGTCAATATCGAAGTGAGCATACATTACGCGTGCGTTGACTCCTGTGTCGGTCCGGCCTGCTCCAACGATTGATACAGGCGAGCTGAGGACCATGCTCAGAGCCTCCTCAATAGTTTGCTGGACACTCATCGCATTTGGCTGGGATTGCCAACCATGGAAAGGCGTGCCGTCGTATGCCAGTTTCAGAAAATAACGCATACAGTGTAAAGAAATCAGTCTCTCTCAAGATATGTTATGCCGTATAATCCCGAACGATAATTATTCAGGAATTGACGCCCCTCTTCGGGGGTTATAATGCCTTTCTTCATGGAGGCAGTGACCCAAGCTTCAAGATTCCTTACCAGTTTCTTGGGGTTATATTCCACATAATCGAGTACGTCGGCTACAGCCTCACCGTCAATTATCTGGGCTATCTCATAACCATCTTTAGTGAGGGAAATGTGCACGGCATTTGTGTCTCCGAACAGGTTATGGAGGTCGCCTAAAATCTCCTGGTATGCACCTACAAGGAAAACTCCAAGATAATATGGTTCGGAACCCTTTAGCTCATGAACAGGGAGAGAATAGGATGAACCCTGTGGAGAAACGAAATGATTTATTTTTCCGTCGGAATCACAGGTAACATCCTGAATTGTGCAATCACGCGTCGGTTTCTCATCTAGTCGGCTGATGGGCATGATAGGGAACATCTGATCGATCGCCCAGGAGTCGGGAAGCGACTGGAAAAGGGAGAAGTTGCAGAAATATTTTTCCGGAAGCATTCTCGCCACTTTCCTGAGTTCTTCCGGGGGGTGTTTCATGGAGCGGGTAAGATCTCGGACATCTCTTGCCACCGACCAGAACAATTTCTCGATCTGAGCCCTTGTCTTAAGAGACAACAGGCCGAGACTGAACAATTCGAGAGCCTCTTCCCTGATCTGAAGAGCATCATGCCAGTCTTCAAACACACGTTGGGGATCAATCTTATCCCAAATGTTGTAGAGTTCGCGCGCAAGCTCGTGTGCATCCTCTTCAAGAGTCTCGTTGTCATTCCAGATCGGGAGCCGTGCTGTTTCTAGCACCTGAATAATTAGCACTGAATGATGGGCAGTGAGTGATCGTCCGCTTTCAGTGATGATATTCGGCTGCTTGAGATTGTTTTTTACGCAGACATCAACAAGAGCCGACACCGAGTCGTTGACATATTCCTGTATAGAATAGTTCATTGAGTTTTCACCCGAAGATGAGCGGGTGCCGTCGTAATCGACACCGAGACCGCCACCGATATCCACAAAATCGATCTCAAATCCCATTTTAGACAGTTGCACATAGAACTGCATGGCCTCCCTGAGAGCATTCTTTATGCGGCGTATCTTCGTTATCTGACTACCGATATGGAAGTGTATAAGCTTGAGACAATCTGTCATCTTATTCTTCTCCAGGAAAGAGAGGGCATCAAGGAGTTCGGAAGAGTTAAGCCCGAATTTACTTACATCGCCTCCGGACTCCTCCCATTTCCCTGAACCTGAGGAGGTGAGTTTTATACGGATACCGATGGTGGGGCGGATATTGAGGCGCTTGGATACTTCGGCGATAAGCTTAAGCTCGTTAAGTTTCTCGACAACAAGGAAAATCCTTCGGCCCATCTTCTGGGCGAGAAGAGCCAGCTCAATATAATCCTCATCCTTATATCCGTTGCAAACGATGATTGAGTTCTCGTGAGTATTGACAGCGAGCACGGCATGAAGTTCGGGTTTGGAGCCCGCTTCCAGGCCTATGTCATATTTATTTCCGTGGCTGACGATCTCTTCCACAACCGGACGCATCTGGTTGACCTTGATAGGATATACGATGAAGTTCTTTCCTGTATATTGGTATTCAGCAGCCGCTTTCTGAAAACAATTGGATATCTTACGTATGCGGTCGTCAAGGATGTCGGGAAATCTCAGAAGCAGGGGTGCGTCAACATCCCTGATCTGAAGAGTGTCCATCACCTCTTTGATATCAACAGCAGGGCCATTCTCTTTAGGAGTGACCTGGACGTGTCCCTTCTCGTTTATAGAGAAGTATTTGAGTCCCCAGCCTGCAACATTGTAGGTTTCTGCTGAATCTTCAATACGCCATTTTCTCATTTCACAAAAATTTTAAAATCTTATTGAGGAGTTGCGGACTCGGATTTCCTTCCGAGAAGTTCCACACGCTCCACGATTATCTCTGTTTTACGCCGGCGAATATTCATTTTATCGTCATATTCCCGTGTCTTGAGTTTCCCTTCCACGTAGAGTCTGGTTCCTTTACGGATATATTTCTCAGCAAGGAGGGCATTCTGCCCTCCCATCACCAGAGAGTGCCATTCAGTTATCTCCGTCTGGGAATTGGCATATCTCTCGTTGGTAGCGAGAGATAGGAATGCTATAGGGCGATCCTTTTCAGGATACCTTATTTCGGGATCATGACCGACATATCCTAACAATATAACTTTATTTACCGACATGGCATAAGATGTTTAGAATTCCGATGCTTTTAAAGCGAGTCCGGTCTTTTCATGAAGACCGCACAGCAGATTCATGACATGCACGGCCTCACCGGCACCTCCTCTCATTCTCGGGTCGGCCACTGCATGCAGATGAAGCCTGCCGTCGCTTTCCTTTGAAATTTTCATAAGTGTTTTCTCCGTGCCTGTCACATCCTTACTTCTGACCTCAGATAGCATGGGGAGTGCGAAATTATGATCATCATACATTGCATAGAGGTCTAGAAGCTGTTCGAGATCAAGCGGACATTCCATCTCGATATCGAGTTCCATATGGCGAGGATCGTCAGATTCCTCGAACATCACTTCGGGAACTCCCGTGAAACTTCGTTGAACGTCGTTCAGCATCTCTTTCAACTCAACGCGACTCCTGTCGGAGTGCCCGGGAATCAGGTCGGCCGGAAGCTTGACATTGATCTTAAGGGAATTGTTGATGAGCATGTGAAGTGCAAGCGGATATAGAGCCACGAGTGCAAGAGAAGCAGGGGGAGAGGGGACCACGGCGGCGGTTGCGCCCCTTACAAGCAGCTTCCTGTTGATTTCCGACAAGCCGTAGACCACGCCGGAAGCTTTGTTGTCGAGAGCTGCCAGAGGATCTATAATTATGCTTTTCATTTCGGGATGAGCGTGGCGAATGCTTTTATATTCAGCTGCGCTCATTGAATTTCCGCAAATGAAAATTACGTTGGGGAGGGGAGAAGTATTGATGGTTCCGGAAAAATTAAGCTTGATCTCTCCCTGGAGTCCATGGTGAACCGAAGTCACCGGCTTTCCCTCTTTACCGGGGGCAGCGAGTGAAAGGATATCCACTTCCGGGTGATTCACAAGGAGTCGGATCAATTCACCAGCGGATGATGTGTCGGCTCCGGAAACGGCTACTTTTATCATAAGTGAGAAGAATAAATTAACCTCTAATATGATGGAATCTTCTGATCGAGAGGAAGTAGGCGGGAGAAAATCGCTCTGGCTTTCTCATGACTGACATCCTCACGAAGAATCGCAATTATAGTGTCCGAGCCGGGGATGGTTCCCAGAATCTCGGGTGCGTTGCTCATATCGATATCATATGCCAACCCGGCTGCATAACCGTTGCGGGTCTTTATCACAGCAACATTCTTAGAGAATGTCAGGGAAATGAAACCGCTTTGATAATTGGCATTCATAGGAAGCTGTCCTCTTGCGAGCAATTTATCCTTGAGTGAGTTGCTGTCGGGTAATATATACATGTATCCTCCGCGGTCGGTAGGAATCTTTGTGGTCTTGAGCATTTTCAGATCTCGTGACAGGGTGGCCTGAGTGACAGAGAATCCGGCTTCTTCAAGCATGCGGGCAAGTTCTTCCTGACTGCCGATACATTTATTTTTTATGAGATCGACCATCAGTTCTACGCGTTGTTTGCGGTTCTTCATTGATAATTGATTTTTTGTACTGTGTGTGTACGGTTAAAGATAGTTAGTTAAGGATTGATTTATAAGACAATCAAGGGCACTATATATAATAGATTGCACCATCATGTTGTGCAAGTCCATGATAGTGCAAAATTAACAAAATATTTGGAATATTCAATTATTATTGAATAAATTTTTAATTAAAATCAAATATTTGGTATTAATGTTGAGCTTCGAGACGATCTATCTCTGCCTTAAGTCTTGCCGCTTCCTCGTAGTTTTCATCTTCAGCCGCTTTCTGCATCTCTTCGCGTAGTTGTTCGATTGATTTTGTAGGCTGCGGTTTGTTACGTGCCGGAGCCGGAGAAGGGGAGGGAGGGAGTTTGGACGTTGTTGCAGGGGCGGAGTTGTCAGCTTCTTCCTGATTGAATCCAGCCTCGTCCAAAACCTCTCTTGAGGTATAAATGGGAGCATTTGCCCTGATTGCGAGAGCAATTGCATCCGACGACCTTGAGTCAACGGTTTTTTCAGTAGTTCCGTCAGTGAAAATTACATCGGCTGCAAAAACACCTGAGGGTAAGCGACGGATCTCAATTTCCTTAATCCAGATGCCGAACTCTGTCATGAAATTAATCATCATGTCATGAGTCAAAGGGCGGGGGGTGACAACATCTTGCAATTTACATTCTATAGCCTGAGCCTCAGGATATCCTATAATGATCGGGATACGTCGGTTCCCATCCGCTTCCTTCAGGATAACCGCGTATACTCCGGATTCTATCTGATTGTATGTTATTCCTATCAATTCAAGTTTACATCTTTCCATAGATTCCAACTTTTTTTTGAGATGGGGTCTTAAAAGTATGAACTAATTCACTTTTTCTTAATATTTCACCAGATTCCTGGCCTGAAACAGAATTCAGACAGTTTTTAAGCTTTTGTGATGTTTTCTCTTTATTTCAGGCAAAGTAATCATTCCCGAACCAAGACATAAGGTTTTGTCGGGGGAATAGATTATTGCGAATTGGCCGGGAGCAATGCCCTGGACATCCTCGTCAGAATTAACAAGGTAAGAACCGTCGGGGTTCATAGAAATAAATCCTGTGTAGAATTCAGGGGAATGTCTGGTCTTGAATGCAACCGGAATCACGGTCTCATTTTCAGGGAAAGGATTGCCTGAAATCCAGTGCATTTCCTCTACCGGAATCTGTCGGCCATACTGCATCTTTGTGTCGTAGCCGTTTGAAACGTAAATCACGTTATCCCGGACATTCTTTTTTACCACATACCATGGGCCGCCGCTTAGGCCGAGTCCTTTTCTCTGTCCGATTGTATAGAACCAATAACCTTTGTGAGTACCGATTTTCCTCCCTGTCTCTATCTCTATTACCGCTCCCTCTTTGACTCCGAGCTTGCGTTCGATAAAGTCAGAATAGTCTATCTTACCCAAAAAGCATATTCCCTGGGAATCTTTTCTGGTTGCATTGGGCAGTTTAAGTTCGGAAGCGAGCCGTCTCACTTCTGACTTAGGTAGATTTCCGAGCGGGAACATTATGTGTGAAAGCTGGTCATAGGAGATCTGGGCAAGAAAATCTGTCTGATCCTTTACCGGATCCACTGCTGTGGCAAGATAATAGCGGCCGTCGATCTCCCTGACGGAAGCATAGTGGCCACTTGCAGTCTTGTCAAATTCTTTCCCCCAGCGGTCTTCGAAAAAACCGAATTTTATGATCTTATTACACATCATATCGGGATGTGGGGTGAGCCCCTCCTTCACTGTTCGAAGAGTATATCCCATTACATATTCCCAATATTCTTCGTGAAGAGAAACTACCTTGAATGGGAGACCATACCTGCGGGCAATGAGGGTACACATCTCGATATCCTCTTCTGCAGAACAATCTCCCTCGTCATTATCCATTCCAATCCGGATATAGAAAAGGTGGAGTTCATGGCCTTCGCGGTGGAGAAGATCCACCACCACCCCGCTGTCGACCCCTCCTGATACCAATACTGCAATCTTCATACTTCCTCCAGTTCTGACTCGCTATGATTGTCGGTGTGTATGAAATGGAGTGAGAGGAAGTAGTCAACGGAAATTTTGCCGGGCCCAACAAGCAGGATAAAGAAATATATGCCCAGAAACATTATAGGCACATATCCCTGTTGCGACCAGCTGAGCATATAAGAGGCCTCTTTCACCATATCATGGAGAATGTAATATTCGGCAATTATCATTGAGATGAATGGTGGAAGGGTCATGATACGTGTCAAGAAGCCTGCCATTATGAAGAAAGAGCATCCTATCTCTATGATTATCATAATAATCAGGGAAAGCTCTGATCCGATTCCACATACGGATGGGAATATGGCGGCTGCTGCATCGAAATTGTTGATCTGCCTTATTCCGAACTGCATCATCATTATGCCGACGAAAAGACGCAGAAACAGCCTTCCCATATTGGTATAGGAATATCCTGTGGTGCGGATATAGAATTTCTTGATAGGATTCATCATTGGTTCTCTTTTAAGGCGATTTTCATCGCCTGGTCAACATTGGTATTCTTTGCAATTATCTTGCCATCCTTTCCGATGATGTAGAAAGAGGGGGTTGTGCGGAGATCCACAATATCCGACACGGTATCCGATCCACCTATCACCCAATTTGACGGATAGCCGGTCAGTTTTGTCTGCCATCCATCAGTTGGATCAGGCACGATAAAGAGGATATTTACCAGTCCCTTGTCCACGAGAGAGGAGAATTTCACGTCGGTCTCCATTTTCAGTTTGGCGTGCCTGCAGTCATCGCAATCAGGATCTCCGAACTCAATTATAGTGAAAACCCCTATAGGTTGATATTTACCGGGATTCCCGGTTGGGGTTGTGAAATTGAAAGAGGGCGCGATATTTCCAACCATTGAGTTATTGATCAACTCCAATTGACGGCGATAACGGCTTTTCCGGATATCGGGAACTTTTTTATTTTTTATCAGAGCATTGATAAACTTTACGTAGACTTCATCAATCCATACTTTTGCTCTTGGTCCATAGAGCGTTTCTTCAGCCGCTTTTGTGAATTGCAGCTGGAGTGTGGGGTTCTTGGCAATTTTAGAGAGCAGAAGATCCACTGCCTTGTCAACCTCGGCCTTCTCAGCCCATTGCATCGGGAAAACGAATACTTTCATGGCATCGTTCAAGGCATTTTGATCCACAGGACCCTTTTTCTTGAAATCCATTGTGTCCCAGAAATGGTGCATGAGCCAATTTGATTTGTCGGTAAGATTCATTATCTCCTCAGGGGCAACAGGATATTCGAACAGCGGTTCGATAGTTATAACTTCCGCTTTGGATGACATTCCTCCGCTTCCAAGCAGTATGAGAGCTAAAAGTGATGCACCCGCGATTTTCCGGGAGTTGGATTTGATGTAGTTAATATATTTTTTGAAGTGCATAATCTTTTCCTATTTAGTAGGGACCCTGTCATATACGATTTCTTATATTCCGGGTCTTACTTAAGTAACGTAACAGTAAGGCGAATTGATATAACTAAGTAGTTCGCAGAAATTAATGAATAAATAAAACGTAAGTAGTTGTTAAAAATTAATTGATATATTGTAGATGATAATCTTGAACAATAAAACTGGTTCTTTTTGGCATCTTTTGCCTTGCCATTCAGTCGCATACGAAAGTATGCTCCCTCTTTCCGCAGCAAAATCTGCTCAAAAATAACTTCGTTTTATATGTTCATTAATTTTTACCAACTACTTAGTTATTTTGAATTAATTTCGGTTTTGGCTTAAGGACCATAGCGGGCTATGTGACTGAAGGGAAGGTCGAAAGTAATACAAAAGAACCGGCTTTGGCATTCATTAATCTCATTTAAGTTACCATTAATTAATTTTTGTGAGCTACTTATTCATTCAGATAGCGTTTAATCGCTGCAGTCCAGGCACGATAGCCGGGGCCGGTGAGATGCAGGCCGTCGTTTGTATATTTTTTCAATAGTTTGCCTGAGGCGTCTGACAATACAGGCCAGAGGTCAATGTAATCGAGGCCGTTTTCTTCCGCAATTCTCTTGATTTTTTTATTGAATTCCACTACAGTATTTTCCTTCCCTTTAAGACCTTTATATACAGCAAAATCGTTGTTGATTGGCATAACTGACTGTATATAAAGACGCGTTTCGGGAGATTTCTCACGGATTGCCTTGACAAGGTCGGAATAACGCTGCGCCAATTGATCTACACTTAACCCGTGAGATACATCGTTAATACCGATGAGAAGGAATATTTTCTTAGGATGTCCGGAAGTGATCTGGTCGAGACGTTTCATAACTCCGGGAATAGCATCTGAACGTATCCCTCGGTTCTTGACATCATCTCGCTTGAACAGTTCTTCGAAATTTCCTCCATCGGTAATTGAGTTTCCCAAGAAAACAATATCATTGGGGTGGATGGGGAGCTGGTCGAAAAGTGACACTTTCTGCTCCCAATATTTATCTGCCTTAGCGCAAGGATGCAATGCAAGGAGAGTAAAGGCAATGAGTGTGAGCCGAATTATTCTTAACATGTCGATATATGATATTTCGCTAATTCAAGAATTGGTTTGCCGATTATTCTGTCGGTTTTGTAACCTTTTTCAAAGGCTACTTCCTTAAGGAGGTGATTAAAAACCACTGCTATAGAGCCAGTGAAATTTACGGGACAGGTTTCGGGTAGAGAGTAGGGGGCGATATTCCTTTCAAAGAAGGTTCTGAAAGAATCCTTTACAAGGTCGGTCATGTATTTGTGAGAGATGTTTTCATTTATGAATGGCACAAATGATGCTATAAAGGCATTCGCTCCCGGTTTGCGGTAGACCTTCTCAATAACTTCTCCAAGATTCAGATGATATTTCTCATGGAATGTCTCAATAATATCTTGTGGGGCTAATCCTTTGAAAATATCTCCGAGCAATCTTTTCCCCAGAGAAGTTCCGCTCCCCTCATCTCCCAGTATGAAACCGAGAGGGGGGATATTGGAAATAATTTTCTCTCCGTCATAGAGTGCCGAATTTGATCCTGTTCCGAGAATAGCTGCCACACCCTGTTTGTTTCCCAACAGGGCTCTCGCTGCTCCAAGCATATCTGATCCGACTTCAATATCGGCTCCCGGCCATGTTTTGCCTAATGCTTCATCTATCCGGAGGCATATCTGTGGAGTGGCGCAGCCCGCTCCATAATAGTGAATTGCATTCGGGATCAAGTCGAGGGGGAGAAGTTCTTTTACCGATTTAAAATACCCGGTTAGATCATTTTCAGAAGTCTGAGCGGCGTTCAGCCCTTTGGTGGAGAACGTCTTCTCCCGGACAATACCATCCGAGATAAAGATCCATTCCACTTTTGTTGATCCGCCGTCTGCTATAAGAGTAATTGCCATCTGAAAGGATTGAATTGGGAGGGAACTAATGCAAAGATAAATGAAAAAGGGGAGAAAACAAAAAAGCCATTGGATTTCCAATGGCTTTTTATATTTATTTTTGAATAAGTTTCTATTAGAACATCTCCCAGTTTGAGTAACCAACTACGTGACGGAGCATCGGGTCTGCCTGGAGGCGGAGGTCGGTGAGCATATCGTTGTTGGTAACGTTTACGAAACGGAGCATCGGGTCGAATGAAACATCAAGAGTGATGAGCTGGTTGTTAGCTGCGTTAACTCTCTGGAGGAAGTTGAGGTTCGCAAGAGAGAGATAAGTCAGGTCATTCCATTCAACATTTACGAATGCAAGGTTTGTAGTGCCCTCAACTGTGAAAGAGGTAAGGTCGTTGTAGGGAGCCCAGATGTCGCTAACGTTTGAGCAACCTTTAACTGCCAGCTTAGCCATGTGGTTACCGCTGCAGAGAAGAGTCTCGAGAGCGGGAAGATCCTGAATGTAAAGGTTGGCAATCTTGTTGTTGTTGATATTGAGGTTCTCAAGCTTAACGAGACCAGCGAAAGTCATGTTGGTAAGGTCGTTGAACGCAGCATAGATTGACTTGAGGTTCTGGCAACCCTCAACATTGAGAGATTCGAGGTTGTTGCTCATGCAGTTGAGGTATTCAAGATTGATCAAGTTGGAAACGTCGAGCGCAGCGAGCTGGTTGGCCGAGATATTGAATTTTCTCAACATTGGAACAGCACTGAGGTCGAAGTTAGCAAGACGGTTCTTGTTAGCACGGATGATCTGAATCTGGGGGCAACCTGTGATTGCGAGAGTGTGAAGTTTATTCTTACCTGCGTTAACCTCAACAAGAGCGGGGTCATTTGAAAGAGTAAGAGCATCGAGCTTATTGTCGGATACGTCAACTTTCTGAAGAGCGGGGAAGTTTGAAAGGTTCAGAGATCCGGAGAGGTTCTTTCCTTTCCAATCGATTTCTGTAACGTGACCGTTGGCAATCTTGATACCGGGAGCAGCTGCGAAGTTGCTACCAAGCATTCCGAGAGCCTCAGCATTGTTGCCGCCTTTTGCAGCACCCTGAGTGAGGAATGACTGAAGAGCCTTGGCCTCGTTTTTGTTAAGATTCTGGGCCCATGCACATGACAGAGTCATGAGGGCTGCGAGAAATAAAACTGTTCTTTTCATAACGCTAATGTTTAATTATAACCTTTTTTAATTTATTTTTCATTTTCAGGAAGCAATTTTTAATGTTCTGTTACATGGAATCATCGCTTCATTAACCAGCTGTAGAAAACACTTCGAGTATCCGCTCTTCATGGTTTACGTATATATCGCTGATTTTACTTATATAACATCGTGCAATAAATATGGTTTAATAAAATTAGATTTTTTTTGACTTTTCTTTATATAATCAGCGGAATTTTCCAATGGCATAGAATAATATAATTCAGATCAGTCAACCTTTTACATATAAATTGCGTTATGTTGATATAAGGGGTAGGACAACGCAATCCTGTCTCCTAAATGCAAATTTAATATAAAGAATTAAAATACGCAAATGTTATTGGCATTCTCAGCATTTACAATATCGGTTTTAAAGGTCATCGCAGTAGTAGTGGTGCTACTCGCCATGATCATTCTCCTGCTGGGGATCGGCCATCTCTTCTCCGGAGCCTTTGACACGGATATCGAGGATGTGAAAGATCTGAGAAATGAAGTCTCAAATAAGGAGGATGTGATAGGAGATGGGAGCGTTTTCCGGAATCTTGTAGGTGGTCAACGTAGTCGTACAAGCAAATGAAATGATGTGCCACCTGTGCCATTCACTCTACACAAGAGTAATCTGCAAAATTAAAAATTATTAGGTTGGTCAGAGTCCTTATAGCCTCCAGTCATTATTTAATTTTTTGATTCGGCCTCAACAATAGCTATCACTAATTTCAAGCTAACTTATTTTTTCGCCATTCGGCAAATCTCCGGCGATACTTAAGGTAAGTGCTGTCATGCTGATTTTCATATGCCTCTTTTTCAAAAGAGATATCTCGGTAGGCCTTATACCAATTTCCTTTATTGAGGATGAGCCTTACCAGCCATTCGAGTGTATATAGCAGATAGAAAGGGAGATAGAGCAGCTCCTTGATCTGAGCAGTGTGAATGGACTCATGTGTGATTAACTCCGGGGAAATCTTAACTCCGTTTTTTATTAATAACACACCACAAAGATTAATGGCCGCAAAATCACCGAATGGTATATGTCTGTTCCTGATAATCTTCATTTTTGTAAAGCAGACGGTGCATCTGACCCATTCTGACGCACCTTGGAGGACTGAGCCAAATTTACATTTTGCCACAACCTCATATATAGATTATTATAAACTTAATAGTAGAGTTTGTTTAGAACAGCTACTTATCGGTTGAATTCACCGGTTGGCCTGACTGCATATCGGCAGCCGGAAGTTTGTTTTTGTGCCTTGTGGTTAGAACATATCCCATGGTGAAGAGACCGAGACCCACAAGTGTGATGGATGTTGTGGTCCATAACAACATTGAGAAGGCAGTTCCTTCAGTGTCGGAGATCCCGAAGAGCGACAATGCAAACATCACCGCCAGGTTCCACGGGCCGAGACCTCCATTACTCGGGATGAGCATGCTCATCGAACTGAAAACAAAAGATATCAGAGCCGGTAGAAGTCCCCACGCCATGCCCGGTTGCTCGATCAGTTGACGTGTAAACGGAAAGGCGAAGAATGCAAGATAGGTCTCAAGATAATAACAGATCCAGATCCCCAGGGTGAGGACGAGATACAGTCCACGGCCTTTCATTGTGAAAAGAACCTTAAATCCGTTCCATGTCCGGGATGTTGAAGTAATCAGGGATTTAATACATTTTTTATTCCTGAAAATGTATAAAACCAATCCTACTATTGCTGATCCACCTACGATTCCAATCCAAAGCCAGGGATTTTCGAGAATGTTCAGAATCTCTGTTCCTACGGCATAATGGTGAAGAAATGCAATAATATATTTATGACCCACAATTAAGGCCAGAATAAACAGGGTCATGACTACGACGGCATCAGAACCACGGTCGCCTATGTCTGTTCCAAGCACGGTGGAAACAGGTGAATGGCGCCGTTTTGCCATCCATACTATCCTCCAAGCCTCACCCATATACGGGATAATTAGGTTCATCGCATAAGCACCGAATATGGAGCAACAGAGTGTGAGTCCCGGGATATTTCCCAGACCGGCGGCTTTAAGCTGAATTCCCCATCTGTATCCTCTTATCACGTGGGAAAGGATCACGACCGGAATCACGGCAATCAGCCAGCCGTAGCGAATGTCGCCGTCGGTAATGATATGCCATACGTCGTGAAAATTCACCTTCTTGAAAAGCCAAACTATGAGGAGGACCGATATTGTCAGAGTCAGCCCCCATCTTAATATTTTTGTTATTGTATCTTTCGTTCCTTGTGTCATACTATTATAACTCCATAATTATAGTATCAGTTCTTTAGTGTCTGAATAAATTCACCCGACAAAATATTTTATCGTAAATCTTCGCTCTGTTTCAAAAAAATGACAGAGCCTATCTGCTGATACTCGTCATTTTGAAATTTTTTAGGCTCCGGCTCATAAGAAATCAGCCTGCGTAGGGCCGCAACCTTAGTTTGAAGAGGGAGTAATATGTTTCTCCATTTAGGGAAAGAGAAATAATCCAAAAAAATCTATTCGGATTTTGTATTAATTTATTTGATCGGGTGTCGGATATAGAAGTTAAAACGGGCAGTCCTTATTTGGAATAAGTTTAAATTATGGAGGATATGGTGTATTTTTAAACAAAAACGCTATTTTTGTGGTTAAAAATTTTAGAGAAAGTACTCACTTTTAATTAAATTTAAGTAGCCGTTCAAATTAATACTCTACTTCATAATTATCTATTAATGCTATTCGCATTAAATTAATATGAATAGCTACTTAAAAGGCGGTTTTAGAAATATATGATCTCTATTTATTAACTCTTGGAAGTAATTTATACTAAATAAAGTCATTATGCATTTTACACCAAAAGAGCAAGACAAACTTACCCTTCTGTGCGTAGGTATGATAGCTGAGCGCCGTTTGAAGAAAGGGCTGAAGTTAAACTATCCCGAGGCCGTGGCATATATCACAAGCTGCGCCCTTGAAGGTGCGAGAGAGGGTAAAACAGTAGAGGAGGTTATGCACGACGCTACCCAGGTTCTTACCAAAGATCAGGTAATGGAGGGTGTTGCCGACATGATCACTCTTCTTCAGGTTGAGGCCGTGTTTACCGACGGATCCCGTTTGGTAAGTATCCATCATCCCATTAAGTAATTATTAAAAGCGTAACACTATGGATCAGAATCAGACCACGCCTCAGGAGACTTACGCTCAGCCTGACGGCATATTTCCCGGTAAACCCGCGATAGCGTATCCCAATACACCCGGTTTCACACCTAAGGATTATGTTCCTGTTGGTGGAGTTATTCTGGCAGATACTCCGATAGAGTATAATGCCAATCGCCGCACAGCGAAGATTACCGTTCACAACACCGGTGACCGTCCAGTTCAGGTAGGTTCTCACTTCCATTTCTTCGAAGTGAACCGTTATATGGAATTCGACCGTGCTCTTGCCTTCGGTTGTCATCTCAATATCCCCGCAACTACGGCTATCCGTTTCGAACCGGGTGAGGAGAAGGAGGTTGAGGTTGTTGCTTACTCCGGCAAGCGTCGTGTGATCGGTTTCGACGACCTTGTGAACGGTTATACCGGTCTTGAAGACAGACCTACATTCTATCCGAAGCATATCGAGGCTATGCGCCGCGTGCAGGAATACGGCTACAAGAACGTATCCGAGGATGAGGCAGAGTCCGAATACACTCAAAACCAAACCACTAAATAAAATTCCGTCATGGCTACTATATCAAGACAAGAAAACAACATGCTCTTCGGTCCGACCGTAGGAGATAAGATAAGACTCGGTAACACCGACCTTTATGTAGAGATTGAGAAAGACCTCCGTGTTTACGGAGACGAGGTGGTTTATGGCGGTGGCAAAACCTTGCGCGACGGTATGGGTCTTGCCAATGAGTGCACATCCAAGGGTGGAAGCCTTGACCTCGTTATTACTAATGTTACCATCCTGGATCCGAAACTCGGCGTAGTTAAGGCTGACGTAGGTATCAAGGATGGAAAGATAGCGGGAATCGGTAAGGCAGGTAACCCCAATATCATGGAGAATGTTTCTCCGGATCTTGTTACCGGTCCATCCACCGACGCTATCTCCGGTGAGCATATGATTCTTACTGCTGCCGGTATCGATGGTCACGTTCACATGGTAGCTCCTCAGCAGGCTTACGAATGTCTCTCCAACGGTATCACAACTTTGATCGGTGGTGGTATCGGCCCGACTGATGGTTCTAACGGAACGACAATCACATCCGGTCCATGGAACATGGAGAAGATGCTCCAGGCTGCCGACGGTCTCCCCATCAATATGGGCTTCCTTGCCAAAGGTAACTGCACAAATCATGAGATTCTCCGCGAACAGCTTAATGCCGGTGCTTGCGGTTTCAAGATCCATGAGGACTGGGGTTCAACTCCGGCTGCTATCCGCAGCTGTATGGAGGTTGCCGATTTATTTGACGTTCAGGTATGTATCCATACGGATACACTCAACGAGTCAGGTTACGTAGAGGATACTCTCGCAGCTATCGACGGCAGAACAATCCACACATATCACACAGAGGGTGCCGGTGGTGGTCACGCTCCCGACCTTCTGAAGGTGGCTTCGATGATGAATGTTCTTCCTTCATCAACCAACCCGACTCTTCCATTCGGTATCAACTCTCAGGCAGAGCTGTTCGACATGATTATGGTTTGTCATAACCTTAATCCGAACATTCCTTCTGACGTGGCATTCGCAGAGAGCCGCGTGCGTCCCGAGACACAGGCTGCCGAGAATGTGTTCCATGATTTAGGAATCATCTCAATGGTATCTTCCGACTCTCAGGCTATGGGTCGTGTAGGAGAGTCTTTCATGCGTACATTCCAGATGGCATCTTATATGAAGCAGGTTCGCGGCAAGCTTCCCGAGGATTCTGATTCCAACGATAACTTCCGTGTTCTCCGTTACCTTGCACAGATCACACTTAACCCGGCTATCTGCTACGGTATCAGTGATATTCTCGGTTCTATCGAGAAGGGTAAGATGGCAGACCTCGTTCTTTGGGAACCGGCATTCTTCGGAACCAAGCCTCAGCTTGTGATCAAGGGTGGCCTTATCAACTGGGCAAACATGGGAGATCCCAATGCATCGCTCACCACTCCGCAGCCTAAGATCATGCGTCCGATGTATGGAGCGTTCGCAGAGGCTCTGACTTCTACTCGCGTTTCCTTCATCAATCAGGCTGCTGACGCTGCCAATGTTAAGGAGAAATTCGGTTTGAAGAGCCTTGTTTATCCTGTACGTGGTACTCGCCAGTTGACTAAGAGGGATATGGTTCTCAATGGTGCAACTCCGTTTATCGAGGTTAATCCTGAGACATTTGAGGTTAAGGTTGACGGATATCCCGCAACCGTTCCGCCGGCAAAAGAACTTCCGTTGGCACAGCTCTACTGGTTCAGCTAATAAGAACATATACGCATAATATAAAGAGGCCCGCGACTCAAATCGCGGGCCTTTGTTATATCCTGTCTAATTTATTTGTCTGAAAGATTCTCCAAATGTTGCATCGAAAAAAGAGGCGATGACACCTTTATGTTGGAGTTTTATGCTAAAATAGTAGCTATTATGGGAAATATGAGGAAAGATTGGGGAAATTGGTGGAATTTTATTAACTTTACTATTGAAGTCTAAACAACTTCCTTGAACCCCACAATCAAATTAGACAATTGAAATAAGCATGAAAGTATATACTGAAATTATCGGGAACATGAATCTGAGTCCCGAATGGAAGGAGAAGCTGGATAATGCCGAGATTGATTACATTTTTCTCGATCAGTGGACGGCCCAGAAGAGCCGATTCTTAGGGAAAGGTACATCGGGCGAAGAATATCCGATTGCTCTAAAGCGTCATACCCAGGTGGTGGATGGCGATATCATCAGTTTTGATCCTGAGTCTGGAAAGGCAGCGGTCCTGAAGATTGAGCTCAATCCTGTGCTTGTGATAGACTTAGGAAGTCTTGCTGAGAAGGATCATGACACGATCATTCGCCGTTCTGTTGAGTTAGGTCACGCTATCGGTAATCAGCACTGGCCCGCAGTAGTGAAAGGCACCAAGGTGTATGTGCCTCTGACTGTAGACAAGAAGGTGATGATGAGTGTGATGGAGACGCATCATCTTGAGGGGATTACATTTGAGTTCCAGACGGGCCTTGAAATCATTCCCTATCTCGCTCCTCATGAGATCAGAAGACTTTTCGGAGGCGCGAGTCATGAGAGTCATGCTCATGGTGATGGTGATCATCATCATCCTCACACCCATATCCATTTTGATGAAAACGGAATAGCCCATGAGCACACCCACTGATTCCAGAATGCTTGCGTTGTCGCGGTTGCTTCAATTCACTGATTCAACCTTTCCTGTCGGAACCTTCTCCTTTTCAAACGGTTTGGAGACAGCTTCCTTCGAGGGTATTGTGCATGATGCTGAGACATTGAAGCAACTCACATGGAGCCAGGCTATCCAGGCGGCCTATAGCGACGGAGTAGCTGCCATCCATGCTCATCGTGCATTCCTGAAGAATGATTATGAAAGAATTGCAGAGGCCGACAGGTATCTGATGCTCTTTAAGATGAATGATGAGGCGCGTCTGATGCTCAAGCGAATGGGTAAGAAGTTTGCCGAACTTGCAGCGAAATTGTTTGACAATGATATTGTGAGCCGTTGGTTGCAGGATATCAAGGAGGAGAAGGTTCCCGGAACTTTCCCGATCGCCCAGGGGATAGCTTACGCAGCTGCAGGGGTAGATGAGAAAGCCCTTTTCTGTGCCCATCAGTATGGAGTGATGAATATGGTGCTTTCAGCAGCCTTACGTTGTGTTAAGGTGTCTCATTACCACACACAGAAGATTCTTTTCGAACTGTCTGAGAGAGTGGAGGATCTTTATGCGGAAGCCTCACAGATGGAGCTCAAGGATATGAATGCCTTTTTTCCGGAGCTTGATATTCTTGCCTCTCTCCATGAGAAGGGAAATATGCGAATGTTTATGAATTAGTTTTAATTTAAGGTGTCAGGTTTTAGGCTTTAGGTTTTAGGCTTTAGAATCTGGCCATAAGTTAATTAAACGTCCGGTTTGGGGCTGTAAGCTGTAGGACCGGGCGTGAAGAAAATAATCGGCTTTGGGTATTATCTACAACCTGGTACCTAAAGCCTAAAACCTAAATAAAATTATGTCACAAACTTGTAGAATAGGAATCGGAGGCCCTGTGGGCTCCGGCAAGACAGCCCTGATAGAGGCTATAACACCCCGTCTTCTTGAACTTGGTCAGAAGGTTCTGATCATCACAAATGATATCGTAACCACAGAGGATGCAAAACATGTACGCAAAACCCTGAAAGGTGTGCTGCATGAGGATAAGATCATCGGTGTGGAGACGGGAGCATGTCCGCATACTGCAGTTCGCGAGGATCCGTCGATGAACATTGCGGCTGTTGAGGAGATGGAGGAGAAATTTCCCGACACTGATATCGTGCTGATTGAATCGGGTGGCGACAATCTGACGCTGACATTCAGTCCGGCATTGGTGGATTTCTTCATATACGTTATTGATGTGGCTGCCGGAGATAAAATCCCGCGTAAAGATGGCCCGGGCATATCTCAGAGCGATATCCTTGTCATAAATAAGACTGATCTGGCGCCCTATGTTCACGCGTCTCTGGAGGTGATGGATCATGATTCTAAGCTGATGCGTCCCGGCAAACCGTTTGTATTCACAAACTGCATGACAGGGGAGGGTATCGAAGAATTGGTTCAACTTATCTTCAAGATGGCATTGTTTGACAAAGCGGAATAAACCTTATCCTATGGATATTAAGAATGAGAAAATAAAGACAGCGGCGGTGCCGGAGGTAGATTTCTCAACCGCCCGGGAGATGCAGCCTTACCTTAAGGAACCCCCTCAGATGTATGTCGGAGCTCCGGGTAAGCATGGCTATCTTCGTCTTGGTTTTGAACTTGACAAGGATGGGAAAAGCATATTGCGCGATCTCGACCGCCGTGTTCCACTGATTGCCCAGCAGGAATTATATTTCGATGAGGAGATGCCTGAGATGCCCTGTCTCTATATTTTGTCATCGGGTGGGCCAAATGTGGATGGAGACCGTTACCAGCAGGATATCTCCGTCAGGAAGAATGCTTTTGCCTGGATCTCAACGGGCGCGGCTACCAAACTGGCTGAGATGCGGTATAACTATTCGGCAATGATTCAAAATATTGTTCTCGAGGAGGGAGCATATCTGGAATTTATGCCGGAACCGGTGTATCCTTGTCGTCATACCCGCTTTATTTGCGATACCCGTCTTTCGGTGGATCCTACTGCTACCGTGTTCTACTCAGAGATTTACATGGGAGGCAGGAAGTATTATAAGGATGGAGAACTGTTCGAGTATGATATTCTGTCGGTTTGCAGTCATGGAGAACGTCCGGATGGGGAACAATTGTTCCGGGAGAAATTTGTGATTGATCCGAGTGTGGTTCCCGTCAGACAGTTGGGCGTTATGGGTCAGTATGACGTTTTTGCCAATGTCATAGTCATGACTCCCAAGGAACATGCTGATAAGATCTATGCTGCAACCGAAGCTTTCATTGATAAGGAGAATAAGATTGCATGCGGAATCACGCATCTTCCTAATGACGCCGGTCTGCTGTTCAAGGTATTGGGAATGGAACCGGGGCCTGTAAAAAAGATTGTGCGTGAATTCTGCTCAAAGGTAAGGATGGAAGTGAAAGGGAAGCCGGTGCCGGCAGAGTTTCCCTGGCGCTAACCACTAAGAGAGTATGAGATGTCAGCCCCGGCAATTCTGACATCACTCTCATGTATCAAGCTAATTGATGGGGGCTGTGTCAAAATGTTAATTTTGGCTCAGCCCCTTAAGGTACGTCAGAATGGGTCAGATGCAAGGCGCTGAGGATGAGGCTGAGGGAGCATACTGAAGTATGTGACCGAAGCCTCATTCCGATAGCAACGCAGCAGATGGCGTATTATGACACACCGTCTAAGTTATTATATGGGGGCATGAGGAGGTTCGAACCTGCGGGGAACCGAGTTTGTTCTATAAGTGGGCTCGTTTCTGAGCATTCTCTTTTAAACTATGAAAAACATGGAAAATACTACCACTATTTCTGAAGATGCAAAAAATCCTTCATCGAAGGGTCCGGTTGGCGGTTCATTACCGGAACTCAATCAAGGACCAACGGGAGGCTACTATGCGTTTCTGATCATTTATCTTGTATTGCTGAGTGCCTTCGGGTCTTTTGTTAATGATATGTATCTGCCTACTCTTCCGGAGATGGTGAGATCGTTTCATACAACCCGCTCAACTGTGCAGTTGGGTCTTACTTTCGGTATGATAGGTCTTGGATTCGGGGAGTTGATATTGGGCCCGCTAAGCGACCGTTTCGGTCGCAAACCGATATTGATAGGTGCCCTGATAGTCTTTGCAATAGGAGCTGTGTGCAGTATATGGTCTAAAACAATCCATGTGTTTTTATGGTGGAGGCTTGTCCAGGGCCTTGGAGCGTCGGGAGGTTATTTCCTTGCCCGTACCATTCCGGCTGACCTTTATAAGGGGAGAGCTCTCGCAAAAGTGATGGCTCTTGTCGGCGCCATCAACGGTTTTGCTCCGGCAAGTGCACCGGTGATCGGAGGTCTTGTTGCCCGGTCGATAGGGTGGCAGGGTATTTTCTGGATCCTTTTCGGATTCAGTGCCATTCTGTTGATACTCACTCCGGCATTTAAAGAGTCTCTTCCGAAGTCGCGTCGTGTAACCGGGCATTTTGGCGCAGCCTTTCGCAACTATGTCATCTTGGCGCGCAACCGTCATTTTGTTGTTCATGTGATGCTTAAAGGGACTGCCTTAGGAGTCCTTTTCGCCTATATCTCTTCGGCTCCTTTTATCATTCAGGATCATTATGGTTTCACGCAGTTGCAATTCGGTCTCTTCATGGGTTTCAATGCGCTGTTTGTGGCTTGCGGAGCAACCATGGCATTGCATTTCAAGCCTCTTAAGCGTGCGGCAGTATGGGGAGGGCGCGGTTTGCTTGTTGTGGCTATCGCGCAGTTTGCGTGCTTTTATCTGGTAAATAATGTGTGGGTGTATGAAGCTCTGAACCTACCGATGTTAGTGTTTTTAGGAATGCTTTTCACGGTTGGAAATACCTTGGCGATGAATGAGGGAAGGAATTGTGCCGGAGATGCATCGGCATTAATAGGATTGATGGGATATGTGTTTGGAGCAACTGTGAGTCCATTAGTCGGTCTTGGCAACATGCTTCATTCTACCGCAATAACTATCATAATCTTGTCTGTATTGGTGTTGATCTTTGCGCGAATGTCGCGTGAACTTCCGGCTGACCTTGATGCCACGCAGCAGAGTGCAGCCCGAGCAGCAGCCCCCGCTACCCTCGACAAGAAGGAATAACTTTTTAATTTGAACAGCTACTCATAGGGTTAGAACGATGTTAAGATTGAACGGAGGTCTTTAATTTCGGGGCGACGATTTCACCGCTCGCCAGTTGGCAACTCCGTAGCTGTCTGCTCGCGCACATACCTACCGCGGGTTCCACTCCGTTTCACCCACGGCTACCAACAGCATCGCGGTTCCACCGCTCAACCCCGACACCACCCACGGACACTACCTTGACACCCATGACTGACCAATCCCCCGACGGAGCGGTGGAACCGCGATACTGTTGTTAACCGTGGGTGGAGCTCAGCGAAACCCTCGGTAGCAACCCCTTATCTCAGACAGCTACAGAGTCGCAGATCAGCGAGCGGTGGAACCGCCGCCCCAAATACCACTATCAATTCATCCCTCACCCTCTAACTACTCCCTGCTACGACGGAGCGGTGGAACCGCGATACTGTTGTTAACCGGGGGTGAAGCAAAGCGGAGCCCTCGGTAGGGTAAAAGGTGTCGCGATAGCTACGGAGTTGCAGAATTGCGTGCGGTGGAACCGCCGCACCGAGACTATCCACTCAGCATCAGGAAGGTGTAATTAAAAAATCTATTTCTACATAAATTTTTGGGAGGCGGTTCCATAGTTCTGTTGAGGGGAGTATTGTAAAGAAACCTCCCCTTGCTGAATTGGATTTCGGGATGCAGCAGGGGAGATTTCATGTCTAAGGACGTATGTGTGGAATCAATGCATTCGGGAAGTAAAGGTTGGTTCCTTATCTTTTTATCACAGAAGGATAATATGAATATGGACAACCATTCATATTTTTGTATAAGTCAGCTAAATATTGAAGTTCATAAATAGTGATATCTTTTCTAATTTTCATAAATATTTTCCATATCCTCTCAATATCTAAGGGCGTTATATTTGGTTTGGTAGGAAGTTGTAATTCAAGCTGACCGTTTGAAATAATAGCCTCTCTATATTTTGTTTTATATCCTAAAGTATACGGTTCATCAAATTT
Organism: uncultured Sangeribacter sp.; assembly: GCA_964499025.1. Taxonomy (GTDB): domain Bacteria; phylum Bacteroidota; class Bacteroidia; order Bacteroidales; family Muribaculaceae; genus Lepagella. The sequence goes on from CAZCJC010000002.1 coordinate 32,869, forward strand.
CAATTTCCATCCGTCTTTTTCTATAGAATCAGATGGAATACCATTTGTCCCAATAAAAAATACGTATTGAGACTGATCCGAATTTTCTATAACTGTGTAAGTAAAAGGAATGATAATTACCGCCACAGATGCAATATCCAATATATATGGGAGAGTTGAATCCATAATTTTATTCTCCTCATTAATTCCAATATAAATTGGAGTTCCATAAGAAGTGATTCTCTCCGGTTTATTTGAAGTAATCTCTTTAACAACTTCTTTAGCTAATTCCTTTAAACTCATTATATTTGCAGTATTAATTTATTGAGTAAGTTTTCAAAATTGGTCTATATTATCACAACAGTAAGCTTAAGCCGGAAGATAATGTTATTTTTATTTTTGAAAGGTAGATTTATTCATTTTCTTCATTCGCATAGCCTGCTATGCGCCTTATCTCAATAAATAAAACCACCCTCTCAAATTTCAAGAATTGCAATTAGCTAATTTCTCAAACTTACTTATAGAAATCATCATTGGTTGATGCCGAATTTAAACTGAAGATTAAATTATAAAGTGGCGTTATTAATAGATTTTCGGGATGAGCCATCAGAGAATCTGACGATTGTGATGCCTTTGTAGTTTTCATCAACGCGATTGCCGTTAAGGTCATATCTTCCAATGATCTTGCGTGTCGCTTCTGCGTTGATTTCCTCTATATAGGAAGATTCCATTGCCGAGAGATTCCAGAAATTCTTCCAACTATCTGCATTTTTATATGCCTCAAGAGCTTCTGCTGGCACTTTAACAATTGTATTCATATAATGTTTGTGAGACATTGGACGTAGCGTTGGAGGAGTTTTAGCATATGAATATATGGTTTCAAGAGATTTATTATAGACTATATCTTTTACCTGTATTGTTTCTACTGATTCTCCAATTTCAAGTTTAGTAAGGTTTTTAACAGGTATTTCTTTATCCAAATTTCTATCTATGTAAAGCTCTGTAATATTGTCAGTCCAGGAAGTATACCAATCAGAAAGTCTATATTCATTTTCATTCGGAAAGTACCTATTCTTATAAAAATATCCTACCTGTAGTGAATTTGAAGAATATTGAAGGATTAATTTATTCAGGCTTGAACATCCATAAAAAGTGTCTAATTGGTATTGGTTTTGTTCGCAATATTGAGATATTCTATTCACCGATCCCGGAACATCTAATACTTCCAACTTCTCACATTCATAAAATAAGCCGTAATCAATATATTCGAGATTATCAGAAAGTTTAATAGACTCAAGCGAACTGCAGCCATAAAATGCAGAGTAATCAATAGAAGTTACGGAGTTCGGAATCGTAACAGATGTAAGCGACCCGCATTTATAGAAAGCTTCATATCCAATAGAAGTTACGGAGTTTGGAATCGTAACAGATGTAAGCGAACTGCAGCCATAGAAAAGCTTGTTCTCAATAGATTTTACGGAGTTTGGAATCGTAACAGATGTAAGCGAACTGCAGAGATAGAAAGCTTCATCTCCAATAGAAGTTACGGAGTTTGGAATCGAAACAGATGCAAGCGCACTGCAGAGATAGAAAGCAGCCGACCCAATAGAAGTTACGGATTCTGGAATCGTAACAGATGCAAGCGAACTGCAATTCTTGAAAGCAGAGTTCCCAATAGAAGTTACTTTAAGATTACGGGAATTATAAGTTACTTCAGCTGGGATAATCACATCTCCCTGATACTCAGTAGATACAACTTCACAAGTCATACCAGTGAAAGATATAATGTTATAATATATTCCATCCACCTCGAAGTCGTAAGCAAAAGATTGGATGGTAATAAAGAGGAGAGAAGCAATCAATCCAAGTTTTAATATTAATGTTTTCATATTTTTCTGAAAGTGCTATTTTTTAGCTGAGTTTTAATGAATCAACTTCTTTTGTATCGACATCTTATAGATATACACTATCTAATGAATCAATTGGTGGATTTTTAACCATTGGTATAGCATAACCTTTAGCGGAATTAGGCTCAAAAAATATCTCAAATAAATGGAGATCCGAAACATAGTTTTTCTCATTAACTCTCAGTTTTTGACGATCTACTGCAAATCCGACTGCTTCTTTTAACCATTGACGATCATTTTTATTTTCACGATTATATGTATTTTTATATTTCATCACATCCATATATCCGGTCCCATTATATTTAAATAGAATTAAATATAATTTTGAAAACTCTTCTTCATTAGGATTACAACCATTATGCACTTCTTGGGCGAGTCCATCTGAGACGAAGTCAGGAATTTTTGAAAATTTATTCACCTTAGAATTCTTCCAAAATTCTGTGATAAAGTTTTGAATACATTCAATCAATTCTTCATTTTTCATTTTACAAGATATTTATAAACGTGTTGGCTAAATCCTCGCCCAACAATAGTGATACAAATAAAAAAGGTGTGAGGATTGTATCTGGTCTTATCCTATATCCGGGTCTTGGCGTACCTTTATCCACAAGATAAGACTGACAGCCCCACACCAGTCGCGTATACGGATTGTCCTCTCGGACACTTGTATAGCAATCGATGCAGGTGTCATCGTCCTTTATCTTCGTGGATAAAACAAACCGCCAAGTTTGGATATAGAAGATAAAATTTCAATAACACCTTTTCGGCAGATTACTCTGCCATCAACAAAAAGTTGAATCTATGGGACTGTCTCTACAGTCAACCGATAAATTCAACTACAAATTTATATAAATGAGTTGTTAAATGCAAATAAATCCCGATGGTAAGGTATGGCGTAGGAGGTTAGAGGTTTGCATTGATTATGAGGTTTAGAGAAGGTTCTTTTTGACTGGTGGTAGCCGCATTTTGGTCATTGATATAGTGTTGGATTTGGGGCGGCGGTTTCACCGCTCGCCTGTTGGCAACTCCGTAGCTGACATGGTGAGATATTTGCAAACCGAGGGTTCCGCTGCGCTTCACCATCGGTTAACAACAGTATCGCGGTTTCACCGCTCCACGTATGCTTCTGTTTGAGTTTTCATGATTTAGGCTGACTCTTAGTATCGCGGTTCCACCGTTCCACGTATGCTTATGTTTAAGTCTCTCTGATTCAGGTTGACTCTTAGTATCGCGGTTTCACCGCTCATCCTGGTATAGCGAATGATGACAATGAAGGGGGGTCAACGCTCGGGGATTTAAAAATTATGATAATTTTTGAGAGGATGTGTCACAAATAGAGTGAAGGCGTGTCTATTGAATGGATGGAAATGTGGAAGATGGGAAAAGTTCTGTCGAGTCTTAAATTAAAATTTCCATATTGCTTTATGTATAGATTTATCTCTTTTTTATTAATCTTCCTTTCAGTCAATGTCGGGCACGCCCGAAATATCTCGGGAATTGTGTTGAGTTCAAAGGATTCAACGGCTGTGGCCGGAGCCAAATGTGTGTTGATTGATGATTCTAAAATCATCTCCGCAACAGAGACTGACGGCACGGGAAAATTTATGATCGTAACTTCCGGTTTACCGGGGGAATCCCTTAAAATTGAGATGGCCAGTTTTGATCCGCTTTCAATCCGGTTGTACGGGGAGAGAAATGTGGATTTAGGGAAGTTATTTCTTGATGAATCCATAACTTTGGGAGAGGTTGTGGTTACGGCTAATCAGGTTGTGCATTCAGAAGGGAAGACCATCGTCTATCCATCATCTTCTGATATCAAGTCATCTTCCACATCAATCAGTCTTTTCCAGAAATTGCCGCTTCCGGGTCTGGAAGCCAATCCGGTGAACCGGTCGATCTCAGTGGATGGGGGAAGCCCGATGATTCTTATTAACGGTATTCCCTCAACAATCGGAGATTTCAATGCCCTCAACCCTAAGGATATAGATAAGGTGGAGTACTCCAGATTCACGCCGGCGAGATATGCCGACAAAGGGGTGAACGGATTGCTAAGTATTGTTCTGAAGAAACGAACGGATGGCGGCCAGGTCTATGCCTGGGGGAGGAGTGCCGTAACTACTGCGTTTGTAGATGCGAATATCCGCGCGTCATATCATCAGGGCGCATCTCAGTTCACTCTAAGCTATTCACCATCATGGCGTAATTATCAGGATGTATATGATTTTATTGATGAATCATATATCGGGAATGATTTCCGTGTTGATCTCAAGGAAACGGACAGGAATCCCTTCAATTATTTCGACAACCAGATACGTTTCAAATATGATTATTCACCATCGGAACGCACACTATTCTCAGCTACATTCCGTGCCAATCCGTTTACAAACAAAGGAACGATCTATGGAGAGGCGGAAGACAGTATGTTGGGCGATTATTCATACACCAATATGAATAAGGGAAGGAATTTCACGCCATCGCTTGACCTTTTCTTCCGTCAGGATTTCAATGGAGGGAATTCGTTGGAGGCACAGGTTGTCGGTACATTAAGTTCAAATAAATATCTGCGCGACAACCGGTATTTTTTTGAGAACCTTGAAGATCAGTCATACATTGTGGATGTTGACAGTAAACGACGCTCTCTTATCACGGAAATAATATATTCGCATACTTTCAACGGGAACGCAACCCTCTCCGGAGGAATCCAGAATACTCTTTCTCATGCGCGTAACCGATATGTAAATTCGGATTATGAGCCTATACTTACGGAGAACAATAATTATATCTATGCTCGCTACGGACAGCGTTTTGGGAAGGTTTATCTGAGTGTTGCTACCGGTCTTAAGCTTTTCTGGATAAAGAATGATTTGAACCGTAGAAGATTTATCAAGAACTTATCCTCCGCACAACTCTCATGGAATATCAGTCAACAATGGAACATCGCCGGATCTTTCCAATATTCACCGAGTATTCCCTCCCTGAGTTCGCTTACGGATTATCCCCAGCAATCTTCGCCATATCTTATTTCTAATGGTAATCCTGACCTGAAGGTGACTGACTATTTCAAATACCGGATATCGGCTTCATATCAGTATAAGAAGTTCTCCGCCTCCCTCTATACGGCTTACAGAACCTGGAACAACAGCGTGATGCAGGATCTCACTTATTTAGGCGACGGAATGTTCTTATCTCAATCGATCAATGCGCGCGAGATGAACAGTTTCTCAAGTTCCCTTTCGATGAAATTGAGTCAGATCAAGGGATTCGGTGTGAATCTTTATATGGATCTTTCCCATTATCATTGTGCTGATGAATCGTGGAGCCATAACCTTACCTCTTTTTCCGGTTCCATCTCGTTGTGGTGGAATCATGGGCCGTTTACGGTGTCATACTGGTACAAACTTCCGGGTAAATATATGTCGGGACATTATATTGGTAAGGATGAAAACGGGAATGCCCTGAGTTTCGAATATGCTCCCAACAAGCACTGGAATTTCGGAATCGACTGGATGTATATGTTCGACAAGAAGGGTACACGTTATCCGAGCTGGGATTACTCAACGGTGAATCCTGCGACTCGTGACCGGTATATTAAGAACAATGGCAATATGATAACCCTTTCGGTTACATATCAGGCTGATTTCGGAACTTTGTTCAAGACTGCGCGAAGGAGTCTGAATAATACTGATGGGGGGTCGTCTTTGTTACGCCTCTAATCAAAGAGGGTGTGTCATAATAGCCCGTCTGGGTCGTTGGTTGGAAACTCGGCCTCGGTCACATACGTGAGTATGCTCCCTTTGCCTCGCTCCCAACCGCCTACCATCCGGACCATTCTTACAGCACCCTCTCCATACGGTTGAAGATTCAGTGATGTGTCATAATGGCCCGTCTGGGTCGTTGGTTGGAAACTCGGCCTCGGTCACATCTCTTGAGTTGGATGGTTGTTAGGGTGTTTTTTAACTTACGGTAATTTTTAATTAACTTTGTAGTCTCGGAGATAAGTAGCTCACAAAAATTAATTAATGTAAATAAAATGAGATTAATGAATGCTAAAACTGGTTCTTTTGTATTACTTTCGGTCTCGTCTTCAGTCACATAGCCCGCTATGCTCCTTCAGCCGAAACCGAAATTAACTCAAAATCACGGCGTTTTATCTATTCATTAATTTCTGCGAGCTACTTAATAATTCTCCAGGACTTCTTTTTGTGGGTGCGGATGGCAATGGAGGAATAATGGAGCACAGATGAAAAGAAAAAATATAAAGCAGGGCACAATATATATAATGCTGTTCTGTATAGTATCCTTCATATTGATCCTGGTTTTGAGGCCTGCGAGGGTAAAGATGGATCAGGAAGATGGGGGCGCTGAATTAACAGGAGGTGCTGAATGGATTGATTCCTTGACAAACCATTCATCTGATTTCGAATTGTTGTATCCGATGGAGAAGGATTTTGAGCGCTTTATGTCGAAATGGGATATCAAAGGGATGTCGGTTGCTGTTATGCGAAATGATTCTTTGCTTTTTGCAAAAGGTCTTGGATTCTCGGATATCGAGAATGGAGTGGAGATGGAGGCGAATACCATGGGCAGAATCGCTTCCGTTTCAAAATTGATAACGGCTGCTGGAATCATGAAGCTTGTAGAAAGCAATAAGATTTCTCTTGATAGTAAAGTTTTGGGAGAGCATGGGATCCTTAATAATCCGGATTATACGAGTTCCGTAAAAGATAACAGGGTGTTTGATATAACCATAGAGGATCTTTTGCGTCATAGAGGTGGATTCACGTTGGGGGCAGGAGATCCGATGTTCAACACGGTTGAGATTATCAAGGCAAAGAGATTGACCAAGAATCCGACTAATGATGAACTTGTGAAAATTGTGCTCGACCGTCGTCTCGGTTTTCAACCTGGAACAGGTGCGCGTTATTCCAACTTCGGATATATGCTACTGTCGCTTGTGATAGAGAAGGTAACGGGGAAAAGCTATTGGGATTATATTCGTGAGGATCTGATGACTCCGGAGGTAGCAGCCGGATTTCAGCCAGCAACTAACTTCCTGTCGGAAAGGGGGGAGAATGAGACCCGATATTACTCCCCCGATGCTGAATTGGTTGAGGAATTTACCGGGAGCGGCAAACTTGTCGACCGATGTTATGGCGGGGCAAATATCAATGGTCTTATGGGAGCCGGGGGATGGTGCGCCTCCGCAGCTTCACTTGCACGCTTTGTGTCTTTGATTGATGGCGATCCTTTTGAAAAGGATATCCTGAACAGTGAGAGCATCGAGAGAATGACAGCGCATGGGGAAGATGAGAGATTATGTTTCGGCTGGACAGATTCAGATGGGAAAGGTTTTTGGAAACGGAGCGGTACGCTATCGTCAGCTCATGCCTTGATATTGCGTTTCCCCGACAATGAATGCTGGGTGTTGATAACAAACAGCGGAGTGTGGACAGGTTATCACTTCACGCGTTCGCTTGAGCCACTTGTGTCCACACTCCGATCAAAATATTCCGGGCGAATGCCTCGCAGGAATCTATTCGGTTGCCGGTGAGTCGGTCCGGGCCAAAACTTTGTCGGTTATAGCGCATACGCAAGAATCCGACCAGACATTTTCAGCCGTCTCAACCATATCTATTATAGTATAAATAGGCAATATTATACCCATAATTCCAACATTTGCTCCTATCCCTGCCATAAGGGAGAGGGTTAAGAAGTAGCATCCCATCGGAACTCCGGCATTTCCCACGGCGGAGAGAACCGAGATGAATAGCCATAATATCATTGTCGGAATAGTCAGTGGCATACCGTTATTCTGCATCACAAAAAGTGAGGTGACCAGAATAAATGCCGCGCACCCGTTCATATTGACTGTGGTGCAGATAGGGAGGACGAATCGTGCCACTTTCGGTTTTACGCCCATCCTCTGTTCTGCGTTTTCCATTGTCACCGGGAGAGTGGCGGCTGAGCTCTTGGTAAACAGAGCCATCAAAACCGCCGGTGTCATAGCCTTGAGTGCCTTTAAGGGATTTATACCCTTTATCAGGAGGAATATCGGAAGGATGATAAAGAACTGACCGCAATTTCCGGCAAGAATGACCAATACATATTTGCCGAGAGAATCAAGCATGACTCCTCCTCCAACTTCTGCGGTGAGCTGGGCAGCAAAGGCTACAATTCCGATCGGAAGGGCTGCGATCAACCAGCGGATGAGTGTGAAGAGTATCTCCTGAAGCCCATTAAGGCCATTGATGATCGTCTCTTTCGGTTTTGATTCAGGCATCCTTGACAGGGCTATTCCAACTGCGAAGCACAAAAGGAGCAATCCTAATACATTCCCGTCAAGAAATGGCTTGACTATGTTGTCGGGGATTACCGACAGAAGATGATCAGTGTAAGAGAACTCCCCGACCGCAGGCGTAGCAGTCTCCTCGGCATTGATTGCAGATGGGGGTAGGTTTCCCGGAGCCACAAGAAGATAAAGTCCTAACCCCACTAATGCAGCGGCAGTAGTGGTAAGGAGGGTATAGGTAATTGTCGTGCGGAACATCCTTCCCATCTCTTTCCCTCCTCCGAGGGAGGCGAGGGTAGTAATTACCGCCAGTACGATTGTAGGCACTGCAAGAAGACGGAACAGTCGGGTATAGATAGTGGCGATGAGATTCATTACAGTGTTCACCGCCTCTATCTTAAGTAGACCTATGACAACACCCACTGCCAATGCTGCCAACCAAATTATGATCTGAAATTTTTTCATCCAGGCAAAAATTAACCCTTGATTTCTTTAAGTAGCTATTCAAATTAAAATGCTACTATTTAAATGATCTATGGATGCTTCTTACTGAAAATATTAGTCACCAATGCTCCGGCCGCCATCACAGCAGCAGAGACGATAAGAACCAATACCGCTCCTCCCGATTTCAATAGAATAGGGATAACAAATACACCTATCACAGCTCCTATTTTACCGATGGAGGCAGCGAGACCGACACCTTGTCCTCTCTGGGCAACGGGATAAATGTGAGGAGGAAGCACGTAGGTGATAAGGTGGGGACCCATGTTGAGGAAAAGTTCAAAGGCCATGAATGCGCCGATCGAGATCCATTTGTTCCATCCGTAATGATAGGATAAGAGCAGGAGGACAAGTGATATTGCGCACATCCAGAATCCCACCGATTGAATGGCTGTAAGACTCTTTTTCTTATTGATCAGATAGAGACCGAGTACAAACCCCGGAAGAATTATACAGCTGATCCATAAAGTAATCTCCACAGATGATGTGACGTGGAAGATCGCGTTTTCTCCAGGCGTGAAGTGCTCAAGACCGAGAGCCATGACAAGAATAGGAAGAAAGACTCCTATACCATAAACGCCCAGTCCCTCACAAGCCCATGGAATGCCACTGAGGATAACTTTCTTCCAGTTTTGACCGATAAATGAGAATAGGGAGGTTTTTTGATCCGGAGCCGGAGTGTCTTCGTTTTGCTCAGGCTGTATCACTACATCGGGGCCAAGGAATTTCTTTACTGCCTCCTCTGCTTTCTGCTTCTGACCATGATCAAGCAACCATTTGGGGCTTTCGTAGAATTTCAGTCGCAATATAATCATCACGCCTGAGGTTATGGCAATGATCCAAAGGAGTTTGGGCCACGCCTCGGCCGATTTCCACAAAGTTAGGAGTCCGAAGCATATGGCGGCGACAATTATATTCCCGAGGGCACAAGCAGCTTTTGCCACTCCTACCATCAGGGCGCGATATTTCGTCGGCATCAATTCTGATACATAGTCGGAGTCAAGGCTGTATTCTCCTCCTATCCCGAGACCAACAAAGAAAAGGGCTATTGTCAAGACCGCAACCGAGGGGAAGATAATTGCTATGACGCATGATACAAATATCAATGTCGGACAGAACCGGAAAAAGAAGAGGTAGCCATATTTATCGCTTAATCTTCCGAAAATGACCGAGCCGATCGCTATACCGATAAGATCTACGGCTCCGATAAGACCCTGCATGAATGAGGAGAGTTCAGGATGCAGAATGATATTAAGCATCGGAATTATGATGCCTGCGAGGGTTGCGACAGCTGTGCCTATCATCTGCCCAAGCGAAGATACAAATACTATATAGTAATGGCGAGGTGTAAGCTTCATTGTCGCCATATCAATTTGTGTAGAAGCCATGGGGGTAAATTAATAATTAATGGTTAATAATTAATGGTTAATGGTTAAAATTAATAATTATTGCTGTTTAGGCATGAAGAAGGGGTAAGCGGGGAGGAGAAATAACCATGTAGCGATACAGAAAGGACCTGTCAATGTCGCAAGACCCATCGGAGCAAAGAAAACGTTCATAGCTCCTTGGATGAATACTGTTGCTATCACACCAAGCACGGTCCACACAGCCGCTTTCCATGAATAGTTGCAGAAAGTAGCTCCGAGTGCTATTCCGGTAAGTACGGCACTGAACCCATATAACCCTGCAGCGATATCAGCCCCAGGGCCTTGCCAAATGATTATCACAAACAAAGCCACTGCTGAGGAGATTGCGCACCAAAGTGTAGCTCTCCAACTGCTCACTGCCAAACCGGCGAGGAAAAATATTCCTGTCACCCAAGAATTAACCAGAAATACCTGAGAAATACCCTTAAGCCAGTATATCACGAGACTCCCGAAACTGAGATCAAGAGCGGTGCTACCTTCGAGAGGGAATGCGGGTGTTGATTCCTCAATCGGAGGCATGCCGTGCATTGCTCTGGCTGCAAGGAGAAAGAACCACGTGCAAAGAACGAATGGGAAGGTGAACGTGGATAGGTTCCATTTACCCCATATATTGTCGAGTCCGCTGCGAACCCATGTGGTCATGGCTGAACAGAGTATGATCGCCAGCCACATCCAAACCGTATCGCCCAGAAACGTGGGAAGTGCACAACCGACAAGGCAACCGTTGAATCCCCAGAGTCCTTGAGCTCCATTGCTATCTTTTAAGCCGAGGATATATCCGGTCAGCGTGGAGACAAATGCTCCGAGCAGAAGACCCCAGGCCACGGCAGGAGTGCCCGAAGCGTATGAACCCCAGAAAATACCAGCAGTGAACAGGAGGCCTGTCCACATTGAATCCTGAAACATTACCTGTCCGATACCACGGAAGAAAGTACGCGGGAATTCACGTACGGTTGTAATTAAAGTGCTATCCATAACTTTTCGTATCTTGTGTTTATATTTTCAGAAAAAGCTAAAATGAATTTCCTATCCAGAGAGAAAATCGAGATTGGAAATATTTACAGAAGAGAGATAGGAGAGGAGGATTTGATGAACTCTTTATATTATTTAAACGTTTTTTATAAAAAATAAGTTTCATTAAAGATTATGAATATTCACACTTTTGCTAATTTTCTTAGGAGCAGAGGCGTTTTGATGATTCTTCATGTCGCGATCATGCTCCTTTCAGCCTGGTTGATATATATCATCTCGGTCGACACGTTCAGAAATGTATCGTTTTATGAGGAACCGAAGTTTCAGAAACAGCAATTCTGGATCTGCGTGGTTTTCATGGCTGATTTCTTCATAGAGTTCTTTCTTTCACACGATAAGAAGAATTATCTCGCGACACATTTCATATTCTTTTTAGTGTCCATACCATATCAGGCCATACTTTATCATTACGGCTGGCATCTGTCGAAAGAGGTAGAGTATCTTGTCAGATATATGCCGCTTATCCGTGGAGGTTATGCAATGGCTATCGTTGTGAGCTGGTTTACCTACAACAAGGCTACCGGACTCTTTTTTACCTACCTGATTACTCTATTCTCAACCGTCTATTTTGCAAGTCTCACTTTCTATCTTTTTGAATATGGGATCAATCCGGATGTGCACAATTATAAGGATGCGTTATGGTGGGCAGCAATGGATGTAACGACTGTTGGATCAAACATTGAGGCTATAACCGGAGTCGGGCGTGTGTTGTCGGTATTGTTGGCAGCTCTTGGAATGATGATGTTCCCGATTTTCACTGTATATGTCACTAATGTAATTACCAACCGCAATAAGCAGGCCGGCACACACAATGATGAGATATCCTTGATTAAGGCTTATCGGCAGTTTGTCAAGAAACATCCGGATCAAGCCACTTCACTGCGCGATCAGACCAGCGGAGATGAATCCAATTCCTCGTTGGCGCAAGATTCATCGACACAATCAACGAGTGATAGCGGTAATTCTTAATCCGTTGCATAAAAATATCGAGGGCCTAATATACTATAAATAAAAATGAGGGCTGTTTTGGCAGCCCCTCGTCACCGACAAAAATAAGGGAGGTTGTGTTAGAGTTTTATATCTTAACACAACCTCCCTTACTATTATTTAACTACAATGTCAGACTGTAGCATTCAATGTAGGAGTGAGAGGTTCGTCGGCACATAGCACGGCCAGGAGGTTTCCAACCATTGATGCTTTCTGATCATTGGACAATTTCACAACCTCTTTCTTCTCAAGCGTTTCGAGAGCCATCTCTACCATGGAAACGGCACCCTCCACAATCTTTTCACGCGCCGTTATGATTGCGGATGCCTGCTGGCGGCGTAGCATCACGGCAGCGATTTCAGGAGCATAGGCGAGATAGTTGAGTCGGGCCTCCACCACTTCCATTCCCGCCATTGCGAGGCGTTCGTTGATTTTACGCTCAAGAAGTTCATTGATCTCGTTTCCACTGTCGCGGAGCGTCAACTCATTCGGGTTTCCTGTATCCGTCTGATCATAAGCGAAATGACCAGTTACCTCGCGAAGGGCTGCATCACTCTGAATGCGTACAAAATTCTGAAGAGCTGCATTATTGATGGATGCTGTCTGGGCTCCAAGGCTTTGGGAATCGAGATCGAAAACCACCTTATAGGTATCCTTTATCTTCCATACAAGAACCATGCCTATAAGTACCGGATTTCCCACCTTGTCGTTTACTTTTATGGGTTCGATATCCATGTTGCGGATACGGAGCGAGAGTTTCTTCCTGTTAAGGAAGGGGTTAACCCAATAGTAACCCACTTTCTTACACGTTCCCTTATATTTCCCGAAGAAAATCATCACACGCGCCACATTGGGCTCCTGGACAAAATATCCCACACACCCCAAGATAAACAGAATAAAGAGGGGCAGAGAGCATCCAACAGCAAGTCCCGGGTTTTCTTCCCCCCATAAGATTATGCAGGATGCAAAGAGAACAGGGATAAGGATGAAAGTGAAGAAAATCATCAAGAAACCGTTTATACAGAGTCCTTTATACTCATATTCATGGTCTTGAGGATTATTTGAGCCTGAATTGCTTTTATTATTCATAATATATTTTGTTGATATGTTAAATTATTTTTAAGTTTATGATGGTGGCTTACCAATAATTGATGGTCCTTGTTTCCGTCAGTTCATAAGATTCTTTCTCAGGGCGCATATAATTCCCTTCAGCATCTAATTGGCTTGTTGATGATTCACCTTTAAATGTTCGCGAAAGCCAATTACCCTTTGAATCGAATTTGTTATAAACTATTGTAAAGAGGACCTCCCAGACCTCCTGAGGTCCATCGGATTTATATTTACCTGCCACGGGGTTGAGGTTTTCATCCCATTTTGTGAATTCGAGCTCAAAAATGGTGCCATCGCTTTCTCTGGTGGAGGTAAATGTTATAAAACCCTCATCATTAGTTTTCATTTCATTGTCAACCATATCTGAAAGGGTGGAGGTAAGTTTACCAACGTTGTCAAATTTCAACTGACTTGTGAGAGCACTCACAAAAGCTGAATAATCTTTGGGGTTAACTGCCTTTACCGGTCCTCTGAGATAGAATCTCTTGAGATCTTCCGACATAAATTCTAAAACGGCAGTATCGGGTAGAACCTCATCCGTAGTGACATATTCCAGTGTCGGAACAGCCTCTTTGGTTTCCAATGAATCCGCTTTATTGGCGTCGTTCTTGTTTCCTCCGCAACTGATTAAAAGCAATAAAAGAGGAATATAAATAAAACATCGTTTCATAAGATGTATGTAATTTAAACTTTTCAGAACAAATATAATGAAAAAAGAGGTAAAAGAATTATTTTTGTACCAAAGATTTTATCCGTTTATTTAATTTGTCGAGTTAGTTAATGGAATTTTTTGAGAATTTAAATTATGGGGGATTATTACTTGGCCTTGCAACATTCCTCATCATCGGTATATTTCATCCGTTGGTTATAAAAGGTGAATATTATTTCGGAGAGAAGATTAAGTGGGTATTTGTGGTTGCAGGAATCGGCTTTTTAATATGGACGCTGTTGACAGAAAATATCGTATGGGCCGGAATCTTGGGTGTTACGGCTTTCAGTTGTTTCTGGAGCGTCATGGAGATCAACGAGCAGGTGAAGCGAGTTGAGAAAGGGTGGTTCCCGGCCAATCCAAAGAGAAAAAAGAAGTAAGGCTCCGACTCATAAATGTTGAAATAAAAATCTGGGGTGGTAAAATTTCAAGATTTTACCACCCCAGATTTTTATCGTAATATTTCTATTACTTCTGTGGATTCAGTGTGTATGTCAGCGAAACCTGTCCCGGGGTAGTACCATCAGGTAGGTCCTCGGCTGAGGGCACAACTGTCACGTAGGTAGATAGACGTGCGTATGCAATCGATTTGTCAAGCTGAAGCACATCGAACGAGAGAGTCAGCAGATGCTCTCCGGCCGGGAGGTAAGCTGCATCAATTGTCCCTCCGAATGGGGCAACAATTGTGTAACCGATTCCAACATGATCGAGCACATAGCTAACGCCAGTGATTCCGGCGGGTTTCCCGCCAAGCCCTTGGGCTGTGATTCCCTCAACTGTAAGAGGCTCACCCTCCACGATATATATCTTGCCGTTAGCATCGACTGCATTGTCAATGGTAACAGTAACATCTACAGAGGGCATATCGTCTTCATCTGAACAGGAGGTCATAAATCCCAATGGCAATAATAATAAAAGATAAAGTAACTTCTTCATTTCACTAAAATTAAAAATTAAGAATAAATTGTGTTTTTCATAATTTCGTATCGGGGGAATGGGATGATCCTAACATCCTGTCCTAATACACCTATATAACAATCAATCATATCGTTTGGATTACAAAAACAAAGAAGTGTCGATGTTGTTAAAAATAAGAAGCGGTGTAAAAATCAGGATTTTTCACACCGCTTCTTATTTTTACTAACGTATATCTTTATATCATATTTGGTCGCTTATGGCGGGAGTTTCCTCCGGTTCGGTTTTTGCACCGTTTTCCTTAATAAGGAAGACGCAAGCCGAACCTATAATCAGAGATATTCCAGCGATCATCATCATCAAGTATTCCGGAGCAAGCTCTCCCGGTTTGCTTAGAATAGTCAGAATCCAACCACCCACAAGAGCCGCTACAATCTGGGGGACGCATATTGTGCAGTTGAAGAGTCCTAAATATGCACCGATATTGCCTCCCTTGAGGGAGTTTGTGAGGATAGTGAAAGGCCAGGCAAGCATGGCTGCCCAAGCGCATCCTATGAGGATAAAGGCAATGAACAATAACCACGGATTTGTGAAGAAAGCCGTCATAATGAACCCTGCTGCTCCCAGTAGAAGAGATAGGATGTATGAGAATTTACGGCTTCTGAAACGTGGTAACAGTACTGCCCAAAGCACTGAGCCCAAAGCCTGCACAGCGTAGAGGAGTCCGAGCCAGTTGCCGGCATCATTATATTGCGGAGAGGAAGCGTCTAGGACGGTCTTTGAAATATATGCGCAGTCTGCAGCATTGCTGATCTCACGAGTTGAGTCATCGTTCATTTCAAGTGAACCATCGTGTTGGCGCACGACAATATCCGCTGTGGTAAGTTGGAAGGGACCCTTATGAGTCTCCAGGAAATCACTTTTCTTCTGTCCATGGTCAATCAGGATGACATCTCCATTTGCAATGAGGTATTTAGCTTGGTAATCCGCTCCCCCGCATTTAATTCCGGTTATTGTCTGTACGGTAGGAGTGTCGAATGCATTGCGGGCAACGGTGTTGGTAGAATAGGTCCAAAGGAACAGGAATGCGAACCAACAGAAGAATTGCACAGATCCAACTGTCCAGAATGTAGAGGGTGCGTTTTTTAGCAGGGAGAGGACATTGGCGCTACCTTTCTTTTGGGTATTTTCTGAGATGCCGTTATATTCGTTATATAATTTCGGAGGCCACTCCTTAACCTTAATCAGAGAATATATCACGCATATCAGCAGAATTGCCGCTCCAAGATAGAAGGACCATATCACGGTATCAGGCACAACTCCTGTGGGAGCAACGTTCTTCAATCCAAACCACATGAGCAGGAAGGGGAAAATGTAGCCTACAATTGAACCGGCATTGCAGAGAAAGCTTTGGATCGAATAGGCGAGACCTTTCTGCTTTTCGTTCACCATGTCTCCAACCAGCATCTTAAACGGTTGCATCGCCATATTTATGGATGTGTCGAGCAACATAAGTGCTACCAATCCAAACAGGATGGCACTTGACACCGTGAATTGGAATGAACCGGCATTTGGAAGAAGGCACATTACAATGACGGCTATAAGAGCGCCGAAGATCAGATAGGGTAGACGGCGGCCAAACCGGTTCCATGTCTTGTCGCTCATCATTCCTACGATTGGTTGAACCACAAGACCCATAAGCGGAGGGAGGATCCAGAAATAGCTCAAATCATGCGGGTCGGCTCCAATTGTGGTGAAAATACGAGAAACATTCGCGCTCTGAAGCGCATATGCAATCTGAACTCCAAAAAATCCAAAAGATAAATTCCAGAGTTTCCAGAAACCTAAGTCAGGTTTAGTTTTCATTGGTATAATTGGGTTAAATATTAGCGATAGTGAGAAAAAGGATAATGGTCAAGGTTCAGGCCTTGATATTAGAATATAACCACTGTATCTCCTCTTTCCATATTTTCTCGTTTGGCGTTTCAAGAATGATGGGCATATTGTCGAAACGGGGATCGTTTACGAACCTGATAAAGAACTCTTCTCCCAGGGTGCCTTTCCCAATTTCCTCATGGCGGTCGATTCTGGATCCTAAATCGCGCTTGTCGTCGTTGAGGTGTATTGCCTTTAGATAGTGCGCACCGATTATGTCATCGAAATCTTTCCATGTCTTTTCATATCCTGCTTCATCACGCAGGTCATATCCTGCAGAATAAGAGTGGCAGGTGTCGACACAGACTCCCACACGGGTCTTATCCTCGATCTTATCAATAATGTGGGCGAGATGTTCGAATTTGTATCCGAGGTTAGATCCTTGTCCGGCTGTAGATTCGAGCACTGCGGTGACCCCTGCAGTCTTATCGAGTGTGATATTGATACTTTCTGCTATAAGATCAAGACATTTCTCCTCGCTTAGCTGATCAACATGGCTACCCGGATGGAAATTGAGCATTGTCAGACCGAGTTGTTCACATCTCTTCATCTCATCAAGAAATGATTTCCTTGACATAGCCAGTTTCTTAGAATCCGGACTGCCGAGATTGATCAGAAAATTATCATGGGGTAGAATAACTTCGGGCGTAAATCCATTCAGGGCACAATTGTTAGAGAAACGTTCGCATTCCTCTTCGGATATTTGTTTCGATACCCATCGTGCACTTGAACCGGTGAAAAGAGCGAAAGCTTTCGCCCCTATTGCTGCCGCTTCAAGAGGAGCATTAGATACTCCGCCACTGACGCTGACGTGTGCGCCTATATATTTCATATCGTATTATTTAAAGTTAAGCCGGAAAGATGAAGCCTAATATTGAGGGCCTCCACATACATACAAAATTAATTAAAAATCATCTTAAGCCAAAATAAATGTTGAAAAATGGGTAAAAATGCTTAAATTAGCTTTTAAAATTGAGATATGGACTCATTATCTAAGAATAAGCAGAGCATATATTCCGGATTATGTCGCGTCAAGATGCGCGAAAAGACGGGTCTTTTCATAGTTGAGGGGAGGAAGAGCGTTTCAGATTCTCTCCCTCTTTTTGATCTTGAAGCCATAGTCTGCTTGAAGGGTACGGATACTGAGTCCTGGGAAAAATCCGGTTATGCGGTTTACGAAGTGTCGGAATCTGAGATGAGGAAGATTTCATCGCTCAGTACAATTCCGGATGTGCTGGCAGTGTTTAAACTTCCTGACTATTCAGAGGAGATTCCAGCACCTGATCCCGAGAAACTCTATCTTCTGCTCGATGGAGTGCGTGATCCCGGAAATTTCGGGACGATAATGAGAACAGCGCACTGGTTTGGTATCGACAGGATTTATGCATCGAAGGATTGTGTGGATCTATATAATTCCAAGACCATTCAATCAACGATGGGTTCGCTCGGAAAAGTTGAAGTGGTATATTGTGATCTGTGTGAACTGATAATGGATAACAGGGATATGCCGGTATATGGGACTCTTCTTAATGGTAAGAATATTTATAAAGCCACACTCTCTGAGCATGGCTTTATTGTGATGGGAAACGAGGGTAAGGGTATTTCAGAACCATTAAGGAAATTGATAACCAATCCCTTGCTTATTCCTCCATATGACCCCGACAATCATTCTGAATCATTGAATGTAGCAGCTGCAACATCAGCTGTACTTGCGCTATTCCGAGCTTCGAAATAATTGATAGGCGACGGTGTGTCATAATAGGCCGGCTGCGTTGCCCTCGGAATTCGGCTTTGCATATTGCCCCTTCTGGCGCACCTTAGGGGCCTGAGCCATTTTTTAATCTTGACACATCCCACTTATCCTACTGTCGGAAGGAAAGCATCGGGATAATGGTGCAAGGTATAATTATCGGGTGTGCCGGTGATAATCACCATATCCAGCCTATATTTATAGAGAAAGGGGAGAGTGCTTAGATAGACATTTCCACCACGAATAATCTTCTTCATTTTCTTTTCATCCACTGCATCCTCTCCTAAGATGAAATTACCCTTTCTGGCCTTCACCTCTGTGAAAACAATCGTTCGCTCCTTCTCGGCTATTATATCAATCTCAATGGAGTTTCCGATGCGCCAATTCCTTTCCCGGATAACGTATCCCTCTTTGAGAAGATATTCAGCAGCAATATCTTCCGCTTTCTTGCCCCATTCCCTGTTGGCATGACCTTGGTGGATGTGATCGGTCATTCGGGCTAAATCAATATGCCTTGAACGACATGTCGAGTCCTTTGACAGAATGTGTCAAGGCTCCAACCGAGATAAAATCAACACCCGCCTCGCCGTATGCACGGAGGTTCTCGAGAGTTATCCCTCCGGAGGATTCTGTTTCAGCTTTTCCATCTACAAGTGCTACCGCCTCTTTAGTAAGCTCGGGAGTGAAGTTATCGAACATTATTCGGTCAACACCTCCGTGAGCAAGAACTCGTTTGATATCATCGAGGCTTCTGACCTCTACCTCAATCTTAAGATCCTTCCCAATGGCTTTGCAGTAGTCGTTAGCTCTTTGGATAGCCTTTTCAATGCCTCCTGCGAAATCAATATGATTATCCTTGATAAGAATCATGTCGAAAAGACCAATGCGATGATTTGTACCTCCGCCTATTTTAACAGCATCTTTTTCAAGCATACGCATTCCGGGAGTTGTTTTGCGTGTGTCGAGGACGCGTGTTTTCAGCCCTTTCAATTCATCCTGATATCTGCGGGTCATGGTGGCCACACCGCTCATGCGCTGCATGATATTTAGCATGGTGCGTTCGGCGATCAGGAGCGATCTTACAGGCCCCTCCGCAGTAAAGGCGATATCTCCTTTCTTCACTTCGGCGCCATCCGGAATCATGACAGTCATCTTTATCGATGGATCAACTTTGTGAAGAACCTTCTCAGCCACCTCCACACCGGCGAGGATACCATTCTCTTTTATTATAAGACGAGAGCGTCCCATAGCTTCTGCCGGAATGGTAGAGAGGGTGGTGTGATCACCATCGCCCAGGTCTTCAGCGAATGATAGATCGAGAAGTTCATCAATCAGTTCATCTTTAGTTTTCATAAATTGAGGATTTAGGTTAATTTTGCACAAAGATAGTAATTAATTTTCAATACTCACTGACACCTTGCAATGGATATAGAATTGATGACAGTCGGGAAGACCACTTCCAAAGCTATTACAGAGGGGATAGAGGAATATACCAGACGCCTGAAACATTATATCCCATATGCCATCACAATGCTTCCCGATGTGAAGAATTCAGGAAAACTGAAAGCAACGCAACAAAAAGAAGCCGAAGGGGAGATGATCCTGTCAAAGCTCTCTTCTGCAGACTATGTGGTCTTGCTTGATGAAAGGGGGAAAGAATACACATCCCTTGAATTCGCTGCGTTTCTGGAGAAACAGATGATTACCGGCCGCAAGAAATTGGTATTTATTGTTGGAGGACCTTACGGTTTCTCAGAGTCTGTTTATGATAGGGCGAACGGAAAGGTGTCACTGTCGAAGATGACTTTCAATCATGAGATGATACGTCTTTTCTTCACTGAGCAGGTTTATCGCGCCATGACTATTCTTCGTGGCGAACCATACCATCATGAATAACTATTCTTGGTGGGGAAGGTATTTGTCATCCCTGCGGCTTCTTATTGGGCCAGAAGAGTTTGCGTAGGTGAGGGAGGAGAGATAGAGCCATGAGAAGAGCCATGACGGCAATGTAAATAAGGGAGGCGTTCACAAGAATGCGAGTGTTATCAGTAGCGAAACTCATTGGATTTGATGATGTTCCGGGAGCCAGGAAGTCATCGACATTTATTGCCTTCAGGGTACTTTTCCATTTAACTATTCCGTTTTCTGTAAAAACTACAGCAGGATTGCCGCGTGCGAGTTCCTTAATAGCGGTATCATCTGCGGTGTAGATAGGGTATTCAGGCATCGAGAGGTCTTCCCAAGTTGCAATATCTTCGGGGGTGCCGGAGACAGCGGCAATCATGTCAATGTCACGTGCTGTGGCCCAGTCATGAAGGGAATTTATCTTCCAGGTTGTAGCTATCGTGACATTTCCGAGTTCGGGCATCAGAAGAATGAGCCGTTTCTCATCGGGGCGAAGAACGGATTCCGTAACATCCTCATCTCCCTCCCATACATGAAAACCATCGCCTTTGGCACTCCGATGATTATCTTCTCCGATTATCTGGCGGTCGACAAACTCCCAACCATCCTCTTCATCGGGAATCGAATCCATGGAAAATTCCTTTTCCAACTCCCCTTTGCGATAAATAAATTTATATTCAGGTTCTTCAAAATCCTCCGACGCAATTATCGAACTTCCGATAGGATATGGCCTGAAATCGATTAGAGGTTGATATTGGTATCCAGCCAGTTCTACTGCTACAATAAAGCAACCTGTTACGATGAAGGCTATCCATTGGAAAGCCGGAGTTATCAGGCATCTGGATTTAATGTTGAATTTAACCAGCCAAATAATTGCCAGCATCAGGCCGACATTCTTCCAGAATGTAGCCCAATTTGAAAGGATTATGGCATCTCCAAAGCATCCGCAGTCGGCAACCGGATCAAACAGTGCGATCCAAAGCGTGAGGGGAAGCATCACGCACATAAAAAGAAGGGCTATAATGGAGGTTCCACGCCGAAAACATCCGGTGACGATGAATATTCCAAGCACAAACTCAATGGCACACAAAAAGAATGCCCCGACTTTCACGAGGTTAAGCCAAATGTCGATTCCCATCACAGCGAGGTAGTCCTGAATTTTGTAAAGCGTACCCCAAGGATCAACAGCCTTGACAAATCCGGAGAAGATAAAAATGGCTCCTACGGCGAGTCTTAAAACCCAGGTAACTACGGATACCCAGCGGGATTCAGGATCAATAGAAACGTATCTTGATAAGTGCGAAGAGGGCATAATTAATCATATCCATATAGTTGGCATCAATACCTTCGCTAACCAGAGTCTTTCCGTGGTGGTCTTCGATCTCTTTGGTGCGCATGAGTTTCTGAAGGATGATGTCGGTAAATGAACTTATCCTCATCTCCCTCCAGGCTTCATCATAGTCATGATTTTTATTCATCATCAGGGCTGTGGCCTGATCAACTTTTTCCTCATACAGGCGTAGTGCTGTCTCATTGTCGACAGGATCGCCGGCACCGAGTTGTAACTGTATTAATGCTATGGCGCAATAGTTGACGATCCCGATGAATTCCGGCTCAATTCCTTCATTAACGGCTGCAGCCTCTTCCCCTTTCTCCTCAAGAGAGCGGATTCTGCGGGCCTTGATGAAAATCTGGTCGGTTAGACTGGATGGACGCATAATACGCCAGGACGTGCCGTAATCTTTTAATTTCTTTTCAAATATATCACGGCATATTGCTTTGACCGCTGCGAATTCTTCAGGCGTATTATGTTTCATATACTAATTTAAGTAGTTGTTAAAATTAATTGAATATGGTAGTTGATAATCTTGAACAATAAAACGAAGTTATTTTTGAGCATTAATTTTTACCAACTACTTAAGTCTAATTTTAATTTTATGCGAAAATACAAAAAAATATCAATAATCGCTTTAAACTTTAGATAATAGTTGCTATTTTTGAAGAGTAGATGAAAGATTAAAGGAATCCATTTTAAAAAGGATATTATGGCGGAAGTGAAATTTTTAGCGGAGTGGGAAGATTGCAAGGGGATTCTATTGGCCCTGCCTGAGCCTCATACCGACTGGAATTATATGCTTGATGATGCCCGCAAACAATATCTGCGTCTTGTCAAAGCTTTTACCTCAAAGGGTTATCCCTGTATAATTTTGACAGCAGACCGAGGTGGAGCTGAAAATTTGTTTAAGGATCTGGATCAGTCAAAACTTATTCTATTGCAAGTGGAATATAACGACACCTGGACAAGGGACTATGGCCCTCTGACGGTATTAAGGAATGGCCGTTGGAGAGCATTAGATTTTGGTTTCAATGGCTGGGGACTGAAATTTGCTGCGGATAAAGATAATTTAGCGAACCTTTATCTCAATGATAGGTTTGTATATGATTCAGGGGTTTACCGGAACGAGAGAGATTTTGAACTTGAAGGTGGATCCGTCGACACTGACGGAAGGGGAACAGTACTCACTACAACACGGTGTCTGTGCTCGCCTAACCGGAATGGAGGTAAGAGTAAAGCGGAACTGAATGAGATTCTTAAACAACGGCTCGGTGCGAGTCATGTATTGTGGCTTGATTATGGGTCGTTAGCTGGGGATGATACTGACTCTCACATCGATACCCTCTGTCGGATGGCTCCGGGAGATACGATTCTCTTCACCGGCTGCCGAGATATGGATGATCCCCATTTTGAAGAGTTATTGAAGATGCGGGCACAGCTCACGATGTTCCGTACGCAGGAGGGCGCTCCTTACAACCTTGTAGAGTTGCCGCTCCCTTCTGCGATATATGATGAGGAGGGGGAAAGATTGCCGGCTTCTTATGCCAACTATCTTGTGACTCCGGATACGATCTTCATGCCTGTTTACAATCAGCCGGAGAATGATACTTTGGCATGTAATACCGTCAAGATTGCTTTTCCTGATCATGATGTGGTTCCGGTGGAATGCCTCCAGCTGATACGTCAGCATGGGTCATTACATTGTGCGACCATGCAGATCCCAGAGAATGTATTTAATCCAGTAGTGTATGAAAAATGAAATTCCAAAGAGTTTGCCTGTAGGGATTGTGCAGCACTCTTTCAATGAAGATATTGATTTTAACAGAGCGCGTAATCTGACAGCTATAGAAAATCTTGCAGCGGATGGAGCAAAGCTTGTGGTTCTTTCAGAGTTACATGATTCCCCTTATTTCTGTCAGACAGAGAATGTTGATAATTTTGATTATGCTCAGAGCCTGCCGGGTGATTTTACTGAGTTTTACGGAAATGCGGCAGCAGACAATAGTGTCGTATTGGTGACCAGTACATTTGAACGTCGTGCTCCGGGTTTATATCATAATACGGCTGTGGTATTCGATTCTGACGGCAGCGTGGCAGGAAAATACAGGAAGATGCATATTCCGGATGATCCCGGGTTTTATGAGAAATTTTATTTTACACCGGGCGATTTGGGATTTGAACCAATCGAAACGAGTGTGGGCAAGCTGGGAGTATTGGTATGCTGGGATCAATGGTATCCTGAGGCAGCACGTATGATGGCCATGCGGGGAGCCGAGTTGCTTATCTATCCCACCGCAATCGGCTGGAATCCGGATGACAGCCATGATGAAAAGGAGCGTCAGAGAGATGCCTGGATCACAGTTCAGCGAGGTCATGCTGTGGCAAACGGGTTGCCGGTTGTAAGTGTCAACAGGTGTGGTTTTGAGGAGGATCCTTCTGCTCAGACTTCAGGGATAGATTTCTGGGGGTCGAGTTTTGTTGCCGGACCTCAGGGGGAGATTCTGTTTATGGCCCCCGATAACGGCCCATGCGAGGAGATTGTAGAGGTGGATCTATTGAGATCAGAGAATGTTAGATGTTGGTGGCCCTTCTTCCGCGATCGCAGAATAGATTTCTATTCAGATATTATAAAGCGTTGGAGAGAGTGAATTGACTTTATCTCGATGGAGATCATCGCGATATGAAGAGGAGAAATGCTCCGCTTACGCGTCGCCACTCAGCATAACAAGCTTCTTTTTCTTCTTATCCATAAAAAATAGGGGTTATGTTAAAATACCGGATTTTAACATAACCCCTATTTTTTATGGATGGAGCTACTTAAGTAGCTATTCAAATTAAAACGCTACTATTTGTAATTGTCTAAGAATGCTCCTCACATACAATTTTAGCAGCTACTTATTTGTTTTTAAAGAAGATACAGGACGGGCCGGCACCTGTATTGTATTTCTTAACAAAATTTCCTTTAGCGTCATATTGATTTGTATAGCCGGGAGAGTTGTAATCGCCGAAACCACCGCTTAATGGGGTGGAGGTAATGAGAATTGTTCCGGTTATTGGATCTATACCAAGTCCGACTGGGTTGTCAAGGGGTTCGATATTCCATTTAGAAGACTGATTTTTAGTGAGGTCATAGTCTCCATAGAAATGTTCTCCTCCGAAATATGGAAGATTCATATAGTAGATATGATTCCCGAATCCGGCAGCCATAGTAGCTTCAACAATATGTGTGGCCTTATCATCTGCTCCGATCTCATACAGTCCGGGCTTGACATCGTTGTAGTTACCTTTACTGATGAGGAACAGGCGGTTTCCTACGGTGAAGAATTTTTCAGGATTCTCAGGAACCGTAATTGTTGATGTCACAGTGAAGGAGTTGAGATCTATTACAGATGCTGTTTTTCCGTAGATGCCGGTCTGCCAATTCATACCGTCCGAATTAGGCACATAAAGTTTATTGTTATGAAGTGCCATAATTTCCGGATTAGGACCTACTTCTACCGATTTGTCGATAGATAGGGTAACGGTATCGAGCCTTGCCACATGGCCGTCGTATAGTGAGATGTAAACTTTTCCACCACGTGCCACTAATGAACGAGGACCTTTACCCACAGCCGGGTCATCCATTTTAATCTGCTTGATCGATTTGTATCCTTCGCTTGCTATTACCTCAATTGTGCTTGAGCCATAGATACCGAGATAAATTTTGGATCCGTACACGATTCCTGTCTGAGGAGTGTCGCCAAGACTTCTCGCGTTTACCTGTTGAAAAACATTCCGCTCGCAAGTATAGTCGCTGAAGTCAATTACATTGAGGCTTCCTTCAATGTTGTAACTGTAGGTTCCCTGATTGAGGACATAGGCTCCCTCAGTAACAGTGGGGAAATCCGGATTCGAAATATTAGGTGTATCCTCCTTACAAGAGGAAAGTGCCAAACAGCATGCAGCAGGGATTGCCGCATAATAAAATAGTTTTTTCATTTCATGTTTTATTTAAGATCATATTTTAGAGTTACTTGCCATGAACGCCCGGGCATCGGATATCGGGCAATTATCTGATATTGCTTGTTAAACAGGTTGAGAATATCTACTCTTAATTCAAAAGAGTTCCTTTTTAAGTTGAAATTTCGGAAAAGAGTAGCTCCGCATTCCACATATCCCGGAATTCTTGTGCCGGGCAGATTTGCATTGGTAGTGTATTTCGCACTTGTTGCCGTTGAATGGAGAGCAATATTAACCCAAGGATTCAACCAGCTGACCGAGGCTGAACCTGAATTAAGGGGAGTGTATGCCATCTGTTTCATCCAATCATTCATAGATTGATCTGTTCTTGGTTGAGCCCGCTGATAGCTGTAAGTTGCGTTCAGCAGGAGCGAAGAACTGCGACTAATAGGGAATTCAGAAGATATAGTGCTCTCAATTCCGTATATCCTGACCTTACCGAGATTGGTCATAGCCCAAATGAACATGTTGTAGGGAACGGCCACAATCTTATTTTTTACAAAATTAAGGTAGCCGTCAACTGAAATATTTAGATTCTGAATCCAGGAACAAGGGTTTATATTCCATGAGGCTCCGGCATTCAGTTGATCTGCGTCTTCAGGCAACAGGTTAACGCTTCCCAGATGATCGAAATAGGCCTCATTGAATGTGGGCATCCTGAAAATGTTTTTATAAGATATCCTGAAATAAAGATCATCTTTATCAAAAGGCTTGTATGATACTGAAAGGGCAGGAGAGAGGCGGCTATGATTGGCTGCATCTTCATCTGCACGGGTGTGGTTGAGATAGATTGAATACAGTAACCTTACAAGAATATTGAATCGGTGATCTCTATATTTTGCCGCTGCCGACTGAAGTATGGAGTTGCGGGAGGGATGAACATCTGAGGGAAGATTTGAGGATAGATTATTGAAAAACCAATCACCTGAGTAGTCAAATGAGAAATGGTCAAAAGGCGTAAAAAGAAGAGAATAAGTTGCATAGGTTTCCCTCTGAATATAAGATTGGTCAAGAATGCCATCAGGATATTTACCGTCGCGGTCCTTATACCGGGAAGATGCCCAGTTGAATTTGGCAGTGGCTGAGATTGAAAGCAAGGATGATAAGCGACTCCTGAAACCGGTTTGGATAAAGAAATTCCGTTCCCTCAATGTCTCGTTGCTTCGGTTGACGTAATATATTACCGGCCCGGGAAGCTGTCGATCGTTATCATAATAGTAAAATTTAGCTGTGAGCCTTGAAGCCGCTGTCGGTTTCCATATACCGTTAAGTTCCGAATGCCAGGAATTCATTCTTGAGTTTTCTCTTCGTTCTGTGGAGACGAACGCCCCATTTTTTAGAGAGAAGGGATAATTATTTTTTGCGTGGAGATATTCCGCATTAGCAGAAAACCCCAGGTTTTTTCCGTTGCTTCCTGAAAATTTAAAATATGGATTGTAAAGTCCGAAAGAGCCTGTTCGCATCTGAATGCGAGCTTTAACACCTCTATGCTCTATCGTTGTGGAAGAAGAGGATGAGATATTAAGTGTAGAAGCTGAGGCAACGGCTCTGGCGGGTAAGAAAATATCATCATTGTCGCCGGAAAGCAGCGTAATAGAGTTGATATTGTCAAGAGAATAGCGGGAAAGGTCGATCTGGCCGTTTTGTGCATCGCTAAGAGCAACCCCGTCGTAAACCACGGCAGTATGTTGAGCACTGAGACCTCTTACAGATATTGTCTTCAACCCTCCTGCTCCACCATAGTCGCGTAGGTTTACACCCGGTAATCTACGCATTGCATCCGCAATGTCAGTAATGCCTGTGATTTTAATTGCTTCCGCATCAATTATTTTATAAGGAGTGGATGATGTCAGCGTCTTGTCAGCAGAGTTTCCTTTAACTATCAATTCGGGGAGATTCCCGGTTGAGTCATTCTGAACAGTTTCGGCATTAAAAAGATTCGTCCCGGCTTTAATAACCGGGGCGAAAGACAACATACTTACTAATAAAAAGGTATGAAGCTTTCTCATCCTCGAAGAAAGGTTAAAATTCAGATTCCTGATTGGGTCGGACTGTCAGACATGAAGTCTACCGTAGCGGGACTGTAGAGGATTTACACCTCATTCCGTTCAGAAATCGGCTACAAAGTTAAATATTATTTTCGTTTTTTAAAACAACAGTCCAATATTATTCCGATTAGTTTAGACAAAGAAGCTTTCTAAATAAATTTGCGAAAGCTAAAAGCGTCTATATTAAATTCTTTTATTAAATTGTGATATCTGCCATAGCTTTGTTGAAAGCTTCGGCCATGGCTTTAGCTGCGCGTCTGCCATCGCCCATTGCAAGAATAACTGTGGATGGGCCACGCACAATATCTCCGCCTGCATATATAGCTGATGAGGATGATTTCATGGATTCCTCATCGACAATGATACCTCCTTGCTTCGTCTTATTCACGACCGGCATCGATTCAGGAGGATTTGGCAGGTAACCTACGCTTACAACTACGATATCAACCGGTATTTCCTCAATTGCACCCGGAATTGGCTGAGGTGATCTTCTTCCGGATTCATCTGGTTCTCCCAGTTCCATCTTCTGAACCTTCATGGCTCGTAGCACCCCTTTCTCATCCGCCAGATATTCGATAGGATTACATAGCATCATGAATTCTACACCCTCTTCTTGGGCGTGGCGAACTTCCTCAACTCTCGCGGGCATCTCCTCCATTCCACGGCGATAAACTATCATTGCTCTCTCCGCACCCATTCTCCGGGCAAATCTGACCGCATCCATTGCAGTATTGCCAGCTCCGATCACAGCTACCTGTTTGCCGGTAAGGGGGCGCATGTTTCTTCCCATTGACTGTGGCCCGACAAGGTTAAGTCGAATCAGATACTCGTTAGCTGTTACCACTCCCGGAAGGTTCTCACCCGGTATTCCCATAAACCTTGGTTTCCCGGCTCCTGTGGATATGTATATTCCCTTGAATCCCATGTCATGGAGATCCTGATATGAGATTGATCTTCCCACATAGCAGTCTTTGACAAAATTAACTCCCATTTTTTCAAGTTTGCTGATCTCATTGTCTACCACCTTATTTGGCAGACAGAATTCAGGAATACCATATTTGAGGACTCCTCCGAAAAAGTGCAAAGCTTCGAAGACTGTTACCTGATATCCTCTGCGGCACATATCTCCGGCAAAGGATAGACCGGATGGCCCCGAACCAATTACTGCTACTTTGAAGGGGAGCGGAGCAGCCTCTGTGATGAAGGAGGCTTCCTGACCCGTTTCTCTCTCATAATCAGCAACGAAACGTTCGAGATTGCCAATTGAAACGGGCTCTTTCTTCATCTTATTATATATGCAGGAGGCTTCACATTGTTTCTCCTGAGGACAGACACGACCGCAGACCGCCGGAAGGACTGTGGTCCGGTTAAGCACCGTCATTGCCTCCTTGAAGTTGCGTCGTTCAATATTTTTTATGAATCCGGGTATATCATTGTGAACCGGGCATCCTTTCACGCATCCCGGATCGGGACAATCCATACAGCGGGTTGCCTCAAGAACGGCCTGGTCAGTGCTGAATCCCACGTTTACTTCCAATGAACAAGATGATCTCCAATGCGGATCCAATTCCGCCATCTTAGCTCTTGGGATTGCTGTTCTCTCTTTAGGAGTGAGACGTGAGCGTAGTTCCTCACGCCATTTATCGTTTCTATCTGTGCGATCTTCCATTTTTTTGTTTTGAGTACGTTTTCCTAAGAATTTAACGTGTCTTATTCAAATAACCGCTGACGGTTTGACAATTGATCAAAATCCACAAGATGTGCATCAAATACCGGTCCGTCCGTACAGGTCTGCTTTCTTTCTCCCCCTACTATCACTCTGCAAGTTCCACAAAGTCCTATCCCGTCAATCATGACCATGTTGAGCACACAATCTGCCGGAATCTTCTTAGCTTTTGCAATTTCAGCAATCTCTTTCATCATGTCAGAGGGACCCGCCATCCAGATTTTCTCAATTCCCTTTTCAGCGATGGTGTCTTTTAGAACCTGATTGAGGTTCTGGTCAGAAGCCAAAATCACTTTGTCACTATAATTTTCTATTTCATCAGAAAGACATGTGGTCTTATCGGATTTTTCAGACATTACTGATATAACCGTACACCCGTTTTCATGAAGTGCCTTGATTATTGGGAGCAAGGGAACAAATCCTGCTCCATCTCCGCAACACAGCACTTTTAAATCTTTATCTATCACAGGAGCCTTCCCAAGAGGACCGAGAAGGTCAGGAAGTTCATTACCGGGGCGTAGAAGTTTCTGAATTTCATCGAGACCTTCGGCACGATGGAGGATGATTTCTACAATTTCCCTCTCGGGGTATGTATCAACGATTGAGAACGGGAGTCTCGGACCATGTTCGGAGAATCTTACGATCACGAAGTTTCCGGGACGTGCCCGGCGAGCGACGATTCCATTACGTATCTTTACACTCATTGTCCTTGACGAGTATGGAAAAATCTCTACAATTTCATTCATGGCTTCTTTTGTGGAATCTTGAAAACAATAAGATTTTAAATCCGGATAAATTAAATCCTTTTCTATTACTTTCGGCCTTACCTTCAGTTACATAGCCCGCTATATTCCATCAGTAGAAACCGAAACTAACACAAAAATAACCGCATTTTATCTATTCATGAATTTCCGTAAGCTCCTTAAAACTCATTTAGTGCGTTCGTTTAACCGGATTCATGCAAATTTAGTAAAAATATTTAAGTAGTCGGTAAAAATTAATGAACAAATAAGATGAAGTTCTTTTTTTGAGTAGGTTTTGCTGCGGAGAGAGGGAGCATACCTTTGTATGCGACTGAATGACAAGGCAAAAGATGCCAAAAAGAACCAGTTTTATTGTTCACGATTATCAACTACAATGTATCGATTAAATTTTACCAACTACTTATAACCTCTATTATGAAAGGTAGCTAAAAAAATTAGGGGCCACGTCAGAATGATAATTTTGACGTGGTCCCTAACGAACACATAAACTATTTTTACCTACTGTTTACCTATTGAAAACAAGTTTCTTATTCTATTATTACTTTTTATTTAGAAGGACGTCCTTTGGGAGCTTTATCTCCTCTTGGACCACCTTTGCCTTTGAAATCTTTAGGACTTCTTTTGTCGAACTTACCCGGCTTGTCCCCCTTTTTAGCCATCTTTCCATGGTTTCCACCATTGTTCACAAAGTAATTCTGGAGGAATTTTGTGTACTGTTCCGGAGTAAGTATCTCACCGAGATCCTGAATATATTTAGTGCGGAGTTGCTTCTGTGCAGCACGCGGATTGTAGGTGGTATCACCCTTTTCCCTTGCTGCCTTACCAGCCTCCTTAAGCTCCTTGCGGGAAACTTTCATCGCATTGTTGAGAGCCTCAACGCGTCCCTGTTGCTCGGTTGTAAGATTGAGTTCCTTAAAAGGATTCATCTTTTCGCATTTACCCGGTTTGCAAGCTTTGGGATCCTTGCATTCTTTTTTAGAAATGCATTCAGTTTTCTCTTTGCAGCAATCTGCTTTCTTATCATTCTTCTGAGCCACTGCAGGAATTGTAAAAGCGGCCATTGTAAGGAAGGCCAGACCTAAAATTGACTTTTTCATTTCTATATTTTTACCTGTTAATATTCTTGTTTTTCAAATTCGTTTGTCTTTATGACAGAAAAAAAAACGAAACGTTTAATCATTGTAACAAGTTTAACATTTATTGAGCATTAGTATTAAAAAATATTTAATTCATATGCTATGTATTTAGGCCTAAATTTCTGCGAGCTACTTAGATTTCCAAAAATTGCTGAGTTTCTTCCAATTTTGTTGAGCCAATAAGGATGTTGAGAAAAGAATTCCCCTTGAATTTTTTAATATTTGAAAAATTAGGTAATTTTATAACCCAATCCGTATTGTTGCATGGATAATTGTCAGACTACAAGTCTATGAAGTTATCTAAACTAAATTAAGGAAAGATACAAATCGTCTACAATAAAAAATTAGTTTAGAAACTTCTATTTGTAAATAGTGAGTATTGAAAATTATCAAAAGTTTAAATGAGTTCCTTTATGTATATTTCTCCAAAGTTGAAATATATTTTTGTGGCAATGGCTCCGCTTGCAGCTGTTTTGTCGGTTACTGCTGCAAAAATTGAAGTGAGTAATACATCTGACCGTCAGCGCAATGAAATAGCGGAGGTTTCAATAAGTAATTTTGAAACGCTACCTGTTGAGTTCATACTTAAGGATGAGAAGGGTCGGGAAGTTCAATATCAACTTACTTATGATGGAAAACTTATCTTTCCTGTCTCCATAGGGGAGTCGAGCAATGCAGTCTATACCGTAGAGGATGGTAAGCCTTCAAATAAATTCCCCGTTTATGTTTATGGCCGACAATTCCCGGAACGTAAGGATGATTTTGCTTGGGAAAATGACAGGAGCGCATATCGGGCATATGGGCCGGCTCTTGAGAGAAGTGGGGAGAAAGCATATGGATATGATATATGGAGTAAGTCGGTTTCATATCCGGTTCTGGAACAACGTTTTTATGATGATCGGGTTCGCCGGATCTCATTTCATGACGATCATGGAAACGGACTTGATGGATATGCGGTTGGTCCTACACTTGGGGGTGGGACGGCTGCATTGCTGTCGGAGTCTGGGGAAATCATCTATCCTTATTGTTACAAGGAGTTCGAAATGCTTGATGAAGGCCCTTTACGCGTAACTGTCAAGCTTACCTATAATCCCATAAAGGTTGATGGCGAGTCAGTGACAGAAACGCGAATCATTTCTCTTGACAAAGGGAGCTGGCTTAACAAGACTACCCTCAGATATGATGGTCTTAAAACTAAGAAGAATTTGGCTCAAGGGATAGTGGTCCACTCCAGCAATCCTAAAGGATATGAAATTTCAGATTATAATAAATTTGTTGGGTATACCGACATGACTGACAAGCCCGAAGGAGGGAATGGAGAGATATATGTCGGGATTGTCTCTCCCTCATCCACTTCGTTCAGATTCATTCCAATCGGGGGTGAGATAAAAGGAGTTGAAGGTCATGTGGCAGCTGTGGCGGACTATAAGCCTGGTGAAGAATTGACTTACTGGTGGGGCTCAGGCTGGAGTAAAGGGGGAGTAAAAGATTCGGTAGACTGGAGCCGTATTATGACAGAATTCTCGGAAAATCTATCTACACCATTGGTGGTTAAAGTGTCAAAGTGATTTAGAAAGTGAATCGTCTTATTCGCATATTTATATTCGTGTGTCTGTTTACGGTGAATTCCCTTCTCAGTGCACGCGATGTATATATCCGTGAATTGTCGGAAGCCGGACAGTTTGTGGATATGACGGTTCATTCAATAATGAAAGATACAGTCGGATATGTCTGGTTTGGTACGGCTCGCGGAGTCGAGCGGTTTGATGGTATTCATGTAAAGCATTTCCCTCTTGGTCCCGGTGGCGGGCATCCTGTGAGATCTATGCTTGAGCATCCTCAGACGGGGGATATATATGCCGGCAATACTGATGGATTATGGCGACTTGGAGTAAAAGATAAAAACTTTTCTCCGGTGGAGGGGATAAATCTGAGAGGTATCAATTCAATCAAGATGTTCCGTAGTGACCGAATGCTTATCGGAGCCGAGACAGGTTTATATGTGGCGGATCTTGGGAAAGGGAAGCTATCTAAAGTGACCTTGGGTAAGCCGAATTCACTTGGTAATGTATCGGTAAAAGATATTTATTATGACCGAAATAGCTCTACCTCATGGGTCGCCACCTCGAAAGGGTTACAGAAGGTAGATCACGATGGAAGCGGAGTTCCGGAAGTGTTCGAGTATCTTCCCGGAGGTTCCAATTCGCAACAGTTCAATAAGATAATAAAGATAAGGAATAATCTGTATCTTGGTACAACTGACCGAGGAATCATAAAATTCGATATTTCCAAGAAAGAATTCACCACTTTTGTAGATATAGGCTGCAATGTGATTTCAGATTTTGATACGGACTCCAACGGCAATCTGTATGTGGGGAGCGACGGTTGTGGCGTAATAGTGATTGATGTAGCCTCGGGTGAGATAAAAGAACGTTATATGCGGAATGAGGGGAGATCAAACTCTCTGCATTCCAACTCTGTATATTCCTTATATCTTGACCGTAATGGCCAGATGTGGGTAGGGTATTACCAGACCGGGGTGGACTATACTCTTTACAATAGCGGAGCGTTTTCTACATTCAACGAAGAGTATTTTTCTACATGGGGTAATTCCGCACGCACCGTGATTCTTGACGGAGACCGGATTCTCCTCGGCACTCTCGAAGGAGCTGTAGTTATAGATAACGTATCCAGAAATGCCATCCGGATCAAACGACCTCAATTACGTTCGGATATGGTTATTTCCCTTGCCAATTATAAAGGGAAGTATCTGATAGGCACTTATGGTGGCGGATTGTCGATGACGGATAAAGCTGGAAACATTGTTTCATTTCCATCTGATGATGAAGTATTCAAAAGAGGCCACATCTTTTCTTTTGCTCAGGATCGTGAGGGGATGTTATGGATTGGTACCTCATCAGGAGTCTACCGTTTTGACGGCAGTAAGATCATGGAGCATTACAATCATTCGAATTCCAGATTGCCTGAAGGGAATGTCTATGAGATTTTCTTTGATAGTCAGGGGAAAGGATGGCTTGCAACCGAGAATGGACTTGCCATCTACGATTCGACAAGCGGATCAATCCGCACGGATCTTTTCCCTAAAGGTTTCTTCAACCGATCCAATATCCGGCAGATTTATGAAGACAGAAACCACACTCTTTATTTCTTGCCGGATAAAGGGAATTTCTATATTTCCGACCTAACCATGTCTAATTTCAGTCGGATGGATAACCATCTTCTATCCGGAAGAGACGTAAAGGCTATTATAGAGGATCGAGCAGGCCATATATGGCTTGCAACTTCAAATGGAATGCTTCGTTGGGATCGGCGAGACAAGTGGGAGGAATATGGATTTGCAGATGGAATACCTTCACAGATCTTTACTTCGAGCCATCCTGCAATAGATGGAGAGGGGAATATTCTTTTTGGAAATACAGGAGGGTTATTGAAGCTTCATAGCGACCGCCTTGGTCCACCGGCAGGAGCGGCTCCCATGAAAATCAACGAGATTCTTGTTGACGGAAAGGAGTTTAACGGAAAGATCGAGAAGAGAGAGTCTGGAGAGACGCATGTTTACTTCCCTCATCATTACGATGGAGTGTCGTTCTCACTTTCGGCTTTCAGTTACACAAATCCGGATCAGATTCATTACGAATATAAGATGGACGGGGTAGATGAGGAATGGAAAAATTGCGGAAAGGATTTCCAGATTGTCTATTTTTCTCTGCCGAGAGGGAAGCACAAACTTCATATCAGGCTTCGTGGGTCGCAGGAAGATGCGGCAACCATTATAATTCACAATCCATGGGAGTGGTGGATATGGTGTCTGCTTGTAGCGGGTGTAATTATCCTTGTTCTTGCGACAGTGCTCGAGATACGTCATAGCCGTGACATTATGAATCGGAAGCGCGAGAAAATGGCTCGTCTGATGGAAGAGGAGAATGAGCGAGAAGATTCGGGTGCAGAAAACAGAAAGTATAAGGTTAGAAAGCTCAATGAGAAAGAATGTAAGGAGATAGAGAAAAAGTTAAAGGAAATAGAGGAGAGTGAAAAGCCTTACAAGCGTGCTGATCTGAGGTTGTCGGATGTTGCGGAACTGGTAGGAGTGTCCTCATTCAAGCTCTCGTATTATTTCAGTCAGTATAAGCATACCACATTCTTTATTTATATCAATGCACTCAGGATTGCTGAATTCAAGCGACTGGCACATTCAAAAGATGCGGGGAAATACACCCTTTCCGCATTCTCAGAGATGGCAGGTTTCAGTTCGAGAGCTACATTCTTCCGGTATTTCAAGAAACTGGAGGGCATCTCGCCTGCTGAATATCTTAAGAAAATTAATTCAAAATAAACAAGATATAATGAAAGCAATCAGGATTGTTGCTTTAGCGGGAGTATTGTCTCTTTCGAGCGGCCTCCACGCCGAGCTTACCGTATATCCGGCTCCGGATGGCGCTAAATTAAATAATGCGTTCGAAGTTGAGGTCAAGGAGGGAAGTGATGACTGGAAAAAGGTGCCAGTGTATGAGGTATATGTTGATGAGGTTAAAAATGCCCGTCATAATGTCCGACCTGTATCAATGGCCTATTTTGATTTTGAGGGCATGGTAGATATTCGTGTTAAGAGGAATGAGGATGCGGTCAATAGTGTACAGGTTCGCCCTCTGTCTTATGGCATAACGCCTGAGGTAAATGGGAACGTGATCAACTTTTCGATCGATCGACCCCGCCAGCTCTCGATTGAGGTGAATGGAGAGATCTTCAACAATCTGCAGCTTTTTGCAAATCCGATCGACAGGAACAGGCCTGAAAATATAAAGAAATTCAAAAAGAACCCAAACAATATTTATTTCGGCCCCGGCTATCATAAACTCGATACTCTCAAAATAGGATCGGGTAAGTTGGTGTACATTGCAGGAGGTGCAATGGTAGATGGCGTTCTCGAGATTGAGGATGCTGACAATGCAAGGATCTTAGGGAGAGGTATGGTTTACCCTCACAGAAAAATGGGAGTTCAGGTGAGGAATTCCAAAAATGTTGAGATTGATGGAATCTTCACAACACAATGTGCCGTGGGAGGTAGCCGTGGTGTCAAGATCAACAACGTGAAGGTTATGAGCTATTACGGTTGGGGTGACGGATTCAATGTCTTTGCAAGCAGTGATGTTCATTATAAGGATATATTTGCAAGGACTAGTGATGACTGTACTACTGTTTACGCCACCAGGAAAGGTTATACCGGCGGGTGTGACAATATAACGACAGAGAATGCCGTGTTGTGGGCGGATGTGGCTCATCCTTTCATGATTGGGCTGCATGGCAACAGCAAGGATCCGGATACAATCAGCAATATCACCTATAGAAACATAGATGTTCTGGATATGCAGGAATTTCAGCTGGATTACCAGGGAGTGTTTGCAATTATCACGGGAGACAACAATACAGTTAAGAACGTTACATTCGAAGATATCAGGGTTGAGGATTTCCGGCTGGCACGCCTTTTTGATATAAGGATAGGATATAATAAGAAGTATTGCACTGCACCCGGTGGGAAAATAGAGAATATCCTGTTCAAAGATATCACATATAACGGGGGGAACGCAGAAATGTCGATGATGATAGGATATGATGACGAGAGAACCATCGATGGCGTTACATTTGATAATCTCCGGATAAATGGGGTCAAGATACATGATAAGATGGAGGGTAAACCTGGTTGGTATAAGACCGGGGACATGATGAATCTCTTTATCGGTGAGCATGTGGAAAATGTCACCTTCAAATAATTAATTATATGGCGAACAAATCAAAAGGATTATTGATAAGTATCATTCTTGGCTTGTCAGTTCCGGTATTTGGGAAAATAGAACATCCCTCCTTGTTGTTTACTCCATCCAGGGTAACAGAGGCAAAGATAAAGGTGAAGAACGACAGCAATTATTCGAAAGCCTGGAAAAGCATCCGGGAGACTGCCGAGGATCTGTTGTCGAAAAATGATGTGAGAAAGATGGAATATCTTGCACTTGCATATCAATATACGGGTGATAAGAGATATTCCAATAAACTCAAGAATATGTTGCTTGATGTAGCCAAGACCAAGTCTTGGGCAGACAAAGAGATGATGCTCAGGAAGCCGGCGTGGAGAAGTGAATTGCAGATGGCTCATAAAGCTTTTCAATTGGCTGTAGCCTACGACGCAATTTATAATGATCTGTCCTCTTCCGACCGGAAGGAGATATCGGAGGGGCTTTATCGTCTTGCCGTTGAGCCATTACTTGGGGATTGGTTAAATCCGGATACAAGAATTCATTCACTCAATTCGATGGGTCACAATTGGTGGACCTCCTGCGTAGGAATGGGCGGACTTCTTGCTCTCGCTATTTCAAATGAAGTTCCGGAGGCTGGAAAGCTTGCGCAGCAGGCGGTTGAGGCCCTTCCTGAGTGGTTTGAGTTTTCCGGTGATGTATTGCAACACAAACCAAAAAATTTTGATCCATCGGGTGGAATGTATGAAAGCATCAATTATGCCAGTTTCGGAATAACGGAAGCTCTCCTTTTACGTATGGCGTGGTTGAACAGTCATCCTGGAACAAAGCTTGCAGATATTCCGCAGATGAAGCAGTTGCCGGCATTCTTTTCGCATGTTTCTTATCCACGAGAAGGGATGCTTTACAGCTTGAATTTCGGCGACAGTCATAAGAATGTGACAGGGGAGAGTTCAATGTTTCTTGCATATGCGATGGGTGTAAAAGACCCGGTTACTCTCTGGTATGCGAATCAGGTTGAGCAGGGTCAGCATCGAGAGGGATTCCCAATGTATTTTCCGATGGGTTTCCTCTACACTCCGGATCTTTCCGGGGCACCCGCCTCGCCATCTCTTCCTACATCAAACTTATGGGAGGATTTTGGATGGGCAACCATGCGTGATTCATGGGACAAGGATGCCACCATGCTTGCTGTTAAGAGCGGAATGACCTGGAATCATTCACATGCCGATGCCAATTCACTGATTCTTTTTCATAAAGGTGAGGATATAATCAAGGATGCCGGTAATTCGAGTTATGGAACACCTGAATACCGGAACTACTTTTTCCAGAGCGATGCTCACAATGTGGTTAAATTTAATGGAGAGGGTCAGAGTCGTCATCAGCAATATCATGGGTCACCATTGCGCGGGTATGTGAGCACATTGCTTGATGCAGGAGATCTGAAATATGTTTTAGCGGATGGCACCGGTCCGATGGCTGAACATCTGATAAGGAATTTCCGGCATTACCTGTGGATTGATGATGTGATTTATGTTATTGATGATCTTGAAAGTCATAAGCCGGGTAACTTCGAATGGTTATGGCATCCAGGAGGAGAAGTCAAGAAACGGGGAGGTGACCTTGAAATCACCAAAGGAGAATCATCTGTAGTGATACGTCCGCTTTATCCTGAGACTCTTGCGCCAAGCGATTATGTCCATGACTATCCGGAACTTCTGTATTGGGAGGTAAAAGAGGGACCAACGGAGGATAGAAAAAGCAGGGAGGAATACTGGTCGTTGAAAATGCCTCAGACGGTAAATAAAGTAAAAGGTGTTACGGCAATTATCCTCAAAGATTCTATCGGACAGAAGAGCTTGCCGGAGATGGAGAGGATAGAGGGTAAGGATTGGATCGGCTTGCGTGTTAAGGATAATGGTAAGGTGACCGATATCTACATCAATCAACTTGCAGACGGAAGATTGATGCATCTCAATTCCTGGATAAATCCCGATGGCTGGGAGACTGATGCCTATATGTTGGCTGTAAGTTATCCGGAGGGGAAGAGTGCTCGCGATGCTGAAGAAATTTTCATTTGTCACGGAAGTAAGCTCAAGAGGAATGGAAAGATCTGGTTTTCTTCACTCTCCAAGCATACTCTTGCGGGAAAAAATTTAGGTAAGAAATCAGAGGAGATTAAGATTGTCGGTCAACCAAATTCCAAGTATACGTTTACCCCTCGAAAATAGGATTATGGCTCTCTGCAAACCGGATCATTCTTAAAGGTTCGCTTCGATCCGGATAAGGAGTATTTGATAGAAGATAAGTAGCTCACACAAATTAATTAATGTAAATAATATTGAATTATTGGTGTGCTAAAATTTTAGATTTTGGCACACCTCTTTTTTTTACCTTTCAGTTATAGTCAAAAATTTAATATGCATATTAGGTATAGAGGGGAAGATATCCGTAATTAGAGATGAAAAGATGATAGTATAATGCGAAAGATTATCTACATAGCAATTCTTACGGCTACATGCGGATTCAAAGCCGAGGGGTCTGACAGGCTCGTTCTCGATTCACCCGGAAAGATAATGAGGGTGGAGATGGGGCAGGAGAATGTTTCAGATTCCATTCGTTCGCTTCGCTGGAATGTCAGTTTCAAGGGGAAACCGGTATTATTGGATTCGGAAGCCGGTCTTGATCTTGACAATCGTCATTGGGAAAAAGCCATAGCGTTGGGAAAAAGAAATATTCCCGAGCCGGATTGCTGGATGGATAATTTCGTTACCGACTCCATTACTTACTCTTCACATGACGGTGTATGGCATCCGCTATATGGGGAACGCTCTACCGTTACGGACCGTTATAATGCAGCCACTCTGCATATGTCGAAGAAAGATGCGTCCAACTACCGACTTGACGTAGAGGTTAGGGCATATGATGAAGGTATCGCATTCAGATATTACTTCCCTGAGCATCCACAGGCCGTGTTTCATAAAG
Source organism: uncultured Sangeribacter sp. (assembly GCA_964499025.1). Classification (GTDB taxonomy): domain Bacteria; phylum Bacteroidota; class Bacteroidia; order Bacteroidales; family Muribaculaceae; genus Lepagella. The sequence goes on from CAZCJC010000002.1 coordinate 73,077, forward strand.
TTTCGGAGGACTTGACTTCCTACACCTTCCCGGATGGCACGATGGCTTGGGCAGAGGAATGGGCACAGGCTCCTTTCCAAAGAAAAAGTATTGATGAGATTACTATCCCGGTTGAAAGGGCATTGACTCTGGAATATTCCGATGGATATTGGGCTGCAATTACTGATGCAGATGTGGATGACTGGTGCCTGACAAAATTTGTGGCGTCAGACAAAAAGAGAAACACTCTTAATTCTGCGATGTACAGTCCGGTGGATATTGTAACTTATTATGCTACCCCCTGGAAGATAATCATGGCTGCTGACACTCCCGGAGAGCTTCTTGAGAACAATGATATAATTCTCAATCTAAACCCACCATGTGAGATAACAGATGCCGCAGAATGGGTGAAGCCCGGAAAGATAATGAGGGAAACAACCATATCAACCGAGGGGGCTATTAAGACCATTGATTTCTGTGCGGAGCATAATATTCCCTACATGTTGTTTGATTGGCTTTGGTATGTTCCGTGTACTTCACATGATGGCGACGCAACGAAAGTGGTGGATAAACTTGATATGCCGAAAGTTGTGGCGTATGCAAAAGAGAAGGGTGTTGGAATATGGTTGTATGTCAATCAGCATGCTTTAATGAAGCAGCAGAAAGAGCTCTTACCCTTACTCAAGGAATGGGGAATTGTAGGAGTAAAGAGTGGTTTTATGCAATATGCATCACATCGGTGGGCGACATGGCTTCATGATCTGGTGAGGGATGCCGCCGACAATCATCTTCTCATGAATATTCATGATGAATTCCGTCCTTCAGGTTTCTCCCGTACTTATCCGAATCTTCTGACTCAGGAGGGTATATGCGGAAATGAGGAATGGCCAGATGCAACCCATAATGTGACATTGCCCTTTACTCGCATGATTAATGGCGCAGCGGATTACACAATCTGTTATTTCGATCGCCGTCTGAAAAATACTCATGGTCATCAGTTGGCTGCATCTGTGGTGTTTTACAGTCCGCTGCAGACAATCTTCTGGTATGACAAACCGGAACGCTACCATGGTGAGCCGGAGATAGAATGGTTTGAGAATCTACAGACGGTCTTTGACGACACTAAAGTGCTCGGAGGATATCCGGGTCAATTTGTGACAATCACCAGAAGAAAAGGTGATGACTGGTGGTTAGGAACCATGACCAATAATGAGGGCCGAAGGGATGAGATAAAACTTGGATTTCTTGATCCGGATAAGAAATATGAAGCGAGGATCTATACAGATGATTCGAGTGTTAATACGGCCACAAAGGTAAAATGCATTAGAAAAAAAGTGAGCTCAAAAGATACATTGAAATTCGATCTTTCCCCTAAAGGTGGAGCGGCAGTACATTTTGTAGCTCTTTAAATAGAATCTTTTCGAACGAACATAAGATGAATAAAAAATATCTCATAGCAGGATCAATATTCGTGCTTGCGTTGGTCGTCGGGGTTGCAATGGCTTCCTTAACATCTCCGGATTTTAGCGCAGAACGAGAATTGGATTACTGTAACCTGAAGGTTAAGCGCAGTCTTGCCGAGCTTGGTGGCGAAAATGGTAAGATAGATTACACTATGGTGCCTCGAAATATTGAGAAGGATTCCGTCCGTTGGCATCAGCGTCCCTGTTGTGCAGAGGAGTGGTGTTCCGGTTTTTATCCGGGCATCCTCTGGTATAACTATGAAAATACGGGTGATACGGCAGTTTTGCGTCATGCCCGAAGGTATTCAGAGGAAGTAGCCAAGATAGTTGAGAAGCCGGTCTTTGATCATGATTTAGGTTTCCTGATATTTTGCAGTCTTGGCAATGGATATCGTATCACCAAAGACCCCAAGTTCAAGCGTGTGATTCTCAATGCGGCAGACTCTTTGGCTACGCTCTATAATCCGACAGTAGGTACCATTCTGGCATGGCCGAGAAATGTGGCGATGTTTGGTGGGCATCATTCAATCATGGATACCATGATAAATCTTGAGATGTTGTTCTGGGCATCAAAAAATGGAGGAAACCCTTATCTTTACGATATTGCTACGCGTCATGCAGAGGTAACTATGAAGAATCATTTCCGCAATGATTACAGTTCCTATCATGTGGCTGTTTATAATGGGGATACAGGAGAATTTGTAAGAGGTTGCACTCATCAGGGCTATTCTGACGATAGTATGTGGGCACGTGGGCAGAGTTGGGCTATATATGGATATACAGTAGTTTATCGCGAGACTCATGATCAAAAATTCCTGGATTTTGCGAAGAAGGTTACAGATGTGTATCTTGCCCGCCTTCCGGAGGATAAGGTTCCATATTGGGATTTCAATGATCCCCGTATACCTAATGCGCCGCGCGATGCCTCGGCAGCCTGTGTTGTGGCTTCTGCCTTACTTGAATTGAGTGGTTATGTGGACGACAAGACATCGGCCCGCTATATGGATGCGTCAAAGAAGATGCTTGCTTCCCTGGCAAGCGACAATTATAAGTCGGGCGAAAGGAACTCTTCGTTCCTCAATCATTCCACGGGTCATCATCCGGCAGGCACAGAGATAGATGCCTCAATTGTTTATGCCGATTATTACTACATAGAGGCTCTCACGAGACTGAAAAGACTCAATGCGGGTAATCCTGTGGTACAGGCAACTGAACCATTGCATGCATCGTTAAACAGCACAATGTCAAAATTCAGGGAATTTTAAAACATTGTTGAGATTTAGAATGAATATTTTGTCAAATAGTATAGAGTTTCTAAGGTAAATATATCACTAAGAGTTTGGCGACTCTGTCGGGAGACAGGGTCGCCTTAAAAATTTTTTTTACAACGATTGAGTATGTGCAGAATAACGATCGTAATAGAAGATAAAAGAGTATTATAAAATAATAAACCCTATATTTTTATGAAAAAAGTTTACACATTGGCTTTGGCTGCTATCGCTACAATGGGAATGCAGGCAATGGCAGCAAGTTTTCCAGTAGTTTTCAACGGCTCGGAGACCGGTTGGAGTTATGGAGATAACGGCAAGATAGAAGATGGCCATTTAGTTGTTGAGATGTTGGAAAACAACGGGAAATGGCGTCAGGATCTCAGCTTCAGTTCCTCTTCAGCTGAAGATGATTTCGTAGTTAATGCAGCGGCTGTAAGCTACCTTGCAATCAAGTTTATAGGAGAGCGTCCCCAAGGAAATATGACACTGGAGATTCAGTATCGTGCTGAAGATGGTCTCAAATGGATGAACTCTAAGTGGAAGAATCATCCGGATGGATCAGTGCTCACTCCTTCTGGTAATAATATCTACTATTATGAACTGACTAAGGATGATCAGTGGACAGGAACACTCAATATAGATAAAATCAATTTCAAGATCGCAGATAATACTGCTGAGCCTCACAGCTATACACTTGACTGGATCAACGTATATGCATCTTTGGATGCTATAGAAGCTGATTGGAAAGATGATGGCGATTCAGATAAAGATGAAGCAAATAAGGTAGATAGCCCTGTAATGATCGGTGAGAAAGGATTCGCAAATATTGGTGATGCCGTTAATGCGGCGGTAGAAAATGATGTAATCATTGTGAATGAGAATCAGACTATAGGAGCACGTCTAAACATCAACGATCGCAATCTTACCATCAAAGGAGGTAAAGACGGAATCGAGATTGCCAGAAATTACAAAGGTATAGCGCTTCTTACCAATAATAAGGAGGGTTCGCTCACACTCGAAAACCTTATCTTTACCGACAACCGCACAGATGCTCCGGTATTCATAGAGAGTAGCGGTAATTCAACCCTTACTGCAACCAACGTTACATTCAAGGGTATAACTTCAGATAATGGACAGGGAATCATAAGCAACAAGAATGGTGGTAAATCAATCCTTGAGAATGTAACTTTCGAAGATTGTACGGTTCCCGAAGGAAGAGGTGAGATCTTTGTAGGAAACAAAGCTACCGGCACTTCTATCAAAGGTAACAACGTATGCACATTCTATATCGAGGGCCAGACATTCATCACAGCAATTGAACTTACCAATACAGAGGCAATCCCTGTTTATGTTGATGCTGATAGGGCACTTGAGAATGATGTTACCATCGGAGAAGGAGAGGAAGAGATTGTAGTTAAACAGAAATCAGCAGTTGTCCTCGGTTGCAGCGATGCTTCACTCTTCAAGATGATGACTGAGGGATTTGAGCTTGCTGTAGATGAGGAACTCGGCGCACTTATTCTTGCAAAGGCTGATACAGAAGAACCCGGTTCAGCAGTAGCAGAGATCGCAGCTGATGAGAATGCTCCGGTAGAATTCTTCAATCTCCAGGGCCTCAAGATGAACGGCGAACTTACTCCCGGTATCTATGTACGTCGTCAGGGAGCTAAGACAACAAAAGTTATAATAAAATAAAGATCAAAATAATTCAAGAGGCAGGAAGGCAATTAATACTTCCTCCTCTTGAATTTCAACGTTAAACCATAAAACAACAATAACATGAAAAGAAATATAATACTCAGTTTAGCATTCGGATTAGCCGGATGTTTTTCGGTATTTGCAGAGGGTGAGGATAAACCCATCTATGACGAGACCAACAATGTTGGTTACGATACATTCGACGCTGCTTTTAAAGCTATAGAAAGTAATTCAGAAGCAACCTGGATAATAACAGGTGAAGTTGACGTTGCTGATCGTTACATACTTGAAAATCATGCCCATATAACAATCAAGGGTAAAGATGCCTCAGCAAAATTAATCAATAAAACTACCAATGGCGGTCATTTCATGCTTGGCATGAAAAACGGTGGTTCTCAATGGATTTTTGAGAATATTACTATTGATGGAAACAATATCAGAAGAGCAAAACCGCTCCTCGAGGCAAATGACGGCGCGTTAATTCTTAAAGATGTAAAGATCGAGAATTATGAAAGCACCAGTGAATCTGATGGCCTGATTTTGATTAAAACTGCCGGATGGGGCGAATTTGAAAATGTAACTGTGGAGAACTGTTCCGGATCTTACAGCTATATAACAGTGCAAAAAGATGGATTTACTTTTGCAGGGGTTAATACTTTCAGCATATATGTATCAGATGGTCTAACTGTTGATGGCTCGGGTCTGAAGGATGGAAACGCGATAACTATCACAATGGCAAATCCGGTTCTTGAATCAGTAATTGTTGAAAACTGTACACATCCTGAATATTTCATTTTCAATCATGAGGGTTACGAACTTCAGGTGAAAGATGGAAATCTTATCGTGGCAGATGACATCGCTGTTGAGATTCCTACACAAGTAACTATAGAGGGAAGAGCAGGTGGATATCGTTTCCTTGAGGATGCTCTAATGGCTGCAAGTGAAAATGACGTTATCCTTGTAAATGAGAATCAGGTTATAGAGGATTATATAAATGATCCTGACTCGGGAACTCCTCAAGGAAATCATCGTGTAGTCTTTAGCAAATCAATAACTATCAAGGGAGGAAAAGATGATATTGAAATAGAAAGTAGGTTTGATAATCAACCATTCCTTTTTAACAGCGGTGCCCACGTTATTTTGGAAAATATTGCTTTCAATGGAGGTGCAGCAGAAGGAATGAATCTTTTTGGAATAGAAGGAAATGCAGAGGTTACACTTAAGAATGTAATTTTAAGAGATCATACTTTTGGTAAAAACAACAATGACAACAAGCTCATCCATCTTAAAAATAATTGTAAAATACATCTTGATGGAGTTACAGTAGAAAATATCGGAGGTCCTGAAGATGTAGGTATGGTTAATATCAATTCAGATGGAAGTACCTTCAAAGGTGTTAATAACATCTCCATTCATTTGAATGGTAAAACAACTATTGAGTATGTTGGTGGCACTGCTACCCGTGCTGCTGAGCCTATGAAGATCTATATAGATCAACACGAGGTTGGCGATCCGATCGTCACCGGACCTGCTGATGCAAATTCTTTCAATATCATGGGTAAGGATAATGTTAAATTGGTATCAAAAGATGGTAAACTTGTACTTGCCGAGGATACGGGAACTGCTGTTTCTGAGATTTCTGTTGATGAGAATGCGCCTGTTGAATATTTCAATCTTCAGGGTGTAAAAGTTACCGGAGACCTTACTCCCGGTATCTATGTTCGCCGTCAGGGTGCCAATACTTCAAAAGTACTTGTGAAATAAGACATATAATGGTTACGAAAGGTGTCTAACAAATTATATGTTTTGAGAGGGTCGCGAAAGCGACCCTCTTTTTTGTTATGTCGGGGTTATGACGTGGATATTAGGCGGCGGTTCCACCGCTCGCTGATTGGCAACTCCGTAGCTGTTTGAGGAGATGTGCGGACTGATGGTTCCGCTGTGCTACACCATCAGTTAACCATGGTATCGCGGTTCCACCGCTCATTTGCTGTAAGGGTGTCGATGTGCTGGGATGGAGTATATATTGACCAATAAAGGGAGGGAGGATGCGGAGAGTCGGTTTCATCGATTATTTGCCGAAATAGGTGGTAACTATTTTGTGTGGCGGAATAGGTAAAAGGGAGAGGTTATTCGTATTCTTAATAAAATCTACTTGTACTCATATGAATAAATTTCTACAGTGTTGTGTGGTGATAGCCATTGCAGCTTGGTGCGGGATTGCATCGGCCCGGACTTTTACTCACCCGGGGTTGTCGTATACGGAGGAGGATTTCACCCGTATGAAAAAGATGATCTCCGAGAAGATGGAGCCACATCTTACTACTTTCAATGCCCTCAAGGCATCCGGTTATTCTTCAACGACGGTAACTGTTGCCGATCGAGGAGCTCAGATCAAGGAGGGAGGATTTAATGGGTCGGTCGGGTCCGACGGACGCCGTGCTCATGATCTGGCTTTACTTTGGAAACTAACCGGAGATAATAAGTATGCCGACAAGGCTGTGGAATTCTTAAATGCCAATTCACATTATACAAATACAAGTGCTCGCGGCACTGCTCCTCTTGATAATGCAAAGGTTTATCTGCTCCTTGAGGCCGCCGAACTATTGCGTTGCTACGAGGGTTGGAAAGAGGAGGATCAGAACCGTTTCAAGGCTATGCTGGTTTATCCGGGATATTCCTCTACAGAAAATTTGTATGATTCAAAGGCAAATATGACAGATGATGAAAATGGAATAACATTCTATTGGAATATGTTCAACTTTGATGCGTCAAGATTCGGCAATCAGGGTATTTTCGCAGCCCGCGCCATGATGGCGATGGCTATCTATCTGGATAATGAGGTGATGTATGACCGTGTGTTACGTTATCTCAGGGGGCTTCCGCACCGTGAGGATGACCTTCCTTATGTGGCTGGCCCTCCGAAAGTGTCATCAACACCTTACGAGCTTAATACGGAGGATCCAGAAGCGGGCGACAATACTACGACCTTCATGTATGGCTATAAATTAAATGGACGTGACAATACGATTCAGGATTATGGTTATGATGAGCAGCTGAGATATTATATCTATGAGTCAGGACAGAGTCAGGAGGCATGTCGAGATCAGGATCATGCAATGGTAGGTGTTTGCTTACTTGCAGATGTGGCAGAAATGGCATGGAATCAGGGTGATGATTTCTACGGAGATCTGGATAACCGTATTCTAAAAGGAATGGAATGGACTTTCCGATATAATCTGAGCTATGTGCTTGATCCTTCGAGTGCGTGGGAACCTACTCAGTTTGTTACCAAGGAGTCGGAAGCTACTTTTGACAACAATGCCTTCTTAAGAATAAAGAGCCGGTCGGGGCGCTGGGAGTCAATACTTCCTTCCACAAAAGGTAGAGGAGATTCGTTTATGGCAGGAGGTAACCGAGAGCAAGCTTTGGCTCATTACATGATAAGGAGTAAACAAAACACAAGGGCAGCTGCGGATGATCCCAACAGCTACCGCTGGCTGAAGGATTACCGCGATTATATGATCGATACTTTTGGAAATGAGAGTTACGGAAAGGATGCCAATCACCGTTATGAATGGAAAGGGTGGGGATCACTGACAAAAAGACTTGATCCTTTCGGGTATACTGTTTCCACAGATGTGAAAGATATTCCGTCGGTGTCGAGCAATGAACCGGTGAAATACTATAATCTCCAGGGTATAGAGGTTAAATCGCCTAAGGACGGAGATATTTATATCCGTAAGTCAGGAGATAAGAGCCGGTTGATTCTTTTCAAAGAATAAAACCCGGATTAGAATCATTTCATATCAGTTAAGGGTCGCTGCTTTTCGTGCAGCGGCCTTTTTATTTTAGCATTAAAGATATTCGGTTCTATTGTTATAAATAGTTATATTTGCAGAGAAGTAAGATTTAAAATTAGTTTATGACATAAAAAGAGTAATTTTAATGGAAATCTAATTTGTGAACACTTACTGATAAACAATTTTATTATGAAAAGACAATTTGTATTCACCGGCTTAATTCTCATTTCAGTCGGCATGATGTCAGGAGGAGATAATAAAGGTGGTATTTCATCTGCGATGCTTGGAAGAATAAAATCTACTTACAAAGCGGATGGTCCGACAAAGGCGTTGCGTAATGCCCTTGGCTCGACGGATATTGATAAGTTGGCTCTCAATCAGGATGTGGCTAACGGTTTTGATAAAAATTTCACCCACAGAGTGAAAAGTAAAGGAATCACAGATCAACAAAGTTCGGGAAGATGCTGGCTTTTCACCGGACTCAATGTGCTGAGAGCCCAAATGATGGCGGATAATGATTTGCCAGAATTGAAACTCTCTCAAAATTATAATTTCTTTTATGACCAGCTTGAGAAAGCCAATTTGTTTCTCCAGGGGATGATAGACTATGCCGATCGCCCCATGGATGATAAGATGGTGGATTGGTTATTCATGAATCCCTTAAGTGATGGCGGGCAATATACGGGTTTATCAGATAATATCATGAAGTATGGAGTAGTGCCTGCCGAGGTGATGCATGAGACTTACGGAAGCAACAATACATCCAAAATGAGAAAGTTATTATCTCTCAAATTGAGAGAGGACGGCATCGAACTCAGAAAGATGGCGGCCACAGGGAGCAATGCTTCCGCTTTAGAGAAACGTAAGGAGGAAATGTTAGGAGAGGTCTATAGAATTCTTGCTCTGAATCTTGGCGAGCCTCCTACTGAGTTTACATGGAGCAGGAAGGATGGTTCCGGTAATATAGTAAGTACGAATAAATACACTCCACAGGAATTTTACAAAGAATTTGCAGGAAATAACCTTAAGGATGATTATGTGATGCTGATGAATGATCCCACCAGAGAGTATTTTAAACTCTACGAGATAGATTATGACCGCCATACATATGACGGTAAAAATTGGACTTACATTAATTTGCCTGTTGATGACATCAAGAGAATGGCAATTGAATCCATCAAGAATAATGAGATGATGTATTTTTCTTGTGACGTTGGCAAGTTCCTCGACCGGGAAAGGGGGGTGCTTGATCCAGATAACTTTGATTATGAATCTCTCATGGGAGTGACATTCGGAATGGACAAAGCCGACAGGATTCGTACCCATGCAAGTGCCTCCTCTCATGCCATGACTTTGGTGGCAGTCGATCTGGATGAGAAGGGAACACCAAAGAAATGGATGGTGGAGAACAGTTGGGGTAATGGTGCAAACGACGGTCATCTTATCTTAACCGACAAGTGGTTTGATGAGTATATGTTCCGTCTTGTGGTGAATAAAAAATTTGTTCCTGCAAATATTTTAGCAATTCTCAAGCAGAAGCCGATCATGCTTCCGGCATGGGATCCGATGTTTTCATCCGACAAATAAAGATCCCGGGAGTTGGCGCATGTTGTAGCATGAGGCCATGCTCTCCCCATATGCACCCGCCGAACGGATGGCGACGATGTCGCCACGATGTGCGGCGGGCATTTTTTCATCCTTCCCAAAGATATCCGAGGATTCGCAAATGGGTCCGACAACATCATATGTCTCGGAGATGATGTCGTTTTGAGGCGTGATAAGTTCGATCTTGTGGTGAGCTCCATATAGGGCAGGACGCAATAGATCGTTCATTCCCGCATCTATAATCATAAATTTTCTTCCGATTCCCTCCTTTACATAAAGCACCTTTGAAATGAGAGAGCCGCATTGGGCCACTATAGCGCGTCCTAATTCACAATGTATTTCCTGATCCTTTTTCAGTTTGAGTCCACGGATGAGAGTGTCGAAATAACCTTTGAAATCAGGGATGGGATTCCTGTCAGGAGAGTCATAGTCCACGCCTAATCCGCCTCCAACGTTTATTGTCCTGATCATTACCCCTCGTTGGTTGAGATGATGGAGAATATCGTTTATGCGGGTACAAAGCAATTCAAATGGTTCGAGTATTGTGATCTGCGAGCCGATGTGAAAATGCAGACCTATGAGTTCGAGGCAAGGTAAGGATGTAACCTGATCTATTGCTTTGTCGAGAAGGCGTAGGTCGATCCCAAATTTATTTTCTTCCAGACCTGTGGTGATATATTCATGTGTATGGGCATCAATGTCGGGGTTAATCCGTAGGGCAACCGGAGCCTTAATGCCACATCGTTCCGCAAGAGAGGCTATAATCCCTAATTCTTCAATTGATTCGACGTTAAAACAACCGATTCCAGATGTCAGTCCTAATAAAATCTCTTCATCAGATTTTCCTACACCTGCGTAGCAAATGTCGGATGCTTTGAAGCCATTAGCCAGCGCCGCGGTTATCTCTCCTCCACTGACACAGTCTGCACCAAGTCTGGAAGCTGCGATTATCCGGAGGATTTGAGGATTACCGTTTGCCTTGATTGCGTAATGAACCTTTATCGGTTTTCCATCTGTACATCTGTGGATCTCATCGAGTGTAGCTTCGAGAAGGTCTAAATTATAATAATAGAAAGGAGTTCGGCAGTTTTTTATTGCTTTAATATCGAAGTTGGTCATTTGTCGGAATTTTTAGAGAAAAGGTGAGTAGAAAGGGATTGCAAAGCTTTTGTTTTGTCTTCAGCACGGATAAGGAAAGAGATGTTATAGTTACTTCCACCATAGGATATCATCCTTACCGGAATGTCCCTGAGGGCATCGAGGGCCGCGGCCTCAAATCCACGGTTCTGCCATTCGAGATCACCGACAACGCAAATGATGGTCATATTTCGGTCGATTGTTACATTTCCCAGTTTACGAAGTTCCTCAACAATCTGGTCAAGGTTACATTCGTTGTCGATAGTGACAGATACACCCACTTCAGATGTAGCAATCATATCGATCGGAGTTTTGTATTTCTCAAAAATTTCGAATACTTTTTTAAGGAAACCGTATGCGAGGAGCATTCGGCTTGATTTGATCTTGATGGCTGTGATATTATCTTTAGCCGCTACAGCCTTTATGGATGCATGACGAAGATCATTGTCAATGCGGGTTCCTTCAGCATCCGGTTGCATTGTGTTGAGAAGGAGAACAGGAATATTTTTACGTCTTGCGGGAAGGATGCATGTGGGATGAAGAATCTTTGCTCCAAAATACGCAAGCTCGGCCGCCTCCTCAAAATGAAGGTTATGCACGGGTGAAGTATTATCCACGAAACGTGGGTCATTGTTATGCATCCCGTCGATGTCTGTCCAAATTTCGATCTGATCTACATCCAAGGCAGCCCCTATGAGAGATGCCGTATAATCGCTTCCTCCTCGCTCGAGATTGTGAATATTCCCTTCGTGGTCAAGGCAAATGAATCCTTGGGTGAGATACAGGTCAGCTCCCGGATGCTCATTTATTAGCCGTTTAAGATGTTGTGAGATATATGGTAGATCCGGTTCGTTCGTTTCATCAGTGCGCATGAATTCAAGAGCAGGCAGAAGAACCGCATTTACTCCCATTTCATGCAGATAGGCATTCATCAGGTTTGTCGAGAGAAGCTCCCCTTTAGAGACAATTTCCTTTTCAAGGAAAGGGGAGTCAGGAAATGAGATAGCGTGTCGAATATCATTGAATATACTGCCTATGACTGCCTGAGATTTCTCTGTAATGAAACCGTTTGTCAGAAGGGAGTCGATCACAGCCTTATAACTATCCTCAAGAGAATTTATAAGTCTGCAAGCGCCCTGAGGATTATTTTGAGCAACCGCATCGGCAATTTCAATGAGAGAATTTGTAGTGCCGCTCATGGCAGAGAGGACTATCAGATTCTTCCCATTATTCGTTATGAGGGAGGCGACATTCTTTATTCTTTGTGGAGAGCCGACCGAGGTGCCTCCAAACTTCATTACCTTCATAGAAACAATTGGAATGTTTAAACAATTAAACTGATAATCTATTGAGATATGGTAATCCTATACTGCCAACTCGTAAGCTTAATATTCTGAGTTTTAGATATTTTTGTCGATTTAAAATTCTTACGGGTATAGTTGCTTGTAATTGATTCAATGAGTTCTTGCTATTACCTGAATATACATCCATTAGTTATCTCAACAGGGTTCGTAAGTTTTTCGCAAACTTTATACAAAGTTAAATAACTCCGGGTTATTATCAAAATTAAAAAGTTTAGAAGTTTTCCGGAGAAGAGTTGATAATTAAAATAAATTCACTATTTTTGTTAAAACTAACCGATCATCAATATATGAAGAAACGATTACTTCTATTTTTAATATTAATTTGTCCAATATTCGTTGCTTATTCCCAATCCACAATCTTTAACAATCCGGAGAACCGAGGCCATTGGGGGATACGCATTGGGGGAGATCTGGCTTTACCCGGGGCAATGCGTTATGAAAATGTTGGAATAAATTTGTTTAATGTAGGAGGAGGGGTAAATATAGGATTTCATTATAGTGCTCCTGTTGCTGCCAACTTTTACATAGAACCCGGAATAATCACTTATACCAACATTATTTCGATAAAGAAAATGTGGTTGCCGGGAGGTGTCAATAGGGATTTTATCATGCGAGGGGGTATTAGAATTCCTCTCATGGCAGGCTATCATTTTGATTTTAGTAAGAAGGTTAGTTTTCACATATTTACAGGTCCAGAGTTTGAACTTGGAATTATAGGGGAAGAATATCAAGAAAAAGGGTGGTATGAAAGGTGGGAAAGAGAAAATATTTATGGGAATGAAGATGCCGGCTTCAAGAGAGTAGACTTTTCATGGATAATAGGTGGAGCAATCACTGTCCGGAATCTATATTTTGGACTTTCCGGGGGAATAGGGATGCTTAATATTTTAAAAGATAAACCCTTTATAGTAAATGATCCAACTGTAACTTTCCACGAAAACAGAGTCACATTCACGTTTGGAGTGCATTATTGAGATATAGGAGAGTCGACTCTTTAACCAGATTATTAAATTGATACAGTAAAACAAATTCAAATCCGGGGAGTAAAAATTAATTAGGCGCATAAAATCACTGATTTTATGCGCCTAATTAATTGTGGAGCATACGAGACTCGAACTCGTCACCTCTTGACTGCCAGTCAAACGCTCTAGCCTGATGAGCTAATGCCCCTTGGTGTTGCAAAGTTAAATAAAAATTCCGGTTGTGCAAAAAATGAATTGATTTTTTATTATTTAAGTAGCTGTTCAAATTAAATGCTACTATTCATAATAATCTATATATGGTGCTCACACGCAATATGAACATCTACTTAATCTTTCTGCACATCTTATGTATTAATTTATCTCGATGCAAGCTTATTGTGAAGAATCAGAACTTCTCCTATATTTCCTTGATTCGGGTGCCTTGTGAAGTCAATTTATCATTAATAGAGTGTGAGGTGACAGAGCATCTTATTTGAATGTATCGGGGAGATCATTCTCATAAAGCACTGTGTCTCCTGACCGAAGAATCGTGGCGAGAAGCTGTTGCGCATCGTTGAATGTGTCGACTGTATGAAGATTGTCAGCACTGAATTCTGTCGATTTTATTCCTTCGGTTATGGCTTCGCGGTTATATTCTCCTACGATGATGGCAACATCCACATTCTTCCCGATATGGCGTCCAAGCTCCTTATTTAGTTCAAATTGTTTAGAACCTAATTCTATCATTCCGGGAGTAACAATTATTCTCTTACCGGATTCTTTGAATTGAGAGAGAACATCTACTGCCATTTTAGAACCGGCCGGATTAGAGTTAAACGCATCATCAATAATTGTAACTCCACCCGGAGTCTGCTTCATGCTCAGGCGATGTTCTACCTGCCCGATAGATGCAACCGCATAGCGGATCTTATCAGACTCTACTCCCAGAGCCAACGCTATACAGACAGCTGCAAGAAGGTCGGATACATTGCATTCACCGAGAAGGCGTGTCTCAAGAGGGAGGTTAAAACCGTCGGGGCCTACAACGGTGAAGGAGGTGCCGTTCGCAGTGTATCGAACATCTTTTGCTATATATTGAGCACCGGCAGTGTTGTTGACAGCATATCGCTCAACTTGGCAGTTATCCACAGGACGATTTGCGCAATATTCGAAATCGTTGTTTATTACTGCCACACCATCTGCGGGGAGGGCGTCAACTAATTCGAATTTTGTTTTCTGAACATTCTCTATTGTTTTGAAAGATTCGAGGTGCATCGGGCCGACTGCCGTGACAATACCCATCTGCGGGTGGACGATATCGCATATTTCCTTGATATCTCCAAGTTGTTTTGCTCCCATCTCGCATATGAACACTTCGTTATAAGGTTTCATATTTTCGCGAATTGTTCTAACAACGCCCATGGGGGTATTGAAAGAACCGGGAGTCATGAGAACGTCAAATTTTTCAGAAAGGATTCGGTGAAGGTAATGTTTAGTACTTGTTTTCCCATAAGAACCGGTTATACCAATGACCTTAAGGTCGCGCATCGAACGAAGGATGCGTTTAGCATCGTTGATATATCTCTGCTGTATCATCTTTTCAACCGGGATCAGAATGATATCGGCTAAAATCAGAGGAACCCAAGAGAACGTGGTGATAAGAAACAGTGTACCAAGTGACAAGGCTGTTCCGGTATATGTTCCCCAGTATGTGGCGGCTGGGTTTGTTGTTAAAACCACCGCAATATATCCTCCGACCGCGATCAACGCACACAAGATATATAATCGCCATACCCTTTTTGTGAAAACAAGAGGTTTTTTATACTTTTTCTTCATTATCAGGGCAATTTTAGCAAGCGCCACAAGCGCCACTGCCATAGCCGCCAATGAATAGGGAAGCAAAATTGAGAAGAGGAGCAATATGCAAGCCACATCCACACATCTCCAGCCGGAAGTAATGTTCCTGCGAAGCCATTTCCAGTATCGCGGAATGCGGTAGGAATTCTGCTGGAACATCTGTATGTCATATTTGAAATTCAAAATCATATATACGCCGCAAAGGACGTAGATAACTATCATGTAAGCACTCATGTGTTAGAATTGATTAGAGTTTAAGAAATGAACGGATAACGGCTCTGAACTGACCGGGATTGTCGAGGAATGAATAATGGCCACATCCCGGTAAACTTACGAGTCCGGCATCGGGAATCAGCCTTTCCATAGTCTTGGCGTCAGCCAAAGGGGTCGCGGTGTCATTTTCCCCCCAGATAAGGAGTGTGGATGCTTTTATTGATGGCATCACATATTTGAGGTCTTCGTTCACACATTTGCTCATCACTGCCCGCATCATTGGAGAAGAATTGCGATAGTCGGCAGATCCAGCCTTCCCCCGCCAAGCATTGATGACTTTATCCCCATTCTTTTTCCCGAGAATGAGGGGAAGGATTTTCTTGGCAGTCTTGAAACTATATACTTTAAGATAGTATTTCAGTGGTCGTTTCGGTTTGATTCCCGCAGCATCAACCAATATCACTCGGGAGATCGGATTTCTGGATGATAAAAGAATTGATATCCTTCCTCCGAAGGAGTGTCCGATCAGAACCGGGTCATCGAGCCTTAGAGCATTTATGAATTTCTCCATCAGCTTCGTAAATTCCTCTATTCCCCAAGGATAAGGAGGCTCGTCGCTTCTGCCGTGACCGGGAAGGTCGACATTATAAACACGCATTTTCTCTTCGAGAGGGGCAGCTATGCTCCTTACGGTGGAATGGTCGCATCCGTATCCATGCATCAGGAGCACCGGTTTGCCATTTTCGGGGCCGGTGACATCATAGTGAAGATGAAAACCATCTAAATCAATATCTTTTTCCAAAGCAGTGTTGTTAGATACGCAAATTTAGCGAAAAAATAGCAATTGGCAACATCTCTACCGGCATTTTCTCAGAATGGCCAGAAGTTGGGCGGCGAGACCGATTCCACGGATAAATAGATATGACAGGAAGGCAGTCCATAAGAGTGTGTTGTTGAGGGGAAGAGAGCGTATCAACTGAGGCAGCCAGAACACTATTACGGCGAATAGGAGAGTGGCAAGCAGTGTTGTTACAAGCATTCGCCTGGTCGCGGTCAAACCAATGAAGAAACCGTCGAAAATAAAGGCCAGCACGGAGATGGGTGGAAGAATTATAATAAAAAGCAGCATAGAGAGGCATGCTTCTCTTACTGAGATCACATCTGTCAATAAATATATTATCCGGTCGGCTGTACATCCATATACGGCAAGGAAAACAGCAGCCACGCCAACTGCCCAAAGAAGGAGGGCGCGGATCACTCTATGTAATTCCTCGCTATTCCTCTCGCCGGCACTCTTGCCACAGAGTGCTTCTGCTGCAAAAGCAAAACCATCCATAAAATATGAGAAGAAGAGGAAGAATTGCATCAGGACGGCATTGGTGGCAAGTGTGATATCTCCCAGACGCGCTCCCAAGGAGGTGACAGTGACGGAGACAGCCATTATACAGGCTGATCTTAAAAACAGGTCAAGACTGACACTGAAAAATTTACGGAAACCACCGCTGCCGAGAATGTTCTTCAGTGACGTGAGAACGGGTCGGTAACCTCTTCCTCGTATAAACCGTAGGAGCAGAAAGAATGCAAGCAGCAGGGCGCACCAATTTGATATGAGAGTTCCGAGCGCAACTCCACGGAATCCGTCATGGAAAACGAATACTGCAATAAGGCTGGCAGCTACGTTTATCAGATTCATAGATATGGATGTTATCATCGGGAAGAGGGTATTCTGCATCCCGATGAACCATCCATTAACAGATAGCATCAGGAGCAACGGAATCACTCCCCATACACAAATGGAGAAGTATTCCGCAGCTAAAGGGGCTGATTCCTCAGAGGGCTCGATAAGGGATAAAAGTAGGTTGAGCAACGGTTTCTGAAACAACGTAACCAGGATTCCGATGAAGAGTGACAGCAACATGGCTCTTCCCAGTACCGAGGCCTGTCGCGCGGAAGAGCTTGACCCACATGCCTCGGCCGCCAATCCGGTAGTGCCCATCCTCAGAAACCCGCACAGCCAGAAAATAACATTCAGCATTGTGCTTCCTGCCGCAATTGCAGCTATAAATGAGGCGCTGCCGAGATGCCCGGTGATGGCGGTGTCGCATAGTCCGAGAAGTGGGACAGTGATGTTGCTTGCAATTGCCGGAAGAGCAAGATGTAGGATTCGGGTGTTAAGCGAGGAGGACATCTTTTGTTAAGTTTGAGGTGTCAGGCCACGAAGGATGGGATATAGGAATTTTGTGCAAAATTAATAAATTTTGGGTAATGGAGGAGGGAGGGGGATTTGTTAGTTTGAAAACTTATCGTTAATTTTGTAAGAATTTGAAGAAAGCCGGGAGATAGGAAGGATTGTAATTATTTGACCAATTGTATTTATTTGAACATCCGTGCATATAAACGGATTGGATGAATAAATAATCGGACTAATAAGCGCAATAGGGCAAATTTTTTAGGAGAACACTGTAGTGTAAATTCTATTGTCAGAACGTACACTCTATAGCATAAAGGAGATTATATGATGACCGGAAAATGGAACTATCAACCTTTAACCCATCAGCAGAAGCGTGAGGCAGAAGAACTGACGCCTCATGTCGGCGGCCTGCCTGCTATTGCGGAGCTGTTGGTGCGCCGTGGTGTCACTACGGCTGAGGAGGCGGATAATTTCTTTTCTCCGGCTATCTCTCATCTGCATGACCCGTTCCTGATGCCGGATATGGATAAGGCGGTAAACCGTCTTAACAAGGCTATGGGAGCAAAGGAACGGATAATGATCTACGGGGATTATGATGTGGATGGCACTACTGCTGTGGCGTTAGTTTATAAATATCTCCAGAATTATTACTCCAATATCGAATATTATATCCCCACGCGATACGAGGAGGGTTATGGCATCTCGCTCAAAAGCATAGATTATGCGGCTGAAAACGGGATCAAGCTTGTAATCGTGCTTGACTGCGGCATAAAAGCAATGGAAGAGATCGCCTATGCCAAGAAGAAAGGGGTGGATTTCATCATTTGCGACCATCATGTCCCTGATGAGGAATTGCCGGATGCAGTAGCCATCCTGAATCCCAAGATGCCAGGCTCTACCTATCCCTGTCCATATCTTAGCGGATGCGGAGTAGGTTTCAAATTCATGCAGGCATTTGCTATGAGCAATGGCCTGACAAACCATAATGAATTGGAATCGCTTCTTGATCTGGTTGCGGTAAGTATTGCTGCCGACATCGTGCCTATTGTAGGGGAGAACAGAGTCATGGCCTATCATGGGCTGCGTAGGCTCAATTCCAATCCGAATTTAGGTCTCAGAAGTATCATCCGTCTCTGTAAGCTTACCAATAAGGATATCACGATCAGCGATGTAATATTCAAGATAGGGCCTCGAATAAATGCTTCAGGAAGAATGCAGAGTGGAGTTGAAGCGGTGGATCTTCTTGTATGCCGGGATCTTCATGATGCCTATGAGAAAGGGAAGGATATTGATCAGTACAACAAAGATAGGAAGGAACTTGACAAACGAATCACCGAAGAGGCTAACCGTCTGATCGAGAATAATGTGGGGATAGTGCAAGGGAAACGGTCGATTGTGATATACAATAAGGACTGGCATAAGGGTATCATCGGGATTGTGGCGTCTCGTCTC
Source organism: uncultured Sangeribacter sp. (assembly GCA_964499025.1). GTDB lineage: Bacteria > Bacteroidota > Bacteroidia > Bacteroidales > Muribaculaceae > Lepagella. The sequence goes on from CAZCJC010000002.1 coordinate 92,072, forward strand.
ACGGAACTTTATTATAAGCCATCTGTGGTTTTGACATATTCCAACGGAATGGCTACCGGCTCCTCGCGTTCGGTTCAAGGTTTCGATATTTATTCGGCTGTGAATTCTACTCGCGATCTCCTTGAGAATTTTGGCGGCCACACGTATGCTGTGGGGCTTTCGATGAAGGAGGAGAACATTCCGGAATTCAGCAGGCGTTTCGAGCAATATGTCTCTGAGAATATCCAGCCCAATCAGCTTTCTCCCCATCTTGATATTGATGCGGAGATAGAATTTGCAGATATTACTCCGGAGCTCATCTCTTATCTCAAGAAATTCAATCCGTTTGGTCCAGGAAACCAGAAGCCGGTGTTCTGCTCACGAAATGTATTTGATTTCGGAACAAGTAAACTTGTGGGTAAGAATCTGGAGCATATAAAGCTTGAACTGGAGGATAACAGTACAAGTCATGTAATTAACGCCATCGCTTTCAACATGGCTCAATATTTCGAACATATCCATTCTCATAAACCTATAGATATATGCTATACGATCGAGCAGACAAAACGATCAAATAATCCAGATTCCATACAGCTGATGATCCGAGACATCCGGCCATCCGCAGGACAATAAACTAACTTAGACCCCTGGCTTTAACTTATAGAAAGGGGACATAACCCGACCCAAATCGGGAATACGTATCACTTGCTTACGCCAATAAGGCAGAAATGAATTCATTTTCAACACATTCAGTGCTTAAAAAGCATTGGGGCTATGATTCCTTCCGACCGTTGCAGGAGGATATCATAGATTCTGTGCTATCAGGCCGTGACACATTGGGGTTGATGCCGACCGGAGGAGGTAAGTCTATCACCTTTCAGGTTCCGGCGTTGATATTGCCGGGGCTCACGGTGGTGGTGTCACCTCTGATTTCCCTTATGAAGGATCAGGTGGATAACCTTAAGCGGCGGCATATAAAGGCTGTGTATTATCATTCCGGGATGTCAATGCGCGAGGTTAACCTTACCCGCGAAAAGCTGATGAACGGTGGCGTTAAGTTGCTTTACATCTCACCTGAAAGACTTCGTAATCCGAGATTCATTCAGGAGCTCAGACATCTGGAGGTATCCTTGATCGTGGTAGATGAGGCTCATTGTATCAGTCAGTGGGGTTATGATTTCCGCCCATCTTATCTCCATATTGCTGAATTGAGGAAAGTATTTCCTTCCGTGCCGTTGCTTGCTTTGACGGCTACCGCCACTCCGGTAGTTGAACAGGATATGCTCCTGCGATTGAAAATGCGTGATCCGGTCGTGTTCCGAATGAGTTTTTCGCGCAGTAATCTTAATTATATCGTGCGCCATACGGAGACTAAGATCTATGAGGTGTTTCATATTCTTAGCCGAACTTCCGGGTCAGCTATTGTATATGTCAGGAGCAGGAAGCGTACCCGAGAAATTGCCGAGTATCTATCGTCGGCCGGAATTCCAGCGACGTTCTATCATGCAGGACTTGAGCATGAAGATAAGGAGGAGCGTCAAAATCTATGGCAGCGAGGAGGAGTTAGGGTCATGGTGGCCACAAACGCTTTCGGAATGGGTATTGACAAACCGGATGTAAGGGTGGTGATCCATTATGACTTTCCACCCTCTTTAGAGGAATATTATCAGGAAGCAGGTCGCGCCGGAAGAGATGGCCTTTCCTCATGGGTTGTTCTTCTGGCAGCCCGCGCGGATGCAGGTGTTCTCAGGCGACGTGTCACCGAGAATTTTCCCGAACGTGGAGAAATAAAGAAACTTTATGAAAGGGTTTGTAACTATCTTCATGTGGCGGTTGATGAGGGTTATGAGAAGCTTGCCGAGTTTGATATTGACAAGTTTTGCGAAACATTCGGATACCAGAAACGTAAGTGTCTTGCATCGCTTCATCTTCTGGGGCAGGCCGGCTATCTGGAGTATCTTGAAGAAACAGAACATAATTCTAGGGTTATGATAACCTGTACGCGGGAGGAACTTTACCATCTTGACAGGTATAGTAAAAATACAGACAAAGTTCTCAAGGCGTTGCTACGTCTTTATCCCGGTCTTTTCGCGGACTATGTTTACATTCGCGAAAGTATTGTAGCGAGGGCTACCGATCTCGACGAGCGTGGCGTGTATGAATCCTTGCTTGAGCTGAGCAGGGGCAAAGTGTTGAGTTATGTGCCACGATCACGTTCTCCATATATCTTTTTCCCAACCTCGAGAGAGGAGATCAGGTATATAAAAATCGGGAAAAATATATATGAGGAGAGAAAGGCTGTGATGTCGGCGCGAACGGAAGCTATGATCGATTACGGATTCCGGAATGAGAGATGCCGTGAATTGAGATTGCTTGAGTATTTCGGCGAGAAAGATGGGGCAGATTGCAGCCGTTGTGATGTTTGCCGGTCTAATTCCGAGCGTCATCTAAAGCCAGAGGAAGCCATCAACAGGGTGCTCAATTATGTGAAGAACAGGCCGGCGGGTTATGATGTAAGGATAATGGAGAGGGATCTGAGGATTCCCCCTGCAATGCTTTCCCAGATACTGTCGTTTCTGAAAACGGAGGGGTTTATATGATAGGGCTTGCAGATTGCAATAATTTTTTTGTATCGTGCGAACGATCAGTAAACCCGTCGCTTGAGGGGGTGGCGATGGTTGTGCTCAGCAATAATGACGGCTGTGTGGTGGCACGTAGTAATGAGGCCAAGAGATTGGGTGTTAGGATGGGACAACCGGCTTTTCAGATCCGCGATCTCATAAATTCGGGAAAGGTGCTGGCCTATTCGGGCAACCACCTGCTATATAGGGAGAAGAGTTTCCGTGTGCATAAGATTTTCAAGCGCTTTGTTCCTGTGACTATTGATTATTCTGTGGACGAGTCATTTCTTGATCTCACAGGGATTCCCGAGGATGTTATTCCTGAAATTGGGCAAGCTATTGTGGATGCGTGCCAGGAGGAGGAACGGCTGCCTGTCACTCTTGGTTTTGCCCCAACGAAGACCCTTGCCAAAATTGCAACCGAAATAGGGAAGAAGAGAGGAGAACGGGTCGTTGTGATGCCGGAGGTGAGGCTGTTTGAGGAAATAATGGCTAAGATGCCTATATCCGACCTCTGGGGAATAGGGAGAAGACTTGCCAAAAGACTTTATACATTCGGGATTTTCACAATCGGAGATTTTGCAAACCGGGATCTTAGGTGGATCAGGAGCAAATTGGGAGTCACCGGTGAGCGAAGCTGGCGGGAACTGCATGGGGAGAGCTGTATAGAACTGGCACATGTTGGAAGAAGTCTCCAGGATTCTATCAGTGAGACGCGAACCTTCCCGGAGGATGTGGATGATTACGATTATCTACGTGCGCGGATTGCTATATATTGTGCGCATATCTCAAAAAGACTCAGAAAGATGGGAGGAGAATGCGGCGAATTAAAAGTGTTTCTGCGCTCAAACCGATTCCATATGGAGAATGGATATGTGGCTCCTGAATGTTCTGTTTCCTTCTCACCTCCAACTGATGATGATGCCCTGATCACCACCGCCGCGGTCGATTGCCTGAATCAGATATTTAAACCAGGCCAATTGTATAAAAGGGCAGGGGTTGTGTTGTCAAAGATTGTGCCGCGGCAGGAATTCACTCTCACACTTTTTGAGGATATTGAACGGCAGACCAGGGAGATAGAGAAATCGCGTCGGTTGATGAAGGCTGTAGATGGTCTCAACATCGGAGTAAAGGACCATGTTGTTAAGCTTGCCTCGCAACTTACAAAAGGTGAGTCAGGACATAATGATGGATATTCATCATCGTTTGGAGCTCCGAAGGCATGATTCTCAAAAAAAATCATTAAATTCGTAACCGGATTATAAACATAAAATATATGAAAAAGATAAAAATATCAGTTGCTGCTATTTTGATAGCCGGAGCATCCATGACATTCAGTTCATGCATCGGGTCATTTGCTCTGACAAACAAGGTATTGAGCTGGAACCGACAGGTTGGTACCAAATTTGTTAATGAGCTTGTTTTCTTTGCATTCTGGATTCTGCCGGTATATGAGGTTACGAGTGTGGCAGATCTTCTGGTTATCAATTCAATTGAATTCTGGAGCGGTACGAATCCGATGACTGCTTCTACAAAGGTGGTAGATACGGATCATGGCCGCTATCTTATAGATTGTGATGGAACAGGGTATACGGTTACGTATGCTGTGTCAGGAGAGAAAATGCGTCTCGAATTTATCGAAGATTCTCAGAGCTGGGCATTTGAGACTCCGGAAGGGGAACTTGTACCATTCATGACCTTTATTGATGATAGCCATGTCAAGATGATTAAGCCTGATGGAGATTATACAGTAGTTGAACTATCCGAGCAGGGCGTTATGGCGTATGCTGCTGAGTCAGGGATGCTTCCGATGGCTGCTAAGTAGCATTAGAGGGTGCATCTGACCCATCGCGTCTTAGAGGGCTGAACCAAAATTATATTTTGACACAGCCTCAATTAGAATCTATGTATGCTCCTCCCTTACAAAATGAACAGCTACTTAAAAAAATTTAAGGGTTGATCTATCAAAAACCATATTTATTTGTTAATATAGATGTAGGGATCGTGGAAATGGGTCAAAGACGGCTCGTAAATTCCGCTCCAATAAAAGAATAAATTAATTAAAATATAAGATTATGAAACCGTTACATGTAATTTTGTCAGTAATAGGTGGTGCCGTAGCTGGTGCTGCAGTAGGTCTTCTCATTGCTCCTGAAAAGGGAGAGGATACTCGTACGAGAATCGCCAAGCTTCTTCGTGAGAAGGGAATCAAGCTGAAAAAAGATAAGATGGAGGAGCTTGTTGATGAGATCGAGGATCAGATCGAGAAGCATATTTAATAAATAATAAAGAATAAAAGGAATTAAGATATGAGAGCACTCACATTAATATCAGCATTCGTAGGTGGCGCGATTGTAGGCTGCGGCGCGGCTCTGCTTTTCGCCCCCGAAAAAGGTGCAAATGTAAGAACCAAGATCTGCGATCTGCTTAAGAAACAGGGGATCAAGATCAGTGATAAAGAGGTGGATGCCCTTGTGGCTGAACTCGCAGGTTCGGAGGAGTAATAAATGAATGAGCAAGTGGACATCTGCTGATACGTATGTCGGGGGATGTCCACTTCTTTGTATAGAGGATACTAATCCTACTAAGTTATGAAGGAAAAGTTGACAGATGAGATAAAGGAGTTATTTACCCAGGGGAGAGATTGGGTTAAGCTTGAGGTGGAATATGCCAAGTTGACTGTGGCTGAGAAATTCACCATTCTTGCATCCACAATGATCATAGGAGCTATATGTCTGCTGATGGGAATGGTTGTTTTGATATTGCTTGCGTTCTCACTTGCCGAGTATTTCAAGACCCTGATGGATCCTGCCTTTGCATATCTCAGTGTGGGAGGCATCATCTGTCTGTTGGCTGTTTTGATCTATCTGTTCCGAAAACCGTTGCTCCTCAATCCGATTGCGAGATTCATAACACGTCTTTTCATCACTAAGTAATCAGCTACTGCCATGACAAAAGAGATAGTAAAAGTTAATGATAAGAAAGAGGATGATCCAATAGTGGAGAATCATTTTCGCGGTTATTCAATAGAGGAACTGAGATACCAGCGTGCGCTTGTGGCATTGAGAAAAGATTTTTGCATGTCGAAAATGATCAATAATGCCAATAAACTGAAGAAACGCAGCTTGTTTGGCAGAAATGGCACAACATCACGAGTGACGCAGGTTGGAGGATTGGCATCGAAAATCATTTCGGGCCTCGGTTATCTTGATTATGCGATGATCGGTATGTCGCTGTTCGGGACGGGAAGAAAGATATTCCGTTTCTTTAAAAGGAAATAGCATTGGCTCTCCGATAGGATTTGGATTATTGATTAAGAGTTGATAAATTTGCGGTTCAATTATTATTGAACCGTTTTTTTTACTGGTTTCATGAAGCGAAAAGTATTTCTTACCGGACCCACCGGAGTTATGGGTTCGCATGGCCTTAAGGAGCTTTCAAAGTATTCGGAGAAGTATGAGATTACTGTCCTGGCCCGCATTAGCAAACGTAATAGAAAAAAGCTTGAGCCTTACATCAACAAAGGGGTGAAAGTGATCTGGGGAGATCTTAAAAACTATGATGATGTGGCATCAGGTGTGAAATGGGCAGATATAGTGCTTCATGTAGGAGGGATTGTATCTCCGAAGGCAGATTGGATTCCTGAACAGACCATTGAAACAAATCTAACAGGCATTCGTAATATTTTGTCGTCGGCTGCTGAAGTTGATAGCCCCCCGGCTGTGGTTTATATTGGTTCGGTGGCTCAATATGGCCACAGGGATGCTCCTGATCATTGGGGAGCGTGTGGCGATCCGTTGGCCCCTGCTTATTATGATGCTTATGCTTATTCCAAAACGGAGGCTGAGAGACTGTTGGCCGAATCGGGACTACCCCGTTGGGTATCGTTGCGTCAGACAGGCATTCTTCATTCCGGATTGTTGACCAATGCTTCGGATCCGATAGCTTTCCATGTTCCTATCAAGGGTGTGCTCGAATGGGTCACAGCAGAAGACTCAGGACGTCTCTTGGAAAGAGTATGCAGGGAATCAGTGCCCGAATCTTTCTGGAATAAGTTCTATAATATTGGTGGTGGGAAATCCTACAGACTATCGAATTATGAGTTTGAATCAAAGTTGTTGAAAGCGATGGGTTGTCCTCCCCCTGAGAAAATATTTGATACGAAATGGTTCGCGACAAAGAATTTCCATGGCTTCTGGTTTAAGGATTCCGACAAGCTTGAGGATATACTGCACTTTCGTAGTGATACCACTCCGGAAGAGTATTTCAAGATTATGAAAAGTGAGTTGCCGTGGTTTTACAGTCTTAGCGTAATCGCACCTGCGCCGCTTTTAAAAGGGTTTATGAAAAGGGTGGCGCATAAGGAGAAACTGGGTCCGATGTGGTGGATCAAAAATAATATCGAACCCCGTGTTGAGGCTGCCTTCGGTGGAATAGAAGAATGGAACTCAATATTGCCCTGGGATAAGATGGACCTGAGCCGCCCTGCGGATACTTATTCGGAGAATGAAGCTCCTGACTATTCATACGCTAATGTTAAGGCTCTCGTTAAGAAGAGAGGGGGGAAGTTGCTTAACGGCCTTTCAGCCACTTCTGATTGCGATACTCGTCTCAAATTCGAATGCGATTGCGGCCATAAATTCAGTTTGAAGGCCCGAACCTTCATAGAGGGTGGACATTGGTGTCCTGAATGTTTGAAGAAAAGAATGCGGCTAAAAGACTTTTAAGATTAGAAAACCTACCCAATTAATTGCCATAAGTATGAATGATTATAATTCTCTCAGAATAGATGCAGATCCTTGTAATGTGGATATAACCGACCTTGCGGCTGCCTTTCTCGCCGATGCAGGATTCGAAAGTTTCGAACCGGATGAGACCGGGCTGACTGCATATATAAGGGCAACCGATGATGCGGAGCAATTGGCTAAGGAGGCTCTTTCTGATTTCCCTATTCCCACTGAATTTAAATATTCGGTGGAGTTTATCGAAGGGGAGGACTGGAATGCGGAATGGGAGAAGAATTATTTTCAGCCCATTCTTATTGATGATATTTGTGTGGTTCACTCCACATTCCATAAAGATGTACCGGTGGCCCGATATGATATCGTGATTGACCCCAAGATGGCTTTCGGTACGGGCCATCATGATACCACTTCGCAGATGATGAAGCTAATACTGCAATTGCCGATGGTGGGTAAAAGCGTAATTGACATGGGTACAGGTACCGGGATTCTTGCAATTTTAGCATGTATGCGAGGAGCTAAAGAGGTGACCGGTATAGAGATTGATGAACCTGCCTATCTAAATGCTATAGAGCATGCGTCATTGAATAATGTGAACATCACTCTTATCCATGGGGATGCTTCGTCACTTAAGGGATTAGAGAAGAGTGACTATCTGTTTGCCAATATCAACCGAAATATAATTCTTGCCGATATAGAGAGCTATGCAGGAGCATTAAAAGAGGATGGGGAGATGTTGCTGAGCGGTTTCTATCTTGAGGATCTCAAGATGATAGAGGAGAGGTGTGCTGAATTCGGGCTTGAGGTTGCAGAGGTGTTGAGTTCCGAGGCAGGATGGACGGCAGTGAGAATGAGGCGAATAGCATAATAAGACGGGTTGGTGAGTTTTTACCTTGACTTCATATACGTAAAAATCCGGTATTATTGTGCATTTAACAATTATTAATGATAAAAAACTTGAAATTGTTTGGTTTTGACGTAAATACATTGTATATTTGCATGCCGAACCTAATTATCAAGAAAATTCGTGTGATATATTACAGGATCCGGTTAGATATCTGCCTGCAAAATGATTTCTGCCGGTAATTATTAAAAAAGTTACATTATAAACCCAACGTTGCCTATAGAAAACATTTACCCAAAATTAACAAACAAACAATATGGCAAAGTTTACAGGCATGACCGACGAGCAGTTGGTGAAAGCTTATGCGGCAGGCAGCAATGATGCTTTCGATGTGCTACTCAAACGTCATCAGGACCGTATTTTCAATTATATTCTCAGAGTCATCAAGAATGAGGATATAGCCAATGATATCTTTCAGGAAACCTTCGTAAAGGCGATTCAGACCATTCGCCAGGGTCGCTATACGGAAAACGGGAAATTCCCTGCATGGATTTCGAGGATTGCCCATAATTTGATAATAGATTATTACAGGCAGGAGAAATCAGAGAATCTGCAATCGGCTGATCTTAGCGATGTAGATATCCTGAATAGAAAGGAATTGTGTGAGGATACAATTGAAGATATGATCATTTCCGAGCAAATACGCGACGATGTGAAGTATCTGATTCAGGAACTTCCCCCTCTCCAGCGCGAGGTGCTTGTGATGAGATATTATCAGGGACTCAGCTTCAAGGAGATTGCGGAAATCACCAATGTCAGTATCAACACTGCATTGGGCAGAATGAGATATGCTATCCTCAATCTGCGTCGAATCGCAGAGGAGAAGGATATAATCCTGACACTCTAATATTGAAATAGAGAGGTGCGGAATGTTTTTTTCCGCACCTCTTTAATAATAATACGTATTAATTTGGCGTTATATAGACAACGAACGAATTATTATAAACACTACAGCAAGGTTGCCTATGAAACATGAATCCTCATTAACAGCATCCTACGTTGAATTAAAGATGAAAGGATTGTCAACGCCGCGGAAATCAACAGTAAATTTTATCCGGCAGTTCGCGAGAACTTATGCGATCTTACCCGGAACAGCATTCTCTACCATGAATGTGAATTGATACCGCATCACAGGACCCCGTAGTTTCGGGGTCCTGTTTTTGTAATTTAAATGGGATTTTGTAAATTTGCAGAAAACAGAACAAGATGGAAGAAATAATCGAGAATGAGGAGATCCAGAACGAGGGTGGCCTCAACTTTATAGAGCAAGAGATCAAGGCCGATCTTGAGGCCGGGAAAAACGGTGGAAGGCTTAATACCCGTTTCCCGCCGGAACCGAACGGTTATCTTCATATCGGCCATGCCAAGGCTTTCATAATGGATTTCGGCGCGGCTGAAAAATTCGGAGGCACCTGTAATCTCAGGTTTGATGATACGAATCCCCAGAAGGAGGATACTGAATACGTTGAGGCTATCAAGGAGGATATCCACTGGCTCGGTTTCGACTGGGAGGACAGACTCTATTATGCCAGCGATTATTTTCCACAGCTGTATGATCTTGCCATCCGTCTTATCAAGGAGGGGAAAGCCTACGTGGATGAGCAGACGAGTGAGGAGATAGCCCGGCAGAAAGGGACTCCGACTACTCCTGGAACCAACAGCCCTTATCGCGACCGTCCGATTGAGGAGAATCTTGAATTATTTGAAAAGATGAACGCAGGAGAATTTGATGAGGGAGCCATGGTGTTGCGCGCCAAGATAGATATGGCAAGCGATAACATGCATTTCCGCGATCCTATCATGTACCGCATCATCAAGACTCCCCATTGGCGCACAGGCGATAAGTGGAAAGTTTATCCGATGTATGACTTCGCCCATGGCCAGAGTGATTATTTCGAAGGGGTGACCCATTCAATATGTACTCTTGAATTTGTGCCTCACCGTCCTCTTTATGAGTATTTTGTAAAGGAACTGGCAGATGAGTCCTATTGCCCGCGTCAGATAGAGTTCAACCGACTGAATCTTACTTACACCGTGATGAGTAAGCGTAAGTTGCTCCAATTAGTGAAGGAGGGCTTGGTAAATGGATGGGATGATCCGCGTATGCCGACTTTGAGAGGATTGAGGAGAAGAGGTTACACCCCATCTTCGATAAAAGATTTCGTAAAACGTATCGGATATACAAAATATGAGGCACTAAATCATATAGAACTCCTCGAACATTCCGTAAGGGAGGACCTCAATAAAACTGCAACACGCGTTAGTGTGATCCAAAATCCGGTAAAACTGATACTAACCAATTATCCCGAAGATAAGACAGAGATGATGGAGATGGATAATAATCCGGAGAATCCGTCAGAGGGTAAGCATCAGATGCCTTTCAGCAGGGAGCTATGGATAGAGAGAGAGGATTTTATGGAGAATCCTCCTAAGAAATTCTTCCGTCTGAGTCCCGATAAAGAGGTGCGTCTCAAAGGAGCATATATAATAAAGTGTACCGGTGTAAAGAAGAATGATGCCGGCGAGATTGAGGAGATTTATGCCACATATGATCCTGAAACGAGAAGCGGACTTCCCGGCGCGGACAGAAAGGTAAAAGGTACGCTCCATTGGGTGTCGGTTCCCACCGCCACTACTGCAGAGATCAGAGACTATGACCGTCTTTTCTCTGTTGAGAATCCGAGTGCGGAGGAGGGGGATTTCCGGGAGCTGCTTAATCCTGATTCTCTCAAGATCCGTGAAAATGCCAAGATTGAACCATGGCTTGCTGAGCGAATCAAAGCCGGAGACCATTATCAGTTCCAGCGTCTGGGATATTATGTGGTTGACCAGGATAGTACTCCGGATCATCCGGTATTCAACAAAACCATAGGTTTGAAAGATTCTTGGGCTAAAGAGATGAAAAAATAAGGAATGATATTGCCTCATTAAAGTAAAAATCCATTCAGAAGTTGCTGAATGGATTTTTATTTGTTATATTTGCAAACTTCTTACAGAAGCACGCAACAAAAATCGGGGCTGACTGGCTTTGACAGCGTGTAGAAGCGGTAGGTAAGCATGCAGAGCTTTGGCGTTTAAGCTCTATAATCGCAAAAGCGTCGAACTATAATTGGCGAAAATAACAATTACGCTCTCGCTGCGTGATCTGAAGTACAGTAGGATCCCTTTATTTGCCTCAAAGTGAGGTGAACGAGACATCTCCCCATTGCCCCGTTCCGAGACGTTTGGATAAGGAGGTGCAGAGAAATTCGGAAATAGGAGGCGCAGAGTTCCGATGCGTTTCCGAGATTTAGGGACTAAGGATACTGTTGGTCGTCGTGGGCCTGCCATATCACTAAAATCAATCCACAGACTAAGCATGTAGAAAGCCCATTGGTTCCACGTTTGGACGAGGGT
>CAZCJC010000003.1:0-92373 GCA_964499025.1 uncultured Sangeribacter sp.
TGATTTTTATTATTTCTCTTACGAGTTTTTCTTTTCTTATTAGGTGCCATATAAATGTTCAGTTGAAATGTAGTGTTGGCGCGAGGTTGGTTGACATCGCGTTGACACGGGTTGAAAGTAAAAATTGCAAGCGATTAGAATTCAATCACTTGCAATTTTGCTGAGTGCCCAGAACAGGACTCGAACCTGCACGCCTCGCAGCACTCGCACCTGAAACGAGCGCGTCTACCATTCCGCCACCTGGGCCCGTCTTGTATGTCTTGTCGGGGTGAAAGGATTCGAACCTTCGACCCCCTGCTCCCAAAGCAGGTGCGCTAACCGGACTGCGCTACGCCCCGAATTCGTTGCAAAGTTATATATCTTTTTTGAATTAACCAAGTGAAGTGATTGAAACTTTTTGCCTATTTTGAAATTTGATGTCGTCGGCGTTGGAATCCCTGTTCTTCTTTTTTGCTTTTTTCTTCTCATCAGTGGGGAATCGGACGATATGGCTGAACCGGTACATTTCTTGTTCAAGGGGTGCAATGAGATGAAATTTCTTCCAATTTTGCGACATTTACACCAAAGTGTTTGGATGATTTCCACATTCTGATTAAATTTGTCATGTATTAGACCCTTTCTCTTATGATTTTTTGTCTCCGTGACGATTCGAGATGGTCTAAGCCAGTTTTCTGAATCGGTTTTACCTAAAATTCACTGATCCACGCAAACTATGCAGCACGAGATATTTTTTGAGTCGTCATTTTATTATTCTGTAGTGGGAGCGATGTTCTGTCTGGCTCCGATTGTGTTTTTCGCTCTCCAGCGCATATCTGCCGGATATGGGATGATGTACTCCAAGAAATGGGGTCCATCGCTGCCCAATCGTATAGGGTGGGTTCTCATGGAGTCGCCCGTGTTCGTCGCCATGCTCCTTTTCTGGCTGCTGAGTTCCCGCCGGTGGGAGCCGGCCCCGATGGTGATGTGTCTGCTTTTTCTCTTCCATTATTTCCAACGGTCGTTCATCTTTCCTTTCCTTATCAAGGGGAAGAGCCGTATGCCTCTCTCGATTGTGGCTATGGGGGTGGTATTCAACCTGATAAATTCGTATATGATAGGGGGATGGCTTTTTTATGTGTCGCCAGCAGACCTATATCCCGTGAGCTGGCTTTATAGCCCTCTTTTTATTTTGGGAACCGTAATATTTTTTGCCGGGATGGGAATCAATCTTCATTCCGACCATATCATAAGGCACCTGCGTAAGCCGGGAGATACGGCCCACTATATTCCCCGAGGAGGATTCTACCGATATGTGACATCGGCGAATTATTTCGGTGAGTTTGTGGAGTGGGCAGGGTATGCGATACTCACATGGTCGTTGGGAGGAGCTGCGTTTGCCCTCTGGACCTTCGCCAATCTCGCCCCCCGGGCCCGCAAACTTCATGAACGTTACGAAGGTGAATTCGGGGAGGAATACAGGAATCTCGATCGGCGGTATATCTTGCCGTTCATATATTAATCTGATAATCAGTTTACAATGAAACTGTTTACACCGGGAAAGATAGGTCCCGTAGAATTACGCAACCGCACAATACGGTCGGCTGCTTTTGAAGGGATGGGAAAGGATAACGGCCCGACACCGATGTTGCGCGATTATCATTGGAGCGTGGCTGAGGGCGGAGTAGGGATGACGACTCTGGCTTATGCCGGCATTTGCCGTTCGGCGCTCTCATTCACCACTCAATTGTGGTTGCGCCCTGAGATTGTTGCCCCATTGAGGGAGATTACTGACGGAATTCATGATCGTGGGGCAAAAGCCTCGATCCAGATAGGCCATTGCGGCAACATGACCCACCGCAGCACGGCGGGAGGAACGCCTGTGGGGGCCTCGACCGGGTTCAATCTGTATTCCCCCACTTTCTGTCGGGGTCTCCGTAAGGATGAGCTCAAACAGCTTGCCCGCGATTTCGGCACCGCTGTGAATACGGCCCGTGATGCCGGTTTCGATTGCGTGGAGGTTCATGCCGGGCATGGCTATCTGATATCTCAGTTTCTCTCCCCCTATACCAATCACCGCAAGGATGAATTCGGAGGAAGCCTGGAGAACAGGATGACTTTCATGAAGATGTGTCTGGAGGAGGTGATGAAAGCCGCCGGTGCGGATATGGGGGTACTTGTAAAGACCAACATGCGCGATGGTTTCAAGGGTGGTCTGGAGATAGATGACTGTCTGACGGTTGCCAAGGAGATCGAACGCTGCGGAGTCCATGCGATGGTTCTCTCCGGCGGGTTTGTCAGCAAAGCTCCGATGTATGTGATGCGAGGGAGCATGCCTATCCATTCGATGACCCACTATATGAAGCAATGGTGGCTCAAATATGGCGTGAGGATGGTGGGGCGTTTCATGATCCCGGGCGTTCCCTTCAAGGAGCTCTACTTCATGGAGGATGCACGGGAGTTCCGCAAGGAGCTGAGCTTGCCGCTGGTATATGTCGGAGGGATTGTGAGCCGTGAAAATGCCGACGAAGCACTCGACAAGGAGGGATTCGACTTTATCCAGATGGGGCGCGCGCTGCTCAACGAGCCGGATTTCGTGAATAAGATGCGCGGCGAGGGTAATCACCGTTGCGGCTGCGATCATGTGAATTATTGCATTGCTCGGATGTATTCGCGTGAGATGGCTTGCCATAAACATTGTAAGGATCTCACGCCCGGAATCAGAAGAGAGATAGAAAGGATTTATGAAAAGAGATAGGGATATCCGTGGGAAGCTTGCTGTGGTGACAGGGGCGAGCAGCGGTATCGGCCTCTGTTTCAGCCGAGAGCTTGGCGCGCGCGGCTGCAACGTAGTGATGGTGAGCAACCAGCGGGAGGAGCTTGAGCGTTTTTCTTCCGAGCTCTCAGCTGAGTTCGGGGTCAGCACTTATCCGGTATATGCCGATCTCACCTGTGAAGATGCTCCCGACCTGATAGTTGGTTATCTTGATGAGCATGGGCTGAGGGAGGATTACCTCATCAACAACGCGGGAATATTCTCATTCCTTCCGGTGACGGATACTCCGGAGTGTAAGATCGATTGCTTCATCCGGCTTCATGTGGACGCTGTGACGATGCTCAGTCGCCGTTTTGCCATGCGTTTCAAGAAGCGAGGGGTGGGGAGGATCCTCAACATGTCGTCGATGTCATGCTGGATGCCAATGCCCGGGATCGCCATGTATGCCGCAACCAAGGCTTATATACGTGTCTTTTCGCGTGCCCTCCATTATGAGCTGAGAGATTACGGGGTGAGTGTCACCGTTGCCTGTCCCGGGGGTATCGCCACAGATCTTTTCGGGCTGCCTGAGCCATTGAAAAGGCTTGCTGTGAGAATAGGGGCTCTGGATACTCCCGAACGCTTCGCAAAGAAGGCCCTCAATCGGATGCTCAAGGGGAAGAGGCAGTATATCAATGGAATAATCAATAGGATATCAATAGTGTTTGTGGCCTCTCTGCCCACTTGGGTAAGGATGCAGATCAAGCGAAGAATGCTTGACAAGGGTGTCACAAGGTAAGTAATTTCTCAAACAGAGGCTCCATCATGAAAATCACCCGGTGCAAACAGCCGCCGGGTCACTTGAATTAACCGGATGGGTCTTGACTTAAAATAATAAGCTTATGAAGAAGAGTCTATTGTTGGGAGGCGCATTGCTGTTTGTTGCCGGGGCAGTCGAGGCTGTCAATCCTATGTGGGTGAGGGATGCGAAGATCTCACCTGATGGGAAACAGATAGCATTCAGTTATAAGGGAGATATTTTCAAGGTTCCTTTCACAGGAGGCGAAGCAATACGGCTCACCTCCGGCCCAGCATATGAAAGTATGCCTATATGGAGCCCCGACGGGAGCAGGATAGCATTCTCTTCCGACCGAAACGGGGGAAAGGATGTTTATATCATGGATGCAAAAGGGGGCACACCCCTCCGGCTCACCTACAATTCGGCGGCTGAGACACCCTTTGCCTTCACACCCGACGGGAAGAATGTGATTTTCTCCGCAGTGATTCAGGATCCGGCAGCGAGTGCGCTTGCACCGATAAGGACCCAGAGCGAGCTGTATGAGGTGCCGGCAGAGGGGGGAAGGTTCCACCGTATCCTCTCCGTTCCGGCCGTGAATGTCACCATGCTTCCGGACGGATCTTTCCTCTATGAAGATGTGAAAGGATCGGAAGATAAATGGCGTAAGCATCACACCTCCTCCGTGACACGCGACATATGGCGATATGATCCGAAGAGCGAGACATACACCAATCTTACCGCGCGGCCGGGTGAGGACCGGGAACCGGCTGCTTCTGCAAATCCCGGGGAGTATTATTTCCTGAGCGAGCGCGACGGAGGGTCGTTCAACGTCTATTCGGCCTCCATGACTCCAGGATCGGCCGTGAAGAAGCTTACCGATTTCAAGGATCATCCCGTGAGGTTCCTCAGCACAGGGGCAGGCGACCGGATGGCATTCGTTTACAACGGAGAACTCTACACAATGACTCCCGGGACACAACCCTTGAAATTGCCCGTGGAGCTTACAGACGACGATATCGATGATGTCGAAGATGTGTCGTTTACGCGCATCTCCAATGGGGCCGTGTCGCCCGATGGGAAGCAGGTGGCCTTCACTGCCCGCGGGGAGGTGTTTGTCACGGCCACAGACTACTCATCGATGAAGCAGCTCACCCATACGCCTGAAGTGGAATCGCGCCTCAGCTGGGGAAAAGATGGCCGCTCTCTTTATTATGGTTCACTGCGCTCAGGAAGGAGCAATATCTACAAGGCTTCGATCAAACGGAAGGAGGACCCGAATTTCTCAAATGCCACTCTCATCGAGGAGACGGCAATGTTTCCGGAGGATGGAGTTGAGCGTGGTTATCCATCGGTGTCACCCGATGGGAAGAAGATGGCATATATAGAAGACCGCAGGATCCTCAAGGTGATGGATCTCGCATCCGGAGCAGTGAAGACTCTTGATGACAGGATTACAAACTACCGATCGGGGGGATATGGTGTGGCATGGAGTCCCGACAGCAAGTGGCTCACCTTGGAGGTGATGAATCCGATGCATGATCCTTATGGCGACATAGCCATGGTGAATGTCGAGACCGGTGAGTTCATCAACCTTACCAATACCGGTTATTTCGATCAGGAGCCGCGATTCACCGATGACGGGAATGCCGTGATTTTTGCATCCGAGCGATACGGACTGCGTAATCATGCCTCGTGGGGCTCGCAATATGATGTAATGATGGTTTTCCTCAATAAGGAGGCCTATGATAAGTTCCGCCTTTCGGAGGAGGATTTCGCACTCCTGAAAGAGGTGGAGGATCAGCAGAAGAAGGCCGCCTCAAAAGGGGATGCTGTTAAGGATAAGAAAGGGAAGAAGAATAAGAAGGATAATAAGGGTGATACCAAGGAGAATGAATCGAATGATTTGAAAATCGATCGCGCCGGTATACAGGAACGTATCGTGCGCCTTACCCCTAATTCTTCGAACTTGAGCGACTATGTGGTAACCAAGGATGGGGAGACCCTTTATTATCTTTCGGAATTCGAGGATGGATATGATTTATGGAAAAAGGATCTGCGCAAGGGGGATGTGTCGTTGGTGAAGAAACTTGGAAGCGGTGGAGTCGGGATCCAGACTGATAAGGAAGGGAATCTCTATCTTGTCGGATCATCCGTGAAGAAATTCAATCCCAAATCAAAAGAACTCAAGACAGTCACCACCTCCGGAAAGGTGAAGGTAGATCCGGCCAAGGAGCGTGAGGCAATGCTCAACTATGTAAAGAATGAGGCGCGTGAGCGATTCTATCTTCCTGAGATGCCTATAGACTGGGAGATGTATGTGGAGAACTATCGCCGATTCCTTCCGCATATCAACAATGGTTATGATTTTGCTGATCTTCTCAGCGAATTGCTGGGTGAACTTAACGTCTCGCATTCCGGAGGACGTTATTATCCGGCCGGAGCGAAAGATCAGACAGCCTCCTTGGGTCTGATCTATGATCTCACGGCTGAGACTCCCGGGCTGAAGGTTGAGGAGGTTATAGAGGGAGGTCCCTTCGACCGCGCCACAAGCCGTATGCGTGCCGGCGATGTGATTGAGGCAATAAACGGGGAGAATGTCACGGCTGATACCGATTGGTCGACTCTTCTCAACAATACATCCAGAAAGAAGACGCTCGTTTCCATCTACAACCCAACTTCGGGTGAACGTTGGGAAGAGGTAGTGATTCCCATCACATCCGGAGTAGAGAGCAACCTGCTTTACAAGCGGTGGGTGAAGAGCCGCGAGGAGGCGGTAGACAGCCTATCGGGGGGAAGGCTTGGATATGTGCATATCCGATCGATGGGAGATGACTCCTTCCGGGAGATATATTCAAAAATCTTGGGTAAATATTACAACCGCGAAGGCATCGTGATCGACACGCGCTGGAATGGAGGGGGACGTCTGCATGAGGATATAGAGGTGCTTTTCAGCGGAGACAAATATCTGACGCAGGAGGTCCATGGCCGCAAGACAGGTGAGATGCCCTCTCGCCGATGGAACAAACCGAGCATCATGATAATCGGCGAGGCCAATTACAGCAACGCACACGGCACGCCGTGGGTCTACAAGCACAAGAACCTTGGGAAATTGGTAGGAATGCCGGTGCCCGGCACAATGTCGAGCGTAAACTGGATTACACTGCAGAACGACGATTACATATTCGGTGTTCCTGTAGTCGCCTTCCGCACGGAGGATGGGACGGTGCTTGAGAATACCCAGCTGGAGCCCGACATCAAGGTAGCCAACCTTCCCGCAGATGTGGTGAAGGGTATCGACTCCCAGCTTGAGGCCGCCGTCAGGTCGCTCCTCTCCGACCTTGACAGCAAGCGGTGAGGAAGTGCGCCTGTTAATGGGATTCCGATCAAATCAAGGTCAAATTAAGATGTTAAAAAATTGGATAATTACAAAAAATAACTTTATTTTGCAGGGAGGATTGTACAATCCTCCCTGTAAGTTGTTTTATGCCCAATAATCTGGTAAACGATTCAAATCTTATCGGTGATGATTGATAATTGTGTAATATATTCGGTGGATGCATGTTGTATTAACATGCATCTATATGATTATCAAGCAATTACCCCCCCCGGTTCCATTAATAAATGTAAGCCATTATTTATTTTCCTTTCCTCCTGCGGGGGAAAGGAAAATTGTCATGTCATTGTCCAAAGCAGTGGCATAATTTGTCGTGCACCGGTGAAAGCGGCATGAGTAATATTCTATATTTTGCTGTGGGATGTAGCTCACACAAATTAATTAAAGTAAATAAAATGAGATTAATGAATGCTAAAACTTGTTCTTTTGAATTACTTCCGGCCTCGGCTTCAGTCACATAGCCCGCTATGCTCCTTCAGCCGAAACCAAAATTAATTCAAAATCACTGCGTTTTATCTATTCATTAATTTCTGCGAGCTACTTAAAATTTCAAGATGAATAATATGATCACTTTATCCGAAATATATAAATCACTTTTTGAGGGGGCGGAATTCCGTATCCCTGAAGACTCGAAGGAGGCGGTTAAGAAATGTCACGCTTTCCTGAAAGATTTTGTGAAGGATAAAGTGATATACGGAATAAATACCGGTTTCGGGCCGATGGCTCAATGGAGGGTGGATGACAGCCGTTTGAAGGAATTGCAATATAACATCATCCGCAGTCATGCCACCGGGGCGGGCACTCCATTGTCGGACATTGAGGTTAAGTCGGCGATGATTGCGCGCATAGGGACTTTTCTGCAGGCGCGTTCCGGAGTGGATCTGAGCGTGATCCTGCTCCTTCAGGAATTTGTGAACAGGGGAATCTACCCCTTTATTCCCCAGCACGGAAGCGTAGGGGCGAGTGGAGACCTTGTTCAGCTTGCACATATCGCCTTGTGTCTGATTGGGGAAGGGGAAGTGCATTATAAGGGTGAATGGCGCTCTGCTTCGGAGGTTTTGAGGGAGGAGAATCTTACTCCCATGGGGATTTATGTGAGAGAGGGATTATCTGTTACCAACGGCACCTCCGTCATGACAGGCATTTCGATCGTGAATCAGTATTATGCCGAGAACCTGTTGAGATATGCCGTGATTGCCGGGGCCTGGATCAATGAGATTGCCGACTCCTTTGACGATTATATGTCGGTGGAGGAGAATGAATGCCGGCGTCAGCCGGGCCAGCAAGTAATAGCTCGTTGGCTCCGTGAAGTGAGCAACGGAAGCAGGCATCTCCAGAAAAGAGAACATGAACTTTATGATCCTGAGAAAAATAAATGTTCATATTTCGAACATAAGGTTCAGGCATATTATTCACTCCGGTGTATACCTCAGATTTACGGACCGATCTATGATACGCTTAAGAATGCGGCCGGAGTGTTGCAGAATGAGGTGAACTCAGCATGCGACAATCCGATAGTAGATTATATGGCAGGCAATATTTATCATGGGGGCAATTTCCATGGTGATTATATATCTCTGGAGGCCGACAAGGTTAAGATCGCCATGGTTAGATTGGCAATGACTGCCGAACGTCAGTTGAATTATCTGTTTCATGATCGCATCAACGGTATTCTGCCTCCATTCCTGAACTTAGGAGTGTTGGGGCTTAACTACGGTATGCAGGCATGTCAGTTTACCGCGACTTCCACAACTGCCGAGTGTCAGACACTTGCTATGCCCAACTACGTGCACAGTATCCCGAATAATAATGATAATCAGGATATCGTCAGCATGGGTACGAACAGTGCGCTGCTATGCAAACGAGTCATTGACAATGCATACCAGGTGATGTCGATTCTTTACATCGCATTGGCTCAGGCCACTGATTGCCTCGACATAGCTGATAAACTCTCTCCCCGTACGCGGCATCAATATGAATCGATAAGGTCAATCTGCCCGAAATTCGTGGAAGATACACCATTCTACAAAGATGTAGCCGCTACGGAGCAATATTTACGAACCAACATTATCCAATATCTGAATTAATGAATTACGCTTTAGTGACAGGGGGTTCCCGGGGACTTGGTGCCGCAATATGCAAAAGACTTGCGGAGCAAGGTCTTGGTATAATTATCAACTATCGGTCGAATGCGTCGGCAGCCGAAACGGTAGCCGATGAGATTGCTGCAACCGGTGGGCATGCAGAATTACTCCCTTTTGATGTCAGATCGGAGGAGTCGGTGGATTCCGCACTTGAAAGATGGGAGAATAATCATCCCGAGGACAGGATCACGGTGCTTGTCAACAATGCCGGCATCCGGGAGGATAATCTGTTAATATTCATGCAGTCGGAGCAGTGGCATAATGTTATTTCCACCACGCTCGACGGTTTTTTCTATGTTTCGCGAAGAGTATTGAAAGGTATGCTGACGCGTCGTTTTGGCCGCATCATCAATATAGCGTCGCTTTCAGGCTTGAAAGGGCTACCGGGACAGGCTAACTATTCGGCAGCCAAAGCTGCGTTGATCGGGGCAACAAAGGCCCTCGCACAAGAGGTGGCACCCAGGAAAGTGACGGTAAATGCCGTGGCACCCGGATTCATCAAATCAGACATGACTAAAGATCTTGATGAGGATAGTCTGAAAAAGTTAGTGCCACTCGGACGTTTTGGAGAGGCTGAGGAGGTTGCGGCCCTTGTTGGTTTCCTCGCATCGGAAGAATCTTCATATATCACCGGAGAAACAATATCAATAAACGGAGGACTATACTGATGGAGAGAAGAGTTGTCATTACCGGTATGGGAATCTGGTCATGTATCGGGAAAAATAAAGAGGAGGTAAAGGAATCTCTGTTTACGGGGGAATCGGGTATCGGAGTGGAGAAAGAGCGTCTCGAATACGGTTATCGCTCAGCTCTGACAGGTATTGTGGAGCGTCCGAAGCTGAAAGGCGTGATCGACAGGCGTATGCGGGTCGGACTGTCAGAGGAAGCTGAATATGCCTACATGGCAGCAAAAGAGGCCTTCGAAGAAGCAAATGTGACAGATGAATATCTCAAGGAGAATGAGGTGGGAATCATATTCGGTAATGATTCATCTGCCAAGCCGGTGATTGAAGCAGCGAATATCATGGCTGAGAAACATGATTCTGCATTGTTGGGGTCAGGACTGATATTTCAGTCGATGAATTCCACGGTAAATATGAACCTGAGCACCATTTTCCATCTTAAGGGGGTTAATTTCACTATCAGTTCGGCCTGTGCGAGTGGATCTCATTCCATAGGAATCGCTTACATGCTGATCAAGCAGGGGCTTCAGGATATGGTTCTTGCCGGAGGTGCGCAAGAGACGAACTACTATTCGATGGCAACGTTCGACGCGCTGAGCGCTTTCTCAGTCCGGATGGATGAACCGACAAAGGCATCCCGGCCATTCGACAAGGGTAGGGATGGCCTGATCCCGAGTGGAGGAGCGGCAGCCTTGGTGTTGGAGGAATATGAGCATGCTGTGGCCAGGGGTGCCACCATTCTTGCCGAGGTAGTGGGTTATGGATTCTCATCCAACGGAGGAGGGATATCCCAACCGAGTGACGACGGATCAGTAAAAGCTATGACCAGGGCGATGGAGGATGCCGGGGTTACGCCCGATGAAATAGATTATATCAATGCCCACGCCACCTCAACTCCACAGGGAGATGATTATGAGGCGATCGCTCTTGGGCGACTGTTCGATGGAAAAAAGGCCTTGATCAGTTCCACCAAGTCGATGACAGGCCATGAATGCTGGATGGCAGGGGCGAGCGAGGCAGTATATAGCGTTCTTATGATGCTGAATGATTTTGTGGCTCCCAATATCAATCTTGAGGAGCCAAGTGAACACGCAGCGAATCTGAATATAGCCAGGGAGAGGGTTGACATGCCGGTCGACATTGTCCTTTCCAACTCCTTCGGTTTCGGAGGGACAAACAGCGCGTTGGTTATACGTAAAGTGTGATTTAAAATTCATTGCTAATACGGATAAGATCCGTATGGTGAGAAGAAAAATAGATTATTAATTATTTAAAATTTACAGTTATGAAAAAAGTAATGCTTGTGCTTGCCATAGCACTATCCGCAATCTTTAGTGCGAATGCCATCCGTCCAACTTACAAGGGTTATGGAGAATTGTATACCGGATACTCAATCCCGGGAAATACAAGTTATTATAGCGGAGGCGTAAATGTCGGACTTGCCACCTCCCATGGTGTGACTCTTTTCGATGGTCTGTTCGTAGGAGCCGGTTTTGATGCTAACCTGTCATTATATCAGGAGGAGAGTGGTTCGAGATATGACATGGAGAATGATTATTCCGGGCTGTTCGCGGTGTTTGCAGAGAGCCGTTATAATTTCCTTCGTAAGAGCAAGGTTTCTCCGTTCTTAGGTATCCGTTTGGGTGGCGGTTACAATGGTTATGACGAGGTTGGCAGTTTCTATTTCAGCCCGGCAGTCGGTTGCACGATCAATTTCACAAAGAAATTCGGACTTGATGCCAGTGTCGGTTACAGCCTGTTTACCGGAGAAAAGAGTGACGAAGATTCATTTCATGGCAATACAATGGCCGGCAATATCCATTGCATCACTTTTAGGGTAGGTGTGCACTTCTAAATATTTGCTTTTAGACCAACCTTTTTTATTAATAAGTAGGAGAAGGTATTTGCTAACGATGCTATTAGCGTTTTCAGTCAGCATGGTTGCATTTGCTCAAACAGGATGTCGAATCTTACGAACGACGCAATAAATAACAGTACAAATCTTCATTCAATTAAAACGTTCAAGCAAATGAGAAAAGCTTTTCTTACACTTCTGGTTGCCTTCATAGGATGTATGACAGTGAATGCTGGCACAAATCCACTTCGTTTGAAGAGCGGAACCCTTTCCCCGCTTAAAGCAACGGGGGGAACCATACATTGTTCGATTGATTTTAGTAAAACAAAAGGAAATAGAAAACCTCTTGAGCAATACATAACCGAGGATTTTGACAGCAATATGGAAACATTCCATCGTTATGAACCGGAGATGTTAGAGTGGTTCTGCGACCGATGGGATGATGATATAGAAAAAGGTCCTCGTGCGGTAAAATCGGGTGAGGCAAAGTTTCAGCTAAACATTATAGTCAAGACTTTACAAATGGGTGCAAAATCCGGCTGGGGAGGAGCTTCAATCAGTGGGTACGCAGAGTTTTATCGCTCGGGCGAAGAGCAACCGTTTGCTGTGGTTGAAATACTGAAGATGAATGGTACCCAAATGGGTGGCGCGATGTATGGTTATGCTGGATTAAAGCAGGTATTCAACGATTTAGGAGAATATCTTTGTGATTTGATATATCATAACTAAATGTATAAGTAGTTGGTTAAAATTAATCGATATATTATTGTTGATATTCTTGAACAATAAAGCTGGTTCTTTTTGGCATCTTTTACCTTGTCATTCAGTCGCATACGAAAGTATGCTCCCTCTCTCCGCAGCAAAATCTGCTCAAAAATAACTTCGCTTTATTTGTTCATTAATTTTTACCAACTACTTAAAATAAACTCTTTAATAACCACTATAAATAACACGATATGAAAAAGTATTTATTACTTATTGTAATGGCGATGGTATCGCTAACATCATGGGCGGATGCTGATATAAAAAGCGGTAGCCTAAAAGATCTTAAAAATCCCGATGTCCGTATATTAGTAACTTGGGACTATTCAAAAATGCTGATAGAGGACAAGGATCCGCAAGATTTCCTTAAAGAAAAAGGAGATGATTGGGTAAAAGACTATCCCGCTGAGGTTGCAGCAGGCGAATCCGCTTTTGATGTGCTTTTCAACAAAAAGGACAAAAAGTATGCCCTCATCACGGATGATGAAGATGCTGCACAATACGAGTTTATCATTCATGTAAAAGCATTTCACTATGGTTCAACTGCCGCAGCCATAGTTTTCGGAGGATTCTCACGTGGAGCTCATATAGAGGGAAGTGTCGAGGTAGTTAAACTGTCTGATAAAACCAATGTTGCAACAATTGAATTTGATTGCTCAGGCAGCGCAGCCTATGGAAATGAAGCTCGTCGCATACTTGCTTACCAAGATCTTGCAAAAGATTTAGCAAAATTGATTGGCAAAGGCAAATAAACGCCATATTCCGGATGTAATGGCATTTATGCCATTACATCCGGAATATCCTATATGATTGGACATGAATCTATTTCCAAATTTAGCAAAGAAATACACCAAAGAATCTTTGAATGCACGTGAGGCGCAACGTCTTGCAGAATTCATTGCATTCGGGCCGGTGATATTCCAGACGGCACGAATAATGCTCAAGCGTGGCATTCTTTCCTTGATCAGGGATAGTGAGAATGGTCTCACCATAGAGGATGTGGCAGAGAAAGCGGGCTTATCGCAATATGCTGCCAAGTGCCTTCTGGAGGCTTCACTGAGTATAGGGTTATTGTTGGTGGATCCGGAAACAGATAGGTTCACCATCTCTAAAACCGGGTGGTTTCTAATGAATGACCCGGCAACCAAGGTCAATATTGACATGAATCATGATGTGAATTACCGGGGATGGTTCAATCTTGAAGAATCGCTTCTTGAGGGTAAACCGATAGGACTCAAAACACTCGGCGATTGGCCCACCCTATATGAAGGATTGTCGGTGTTGCCAGAGCAGATACAGAGGAGCTGGCTGAATTTCGATCATTTTTATTCTGACAATTCATTTGGTCAGGCACTCGAAATTGTGTTCCGCAATAAGCCAGGTACTCTGTTGGATGTCGGGGGGAATACAGGGAGATGGGCTTTGAGATGTGTGGAGTATGACCGGGATGTGAAAGTGACGATCCTTGATTTGCCTCAGCAGATAGAGATGATGCGTGACAATATCAGGGGTCAAGTGGGAGGTGACAGGATAGAGGGGGTCGGTATCGATCTTATTGACGAGGCATCGGAAATGCCATCGGAAAAGAGATTTGATGCAATATGGATGAGCCAGTTTCTCGACTGTTTCAGTGAAGGAGAGATTGTCAGCATATTGCGTCGCGCGAAAAAAGTGATGGATAAGGATTCCCGCCTTTATATCATGGAGACTTTCTGGGATCGCCAGAGATTTGAGGCAGCGGCGTTATGCCTGACCCTCACAAGTCTTTATTTCACGGCGATGGCCAATGGCAACAGCAAGATGTACCATTCGGAAGATATGGCGCGACTTGTGAATGAGGCCGGCCTTGAGATTGAGACTATCCATGACTATCTCGGTCAGGGACACAGCATAATGGTTTGCAAACTCAGATAAAATTATAAAACAACAATATGGAACGTAAAGAAATTGACAACAAAGTTCGTGAATTCCTAATAGATGATCTGGAGGTGGATGAAGAGAAAATCTTTCCGGATGCACGCCTGAAGGAGGATGTGGGTATCGACAGTCTTGATTTCGTAGATATCGTGGTAATTGTAGAGAAGAATTTCGGTTTCAAGATCAAGCCCGAAGAGATGGCAGGCGTCGTTACACTCAAGGATTTTTGCGATTACATAGATAAAAAAGTTAACGCTTGACTGTCACAGCTTCCGTAGAATCTTCATCTTTGTTCAGTGAGCGACCTGAAACATGACAAGTGGTTAGGGACCACCTACGGCAACGGCTGGATGCACAGATGGTTAATCCGTATGCTCAGGATAACCGATGTGCGTCTGCTATATGCTTTCGCGTTTTTGTTTGTGGTGCCTCCGACGATGTTGATCAATAGAGGGGCAAGGAAAGCCATATATCGCTTTTATCGGGAAGGTTTTGGTTTCGGCCGCCTTAAGTCAGCAATTATGACCTACAGGAATCATTGCGCATTCTCGCAGGTAGTGATCGACAGGTTTGCGATGTATGCCGGCAAGAAATTCCGGATAACAATAGATGGATATGACAGATTTCTGGAGTTGTCGAAGCAACCGTCAGGGTTTGTTCAACTCAGTTCCCACATAGGGAACTATGAACTTGCCGGATATTCTCTCTCAGTTGAGAACAAACGTCTCAATGCGCTGGTATATGGCGGAGAGAAAGGGAGTGTCATGGCAAATAGGAGCAAGCTGTTTGGTGTCAACAATATCCGGATGATACCGATGGCAGCGGATATGTCCCATCTGTTCGTCATAGATAAGGCGTTGAGCGATGGGGAGATTCTGAGCATGCCGGCCGACAGGGTTTTCGGGTCACAGAAAGTGTTTTCTCTTGATTTTATGGATAGGCGCGGAAGTTTTCCGCAGGGTCCGTTCATTCTCGCAGCAATGAGAGATGTCCCGGTTCTGTTTGTCTCCGTGATGAAGAGCGGAGCGAAAAGCTATCATATCTCGGTGAAGAGAATAGAATGTGGCGAGACCGGAAATATCCGTTCGAAAGCTTCGGAACTTGCAGACCGGTATGTGAAGTTGCTTGAGGAGACAGTGAGGTGTTATCCTGCACAGTGGTATAATTATTTTGATTTCTGGAGAGAGTGATGGAATTTGAAAAAATCGATATACATGAGTTGCTACCGCAGCAGGAACCGTTTGTAATGATCGATCGGTTGGTGCATTTCGATATGGATAGGACCATCACCCGAACAACAGTCAGGACTGATAATATTTTTGTTGAAGCCGGACGGTTCACACCATCAGGCGTAATAGAGAATATAGCTCAGACCTGCGCGGCGCGTATCGGATATTTCAATAAGTATATATTGAAAAAGGGGATTCGGCTGGGATTCATCGGCGCAATCCGTAATTTAAAATTACACCGGTTGCCTCAAACGGGGGAGATGATGGAAACGGAAATTGAAACCGTGGAGGAGGTATTCGGGATGACTTTGGTAAGGGCCTGTGTAAAGATCGGGGAGGAAATTATTGCCGAAGCGGAGATGAAGATAGCTTTAAGTGATATAGAATCTCAAAGTGTGTAATGATATGAGCAGGATATTATCGGCATCCAAGGAGTTGGAAATTCGCTTCAGCGAGGTTGATTCCATGAATATCGTCTGGCATGGGTCATATCCTCTCTATTTTGAGGATGCCCGGGAAGCATTCGGGAAGAAATATGGTCTTGGGTATATGACCATATTCTCTAACGGGTATTATGCGCCACTGGTTGAACTCTCTTTCAAGTATAAGAAACCGCTTGTTTATGAATCTAATCCTATCATTGTCATAAAATATGTTCCTACAGAATCGGCTAAGATCGTATTTGATTATGAGATTGTTGATTCCGTGGATAGCTCGGTTATAGCCACAGGGAGGTCGGTACAGGTCTTTATGGATCGTGATTACCAGCTTGTGTGGGAAAATCCGGAATTTTACAGGAGGTGGAAAGATAAATGGGAGTTGTTGTGATCAGTGCGATAGCTGATAATATAATTTCTCCACTTGGTTTCAGTTCGGAGGAAAATTTCAGGGCGGTTCTTGAAGGCAAGAGCTGTCTGCTCAGACATGAAGATAAATTCGGATTGCCGGAAGCTTTCTGCGGATCCCTTATCGACAGGGATGAGATTGAAAGGATATCATGCAGGGAGATACATGATTCAGGGAGGTTCACCCTGTTTGAGAAGTTAGCCATATTATCGGTGAGGAGAGCGATAGAAGAGTGTGGCATCTCTGCGGACGGAGAAGATGTAATATTTGTCTTGTCCACCACAAAGGGTAATGTGGATCTGCTTTCGGCCTCAAAGTTTGATCCGCGGTGTTATCTCAGTTCATCAGCGGAAAAAATTGCAGCATATTTTGGCAATCGTAATAAACCTATAACAGTTTCAAATGCGTGTATCTCAGGAGTATGCGCGCAGATAGCTGCCGTAAGGGAGCTGATGAGCGAACGGTTCCGCTATGGGATAGTTGTAGGATGCGATCTCCTTTCGAGATTTATTGTTTCCGGGTTCCAGTCGTTCAAGGCGTTGAGTATGGATGAATGCCGTCCGTATGACAGGGATCGTACAGGATTGAATCTGGGGGAAGCCGTCGGAACCATAATATTGAAGAGGGGAGATCAACCGGGTGATGGGATATGGGAATATGTGGCAAGCTCCATCCATAATGATGCCAATCATATTTCAGGACCGTCACGTACAGGGGAAGGGAGCTATCGGGTTCTTACAGATATTTTGAAAGAAATAGAGAAGGAGGATATAGGTTTTATAAACGCCCATGGCACGGCTACGGCATATAATGATGAGATGGAATCAATCGCTATCCATCGTGCCGGTCTGGATGAGACACCGGTCAATGGGTTGAAAGGGTATTATGGGCATACCTTAGGAGCCGCCGGTATAATCGAGACAATACTATCTATGAAAGCTATAGATAAGGGTTTGGTTTTGGCTACTAAGGGCTTTGAACATATTGGGACAACGTATCCTGTTAATATATCTAATCAAATCCGGAATTCCGATAAAACTGCATTCATCAAGATTCTTTCGGGATTTGGTGGTACGAATGCCGGCATTGCATATAGGAAAGGAGGTAAAAAATGAAAGTGTTATCGCAAGTACAGATTACTCCTTCTAATGTAATCCTTAACGGCAAATCAATTTCTATCTCAAATATTAATGGAATCTATCGTGAATTTATTGGTGACTACCCAAAATTCTTTAAGATGGATTCATTATGTAAGTTAGGATTTGTTGCCTCTGAGTTATTACTAAAAAATGTCCCGATAGAAGAAAAAGAAAACGCAGCTGTAATCCTGTTCAACAGGAATGGCTCTCTTGTTACTGATAGAAATTATCAGAAAACAATATCAGAAGAAGAATATTTCCCCAGTCCGGCATTGTTCGTTTATACGCTTGCAAACATAGTGACAGGAGAAATAGCCATCAGACATAAGATATATGGAGAGTCTTCATTTTACGTGTTGCCCAATCCTGATGATTCTACAATGAAAGAGGTTGTGAGAAATACATTTCTGACATCGTCTCCTTCGTTTATTCTAACCGGGTGGGTTGATTACGATAATGATGAAGAGTATCTTGCCGATATAAAAATCGTAACAAAATAAATTTCAATAAATATGGAAAACTTAGTTTTACAACTTAAAAACCAGATCATCGAAGCGCTCAACCTTGAGGATATGACTCCGGCCGATATTGATGCGGAGGCACCTCTTTTCGGTGAAGGTCTGGGTCTGGATTCCATAGATGCCCTTGAACTGATAGTGCTTCTGGAGAGGGAGTATGGAATCAGGCTCTCTAATCCTGCGGAGGGGAAGCAGATATTTTCTTCCATATCCACAATAGCAGAATACGTTAGTAAGAACCGTAAGAAGTAAGGCATCTCATCTTGCATCGAAAAGTGGCGTAATCTACAGGAATGGCAGTAAAAGTATTAGTAACCGGGTTAGGCATAATTTCGGCATTGGGTGTCGGGGTAGAGGAGACTTTACGGTCCCTTAAGGAGGGAGCGAGCGGTATCGGCCGGGTTAATCATCTTTCGACAGAACATGAAGAATTTCCTGTCGGAGAGGTGGTGTTGTCGAATTCCGACATGTCACGGATGCTCGGGGCCGGTTATCCGACCAATGGCTTACGTACGGTTCTATTGGGGAGTATTGCTGCCCGGGAGGCAGTCGCTTCCGCCCGTCTGACGGCTTCAGATCTGAGGGGAGCCGCATTCATCAACGGCACCACCGTCGGAGGAATGGATAAGACTGAGCGCCATTTTAAGAATGTGTTGGATTCGGATTGCTTATGTCAAGACACCAAGGAGTTGAAATATAACGATTGTGGGTATTCCACTGAGCTGATTGCCGAAAATACCGGGAAATTCAGAATGGCTACCACCACATCCACTGCATGCTCCTCGGCTGCTAACGCCATTATATTGGGAGCGAACCTGATTAAAGGTGGGATTGTGGATGTTGCCGTTGTCGGAGGATCGGAAGCTCTGACCAGATTCCATCTGAACGGTTTCAACACATTGATGATACTCGACCGGGAACATTGCCGTCCGTTTGATAAAGAACGGAATGGAATCAATCTTGGAGAGGGCGCAGCTTTCATCGTCCTTGAGAGCGAGAAGTCGGCCATGGCAAGGGGAGTTGATATAAGAGGTGAGCTCAGCGGCTATGCCAACACATGTGATGCCTTTCATCAGACAGCTTCCTCAGAAAATGGGGAGGGTGCATATCTGGCCATGTGTTCCGCTTTAGGTATGGCAGGGCTGGCACCCGAGGATATCGACTATATAAACGCTCATGGCACGGGTACTCCCAATAACGATGAAACGGAGCTTGCCGCTATGGAGCGCATCTGGGGAGATAAGTTGCCTAAATTCTCATCCACAAAATCATTTACCGGGCATACGACAAGTGCTTCCGGGTCGATAGAGGCCGTGATATGTATTCTCGCCCTTAAGAATGGATTCCTCCCGGAAAATTTAGGATTCCGGAATCCTATAAAGGGGAAATTCATTCCCCATACCGGAAACTCCGGGGAGGAGAAAATAGAGCATATCCTGAATAATTCTTTCGGATTTGGAGGAAACGATTCGACTTTGGTATTCTCAAAATATTATAGATAGGATGGCAAACGGGTGTTTTGTAAATTCTGTGGCTCAGGTGTCATGCCAGAAACCGCTCTCTGACGAGTGGTTTGATATGCCGCGCCGGTATACCGAGAAATATGTCAGGAGTCAGGAACCTGATGCCAAAGAAATACTCTCCGCCGGGGAAGCACGTCGGATGGGGAGGTTGCTAAAGCGAGCTGTATGCACATCCTTTCGGGTATTGAAGGAGTCAGGAATATCGAATCCGGATGCCATTGTAACCGGTACAGGGATGGGGTGTATGGAGAATTCCGAAAAATTCCTGATGGATATGAGCCGGTTTGGCGAGGGTTGCCTGAAGCCTACGCTTTTTATGCAATCGACCCATAATACAATAAGTTCGCTGATAGCAATAATCTTTAAGTGTCATGGATATAACAACACATATTCTCATAAAGGAATTTCATTTGAGAGTGCATTGTTAGATTCATGGCTTCAGATAAAGAGCGGTATGATGAAGAATGCTCTGGTAGGATCGCATGATGAGGCTACTCCATTTATGAGTAAGATTATGGAGAGTACCCATCCGGAGTATTCTATGATTTCCGAGGCATCCGTATCGGCTGTATTGACCGGAGAAACCCTCTCTTCAAATCTATGCGAACTCAGCGAAGTCGGGATTTACTATCGGCCGGAATTGTCGGAGATCGCATCTCAACTTGAGGAGTCTGATTATCTGATTGTCGGAACTAACGGCAATGATCTCAACGATATTCACTACCGGAAGATATTGGAGAAATTGAATAACCGCCCTGTAATCCTTCAATATAGGAATATATTCGGTGATAACTTTTCTTCATCGGCATTAGGATTTTATACCGGTGTGAAGATATTGGAGCAGCAGAGGATCCCTTCTCACCTATATTTTGACTCCGCAGATAGGAGTGAAACAGAACGGATAGAAAATGTTACGATACTGAATCATTCCGATGGGTCGGCCTGGTCAGTAATAAAGCTAAAAAGGGTTTAGTATGTGGCAGTTGATAGGGTTGTCGATAATACAGAGTATAATGCTATCCTTCGGTCAGCTTACTCTGAAGTTAGCATTGGAGAGAATGCCGGTTTTCTCCTGGAGTTTCCGGTTCTTCGGAGATATCCTTACCAATTGGTGGTTTCTTGTCTGTGGAATCCTTTTCGGGGGAGCTTCTGTATTATGGATGTACATCCTGAAGCATTTCCCGCTGAGTATGGCATATCCTATGGCCAGCCTGAGTTATGTAATAGCATTGGTTCTCGCGATAGTTTTCCTTCATGAGAGTGTTTCATGGAACAGGTGGATAGGGGTCGCACTGATAATGGCCGGGTGTATTTTGGTGGCTAAATAGATTATCGACTAATTAAAAAAACTTCTTACTTATCCTATATTAATCAGAAATTGAAATGAAGAGATCAGTCATAATATTTTTTCTGTTGTTGTTTCCCGTTTGGCTTTGTGCATCACCGGTCAGTGCACAACAGGAGCAGACTGTAATAGCACAGATTAATAAGACAGTGGGGACCCTGCGGTCGATGAGTTGTTCGTTTACACAGACCAAGCATCTGTCGCTCCTTAGCGACAAGATGGTTTCTGAAGGAAAGATGTATTACAGCCGACCGAATAAACTGCGGTGGGAATACACCAAACCTTATCAGTATCTTTTCCTTTTCAACGGCAGGAAGGTTTATGTGGGGAATAAGTCACGTAAGGATGTCATAGATACCAACAGTAATCGGATCTTCAAAGAGGTGGCGAGGTTGATGATGGGAACCGTTACGGGCACTGCGTTGTCAAACCAAACGGATTTCTCAATCTCAATTGAAGATGGCAAGACAGCATGGAATGTGACTCTTACTCCTAAGAAAAAGGAGATTAAAAAGATGTTTTCCAAAATCATGATGGCTTTCAATAAGTCGGATATGATGATTTCGGAAATAAACATATTTGAGAAGAACGGCGACCGTACGAATATAAAAATGAGTAACGTAAAAATCAACGGGACCATTAATGAAGCGCTTTTTACTATTCCTAAGTAGCCTATTGCTGTTAGTTCCGTCGGGCCTATATGCAGATGAGACAGCAGAGGATTTGCTGTCGGCTTCATTGCGTAGATATTCTTTCGAAATAGAGATGGGGAAGGGATATCTATCGGGCGTGATGATTGTCAATGCAGGCTCCGATCATATAGTGGGAAGCATGATTAATGAATTCGGTGTGTCGGCCGTGGATTTCTCATACTCCTATAAAAATGGGAAAACCCGACTTGTGAGTGTTATAGGTTTTCTTAACAAATGGTATATCAAGAGGGTGTTGAAACAGGATCTAAAGTTCGTCCTCCATATTCTTTACGGCACACCCTCTAAACCAAGTAAGGATTATGAGATAACCTATGAAGAGGATAAGTTGATTATCCGGAATAACCGGCGACATATTAAATATATATTCACTCCTCTCTCCATTCAAGATACAGATGATACTGAACGACAGCCTCTATAAAATAAAATCCTATGATTCCGAAACCAGAAGTTTCGAGATTGAGCTTCTTCGGGATAACGTGATCTACCGTTCGCATTTTCCCGAGAAACCGATTACTCCGGGTGTGTGCATTATCCAGATTGCAACAGAATTGCTTGGGAAAATGCTCGGAGGGGATATGGAGCTGCAACACGTCACAAATGCCAAATTCCTCTCAATCATAAATCCGTTGGAGACACAGGAGGTGATCTATACATTCAATAAGATTTCAGAGGATGCAGCTACCGGGGAAATGAAAGTTAACGCAATTGTGAGTGGCAAGGAGATTATTTTCTCAAAACTCTCCTTGCATTGTAGAAAGAGATGAGCGACGCAGACAGGAAGGATGTTATAAAGGCAATGCGCAGATTGAGAATCTGTGTGCTTATTCCTACATATAACAATGCGGGTACACTGCATCGTGTGGTTTCGGAGGTGTTGCGATATTCGGAAGATGTGATCGTTATAGATGACGGGAGTACGGATTCCACACGTGAGATTCTCGAATCATTCGGTTCCGGAATCGTTGTCGTATCGCATAGGAGAAACCTCGGAAAAGGAAAAGCGTTGAAGAGCGGGTTTGAAAAAGCCCTCGAACTGGGATATGAATATGCGATCACCATAGATTCTGATGGTCAGCATTATCCTGAGGATCTTCCGGAGTTTGTCAGAGCGATAGCTGAAAACAGGGGAGCCCTTATTGTCGGCGAGCGGGATCTCACCAATGTTGATATCAACGGGAAGAGTTCTTTTGCAAATAAATTCTCCAATTTCTGGTTTTATGTCCAGACCGGAAAACGTCTCAAAGATACGCAGACCGGTTACCGGGCTTATCCGTTGAAGAAACTACATGGCCTCTCCCTGCTTACCAGTCGCTATGAAGCGGAACTTGAGCTGCTTGTGTTCGCCTCCTGGAGGGGAGTGAGAATAGTTTCAATCCCTATAAAGGTTTATTATCCACCGCAGGCCGAGAGGGTGTCGCATTTCCGGCCGGCCCTTGACTTTACAAGAATCAGCATACTGAATACTGTATTATGTGTGGCAGCAGTTTTATATGGATTGCCTGCACGGATCATAAATCTTTTTAGCCAAAAGAGATTGTTCGGGAGCGAATTTGTTCCGTTCACCCGAAAAAAAGGAGAAAAACGGGAGGCCGCGGTGACTCTTGGTAGGCTCTTCAGGTCGTTCTATGGGCTTGGATACTTTATATTCTGGACAGTGGGGGTCTTTACACCTGGAGCTTTCTTATATTTCAGTGTAGGAAAGAATACGGAGGGAAAGAAACTCAGGTTTCATAAGTTGCTCCGTTGGATTTCCAGTTTTCTCACCGGGAAATTTCCGGGTGCAGAAACAGTATATGAAAATCCCTCCGGAGAAACGTTTGAGACTCCGTCTCTTATCATCTGCAATCATCAGTCGCATCTTGATCTCCCGGTGCTGATGGCATTGCATCCTAAATTGATATTCCTCACCAATGACTGGGTATGGAATAATTTCTTCTATGGAAAGATAATCCACAATGCGGAGTTCCTGCCTGTGTCGGCAGGTCTGGATGTGATTCTTCCGCAACTGAAGGATCTGCGCGACAGGGGTTATTCGATCGTGGTATTTCCGGAAGGGACGAGATCGGCAGATTGCTCTATATTGCGATTCCGACAGGGTGCTTTCCATATTGCTCGTGAATTGCAACTTGATATCCTCCCTGTTGTGCTTCACGGAGCGGGCCATTATCTGCCAAAGAAAGATTTCATGTTCAGAAAGGGGAAAATCACACTCAGGATTCTATCTCGAGTAAAATATGATGAAGGAGATGAATTGCTTCTGAGGGAACGCGCATCGTTGTTTAGAAAATTGATACGGAATGAATATGCCGAGTTGGTAAGAAGGAATGAGAAGGCCGAATATTTCCATAGCCTTGTACTCTATAAGTATGCCTATCGTGGGTGGAGGATTACATCAAGATGCAAGCGGATATTGCGGGATGCCTATAAATTTCATGAGGTAATAGATAGAGGCGGAGGCAAGAGGGTAAGGATAGTCAACAGCGGAACGGGAGTCTTTGCATTGTTGTATGCGTTGGTTAATAAAGATTCGGAGGTGTATGCATATGAAGCCGACAAGGATGATTTCCTAATTGCCGAAGCCACGCCGGCCCTTCCCGGAAACCTGCATTTTATCCATGCAGTGTGGGAGAGGGAATATGGAGTTGATGAGCAGTTTGATATTAACATAATGCTCGCTTCCGAATCTTATGAGGATTCGGGAGATGGGAATATTAAACTTCCGTTGAAGTCATGAAAGGGAGGAGATGTGTCATAATAGGGAGTGGACTGGGGGGTCTTGCTTGCGGGGTTATACTTTCACGCAACGGATTTGAGGTGACGGTGCTTGAGCAGCATAGCCGTCCCGGCGGATGTCTGCAGTGCTTCACGAGAAAAGGTGCGAAATTCGAGACC
Organism: uncultured Sangeribacter sp.; assembly: GCA_964499025.1. Classification (GTDB taxonomy): domain Bacteria; phylum Bacteroidota; class Bacteroidia; order Bacteroidales; family Muribaculaceae; genus Lepagella. The sequence goes on from CAZCJC010000003.1 coordinate 24,491, forward strand.
GGGATGCACTTCATCGGAAGTGCTTTGCCGGGTCAGACCCTGGATAAGTTGATGCGGTATCTTAAACTTGATGATATCCGGTTGAGCCAGTTGGACCCTACCGGATATGATGTGATATCGCTTAGCGGAGAGCGGTTTAGATTTGCAAACGGACGAGAACCATTTATTGAGCAGATGGGGGGATATTTCCCTAAGGAAAAGGATAATCTTGCGACATATTTCGATATCATCGAGAAAGTGGCAAGTGCCTCATCCCTGCATTCATTGCGACATGCCGAGAATGATGTGGGAGTGAATACGCATTACCAGATGGTGAGTGTAAATGTGGTGCTTGACACAGTTTTCCGTGATCCTTTACTCAAGGATGTGCTTGTAGGGAATCTCCCGCTTTATGATGGTGTGCGCGACCGGACCCCCTTTTCTCAACATGCATTCATAATGGATTTCTACAATCAGAGTGCATTCCGGGTAATAGGTGGGAGCGACCACATTGCATCCTCACTCGTGCGCACGATCAGGGATGCGGGAGGGGAGGTTATAGTTAATTCTAAAGTTACGAAGATTGTGTGTGACGATACGCAAGCCACCGGTGTAATTATAAACGGTAATGAATTTCTTGAGGCTGATTCGGTCATAGCTGATATTCATCCGGCTCGTCTGATGGAAATGCTTGATACCAAGCTTATACGGCCGGCGTTCCGAAGAAGGATCACAAACCTCAAGAACACCACAGGAGGTTTTTCAGTATATTTGAGATTCAAGGATTCCCGTGTCAAGTATCTGAATTCAAATTATTACAGTTTTAATGCAGGCTCACCATGGGGTTGCGAGAACTATACACCGGAAACATGGCCCAAGGGATATTTGTATATGCACTTTTGTAATGAAACGGCGCCTGAATTTGCTTCAAGCGGCGTGATACTGTCATACATGAATATGGATGATGTGGCGGAATGGATTGGGACATCTGTAGGTCGGCGGGGCGATGCGTATGAAGATTTAAAAAAGAGAAAAGCCGAGATTCTGATGGCTGAGGTGGAGAAGGAATTTCCCGGATTCCGGGATAGTGTGGAGGATTATTATACTTCTACTCCGTTGTCATATCTTGATTATACCGGAACTCAGGATGGTTCGATGTATGGGGTTGCTAAAGATATTACTTTAGGAGTGGCGGGTCGTGTCCCCCATAAGACCAAGGTGCCGAATGTATTGCTTACCGGCCAAAATATCAATTCTCATGGAATGCTTGGAGTGCTTGTCGGAAGTATCGTGACCTGTTCGGAGTTTCTTACAGCCGATAAAATATATCACCAAATAATAGAGGCCAATAAATGAACGGATCAGCGATAATAATAGGTGGAGGTATAGGTGGCCTCTTTACAGGCGCATTCTTGGCTAAGAGCGGACTGAGGGTGACAGTGCTGGAAAAGAATGGAATTATCGGAGGTGGACTTCAGTGTTTCAGCCGTAAAGGGAAGATCTTCGAGACCGGCATGCATGTTATGGGTGGTTTCGGGGAAGGGGGTAGTCTTTTTAAAATCTGCTCATATCTGGGTATTCTTGACACGTTAAAAATCCATCATATCAATTCTGAGTGCATGGATGAAATCCGTTATGGAGAAAGCGGAGAGATATTTAAGATCCCTTCAGGAAAGGAGGCTTTCATCAAAAAGATGTGTGAGTATTTCCCACTTGAATCCGAGGGGATACGGAGTTATGTTGATGCGATATACAGGCTGACAGATGAAGTGCCGCTTTTCTATCTTAAGGAGGAACCTCAAGGGATGGTGGTTCATTCCGAAGAATTCACGATGCCTGCCGACCAACTGATTTCACGTTATGTGTCAGATAGAAAATTGCAGGAACTCCTGGCATATCTTAATCCTCTCTATGGAGGAGTGGCGGGTCATACGCCGGCTTATATTCATGCACTGATAAATGTGCTCTATATCAATGGCGCTTCGAGGTTCGTAGGGGGGAGCCAGCATTTGGCCGAGGCTTTGAAAGGGGTGATTTGTGGAAATGGAGGCACCGTGCTTCCGAATCATGAGGTGACGCGGATCGAGGTCGTGGATAGGAATGTGAAGTATGTCGAGACTATTAACGGGAATCGTTTTTCGGCAGATTGGTATATTTCGGCTGTACACCCTGTCGAGATGCTCAATCTTGTCCCTCCCGGGACTTTCCTTCGGGGATATACAAAGCGTCTCAACGAGATACAGGTTTCCTATTCCGCTTTCTCCCTTTTTATTGACTTTAAACCGGATATGTTTCCTTATATCGACCACACCTGCTATTATATGGAGGATTATGGATCAATGTGGAGCCAGGATCGGGTTGAAGAGAATGAGTGGCCGAAGGGTTTCATGTATATGACTCCTCCGGATCCCGGCCAGGGTCGGTTTGCAGGACGGATGCTGGTGCATTGCATCATGAATTATGATGAGGTTAGAAGATGGGAGCATACCAAAGTCGGAGATCGCGGGGAGGAGTATCTGAAATGGAAACATACCCGGATTGACAAGATACTTGGCAAGCTTGAAGGGATATATCCCGGCTTCCGGGGGATGATATCAAATGTGTATGGTGCCTCCCCATTGACGATACGCGATTATTACCATACTAAGGAGGGAGCGATTTTCGGTTATCGAAAAGATTGCCGCGACATGATGGTTTCCCAGCTACCGGTCTACACGAAGGTGAAGAATCTCCTTCTCACAGGTCAGAATATAAATCTCCACGGCATTTGTGGGGTTCCTCTTACCGCAATCAATACCTCGGAGGCAATATTAGGTTTGAATTATCTTGTAAATCTGATCAATAATAATTATGGGAATAAATAAATTGCTGTTTCTCTTGTTGTTGGCATTATCATTCCCCGGTTTGCAGGCAGGAACGGTCAAGCCCTTCAATATATGGGCCGGAACATCTTGCAAATCGAAAGTGATGCTTACACCCTATCTCGCGGAAGGAGAAGGGAACATTGCGGTTATTGTCTGTCCCGGAGGAAGTTATTTCTGGCTTGACAGAAAGACGGAGGGAGTGGGAGTTGCGGAATGGTTGAGAGATAACGGCATCACGGCTTTCGTGCTTGAATATCGGGTAGGTGGAATACCAGCCTTTATCACGCATAACCGACTGGTGAAGCGTGGCAACCGATATCCTGATATGCTTCAGGATGTGCAGAGAAGCATTCAGTTGGTAAGGGAAAATGCCAAAGAATATGGAGTGGATCCTGAAAAAATAGGGGTTATGGGATTCTCTGCCGGCGGCCATCTGACTGCGATGTCCGGTCTCTTTTTTGATAACAATGTCCTATCATTGGTTGGCATTAAGACCGATGTTTCTCTAAAACCAGATTTCATTGCACCAATCTATCCTGTGGTTTCATTAGTGGATAAGTCCACACATAAACGTTCACGTAGAGGATTGTTGGGAGAAGGACATGCCATTAGCAAGGAGATGAAGGATTCCCTTTCGCTCGAAAAGCATGTCAGAGTTGATATGCCTCCGACATATCTTATGAATTGTGTGGATGATCCGATTGTGGATTATCGTAATTCCGAACTTCTGGATTCCGCTATGACTGCGATGAATGTTCCCCATCGGTATGTACAGTTCCGCACGGGAGGTCACGGCTTTGGTGCTAATCCCGATAAAACCACCAGGGAGGCCTCTTCCTGGAAAGAGGATTTTATTAAATGGCTCAGAAACTTATTCCAATGAAATATTCAGATAAAGATATAGAGTTTTGTAGTGTTGAGGAGATAGAGTCTTTCCAGAACGAAAAGCTTCAGGAGGCTCTGCGGTATCTTTCTGAAAATTCACCCTTTTATCAGCGGATTTTCAGGGAGAATTCCATTGATGTAAAGAAAATAAAAACTATTGAGGATCTGCAGGAACTGCCGTTTACGGAGAAGCGCGATCTTCAGTTGCATAACGAGGAATTCCTTTGTGTCCCTCCTCATAGGATAGTCGACTATATCACTACATCGGGTACGCTTGGCGATCCTGTGACTTTCGGATGCACGGAAAAGGATCTGGAGCGGCTGGCATTCAATGAGAAGAAATCATTTGAATGTGCGGGTTTGCGTCCCGGAAATATTGTTCAGCTGATGACCACGCTCGACAAGCGATTCATGGCCGGCCTGGCATATTTCCTCGGGATAAGAAAGTTGGGAGCAAGTGTCATTCGTGTAGGTAATGGAATGCCGGAGCTCCAATGGGATACAATCAGGAGGCTTCGTCCGGATACATTGATGTGCGTCCCATCTTTTATCTTGCGTCTGATAGATTACGCAGAGAAAAATGGCATCGACTACCGCAATTCAAGTGTGAAGCGGATCATCGGAATTGGGGAGGGATTGCGCGAACAGGATTTCAGTCTCAATCTTCTCGGATCGCGTATAAAGGAGAAATGGGATGTGGATCTTTTCGCAACATATTCATCAACAGAGATGGGCGCGACATTCTCCGAATGCCCTTACGGATGCGGAGGACATGTGCATCCTGAGCTAATCATCGTAGAGATAATTGGGGATGATAACAGTCCGGTAAAGGATGGTGAAGTTGGAGAGGTGGTGGTCACCACACTCGGTGTGGAGGGGATGCCGCTGTTGCGTTTTCGCACGGGAGATATGAGCAGCAAGATTATGAAGCAATGCAAGTGTGGAAGAAATTCATATCGTCTCACGCCCCTTGTAGGTCGCAAGAACAATATGATCAAGCTGAAAGGGACCACCATATATCCTCCTGCCATAAACGATGTACTTGATAATACACCTTATGTGGTGAATTATGTTGTAGTGGTCCGTAACAGTTACGCAGGTACGGATGAAGTTGTTGTAAAAGTCGGGGTGTCGTCTGTTCAGCCTTTCGATATTATCAAGGATCTGAAAGACCGCTTCCGTTCCAGAATACGAGTTGCTCCGATTGTAGAGATCCTTTCTCCGGAGGATGTGGAGAAGATAAATAATCCGGCCAATAACCGTAAGCCGATAAAATTTATAGATTGCCGAAAAAAGTAAGAATATGGACACGGCCAAGTTTGAGGATATACGCCCGTATTCCGATAAGGACATTCCCGGGGCTATGTCGCGGATAGCTGGATGCGAACTGTTTCCTCTAATCTCTTCCTATGTGTTTCCCGACAGGGATATGGAGGAGGTGAGGAGAATGGTAAGGGGTATCTCGACGATCGGAGAATTCCAGCATGAAGTGATGACGAAAGTCAACGAGCAGGTGATAAGACGAAGCATGCGCCGATTTACGTATTCCGGTCTCAACAGGCTTGATCCGAAGAAGAGCTATCTTTTTGTGTCAAATCACAGGGATATCATGCTTGATTCAAGTCTGCTGCAGTATATTCTGCATATCAATGGTTTTGAAACATCGGAGATCACATTCGGAGCGAATCTGATGAGTCATCCGCTGGTGATCGACATAGGAAAGTCGAACAAGATGTTCAAGGTGGAGCGTGGAGGTGGAATGAAAGATTTTTACCATTCTTCGCTGCTCCTTTCCGAATATATCAGGTATACAATTACGAGGAAAAAGCAGTCGGTATGGATTGCTCAGCGAAATGGCCGCACCAAGGATGGCCTTGATTATACAGAACCGGGACTTATAAGGATGTTCGCAAGCAGCCTGGTTGATGATAAGGTAAGGGCTCTGGCGGAACTGAATATAGTGCCTGTAGTTGTTTCCTACGAATGGGAGACATGTGACATCCTCAAGGCACTCGAATTATATGAGGCCCGTTTCACCAAATATGTGAAGAAACCGGGGGAGGATCTCAACAGTATCATAACCGGGCTTATAGCCGATAAAGGAGATGTTCATCTTGAGATATGCGAGCCGATAAGCGATGATGAGCTCCGGATGCTCCAGCCTCTCACAAAGCAGGAATATTTGAAAACGGTGGCCCGTCTTATCGACAGAAGAATCAATTCTTCCTATCACCTTCATCCCAATAATTATATAGCGCACGATATACGGTATGGCAGCGACAGATATCGCGACCGCTATTCAGAAGAGGATAGGGATGCTTTTTTCCGCCGGCTGAAGATGCTTGAGGTTTATGACGGCTGCGAGATGGATGTGCTGATGGATATATTTCTGGGTATTTATGCGAATCCGGTTGATTCGCGATCAAAAGCAATTTCTTTCAGATGAACAGGCTTATTCTAAGGATATATGATAAATTCAGGAGATCACCGTTGCTTGCCTGGTGTATCTTCCTTGTGGTGACCGTGGCCCTCGTCTTGTCGGTTCTGACCTTGTCGTATAAGGAGGATATTTCAGATTTTCTCCCTCTGGATAAGGATAACAAGACTGCGTTGGCTGTGTATCAGGATATCTCGGGAGCAAACAAGATCTATGCCATTGTGGGTATGAAGGATACAGTTGATGTGGACCCTCAGGAACTTGCCGATGGTGTGGAGAGTTTTGTGGAGAGTGTGGAGGCCGGGGACTCACTTCATTTTATCGCCAATATAATGAAGGAGGTGGATATGGAAAAGATGCAAGGGGTGGTAGATATGGTGTATGAGAATATACCATATTTTTTGACAGATGAAGATTATGCTCGGATCGACAGCCTACTGAGTGTCGAAGGTTATGTGGAGAAACAGATTGCGGAGGATAAGGAGATGTTGCTTTTCCCCTCTTCAAATATGATGGCAACAAATATATCGCGCGATCCTCTGAATCTATTCACCCCTATCCTCGGACGTCTTAGGAATGTGGGACTGTCAATGGATTTAGAGACATATGACGGCTATATATTGACCCCGGATGGAAAAAAAGCCATCGTTATTCTTGAATCATCTTTTGGCGCGCATGAATCGGAAAACAACAAGGCTTTGGCAGGGTTGCTGGATGAGGCGAAAAATAAAACGGAGCTGGAGAACGGGAATATAGAGATCCATCTGATAGGCGGGCCTCTGATAGCTGTTTCAAATGCCGACAGAATAAAAACCGACAGTGTGCTTGCAATAAGTATTGCAGGGATACTGATTGTTATTCTGTTGATTTATGTTTTTCGTAACTTGAGGAATATCCTCCTGATTGTTGTCTCTGTAGGGTGGGGATGGCTGTTCGCCATGGGGGTGATAGCCCTTTATTATGAATCGGTTTCGATAATAGTGATCGGAATTGCATCGGTGATTCTCGGGATTGCCGTGAATTATCCGCTCCATCTTATTGATCACTTGAAGGAGAGTGATCACCCTCGGAGGGCATTGAAGGAGATAATATCCCCGCTTGTTGTGGGAAACGTGACGACCGTCGGAGCATTCTTGTGTCTTGTCCCTCTTAACTCCCCGGCCTTGCACGACCTTGGATTGTTCAGTTCGTTGCTGTTGATAGGAACGATAATTTTTGTGCTGCTTTTCCTTCCTCACGTTGTCAAGACCCGTAAGAAAGGTGCAAAACGTATGAAGGAACCGGTGCTGATCACTCGGCTGGCAGGGATGTCGATCGAAAACAGCAAATTTGGAATCGTGGTTGTGCTCCTGATGACTTTGGTTTTCGGATATTTCAGCGTCAAGACCGAGTTTGATTCCGATATGAGGAATATCAATTACATGACCTCGCAGCAGAAGAGTGATATGGATTATTTCCAGAGTCTGGTGCAGACTGACAATGAGAAGGAGAATCTTTATGTGGTCAGTTCGGGAAACAGTTGGGATGAAGCCCTGATAGAGAATTCGAAAATAGCTTCATCAATAGATTCGCTCGTGAGCGAAGGGGTTGCGCAGAGGGGAAACGAAGTCTCCGCTTTCCTTATTTCAAAAGAGGAACAGAGGAATAAGATTGAAAAATGGAGTAGTTTCGTATCAAGATATAGTAAGCTGCTTACGGATGGTCTTGGAAATGCAGCCTTGGCCAATGGGTTCAATAGAGAGGGTTTTGAGCCGTTCGAAGAGATACTGAAAGGGGAATATGAAATACAGGACTTCGATCATTTCCGCGATCTTATCTCATCAGTTTTCATTGGCAGCATCAGTGAGGATGGTGAATCCGGGAGGAAATCGATTGTTGAGCTGCTGAGTGTTCCGACCGGTTCAGTTGAGAGCGTCAAAGACCGGTTGGAGGAGAACAGAGAGTTTGGCGGTCTGTTTTTCGATGTCAGAAGCATGAACGGTTCAATCGCGAATACCTTGTCGGAAGATTTCAATTACATAGGTATAGTCTGTGGATTTATTGTATTCATATTCTTGTGGATTTCACTCGGAAGTATAGAGCTTGCGATTGTATCCTTCATGCCGATGGCCTTCAGTTGGGTTTGGATATTAGGAATAATGGGTATGTTGGGGATTCGGTTCAATATCGTGAATGTAATCCTCGCAACTTTCATATTCGGACAGGGAGATGATTACACCATATTCATCACCGAGGGACTCTCCTACGAATTCGCTTACAGAAAAAGGGTACTTGCCTCGTATAAGAACAGTATCATTGTGTCGGCCCTTATAATGTTTATCGGGATTGGAACATTGCTCTTTGCGCGTCATCCGGCCCTGAGGTCGTTGGGAGAGGTGACGGTGGTTGGGATGTTGTCGGTGGTTTTGATGGCCTATCTGTTCCCCCCGTTGATGTTCAGATGGCTTACACAAAGCAACGGGAAGCTAAGATACCGCCCGATAACGCTGAAAGGACTTATTTGTAAGGGGGGCGCCATATTATGGCGAAATGTTCGCAAAATTGTTGCAGGGCGCAAAAGTGATGGGAGTAGAGGAATCACTTCCCGAGAATTGACTCATGGATGGTCGACAGAAGGGAGTGCCCGATCATCTCGTGAAATAAAGGGTTTGCTTCAGGTGGTCTACGGCAGATACATTTACAAGGGGCGGGATGTCGAACTTAAGGCTAAGAAGATGCTGAAAGCCAGCATGCCGCGTATTGAAGAATTATTGAGAGAGGAGAATGTGGCGGAATTCATCATTCTCGACTATATCGGACAGGGAGAAATGGCTTTGCTTTTAGGGTTGCTTTATCCTGAAAGCCGAGTCAGTTGTTATGTCCATTCCTATGAGGGACGTGAGATATTTAGGGGTTGCCTTACCGACTTCCTGACTAATGTCAGCTTGCTCACTACAGATCATATTCCGGATGAGTACCCCAACGGCCTCCCATCCTCAACCAGACTGGTAGAACTGAATTGAGATCGGAGGTATCGGAAAATTAGTCATTTACTGCAAAAGGGACGGCTCCGGCTAAAGGATCATATGCAAGGCGGGAAGGATGAGGCTGAGGGCGCATACTGAAGTATTGATTGGGGTCACATGAGTGGCAGATGGAGGAAGAGTTAATCGGGGATTTAGAGGAGGTGGGGGGGATTGGAATATCTGAGAATGAAAAAATTAACATGCTCGGATATTGCGGTTTTGTGGAATTTATTATAATTTTGCCACTGCAGACCGCCTTACAGAAGCCCCGGTCTGGGGTTCAGAGAGGAGGGATGTAGTTAACATACATAAAAAAGCGTTTATCCGCGCTGATTCTTGACCGATCGGAATTCTCGCAAAATTTCATTTAGAAGTCAAGGGTTGAGCAACGGTAGATGCCCGTGGATATAATACTTTCATGCGTGATGTTATCTCGTGATGAGATGACACGCGTATGCGTTTCATGATATCCAAGCGTGGGCTTCTGCGTTGCCGTCCGACTTCTAAAGGGCAATGCGAGAAGCCTCGGTTGGTAGGACGGCAACAGATACAGATTCCTGCGCTTTTTCGTTTTAAGAGATTTGGATCCAAGCATTCATGAACGATGTATAAACTATGCTTAAATTCTCGCGATGAACTTCTGATCATCGACTTGGAAAAGATCGCCTTTTTTAAAGCAAATGGCAACTACACCCATATGAATTATATTCTGGGTGAGACACATCTCCTTACTATAGGCCTTTCGAAAGTCGAGGAGTTTATCCGCATGACATGGCCGAAGTCTACCCCTTCTCCCTTTGTGAGACTTGGCCGAAGCTTGATAATCAACCAGTCTTTCCTATCCGAAATCAGTGTGCTCAAACAGAGGATTGTATTGTCTGACAAGTGTGAGCATTCCTACTCTCTGTCCGTACCCAAGCCTTTGTTGAAGGAATATAAGGAGAGGATCAATGAATTTTATAGAACACGATATACCTCCGAGAAACTCGGAGAATAAGCTACATTCATACTTATGTCAAAGGAACTGATAATAGGAAGAACGATCACTTCTGCGGTAGCCGTGCCTGCCGACCGCCTAAATGTCAACGGCACACATGCTAAAATCACCGTAAAGGATAATGGTGAATGGGAACTGGTGGATCTTAATAGTGCCAACGGTACTTATGTCAAGGATTCCGATGGAAATTTCAAAAGAGTTTATAAGAAGGTTATCGGAGAAGACAGTGTGATCAGACTTGGGCAGGAAGGACACGAGAGCTTCATATTTATGGCGCATCGTGCTGTTAGCAATGACGATTCTTATTCCTATGAGTTCCGCAAACTGAAAAAACTCCTTAAAAATCAGATTACGGAGGAGGAGGCTATGGAGACCCGCAATGCCCGCAATATGACTATTGTCAAGGCTGCCTCCCCAATTGCCATGGGGCTTTGCGTCGTGGCACAGTATGCAATTCCATCCTTGCGCGAGGATCCGAGTTTGAATCTTTGGATCTCAAGAGGAGCAATGGCGTTGGCTCCGTTTGCCATCGGAATGGTTTTCGGAATAGATACGAAAGCAGTAAAGGCCCTGAAACAGAAACGCCTGAAACTGCTTACCTGTCCTAAATGCGGATATCCGATATCGGAATTCGATATTCATAACATGCAATGCTCAAGATGTAAAGCAAAGTAATGATCTGACAATATATAAGTAGCTCTTAGAAATTAATTAATCTTTGCGAGCTACTTCTCAAACTTACTTAAGTGAAACTATGAAGCGTTATTTTATACTGTTTTTTTTCTTTCTGATTGCAGTTCATATTCTGGAAGCACGAACATTTGTTTTGGCAACCGGTGTATCCAATTATGGAAATGAATCAGCCAATCTCAGCCAGACAACCAAGGATGTGAAAAGATTCAAGGAGGTTATGGATAGCCAGACGCAGGATATAACTATCCTTACAAGTAAGAATGTAACCCATGATAACGTATTGGAGAAATTGAGAGCGATCTGCAAACGGGCGCAAATTGGCGATAGAGTAATCTTTTATTACAGCGGTCATGGCATGACGGGTGGAATATGCGCTTATGATTACCCGATATTGTATGAGGACATAGTAAAGGTTCTTTCCACATCGAAGGCAAGTGAAAAAATATGTTTCATAGATGCTTGTCACGCAGGGTCGGTGGCACAGAAAGGTGGTAATGAGGCTTGGACAAAAAGTGTAAAGGGTGCCAGTGATCAGGCATTCTTTGTGTCGAGTCGTGCAGATGAATATTCTATAGAGAGTTCGCTTCTTGGAGCAGGCTATTTTACCCAAGCTCTTCTGAAAGGGTTAAGAGGGAAAGCGGATACTAATGCAAATCGGGAAGTGACAGTAATAGAACTTTTCAAATATATCTACCGCGATGTGGTGAGACGAAGCAAGGAGGGGCAGCATCCTCAGTTAATTGCTCCACGGAGCATGTATGATATAGTGGTGACGAAGTGGTAAAAATGTAAGGTTCGTCCAATAATCCCATAGGTTCAAACTATCTGTATCGGAATGTTTGTATGTAGAGACTGTGGCAGATAATTTTGCGACTGGATAATAAAAGACTGATTAACAATATGAGTATGACTACTATCAATCAGATGAACGGAAATTCAGCTGATAAAAAAAGAAATATGGCGACTCATGCGGCGGTAGCCGCCACAGCCGCCGGTCTCGGAGTGGCAGGCACAGCTATGGCTTCCAATCATGAGGCACCGGAAGATTTAATACCTGATCCTGTTGATCCGGAGGCTCTTGATCCGGAGGCAACAGAAATTGAAGCGCCTCAACAGTCTGCGTCGCACACTACAAATCATGGGACAAGCCATACGAATCCTTCACCTGCACCAAAGCAGGATGAAGAGCCGGCTGATGAACCTGACCCGGAGCCAATTGTAGGAGGCGAAGATGGTGAAGACCCTCTTTTGGAAGATCCTCTTGGCGGAGAGACCGGAGGTGAAGAACCTGACCCGGAGCCAATTGTAGGGGGTGAAGATGGCGAAGACCCTCTTTTGGAAGATCCGCTTGGCGGAGAGACCGGAGGTGAAGACCCTGATCCGCTGGCAAGTTTAGGCGGCGAAGGTGGTGAAGACCCTCTTGGTGAAGATCCTTTTGGATCGGAACCTGAGCCACCGATGGCAAGTTTAGGGGAAGAAGATCCCAATGGACCGGAACCAATATACGAACCCGGAGTCGATGGAGATCCGATAGCCGTGGAACCCGCGCCGGTGGAGCCTATGTATGCCGGTCCTGTGGAATTGGATCCGGATCTGATAGCGGAAGGCATAATCAATGACGAACAGATAGATCCCAATGACATAGATGCGGATGAGGTTCTTAACTTCGAGCAAATAGGAACAGTATATGCACTCGATGGAGAGGCGCATACCGGAGCAACATTCCATGATGAGGATGGAAGTCAGATGGTGATGGTTGATGTTGACGGGGATGGCGTGTTTGATGTTATTACGGATACGGATGGCAATCTGTTGTCAGATCCCAATTCCGAAATGTTGGCTACCGGAGATCTCACAGTAGGAGACGTAGAACTAAATATGGGTGACACCGACGGGTATCTTGCTGCCGGAGACCATGACATAAATAATGATCTGGGGGATACTGCCTTTCTTAATGACCTTATCTCATAATCCGGGATGGCAGACAATTCGATATTGGTGTTCCGATGTCTTAATCCGGCATGTGCTCAGATGATAAAGCTAAGCCGCCCGGCGAGATCAGGAGTATACCCTGTGACCTGCCCTTATTGCAGGGTGCAGAAGAAGATGAATATCAAAGGGCTGGATGCTTTTTCAGGAAATAACGGTGAGGGAGGAGTAAATCCGCAGCAGCGTCCGGGAGTTCCGGATAATTCAGCCGCACCGGTAAAGACACTGAAAGATGACTTCCTCGTCGGGGAACTTTATAAATTTATGTGTCCCCATTGTGGAAAGCAGGAATTGGGCATCAATTCCCCCAAAGCAGGTAAACTGGAATTTTCCTGTCAGTTGTGCGGGGGAAGGATTGAAGCCGGAGTCAGAGCCAAGACGAAATTCATACATGATGATGAGACATGCTCTCTTATCAAGGGAAAATTGGTGTTGCTCCGCAAAGGGTGGGTGAACAAGGATTATCCTCTCGGATTAGGACAGAATGTGGTGGGAAGGTATGATGAGGAGGATATGCCCGACATAGCTGTCAAGAAAGACAATACCATTTCCCGAAAGTCTGTAAGGATCACAGTTGAGCAGACAATCAAGGGGTATACTTTCAAACTTACCGTCTTGAAAGCTACAAATCCGGTGCTTCATAACAACGTCCCTCTCTCAATCGGGGAATCCATTTCCCTTAATTTCGGTGACACCCTGATATTGGGTAAAACTAAATTCCGGTTTGATAAAGATATATAAATTTCAATCGGATTAAACTCATGGAAATATTTTTAAGTCAGCCATACTCCTTTATAGATCCGGGGCGGCGTTCTAATCAGGAGGATGCCCGTTACCCGGATCGAGATGCCCCGCAATCCGGAAATTCGGTATTTGTAGTCTGTGACGGTGTAGGGGGGCAGGACAAAGGTGAGGTTGCAAGCAGCACGGTTGCTACCACGATCGGTAAATACATGGAGCGTCATGATCCTTCGAAACCCTTCTCGGCGACCGATTTTGAGAAGGTGCTAAGAAAGGTGCATAGAGAACTTTATGCAGCTGCCTCAGGAGGAAGATCGGAGATGGCTACAACAATGACGATGGTATATTTCCATTCGGGTGGTGTTTTTACAGCTCATATCGGTGACAGCCGTATATATCACGTACGGCCTGGAGTCGGGATACTACACCGCAGCGATGACCATTCGTTGGTGAACGCATTGGTGCATTCCGGGAATCTGACCCCCGAAGAGGCTATCGGTCATCCTCAAAGCAATATAATAACCAGATGTCTGAGTCCCGGAGGAAATAATGATTCGACGTCTGTACCTACGTTGCAGATACGGGATATTGAACCGGGTGACTACTTCTTCTTATGCACGGATGGGGTGACAGGATGCATTTCGGATGAGCGTCTGTATGAGATCCTTAACTCAGGTTCCTCCGATGAGGTTAAAATCGATTTTGTTAAATCGATGAGTTCCGGCAGTTCGGACAATAACACCGCCTATCTGATCGGTGTTAAGGATGTGATATATGATATTGATGAGGAGATTGAACAGGAGTTGGACTATCCGGCAAATCCTCATCAGACCGCTCCCCTCAAATCCCCGCATGAAGTGGTGGTTGAGGCGGAGAGGAGGAAAAACTCGGGAATATCAGGTTTCATAAAAGGAATGTTTAAATAGACCATTGTAAATCATATAGATGGCGACAAACGATTCAACATTGGAATTAGGAACTATCCTTGATAGCGGGGCAACACACTATCGAATAATAGGTGTCCTTGGGCAGGGTGGTTTCGGAATAACATATCTGGCAAAGGGTGAATTCAAGGTAGGAAATGTCACAACCGAGGGGAATTTTGCGATTAAAGAGCATTTTCCCTCGGCTTTCTGTAGCCGGGAATTCGATAAGGTTATCCCGGATCCGGCTCATTTCTCGGAATATGAGCTTAGTAAAGCGGATTTTATCTCGGAGGCAAAAAAGCTTCAGATCTTAGGAGCCCAAAATGACAATATAGTTAAAGTGAATGAGGTTTTCGAAGAGAATGGCACTGCCTACTACGTGATGCAGTATATTAACGGCGAATCCCTCACTACCTATGTGAATTCACGCGGTAAATTGCCTTATGATGAAGCGATTGCGCTTCTGGCTCCTATCATTGATGCTGTTGAGTTCCTGCATCGTTCACGAATTAACCATCTTGATATAAAACCCGACAATATCATGCTCCACTCGGGCATAGATGGTCTGCAACCGGTTCTGATCGATTTCGGATTGTGTGTAAGGTTCAAGAAGAATGGTCAGCGTACCACTCCTAAGGGTGTGCAGGGGGTAAGTGAAGGCTTCTCACCCCTTGAGCAATATGCGGGTATAACAACTTTCATCCCGGCAACTGATATCTATGCACTTATGGCAACCCTGCTCTACTGCCTGACCGGGAAAACTCCAAAGAGTGCGACCGAACTGAGGGTGTCGGATGTGCGCGAAATGCTATCTAAACTTGTTCCGGCGGAAGTTATACCTGGCATAAGCAAGGGATTGAATAAGTCGTATGAAGACCGTACCTCATCAATCCCAATGTTGAAAACGGATCTCGGATTGGTTGCTTCGGATAATCCTAACCGTAAGACGGTGGTGATAGGGTTGGAGAAGAATCAGGCAAAGAGTACTGTTATCCCGTGGAAAGGGATAGCCGTTGTTGCATCGTTTATATTCCTGTTCGGAGTATGCGTTTATTTTATTCCTCAGATATTTAAGGGGAAGAAAGGTCATTCCAAGCATAAGGCTGAGGTTGAGGTGGTGGAGGAAGTTCAGGAACCTATACCTGCAGAGCACGCGTCGAATGTGCATGATATTAAACCTGCTGTTCCCGTGAAGCAGGAGGGTACTGAGGCAAAGATTAATGAACCGAAACAGGCGCCGGCAAAAAAAGATGATAACCAGGGGAACCGGATATCCAAGGAGAGCAGGCAGGAGTCAGGTCATGCATCTACATCTCAAAATACCTCGCCGAGCGTATCAAAGTCGGGTACACTCTCTTTAGGATATGGCACATGGACCGGAGGAATACGCAATGGAAAACCTGACGGGTCAGGAACAATTGTATTCCACTCCGCTCATCGTGTAGATAAGAGCACTTCTTATCAGGCGAGTCCGGGCGACTATTTCAAAGCTCTCTATGACAATGGCAGCCTGGTAAGCGGAAAGCTTTATGACAGTGAAGGAAATCTTTTAAAAACGATAATCCCATGATGAAACATATTTTTGCGATCGCATGTATTGCATTGAGTATGACCCTTTTTGCTCAACGACAGGATGTGACCCCTGCAGTTGGAGAATCACTTGCGAAGCGTATAGAGAGTCAGAATTGCGACACTCTGGTGAATATGAAAGGATATTCAGTTCATATTGTCAAACGAAACGGGAAGCTGCGTCATGCAGGTCTGAATCTCTTCCCGAATGAATTGAAACGTTCAATGGATCGTAAGATGATGGAACGGATAGAATCCGAACTGCTTGAACGAGCCGGCAATCCGGATATCGGAGAGGCTGATCGCCTGATGATCTACGGGGGCACCATAGAGGATTTCAAAAAAATTGATCCTACCTTACCCTCCACAGTCAGCAACCGAAAGGGAGAGGAGTATGTGGCAGAATGGGAACTTGACGGAAGGATTGTAAAAGTTACGCTCCCTATCGGATATGATGTTGTCCAGAAAGGTTCGCGCGGGGATATAGAGACGCGGTTCATAGAAAAAATTAAGAACCACAACGGAGTTAGACGGGATGGTCCGGATATCAATCCGGATGATCTTGAAGCTTATGGAGAAGAAAAATTCGCTTTGCCCGGTCCAACCTATCAGAGCAAATATATACTGAGCAGCATATACTTCAATGATGATGTGGAGTGTGAGCCGATCTGGGATCTTTCGTTTCCTACGGAGTCTGTCGCCAATATGTTCATATACCCCTCTGATGTATATGGAGAGCATGACCTGACCATGACCGTGCTCAAACATGAATATGGAGAGAAGGAGGTTGTGAAAGTGAAACTCAATCAATTGCTTGGAGCTGCCGAGGAGGAGGGATGCATCCCCTTCTGGGGGATTGAGAGGTTTGAGAATGGCAAATTGGAGGGAGCTCTGTTCTTGTATAACAAGGCGCATGGATATGACCATGTGTTCAAGATTGATTGTGTGCCTGCCGATCTTCTTGCAGGTAAGGGGGAGATAAAGGCCCGTGCGAGTCTCTATGTCCCGACCAACAATGTTGACAATCTTTTCGAGAAATATAAGAAAAAAACTGAAAAAGAGAGGATAAAGTATGATAAATAACCGATGTTTACTCTCTCTGTTTACTCTTCTGCTCTCTCTCTTCCTCCTGCCTGCTCGCGCTCAGTCGGTCGAGGAGATGGAGGTAAAGATGAATAAAATCAAACTTGATGGTAAGAATGTATTCGGGGAGGATACAAACGGCAATAAAGACAAGGCGTTTCAGAATGCTCTCTATGATCTTCTGGTCACGGCGAATGAGAGTCGCGGGGAGAACGGTTTACCGAATCTATCGGTAGAGGACATTCAAGGAATTGTTACCCAACTTAATTATAAAAACGGGAATAGGTTTACATATCTTGTCTATCTACCTTTGTCGCAGGTGATGAAAATTCAACCGGGTAGTCGACAGGAGGATACGGCCTACACTCCGCCACCACGCAGGGAAACGTCTACCGAGACTCCTCAGAGAACATCACAGGTTCCGACTCCTCCCCGTCAGGAACCTCCCCGTCAGGAATCCTCATCCTATCCTGTAATGCCCACGGCTCAGAACACTCCTCTTTCAGGAGATGTGCAGGAGATACTCAGCACTCAGGATAACTGGGTCGAGATAAAAGGATTTTTAGGGACATTCAAGAAAGAGGGTAAGATCTCAGAAACAGGTGCGGAGACCTCATTTTCCAAGGTTCCGGCAGATGCTTATTCGATCTTGATCGATGATAAAGGTGGAATTCTATCCATCCTCTCTCCCAAGAACAGTGCGTATAGAATCAATTATAAAACTAACAAGGAGGATCACGAATCCAACTACAGCGATTGCAAATTTATAGTATGGTACAGATGAAATCTTTTCGACTCCAGCTGCTGTTGGCGTCGATTTTAATTTCTTTTTCAGTATCGGGAAGTGTCTCGTTCAGATTCTCTCCGGGAACTATCGGGGAGGGGGCTCTTAAAAACCGTATGGAAGAGAATATCTCTGCAGTGCTGACGGAGATAGACCGTGCGGGTCGGACTGGAACGGCGCTTAATCTTACCGGTGTTTCCATGGAACCCGGGGCAAAGAACCGTCTGACGGCTCTCTGGGGAGACGCACGTTTCACCTGCGACAGGAGTGAGAATGTTTCAAAGTGTCTGAACGATATGCAGGGGTATCAGGTGCGAGCGATTCCAATCACTATGAAACCGGTGGATTCATCCTACGACGGTTCTCTGAACCGCGAGCTGACGCTTTCCCTCAATAAAAGCGGTGTTATAACAGGTATCCGTCTTGCATGGGAGACCCAGGAGGATATATCTAAGATATTGACGAGTCCCGGGGGTGTTGCCGATACTCGTCAGAGACGCGAGATTCTAAAATGGGTCGAGGATTTCAGGTGCTACTACAATGAGAGGAATATCAAAGCCTTGAACCAGATTTATAGCGATGATGCCTTGATCATTACCGGAAGTGTGGTTCAAACCCGTAGAAATGGTGATGGCGTCCAGATGGATGGAACAGTTAAATACAAGGTTCAGAATAAAACCCAGTATCTTACTGCTCTTGAAAGGTTGTTCAGGAATACCAGAAGAATCAATGTTGAGTTTGATCATATCTCAGTGATGATGCATGGTGCCAAACCGAATATTTATGGAGTGACACTTCATCAGAAATGGCGTACCTCCGGATATTGTGATGACGGCTGGCTCTTCCTCCTTTGGGATTTCAATGATCCGGAGAATCCTCAGATACATGTCAGGACATGGCAGGATGAACCGGCTGTGGCTAAGGATGGTAAATTCACACTTGATGATTTCTTTATTCCATGATAGATTGCGTATGAAAATTAAATATTTGACTCCGATATTATTCCTGCTGACGGCGATCCTTCCGCTTAATGCTGAGGAATTCAAGTTTGCAGCGGGGGCTCCTGTGGATAGTAAGGATAAAAAGTTGATTGAGAAAAATATTTCCCTTCTCCTCACCGAGATGGGTAAGGCTGCGGATGCCAACCGTCCTCTTAATCTTTCCGAGATTGATATGACGAATGATGCGGAGGAGCGTCTGGTGAAACTATGGAATAATGTTAAGTTCCGTCCCTCACAGAGTGCCATAGTTTCCAAAGGAGTTAAGGGGTTGAATGATGTGCAGGCGCGTGCCATACCGGTAAAGATTACTAAAAACGTCTCTGTGGTCAGTATGCCGACAGTAAATAAGATAAATGTATCGGTAGACAATGAGGGATATATAACCGGAGTCACTTTCGGAGTCCTCGATAGGGAGAATATCATGAATATCCTTACAGGAACAGTGCCTGATATTCAGCAGCGTTCAGATATGGTGCGGTGGCTTGAGAATTACCATTCATATTTTTTAGAGAGGAATGTAGGAAAACTGGCCGACTTCTTCTGCGGAGTAGACGGTGTGGAATATTCCTTGGTAAAGAAACCGGGAGGTTCGTCGGAATATAGACAGGTTGCCGGTCCGCTGAAGGATGAGTTGAACCGGGCGGTCGATATCTGTCATGGGAAAGATAAGTACAGTGTCACCTTGGATTCCGCCTCAGCTGTGATGCATGGTGCAAAACCGGGGATATATGGTTTGAAATTCCGTCAGAAGATAAAGAACCTGACAACCAAAACAACGCGCATCGACTGGGTTTTTCTGATCTGGGATTTTTCAAAGAAGGGGAATCCTGTGATTCAATATCGAGTGTGGCAGCCGGATGTCGATGAGGAGGATGAGTGTGCTGTAAATTTGGGAGATTTCTTTATGCCTTAAATTTAAAACTGACTTATAAATATGAGAAGAATATATTCTGTATTATCCACATTATTGGTGATTTTGGCAATTGGAGCAGGTGTGAATGTCTATGGCAAGACCTTGAATGTAATAAGTTGCAAAGGAGATCAATTTTATGTGGGTACTGATATTCCTAAGGATCTCAATGGTAACAGTTGCGCATTGATACGCATTATGCCTCCCGATGGAGTGGATATAACCAAGGTTCAGCCGCGAGGGGGAGTTTTCAAATATGAAAATGATGGGTCGGTGGTGAAATGTTATGTGACAGCCGGCACCAAACGGGTTGATATAAATGTTCCGGGCTATGATCCTCTGACTATCATCCTTAAGGATTATGGGATCGAGGATCTTCAAAGCAAGCAGGTGATCAATCTTAAGCTCGGAAGCGGAAACCGGTATCAGCAAATTGAAGATGGTGACGGTAAGACACCGTTTGTAAAGATTCCTTGGGTTGATCATCAGACTCTTGTCTTCTATTTAGGTTCTGATCTAAGTGATATAAACTACTATGAAGCAAAAAAAATTTGCGAGCAGATGAATTCGGATGCCAAGGGTGGATATACCAACTGGAGATTACCGACCTATAACGAGATGATGTTTTTTTTCCGGGATTATCCGGAATATGCGGATGATGAGCATTGGGTTGATTATGATGGAGTGATCATCAGCGGGAAAAGTATTCCGGAGGTTGAGCGTGCAGGGTCGATGCGCTTTATGCCCTGCGTTACGGGTACGTTACTGAAGGTGCACCAATACAGGGTTAATACGCGAGGAAAACTTGTGCAAGGGGAACTTTACAACCGCTCTTTTGTGCCTGTGGCCGTGATTCCAAACGAATGATGACAGGATATTTTCCATGAAGTTGTTACGATATTCAGGTATATTATTCGGGATATGTGGAGCGTTGATTTTCAGCGGTCTGGCGGATGCTCAGCCGTTGAAGATTGATGGAATACGGTGTCTTGGAGGTGATCTGAGTGCCTCGGTGTATCCGAGGAATGATTTTACCGGTAAAAAGTGTGCTTTGGTAAAGGTGGCATTGCCTGTATCGGGAGCGGAATTTGAAGGAAATGTGATCGGTTCGGTGGAATATAAGGCAGGGGAATATTGGGTGTATATGTCAGCCGGTTCGAAATTTCTCAAGGTAAAACATGAGAGTCATCATCCCTTGATGATTCATTTTGATGATACAAATATAGGCTCGGTAGAATCCAACAGGACCTATCTTGTTAAAGTGTCCGGTGGTAAGGTGTCCGGAATTTCAGGTGGCATACCGGTTACATTCAAGATCACCCCTCGCGACGCCATTCTCTCGGTTGATCAACAGGAGTATGAAACGGTAAACGGTGTAGTGGAGATTCCTCTTTCGGCATCAGAACATAACTACATGGTTGTGGCTCCCGGTTATAAAGGACAAGGGAATAAATTCATGGTGTATGAAGGTAACACCAATAAAATAATCGTGGAACTTGATCCGAAAACGTCCTCTGCCGCGATAACTGAGAATTGGATAAATAAACCAGAGGAGAAGACGGGTGGATATGAGGAAGCTCGTCAGAGACGCGAGATTCTAAAGTGGGTCGAGGATTACAGGTTAGCTTATATTGAGAAAAATATTAATAGATTAAGAGATGCCTTTAGTGAAGGAACTCGGATTATAACGCAGAGTCAGAATATTAATTCTTCTTTATATAAAACTAAGAGCCAAGCTAAGAGGGATTACCTTGAATCGATTGAAAGATTATTTCGTAATGCCAAGAGAATCAATGTTGAGTTTGATCATATATCTGTGATGAAGCATGGTGCAAAACCGAATATTTACGGAGTGACACTTCATCAAAGAATCCAAAGCTCAGAATATAGTGATGATGGTTGGCTTTTTTTAATCTTAGATTGTAGAGATTCTGAGAATCCTCAGATACTTGTCAGGACATGGCAGGATGAATCAGCGGTAGCCAATTATGGTATATTTACATTTGATGATTTTGATATGGATTGAGTGTAAGAGGCGGCGGTTCCACCGCTCGTTGTCGGCAACTCCGTAGCTGATATGCCCTGCCTTATTGCCGGGGGTTTTCGCTGCGCTTCTCCCGCGGTTAACTACAGTATCGCGGTTTCACTGCTCTTCCGGATACACACAAGCGTCTGTCATTCTTCCGGGTACATACACGCGCTTGTCCGGGTGCCGAGAGCGAGATGTGTGATCATGATGAGTTAACTGATGAGAGCACTGGAATAGATGCCGTGAAGTTGGGTGGTTTTGTAGGTTCGTCAAGGAATCCCGTGGGTTCATACAAGAAGGGGGGAATTGTTTGATTTCATAGAGAGGATGGTTTAACTTCGTAATCGGAAGCGGAGATTATGTGAGCTTACCTCATCAGACTCGGTCTCTTCCGCTAATTTAAATCGAAATAAACCACTTCAATATGAATTCGGAAAGTATCAATATTGCTCCTGATTCCGGAGCTGTAGAAAACAAGTCGGAGAATAAAGATAAAGCTAAGAAGTTTGCCGGGAAGTCTGCTCAGTTTGCGGCAGCGGCCGGGGTCGGAGTAGCCGGCGGGATGGCTGCAAGCGCCATGAATCATCAGGAACTGGCTGATGATGTCGTAGCCGAAGCGACTATGGGTGGAGCTGCGGTGAATCCTGCTCCTGAAAAGACTACCGATGCTGCAGCAGCGGATGATAAGATCGAAGAACCGACTGAGTTCGATCCCAACGAAATCAGAATTGATGATGTGGAGGAGGCAACTATATCAGTAGGAGCTGCTGATCACCATCATGGTATGGCTATGAATGATGGGCCGGAACCGATCTTGGGTGATCCGATCATCGCGTCGGCCGATGATATAATGATAGCAGGTATCGATGAGTCTGATGATTGGGGCGCTGTTTGCTCAGGGTCTGATGATCACGGTTATGACGATTTTATGGCTCAGAACGAACCGACGATTGATGATACGGATGTGCTCGATGATATCCTAAACGCTTAAGTGGCTCCTAAAAATACTATATCCGATGCGTAAAGTTTTATTCTCAATAGGCGTGGCTTCCCTGCTTTTTCTTTCTTTGGAAGTGAAAGCACAACAGACTCTCTCGGAAGCTACCGACAGTATTAAAAATATCCTTGCTCTTGCCAAGAAGGGTGATGCCTCGGCTCAGAATGAGGTGGGAGGCTGGTATTACAAGGGTAGACATGTGAAACAGAGCTATTCCGAGGCCTTGCAATGGTGGACAAAATCTGCAAAGCAGGGGGATGTTCGCGCAATAGGGAACATGGGTCTCTGTTATGAGACGGGTCACGGCGTAGCAGCCGATTCCCTGAAGGCGAGCAAGCTGTATCTCCGTTCGATCAAGGGTGGAAACAAGGCTCTTTTCAATCAGAATGTGGAGCGGGCAAACAAGGGTAATATATTCAGTAATATGTTGATAGCTGCATGCTATCAGAATGGGGAGGGTGTATCGAAGGATCCCGCAAAAGCTCTTCCCTATCTTAAGAGAGCTGCTGAGAAGAACAGTGTGCCGGCTCAGCGTGACCTTGGAATTATTCTCCTTTCGGCAAAGAAGATGCAGGAGGCTGCGTCATGGTTTAAGAAGGCAGCCGGGAATGGAGATGTTGCCTCCTCTTTCTATTACGGTAAATTTCTTGTAGAGGGAACCGGCGTGAAACAGGATAAGAAAGAGGGAGCCAATTTCCTTCTTAAGGCTGCAGAGGGCGGTTTCCCGTTGGCTATGCTTTATGTAGGCAACTGTTATTCGGAGGGTAATGGCCTTACCCGCAATGAGGAGCAGGCCGTGAAGTGGTATGAGCGTGCAGCAGCAAAAGGGGTTGCCAAGGCACAGTGGGATGTGGCTCAACGTTATCGAGAGGGTAACGGCACGGCTGTGAATTACGATAAAGCGCTGTATTGGTATTCTGAGGCAGTGGCAAACGGAGAGGGGAATGCGTTCAGGACTCTGGTCCAGACTTCTTTACAGAATACACCCTTCCTTGCCTATCTGAAAGGTATGAAAGCCTATGCCTCCAAGGATTATGAGGCAGCAATCAAAGAGTTCAAGACAGTGGGAAAGGCGAAGATTACCGATGGAAAGGTAATGGAGGCAGCCATTCTCGCGAACGCCGGCTATGCGAAGCATAACATGAAGAAAGGTGTCAAACTTTTGACGGATGCGGCGAAGAGTGATCCTCAGGCTATGTATATCCTCGGGGGACTTTATGAAGCGGGGAAAGGGGTAGATAAGGATATGGCCACCGCCGTGGATTATTTCACCAAGTCGGCTGAGGCCGGTTATGGACCGGCAGAATGTGCCCTTGCCGATATTTATTTTGAAGGTCGTGGAGTGGATCAAAACTATCAGAAAGCTGTCGAATGGTATGCAAAGGCAGATCTCCACGGCCAATTGACCGAGAATGCGGCCAAACGCTACGCCTCCTGCTATGAGGATGGTAAGGGTGTTCCTGTGGCCGACAAAGATAAAGCCGAAGAGATCCTAAAATCGGCACACAAGAGCCATATCGGAGATTTGCTGAAGCTGATTTAGAATTCAGAAACTTCGTTTCAAACTTAGTGTAATTAGAGGCAGTGCCGGAGTCAAAGTATTCCGACGCTGTCTCTTATCAAAGATAACACACTTGATATATGAAGAGTAAAATATTATTTCTAATCTTATTGCACTGGTGTGGGTTCGTTGCTCTCTGTGAAGAAACCGGAACTGAGGCTCCGGAGCGGACTTCTGCGGAAATCAGGGAGATTCTGGAGCGGGGGAAACAGGCTTATAGGGATAGCTTGTATGCGGAGGCGCGTGATCTGTTTCTGAGTATTCAGGAGGATGGTGAGGCTCAGTATTGGCTGGGGGATCTGTATGGTTTGGGATTGCTCGGAGGGGATTATAAATACTTTGAGAAGGAGGGGTTCAGGTGGTACAAGAGATCAGCGGAGAATGGTTATATCCCGGGAAAGAGTAGCCTCGGCTATGCCTATTACGATGGAGTCGGTGTGAATCAGGATCTCCGCGAGGCCGAGAAGTGGCTGCGTATGGCTGCAGAGGGTGGGGATAATGATGCGTGTCGCTATATGGCACTCATGTATAGTAATGGGGATGGGGTGCGTAAAGATTATGTGGAGGCTGTGAATTGGTATCGTAAGGCTGCTGATAATGGGGATTTGAGGGCAACCGGGATTCTGGGGTATATGTATGAGAATGGATTCGGGGTGCCTAAGGACACTCAGGAAGCTTTGAGGCTCTACCTTAAATCTGCGGAGGGTGGTGATCCGGAAAGTCAGGCGCTTTTAGGAGATATGTATGAAAACGGGAGGATTGTCAGTAAGGATATGAATGAGGCGATAAAATGGTATAAACTATCGGCTGCGCAGGAATGCCCCATGGCTTTGTTCGCTCTCGACCGATTACTTAGTGGTGAGGGGGAGGAAGATGGGGACGAATGAGAATGGGCAGCGCTCTGCCATCACGCAACCTTTTTGAGGCAAAGGATGAGGAGAGTTGAGGGGATTGGCCGGGTGTTAGCGCAGGGTGACGGAGGAGAGGCGCTCGCCGGGGGTGGGATCAGCTTCGCGGGGAAGGTAGATGGGCATCGAGAGCTGGAGGGGAAGGATGCGGAGTTCTAACTCTGTGCAGTCGGCGGGCAGTCGCCAGATGCCGTAGAGCATGGGGCGTCCGTTGTAGAAGTTGTCGGCTATCAGGTTGCCGTGGGCGTAGAGTCGCGCCACGTCACCGCGATAGTTTATCTCAAGGAGTCGAGCGGCTCTGTCTGCGGGCATGTTCTTCAAATCGATCTTGTATACTGCTGCGTTTTCGAAGTCCTTATCTACGGGAGCCTCGGCTACTTTCTGAACTCCCATTGTTATCTTCCTTGGTGAGCCGGCTTCAGTCGTTTTGGTGAATGTCACTTCCATCGGCTCGATTTCCTCGGGTTGTTCTTCGAGATATAGCCGTTCGGCTGTCTGACGGTCTATCAGATAGATGTTTTTGTATACAGGGGTGTCGAGACCTTTAGGTTTCAGGTTTTTCAATACTTTCCCATCTATGGCTATTTCTGTGGGTATTCCCTCTATCTGTTGAAGGTAGATCTTGCCGTCACGGCGTGCTACGGGTTGGGCGGTGGCGTACCGGATACCGTCGATGTTTACGGGGAATATACACATCGTGCCTGCAGGAATCGTGATTGATTTGGCAGGGAAGGTTATATCGCCCATCCGGAACCGGATACCTTTTTTTGCGGAGAGGTCTTGCAAGCGTTCGTAATTGTTGACAAATATGAATCCGCTGTCTCCAAGGCTGCGGTAGGACCAACGCAAAGCCGAGTCATCACCTTTCTCAATATCAGTAGGCATCGGGAAGGTAGGCTCCATCGGAGCAAGTGTCTCTCCGTAATCCTTCATGAAGATATGGAGTGGACGGAGCATATAATAATGTGGATTTTTCTGCCCGAATTCACCTAAGGGAGCCTGAAAGTCATAATTCTTCACCGGCATATCGTTGTAGTTGGTGGCCGGTGTGCGCTGATTCTCATTGAGTGTGGTGAGGTGACCCTCCGGATTGGTTCCGCCATGATACATGTAGTAGCCGAGCAGGTTGCTGCCGCTACCAAGTTTCACCATTGCGAGAGAATAAGCATCCTCGGGGTAGATATATGGACGGCGATGATAGGCAGTGACCATTCCTCCTCCCAGTTCACACGTGAAATAAGGGTAGTCGCCATCACCTGCAGCTGCGTTCTCTTTTTGTGCGCCCAATTGCTCTGTGGCAATCGCGGTAGATGCCCGGTAAGGACGGAAGTTGAATGCTTTGTAATAGTTACCGGCAGTTTCTTTGAGCGATCTGTCCCAGAACCCGTCGGCATAGTCTCCATATAAAGGGATAAGTTCTCCGTAAGGGACGGGGGATTTTAGTTCGGGCCATCCCGTTCGGGTATAGAAGGGAAGATCGAAGCCTATGTCGGTCGCTATTTTCTTGAGAGTCATCAGGTAGCTCCCGTGTCCGCGATATTCGTTGTCGAATTGGGCACCGACCACAGGTCCGCCATCTTTCCATTGTAGTCCCTGCACCTGGGAGAATATCTGGCGATAAAGGGCGGCGGCATATTTCATGAACTGCTCATTCTCTTCGCGAGTCTTGCAACCGTTTTTGAACACCCAGTCGGGGATACCGCCGTTGCGTACCTCTCCGTGACAGAACGGGCCAAGGCGCAATACCACCGGCATATCCTCCTCCTTGCATATTTCAAGGAAAGAGCGGAGATCACGCTGACCGCTCCAGTCGAAGATTCCCTCCTGCTCCTCCACATGATTCCAGAAAACGTAAGCAGCAATTATCGTTACGCCACCCTCCTTCATTTTCCTTACCTCATCTCTCCATTCCTCTTTGGGAATCCTTGAGTAATGCACCTCACCCATCACGGGCATTACGCGTTTGCCATCAATGATCAGGCTATGCGCATCCCATTTCACATCGGGTATTTTAGAGTCAGCGTTTATATTGGCCGGGCAAATCAGAGATGAGAGTGCCCAGAGAGCAGCTAAAACGATTTTCTTCATAAGATAGAGAATTATAAGTGAATTCGATGAATTCACAGTGTAAACTTACAAAATAATCTGCAAATATCCCATTTAAAACATGCGATTTAGAAATATTTTTTATCTTTGCATAGAAGTCTTGAGATTATCATGGGAATCTTGTGAGTGTGTCTGCCATCAGGATTTTCATTTTAAATTAAGGATAACCATTTATGACCAGATTATGAAGCAACTCAATAATTCTACCGTTAGCCGCACACACAGGCCGATTCGTGTTCTCCAATTCGGCGAGGGAAATTTCCTGCGCGCATTTGTTGACTGGCAACTTGATATAGCCAATGAGAAGGGAGTCACAGATCTTGGTGTGGCTATTGTCAAGCCGCGTGTCGGGAGTAATGCCACAATCGAAGCTCTAAGGAATCAGGATTCCCTTTTTCATGTCTGCCTTGAAGGGATTGAAAATGGGGAGGCAAAGAGGGAAAACCGTCTCATAACCGTAGTGGAGGAGGTCTTGACCCCGGATGACAAAGCCGAATATGAGAGGATTATCCTTTCTCCGGAATTGCGGTTTGTGGTTTCGAACACCACGGAAGCCGGAATCCGTTTTGATAAGGATGACATACTCTGCGATATCCCCTCCACGTTTCCGGGGAAGGTGACAAATCTTCTATGGCGACGTTTCAATCATTTCAAAGGTGATGAATCGAAAGGTGTTTATTTCATATGCTGTGAGCTGATTGAGGATAATGGAAGCAAGCTTAAGGAGTATGTGTTGCGACATGCTGAGAAGGCGAATTTAGGACCTGATTTTATTGAATGGGTAAAACGGGCATGTGTGTTTGTCGATACCCTTGTCGACCGGATTGTGTCCGGGGCGCCGGAAGATGCAGAAACAGTAAAGGCTGAGTTGGGATATGATGACAACGCTGTGGTGAAAGGTGAACTTTATCATCTGTGGGCTATTGGAGGGGATGGCGCCGAGGCATTGCGAGAAGAGTTACCTCTTGACAAGGCGGGATTGCATCTCCTTTTTATCCCTACGATCAAAGAATTTCGCGATAAGAAAGTGAGGATTCTGAATGGTTCGCACACGGGGATGGTAGCAATTGCTTTGCTTGCTGGTTGCGAGACAGTGCTGGATGCTTTCAACACCCCCGACATAAATTGTTTTGTCAGCAGTATGGTGAGTAAGGAAGTTTTGCCCGTGATAGATGGGGAGAGGTCGGAGCTCGAAACGTTCTCTAACGGCATACTTGAACGTTTCTATAATCCTTATATCCGTCATATGCTGAAATCAATTTCTCTCAATTCCTTATCAAAATGGGAATCTCGTAACTTCGACACAGTGAAGGATAATTGGGACAAGAGAGGAATGCTTTCGGATCATGAGCTGTTCACTTTCGCCGCCCTACTTGCCTTGTATGCCCCTGCATCAGGTTTCGACCCGCAGGATAATGAAAGTCATGTGGAATATATCCGTTCGCATTGGAATGATGATGATTTGGCATCTACCGTAAAGTCGATTGTGAGTGAAAGCGGGATCTTCCTTCAGGATTTCGACAAGCTTGTGCCGGGATTTTCCGATCACGTGGCAATTTATCTGGAACAAATCAGGAAGAACGGTATAAATTCAGCCTTAAAGCAATTTCTTGCAGATCAGTCATGAAAAGATATGTTCAGATCAATCAGGCAGACAATGTAGCGGTCGTGCTTGATGAAGAGGGTCTCTCAAAAGGGGAAAAGGTATCTGTGGGCAATAGGGAGATTACCCTTGCCTCGGATATAAAGAGGGGACATAAATTTGCGTTGCAACCTATAAAAAGTGGGGAGCGTGTAATCAAATACGGCTATCCTATAGGATTTGCTACATCTGATATCAAGATGGGGGAGTGGATCCATTCTCATAACCTGACAACAGGCCTGAATGTGGATCCGGAGTATAGTTATTCCCCTGTGGAGATGACTATGACGCAGGTTGAAGAGGAGGTAACTGTCAATGGCTATTTGCGTCGGGGCGGAGAGATGGGTATTAGAAATGAACTCTGGATCATTCCCACGGTCGGGTGTGTCAATGGTCAGGCGAACCTGATCGTGAGGCGGCTTAAAGAGGAGTGCGATCTTTCCGGCGTAGATGATGTCAGAGCGTTTACTCACAATTACGGGTGTTCGCAGTTAGGAGAAGACCATGCCAATACCAGGAAAGCGCTTGCGGCTCTTGCGAGTCATCCAAACGCCGGAGGTGTACTGGTGATGGGGCTCGGATGTGAGAACAACCAGTTGTCGGCCCTTCGCGAGGCCATGGGTGATTATGATGAGGAACGTGTGCGGTTTCTTGTAGCTCAAGATGTGGAAGATGAAGTGGAGGAGGGAGTTAAGCTTTGTAAGGGACTTCTCGGGCGTATGAGGGTCGACCGTAGGGAGGCGTTGCCGGTAGCCAAGCTTAAGGTAGGGCTCAAATGCGGAGGATCGGACGGGATGTCGGGGATTACAGCCAATCCCCTTGTAGGACTTTTTTCCGATTGGCTTGTGATGCATGGCGGAACGGCTGTATTGACTGAGGTCCCGGAGATGTTCGGAGCCGAGACCATACTTATGAACAGAGGGAAAGATGAAGGAGTATTCAGGGCCACGGTCTCATTGATAAATGATTTTAAGGATTATTTCCGGAGCTACGGCCAACCGATTTATGAGAATCCATCTCCCGGGAACAAAGAGGGTGGAATCACAACATTGGAGGAGAAGTCGCTCGGGTGCATCCAGAAAGGGGGCTCGATGCCGGTAATGGATGTCTTGAAATATGGGGAGCCGTCGAAAAAAAGTGGACTGAATCTTCTGCAGGCACCCGGGAACGACTTGGTGGCCTCCACCGCTTTGGCATTATCCGGGTGCCAGATGGTTTTGTTTACAACAGGGAGGGGTACCCCTTTCGGAACCTTTGTTCCCACACTCAAGATCTCAACCAATTCAGCATTGGCAAGAAAGAAGGGAAATTGGATAGACTTCAATGCCGGCCGCATAGTTGAGGATGAGACTGAGGCACATGCGTTGTCGCGGCTTGTGGACAAAGTGATAGCCACGGCCGACGGAGTTTATGCCCGACATGAACTTTCCGGGGCGAAGGAGATAGCTATTTTCAAAACAGGAGTTACCCTTTAGGCATATTAAGATATTTTAGAAGTATCGCCGGAATTTTAGAAGTATCGCCTGACGACAAACCGCTTTCAGGGAGAGAAAATAGAATAGAAAGAATAGGAGCGGAAATAACAGAGGGAGAAAGGAGCAATAATTTTTTGGCAAAAAAAGGAAATATAATGCCTAAATTATAGGAAATAATTATAGAGAAAGTTATGAGGAGAGAAGTATTGGGAGGGATTTTTATGCTATTGATGGTTTTTGGCGCAGTGGCAGCCGAAACCGGCGTCATACCTGAAGGGAGGAGAGATTTATGGCCCGACGGATCGGTTATCGAGGGGTGGTTTGCCGGGACAAAGCCGGTGAGTCCTGACAAATTGGGGAAGAGGTATGTGGTGACAGATTATGGAGTGGTGAAGGGGGATTCTACCCTCATACAGACAGATGCTATCCAGAAGGTGATTGATCTTGCTGCAGAAAACGGAGGGGGAGTCGTTACTATTCCTGAGGGAGTATACCTTAGTGGCTCTCTCTTTTTCAAGCCGGGTACTCATCTCAATATTGAGAAGGGGGGTAGGCTGAAAGGGAGCGATGCCATAACTAATTATAAGATTGTCAAGACTCGTCTTGAGGGACAGACCATCGATTATTTTGCCGCACTTGTGAATGCTGATGGTGTGGATGGTTTCACAATCACCGGCCCTGGCACGATCGATGGCAATGGCTGGCGTTTCTGGGATGAGTTCTGGCTCCGCCGGAAGGTGAATCCAAACTGCACGAATTTAGAGGCCTTACGCCCTCGGCTGATTTATATAAGTAACAGCAATGATGTGGAGGTAAGTAATGTCAGGTTGGTGAATTCCGGATTCTGGACTAATCATCTCTATCGTTGTAACCGGATTAAATATCTTGACAACTATATCTGGGCGAAAACAGACGGTTATCCTAAGGGCCCGAGCACAGATGCCCTTGACCTCGATGTCTGTTCGGATGTGTTGGTGAATGGATGTTACATGAATGTAAACGATGATGCGGTGTGCCTGAAAGGTGGTAAGGGTACATATGTTGACAAGGATCCCAACAATGGGGGAAATTCGCGCGTACTGGTTGAGAACTGTTCATTCGGCAAATGCAATTCAGGAATCACTTTTGGCAGCGAGGCCTGGGATTGCCGGAATGTGATTCTCAGAGACTGCGATTTTAAGGATACTTATCATATAGTGCTGTTCAAGATGCGGCCTGATACACCCCAGCATTATCGCGATGTGCTGGTGGAGAACATAAAGGGGGATGTGCGTAACGGTATAGAGGTGAGTGCCTGGACTCAGTTTTATAACAGGCTTGACCGGGAAGATATGCCTGTTTCACGGGTTGACAATCTTACCGTGAGAAATGTGGATGTGTCAACAAAAAGAGGATTCTATAAGAATGCCGATTCTCCGGATTATGTAACCGCTGGCTTCGATTTTAGCAATATCAAGGCCGACGGAAAGAAGTTCGAGCTTACTAAAGATTAATCGGTTTTTTTAATTATCTTTGCGTTGTGGAGGTGGACTTAGGGGGGCAGCGCGCTGCCTTCACGCGACCTTTTTGAAGGGATTAGGTGTTAGGGATTAGGTGTTAGGTTATAGGGATTAGGGATGGAGGATTATTCTTGGAATTTAATTGTGATATCATGAAGCTGATTAAGAAAGTTGGGATGTTGGTGGCGATGGTGGGAGTTCTACTTCCTTGTGCGGGAAATGCGGCCGTTGAGAAAAACGGGAAGTCGCAGAGCCGGCAGAAAGAGGCGAAGGAGGTGAGAGGAATCATCGACAGGGTGAACGGGGAGTGGCAGCGGAAACATTCTCCGGAGGCTTGGCCATTCTGGCATGTGGCCGCCTATCATACGGGGAATATGGAGGCCTATCGCCTTACCGGGAATCCTGATTATCTCGACTATTCGCTGGCGTGGGCCCAGCATAATGATTGGCAGGGTGCCAAGGGGCGCGACCGCAGCAAGTGGAAGTATAATTACGGGGAGACTGACAACCATGTGCTCTTCGGCGATTGGCAGATATGCTTTCAGACTTATGCCGACCTATACAACATCCTGCCCGATGATAAGCGTATAAAGCGCGCGCGGGAGGTGATGGAATATCAGATGTCGACGCCAAACGATGATTACTGGTGGTGGGCCGACGGATTGTATATGGTTATGCCGGTGATGACCAAGCTTCATAAAATCACGGGTAATCAGAAATATCTTGACAAACTATATGAATATATCCTGGTTAGCGACAGTATAATGCTCGATGAGGAGACGGGTCTCTATTTCCGTGACGGTAAATATACCTATCCCAAGCATAAGAGTGCAAACGGGAAGAAGGATTTCTGGGCTCGTGGTGACGGCTGGGTGCTGGCGGGTTTGGCAAAGGTTCTCGCTGATCTTCCGGCCGATTACAAGCATCGCGATTTCTTTGAGAAAAAATATAGGAGACTTGCCGATGCTGTGGTTGCGAGCCAACAACCGGAGGGTTACTGGACACGGTCGATGCTCGATCCTGAGCATGCACCGGGACCGGAAACAAGTGGGACGGCATTCTTTACTTATGGTCTTCTCTGGGGAATCAACAATGGATACCTTAAAGATAAGAAATATCTTGACGCGGCTTTGAAAGGTTGGGATTATCTTCGCAACAAGGCTTTGCAGAAGGATGGAAGTGTAGGATATGTTCAGCCGATAGGGGAGAAGGCTATCCCGGGACAGGTTGTGGATAGTAAGTCTACCTCTGATTTTGGCGTGGGTGCTTTCCTGTTAGCAGCATGTGAGTATGTGAGATGGCTGGAAAAAGAGGAGAATGCCGACCGCGATTATTGGACAGATCTGGCTTACCGGATCGCTTATCCGGTGCTGAGCAACATGGCCGAAGGGAATCTTCAGAAGAATATGCTTGTGGAGGTAAGCCCGAACTGGGACGGAAGAAACAAGAAAGTGACCTACATGGAGACTTTCGGACGGCTTATGGCCGGTATCGCTCCCTGGCTCTCACTTCCCGATGACGATACGAAAGAGGGGAAGATGAGGAAGGAGCTGCGGGAGATGGCCCTCAAAAGCTATGCGAACGCAGTTGATCCGGATAGCCCGGACTATCTTCATTGGAGCGGAGAGGGCCAGGCATTGGTAGATGCGGCTTATCTTGCAGAGAGTTTCGTGCGTGGATACGATGCGTTGTGGAAACCTCTTGATCAGATCACCAAGGATAGATATATAAAGGAATTCACACAGCTTCGGAAGATAGACCCCCCTTATACAAACTGGCTTCTTTTCTCCTCCATGATAGAGAGTTTTCTTGCAAAAGCCGGGGCTCCTTACGACCAATATAGGGTTAATTCGGCCATACGTAAGACTGAGGAGTGGTACACGGGCGACGGATGGTATGCCGACGGGCCGGATTTTGCCTTTGACTATTACAGCAGTTTTGTGTTTCATCCGATGTATCTTGAAACCTTGCAGAATATGAAAGATGCAGGGGCTAAAACAAGAATCCATTATCCTAAATATTATGATCAGGCTATGAAACGCGCGCAGAAATATTCCGTGGTGCTTGAAAGACTCATCTCTCCCGAGGGTACCTTCCCGGTTTTCGGGCGTTCGATCCCTTACCGAATGGCCGCCATGCAGCCGCTGGCCATGATGGCATGGTATGACAAGTTGCCTGAGGGAATGACTCCGGGACAGGTGCGCGCTGCGTTGACGGCGGTGATGCACAATATGTTTGACGGCAAGGAGAATTTCAATGAGAAGGGTTTCCTCACGATCGGATTTGCCGGGCGCCAGCCCAACATTGCCGATTGGTATACAAACAACGGCTCTCTCTACATGACCTCCTTGTCATTCCTTCCTCTGGGACTCCCGGCGACTCATCCGTTCTGGAGCGATGCGCCGACCGACTGGACAAACCGCAAGGCGTGGTCGGGCAAGCCTTTCCCTAAAGATCACAAATGGAGTGGAGACAAAACGCGTCTTCGCGATCTCTTCTAAGCTCCATTTATAGAAATGGAGGTGTCGGGGGTGGCAGACTAACTCATCCCATATTTGGCTGGGCCATTAAAAATGATTAACTTTGCACCCTGCAAGCTACTTAGGGAGTAGATGCAGGGTGCAAAAACAGTATAGATATGGCAAATAAACTGGTAGAAATGATTTCCCGGAATGGCAGGAAGTATGGAGACCGTGAGGTTTACCGCTTCTGCTGGCGTAAGGATGGGGAATGGCTCTCGACATCCTGGAGCGATTTCGCTCTTCAGGTGGATGTGGCAGCCAAAGCATTGGCAGAACTCGGGCTTATTGAAAAGGACACAATTGCAATCTGTTCACCCAATACCCCTCAAATCCTTATCACAGAATTCGGAGCATTTAAAAACCGGCTCTCGGCCATACCAATCTATTCAAGCAGCTCTCAGTCGCAATATGACTTCATAGTTTCTGACGGAGGTGCGCGCGTTCTTTTTGTGGGAGACCGCCATCAGTATCCACTTGCCTATAATTATTGGAAAAACCATAAGGATTCAATCGTCAGGATAGTTGTGTTCAAGAATGACGGACTTGATCTTTTTGAGGATGACACGGTGACGATATTCTGGGATGATTTCGTGCGTCTCGGCATGGGAGCCTCCGAAGCCACTGTCAAGGAGGTGGAGGCCCGCTGCGAGAGAGCTCTGCCGGAGGATATGGCGACGCTGATCTATACGTCGGGAACCACCGGGGAGCCGAAAGGGGTGGTGATCACTCATTCCAATTATGATGCAGCTATGAAGGTCCATCTGGAGGTGCTGACGGCCATTAACGATGACGATCTGTCGATGGCGTTCCTCCCGATGTCGCATATCCTGGAGAAAGCATGGTGTTTCTTCTGTCTCACCAGGGGGGTGGCGATCGCAGTGAATTATGATCCACGCCTAATAACCGACACTATCCATACCGTTCAGCCCAACCTTATGTGTTGTGTGCCACGTTTCTGGGAAAAGGTTTACGCCGGAGTCCGGGAGAAGATAGCCGGAATGAGTAAGATCCAGAGGATGATGGTTGGCCGGGCAATCGCGGTTGGAAAGAGGAGAAATATTGATTACAAACGTCGGGGTAAGAAAGTGCCATGGATTCTTGAGAAAGAGTATGGTTTCTGGGATAAGAAGATTTTTCTCAAACTTAAACATGCCATAGGAATTCCGAATCCCAATTTCTTCCCTACGGCCGGTGCCCCTCTGAGCGACCGTATCTGTGAATTCCTACGTTCGGTAGGAATCGATGTGATCGTGGGTTATGGACTTAGCGAGACTACCGCAACTGTAAGCTGTTTTCCGGAGGTGGGATATGAAATAGGTACTGTAGGGAATCCGCTTCCCGGCATCAAGGTCAGGATAGATGACAATGGTGAGATACTTGTAAAAGGTGCAACCGTCACTCCGGGCTATTACAATAATCCGGCGGCTAATGCTGCTGCTTTTACAGAAGATGGGTATTTCCGCACCGGAGATGCGGGGCATTTCACAGATTCGGGTGCTCTGGTGCTCACCGAGCGTGTGAAAGACCTTTTCAAGACCTCTAACGGAAAGTATGTGGCTCCGCAGATGATGGAGAGCCGTCTTGCCGAGAACAAATATATAGATGAGGTGGCAGTGATAGGGGATCAGCGCAAGTATGTCACGGCATTGGTGGTGCCTAACTTATCGCAGCTGCGCAGATGGGCTCAGAGCAAAGGGATAGATGACAGCGATTCTGCATCCTTATGTGCAGATCCGCGCAGCGTTGCCTTTGTGATGTCGGAAATAGATGCGTTGCAGAGCGATGTGGCCGGATATGAGCGAATCAAGAAGATCACACTTCTTCCCCATCATTTCTCTATTATGAACGGCGAGGTGACCAATACGATGAAAGTGAGGCGCCCGGTGGTGGCTAAGCGCTATGCAGCCGAGATTGAGAAGATGTATGAGGAATGAGGATAAGGGTCAAATAAATCGGATAAATCTTATAAGTCTTATAAATCGTATATGTTTTATAAGTCGTATATGTTTTATAAGTCGTATAAGATCCATATAACACCAACAACAGCAATCAAAATCCAAGAATAAGTGATAACTCTCGAACAATTAAAGGAGGTTGAGGAGCGCACGGCAGCCCTCAAGAGATACCTCGACATAGATACTAAAAAAATAGAGGTAGAGGAGGAGGAGCTCCGCACCCATGTTGCGGATTTCTGGGATGACCGCGACAAAGCTGAGGCCCAGATGAGGAAAATCAAGGAACTTCATTTCTGGATAGATTCCTATACGGAGCTGGAGAAACAGGCGGAGGAACTTCGCCTCGCATTTGATTTCGTTAAGGAGGAGCTTGTGACTGAGGAGGAGGTTGATGCGCAGTATGAAGCTGTTATCAAAGAGATAGAGAAACTCGAACTCCGTAATATGCTCCGTCGGGAAGAGGATAAGCTTGGTGTGGTTCTTAAGATAAATTCCGGTGCCGGCGGCACCGAGAGTCAGGACTGGGCTTCGATGCTCATGCGTCTTTACCTGAGATATGCGGAGCGTCACGGTTACAAGACCTCCATAGCGCAAATCCTTGATGGGGATGAGGCCGGAATCAAATCGGTGACAATAAATATTGAAGGGGACTATGCCTATGGCTTTCTGAAGAGTGAGAATGGTGTTCACCGTCTTGTCCGTGTGAGTCCCTACAATGCGCAGGGTAAGCGAATGACATCTTTTGCCTCTGTGTTCGTTACTCCTTTGGTAGACGACACGATAGAGGTGAATGTTGAGACAGCAAGAATATCATGGGATACATTCCGTTCGGGAGGTGCCGGAGGTCAGAATGTGAATAAAGTGGAATCCGGAGTCCGGCTGCGCTATCAATACAAGGATCCTTATACCGGGGAGGAGGAGGAGATCCTCATTGAGAATACGGAAACACGCGACCAGCCAAAGAATAAGGAGAATGCCATGCGTCAGCTTCGCTCCATATTGTATGACAAAGAGCTGCAACACCGCATGGAGGAGCAAGCCAAGGTCGAGGCCGGAAAGAAGAAGATAGAATGGGGAAGCCAGATAAGAAGTTATGTCTTTGACGACCGAAGGGTGAAAGATCATCGTACCAATTATCAGACTTCCGACGTGAATGGCGTGATGGATGGAGAGATTGATGATTTCATCAAGGCTTACCTTATGGAGTTTGCTGCAGAGGAGAAGGATTGAGAGAAAGAAGACTCCTCGCTGTAAATATATGTTATTAAGCATGATTTTTTTGTAAATAAAGAAATCATGCTTATTTTTGTAGGCTAAAACTCATGTGATTCGAGTCAAGGACTCCTTTTTAATCAAGGCAAAAAGCCGGTTGTGGATTGAACTCATATTTTTTCATTATGTCAGTAGCTATTCAAATTAAAATTCGACTACTTATAATTATATATGTATGCGGCTCACAAGCTATATGAACAGCTACTTAAGAAGATTTAATGGGCTCATTTTGAACAAAATCAGTGATAGCGAACAAAATCGAAAATAATTAAATATAATAAGTTAACCTATCATTTACCTGACATTATGACATTTAAGTTTTTGCTTAAAAGCTTAGTGCTGTCGTCTGCGCTTATAGGTGTGACGGCATGTTCCAATGATGATGAGAAATGGCCGGTGGTAGATGGCGAGGCTCCGCAGATCACTCTTGCATTGAGCCGCATACGCACTGACTATGATCTGAAATTCAACATTCAGGGTACGATCGCCGACAAGGATGGAATCAAGTCCATTCATTTGGTGTGTCCGGGTTTGAGCCTGGATAAGGAGATTGATATCATAGCCCTGTATAAGAAGCCTCTCACGGAGTATGATCTGGACTATTCATACACCGTGAAGCCAGATTATCTCACCGACTTCTCCGGGAGCTATACCATTGAGGTTACTGTGACAGACGTGGCCGGAAAGAGCGACACACGCGAGGTGCTTGTAACTTTTGATGCTGATTTCCAGGCTCCGACATTCCTCCAGTCGCCTGATACGGAGGTTACAGTGCTTATCAAGGATAAGACGATGTTTAACCTGAAATTTACCGTTGAGGATAACCGAAACCTTGACTACATCGAGGTTGATCTTGAGGGTGTGGATGGTTATCCGGTTCGTATCGAGGCAAATGGAGAGCCGAAGATATCTTATTCCAACAAGCTTGAACTCCCCTCCACTCCCAAGAATTACAACCTGACCATCAAGGCTTATGATATGCCGGCTCAGGATGATGAGGTGAGGAGCACCGAGATCAAGTCGCTTGTGAAGGTTCAGAATCTTCCGGACTTTGAGCGTCTCTATCTTGCGGATGTGTCAACAGCCGAGGAACTTAACAGTGATGTTTTCGGGGTTCCGATGGTAATGGATCATGTCGGTCCTTATCAATATAGCGTAAGATACTACAATTCCACCGCAGGAACCCAGATTCGGTTTATCCCTCAGAAGACCGACTTCCTTCCTATCTGTTTCGGGCCGGATCCTGAGGATGAGTCAGTGCTGGCCGATGATCCGGAGGTGTCCGGTAGGATAACCCTTGACAAAGGTGGGGTATATTACAAGATTGATGTCAATACAAAGACAGGCAGTTATAAGGTCACTCCTTATTCAATTGCGGAGGCTGTTGATCCCATCCAGAATCTGCACTACGGCCAGAACGACCTCAACACATGGGCAAACTGGGATAAGCCTGCCGAAGTTGAATGGCGTGAGTGGTATTTCGGTCCGACATACGATAGTCCGAAAGAGATACAGGTACGTATGGTTCGGGATACGAAGAATCCCCATATATGGGTATCCGAGGATTGGGAGCTGAAGGCCGGTGAAATGGATGAATGGCTCCTCCACAACTGGCATCATGACGGATGGTGGAATTATACGGCATGGCGTGTAGATGATGCCGCCGATCCGAGCCGCTGTCAATATTACGGATATTACTTCCCCGACACAGAACACTTCAGCAACAACCGTGCATATTTTGAATATAAGTATGTGAACGTGGATCCTGCCCAATTCAAGTATATGTATCCTGAAAATAACGGTGCAGCCTTCAATGTTGACACATGGGGCGCTATCAATGAAGGGTATGCCAAAAGATTTGTGCCTGATATTAAGGTGAAATGCACTATCCCGACTTCCGGAAAATATCGCATCTGGTTTGATGCTCATGCAGAAAGAATCAAGCTGCTACCCGTAAAATAACCCGAAGGACTCATTTAAACCTTTTGTCGGCCGATAAAAGGTTTAAATGAGTCTCCAAAAGACATATCATATCATGAAATATAGATTATTATTCCTACTTTTAGCGTTCATGGGTCTGACAAGCTTGTCAGCACAGACGCTCACGGTAAAGGGAACGGTAACGTCGGCCACGGATGATGAGCCTCTGATCGGCGCTACCATAAAGGTGAAAGGGGCCAATATCGCAGCGGCCACCGACCTTGATGGAAATTACGTGTTGAATAATGTGCCGGCCAAGGGTATACTTGTTGTTTCTTATGTCGGCTTCGAGACTATGGAGGTGCCCGTGAATGGTCGCGAACTTGTAAATATCGCGATGAAAGAGACCTCTTCCGAACTCAATGAGGTGGTAGTGGTTGGTTATGGTGTGGCAAAGCGTTCTGACCTTACCAGCTCCATCTCGACAGTAAAGGGAGACGAAATCTCTGAGGTTACTACGGGAAACGCCATGACAGCGTTGCAGGGAAAGGTTAGCGGTGTTCAGATCGCTTCCGCCGGAGGTCCCGGTGCTACACCGAAAGTAATTATCCGCGGTATTACCTCTGTAAACGGTTCGACGCCTCTTTATGTTGTGGATGGCGTTCCGATGAATTCCGATAATATCAACTTCCTGAACAATAATGATATCGAGTCGATGGAGGTGCTTAAGGATGCATCTGCGTCTGCAATCTACGGAACACGTGCATCCAACGGTGTAATCCTTGTGACAACCAAAAAGGGTAAAGCCGGAAAGACTCATGTGAACTTCACAGCTTCTGTAGGTTTCGA
This sequence comes from uncultured Sangeribacter sp., assembly GCA_964499025.1. GTDB lineage: Bacteria > Bacteroidota > Bacteroidia > Bacteroidales > Muribaculaceae > Lepagella. Next base: position 65,089 of record CAZCJC010000003.1, read on the forward strand.
CCATGTGCCGAAGCCAAAAATCGCATGGGCTGATGAGTATGAGAAAGTTTTCAAGGCCCGTTACACAAATGATGACAGGACACCTCTCTGGCAGAGTCCCTATAAGAATTATTCAGCAGTCGACGGCACCGACTGGTGGAATGAGGTGGTGAATGAGACTGCCCTTATCCAGAATTATTCTCTCAATGTCAGAGGTGGTAATGAGAAATATGTTTACAGCCTTTCGGCAGGATATTTCAATAATAAATCGCAGTTCAGCTATGGTTATTGGGATAAATTGAATATCCGTCTCAACACTGAATTCAATTTTACCAAATGGCTTAAAGCCGGTCTTGATCTGGCTCCGACCATGGAGAACTGGGATAACTCCCCGAATCTCTTTGAGGCCGCAATGGCGATGGACCCCACGACTCCGGTGTTCCGTCCCGAATCTCAGTGGAACCTTGCCAATCCGATGGACAATTACCAGCGTTCCTACAACAACCAGACTTGGAATCCGGCCGGTTCGCTTGCCCGAATGGATAACCATACACGTGCTTATACATTCCTGATCAATCCTTTTATTCAGGTGAATCCGATTCCGCAGTTGACCTTCCGCACTCAATTCGGTGCAAATATTTGGTTCCAACGTAATGACTATTTTGATGTCGCTTTCGATATTGATGCTTTGGAGAAGAATCCGGAAAATAAAGTTGGAAGAAACTATAAGGATGGCACCAACTGGAGCTGGAGCAATACTCTCACTTATATGGAGACATTTGCCGAGAAACATAATCTGACTGCGATGGTAGGTTTCACTGCAGAGCGTTATGTAGACTGGTGGAACGAGGCTGCCCGTGCTCAGGTGCCCGGCAACAGCAATCTTCTTCATGAAGTGAGCGGTGGTGTTGGTGAGCAATCGGCTGCAGGATCTAAGGGATCCAATTCACTGGCTTCATTCCTTGGCCGTGTGATGTATAACTATGACTCACGTTATTACCTCACGGCATCCGTCCGCACGGATGGCTCTTCCCGCTTCCCGAAAGGAAACAAATATGCCACATTCCCGTCAGTGTCAGTTGCATGGCGTCTCTCACAGGAGAATTTCATGGAGAACACGCGTGAATGGCTCGACAATGCTAAGCTCCGTCTTGGCTGGGGTAAGGTCGGTAACCAGAATATCTCCTCGGATGCGTATATCACTACGATGAATACTGACGTGAACTATGTGTATGGAGTGACTCCGACCCGTTATCCCTCCTCCATCCTGGGCAACACAGGTAATCCGAATCTTCATTGGGAGACGGTGGAGGATATAGATTTCGGTATTGACCTTACACTTTTCAACTCACGCCTGAACGTGACGTTCGACTTATTCCAGAAGACATCACATGATATGCTCTATGGCAAACAGAGTGCGCTGTTGCTCGGTCTTGGCCAGTGGTACGGGTCGGTGACCCAGAATATCGGTGAGATGCGTGCCCGCGGTTGGGAACTTTCAGTAAACTGGCGTGATCAGGTTGGAGATTTCCGTTACGACATCGGTGTCCAGCTTTCCAGTGTACGCAACAAAGGTCTTGTATTCTCCGGTGATGGCCCGATTCTTGAAGCCAGCAATATCCTCGACAGCTACATCATCCGCAATGAGGATAACGGCCTGATTTCCCGTTTCTTCGGTTATAAGACAGGTGGTATCTTCCAGAACTGGAGTGAAGTGCTGGCACATTCCGGCGAGAATGGAGAACTTATCCAACCCAATGCACAGCCGGGAGATATCAAGTTCCTTGATCTTGACGGTGACGGTAAGCTGACGGATGACGACAAGCGTTTCATCGGTAATCCTTATCCCGATCTGACACTTGGTCTTAACATGAGCTTCTATTATAAGAATTTCGACTTGCTCGCTAATTTCTACGGTACATTCGGGAATGATATATTCAATGTTCAGCGCAACCGATATTCAGGAAATGGCGGTTCGAATGTGCTTCGCGGTGCATATGAGAAATCGTGGCGTGGCGAGGGAACATCCAATGAGTATCCCCGCCTGTCGTACAACGACCTTAACCAGAACTGGTCGACTGTATCGGATTTCTATGTGGAGGATGGTTCCTACATGCGTTGTAAACTTCTTACTCTCGGCTACACACTTCCGTCGAGCATAATGAAGGATTACAAACTGCGTTTCTATGTTTCGGCCCAAAATCTCTTTACAATCACCAAATACACCGGTATGGACCCGGAGGCTCCTTTCGCCGACGGCGGGTGTCTTGCTGTCGGTATCAACAAAGTTCAGTATCCGACTCCTCAGACTTTCCTTTTCGGTATAGATTTCAGTTTCTAAAAATGATTAAAGGAAAACAGAAATGAAAAAGACAATTATATTGGCGGCTTTGGTCGCAAGCTTCACGCTCTGTTCCTGCGATGATTTCCTTACCGAAGACATCCGCGGAAAGGAGAACCTGGAAACATATTTCAAAACCGAGGAGGAGGTTGATGCCGCAATCGGAGGTTGCTATTTCCAGTTGTGTAAATATGGTTGGTGGCAGATTGAGCAGGTGTATCTCCTTGAGGAGATGGTGACAGATGATGCCTGGGATGGCAATACTTCTCAGGAGGATGGATACCGGGAGGTGAGTCACTTCTATCCTACCGCACCGAGCAACGGAATCCTCGCTAATTTCTGGGGAGCCCGCTATCAGGGAATCTCCTCATGTAATGTTGCCATTGAGCGCATACCTCAGGCTTCGATGGATGAGAATCTTAAAAATATCCGTATAGCTGAAGCAAGATTCCTCCGTGCTTTGTATTATTTCGAACTTGTAAAGAATTTCGGAGGAGTTCCTTTGGTGACAAGCTCGATTAGTAATGCGGAGGGTGTGACACGTTCAAGTCTGGATGCCTGCTATGAGTTCATAGAGAAAGAGTTCGCAGAGGTAGCTGAAATCCTTCCTCAGAAGAGTGAATGGGCGGCAGCCGATATGGGTCGCGCCACGCGTGGAGCAGCCTTGGGATTCCTCGGCAAAGCGTATCTCTATCATGGGAATTTCCCGGAAGCTAAGAAAGCTCTTGGTTTGGTAATTTCTGAGAGTGAGTACGACCTGATGGAGAATTTCGGAGATGTGTGGTCGGTGAAACATAATAACAACAAGGAGTCGCTGTTCGAGATTCAGACGATGTTTGCCGGAAAGAATTATGCCACCGGTAACAGTATTCCGGTTATTTCCGGCTGCCGAAACGGAATTGGCGACGGCTGGAGCTGGTGTCAGCCATCCTCAGATCTTGAGAATGCCTATATTGCCGCCGGAGATACCGAACGTCTTCGCTGGACAATCATTAAGACCGGATGTACATCCATCGCCGGAGAAACACAATTCAGCAAGTTTGCTGAAAACAATGCAAGCTGCGGAAACTTCGGAACCGTTGAATGGGAAAACGGACGCCGTGTATTCAAAGGCAATGCTGCTTACAATGAATTCTGCAAGCCTGTTGAGCAGGGCGGTTTCGGCTGGACAGCTCAGATGGGTCTCTCAACATATCTGATTGATCCTAAGATTCATAAGTCTGCGCGAATCATCCGTAAATATTTCATTCCTCTTGCCGACCGCACAGAGCTGTATGGAACTCTGGATAAGGAGGCCCTTAATCAACGACTCCTCCGCTATGGAGATGTCTTGCTGATGTATGCCGAGGCTTGTAATGAGACCAACGATGATGCTAATGCCCGGATCTATCTTAACAAGATTCGTAATCGTGTTAAGCTGACGGACGTTCCCTCAACCTTGACGGGCGATGAATTGCGTCAGGCTATCCGCTCCGAGCGCCGTCTTGAGATGGCTTTCGAGCAGTGTCGCCTATATGATATCCGTCGCTGGAAAGAGGCTGATGGCAGGACTGTGATGGAACATCTGTTCGGACCCAACGGAACGTTTGTAAAATATAATACCGGCGATGATGCCGATATGTATGAGAAGGCGAATCAGGGAGAATCTTCCGACAAGGGTATCCGTTTCCAGGCACCGCGTGATCTTCTTTGGCCGATTCCTGTTTACGAGATCCAACATACAAACTACAGTCTCACCCAGAATCCCGGCTGGGATTGATGAGGGAGGTAAAGGTTAATAATTAATAATTAATGGTTAATAATTAATAATTAATGGTTAATAATTAATAATTGGGCCTTTAATAATTGATTATCGAATATTGATTGGATTCTCATTTACGTTGAGATAATTAAGAAATAATCTACATTATGAAATTTTTCAAATATATGCTTATCGCCGCAGTGGGTTTTACCTTTGCGGCATGTTCCGACGAGCCACAGGGTGTGTCGACAAAGGTTCCTGTCGATACTCCGGATCCAGAGCCTGTCCTCTCTCCGGATGATGAAGTGACCTCACCGAGGCCGACTTTCGCGTGCGAGTCTCAGACTGTGGCAGCCAATACTGATCAGCAGTTCCAGACAATAGAGGGATTCGGTGCTTCAGACTGCTGGCTCCCGAATACTATCGGTCAATATTGGTCGGACAATCGTCAGCTTATCGCCAATTATCTGTTCTCCCAGAATAAGAGCAACGGCCAGCCTGAAGGTATCGGTCTTTCCGTATGGCGTGTGAATCTCGGAGGAGGATCGGCAGAGCAGGGAGATGAGTCCGGTATCGTCAATCCGAATAATCGCGCCGAGTCCTTCCTCAGTGGAGGTGCCTATGATTGGAGCAAGTGCGCAGGCCAGCGCTACTTCATGGAGCAGGCCAAGCGTTTCGGTTGCGAGAGCTTCGTCTTCTTCGTGAACTCCCCCCTCGTGCAGTATACCCGCAATGGTAAAGCTTTCTCGAAAGCCGGAGACAAGGGTAACCTCAAGGAGGAGAACTATGGAGATTATGCAAACTATCTTGCAACAGTAGCCGAGCATTTCCATGCGGAAGGTTATAACGTGACCCATATCTCCCCTCTCAATGAGCCGCAGTTCGATTGGGACGGTGATGCCCAGGAGGGAAGTGGCTGGGGTAATTCCTATATCGCCAAGTTTGCAAAAGAACTTGACAAGGCGCTCCAGGCTAAGGGCTCAAAGACTAAGATCTCGCTTGCTGAGGCAGCATCATGGGAGGACATCTATTCCGGAGATGATTCTCGCCGTCAGGTGATCAAGCATCTCTTTACAAAGGGCTCTTCCAACTATATTGGTGATCTGCCAAGTGTGGATAAACATGTGGCTGCACATAGTTATTGGACCTATGATAACTGGGAGCACATGCGTAATGTTCGCCAGAAAGCACGCTCCGCTGCAGATGCTCAGGGTCTCAAACTTTGGCAGACTGAGTGGTCGATGCTTGGTGACGCTCCTTCGGAACTTGCAGGTGGTAACTATTCCATGGCATCGGAGATGGATCTCGCCCTCTATATGTCGAAGATAATCCATAATGATCTGACGGTGGCCAACGTAACCTCTTGGAGCTATTGGACAGCGATGTCAGTTGAGCGCTATGACCAGAAGAACCGTTTCGAGCTGATTAAGACTACTTCGAAAGGTGGCCAGTATAGTGATGATTTCACAATCGGCGGAACTGTGGAGCCCACAGATAATCTATGGGTACTCGGTAATTATAGTCTTTTCATCCGTCCCGGTTATGTAAGGGTTGCTCTCCAGCATAAGGAAACTAAAGATTTCTTTGGTTCTGCATGGCTCTCGCCTGATGGAGGAAAATTGGTGGTTGTTTATACTAATATGAATAAGACAAAGGGTGTGACTATCGATTCTTCTTTCGGTGGCAAGACGCCTCAGATTATTCAGACTTATACAACCACAGAGAAAAAGCATCTTAAGTATGATCGCTTCAGCCTTAAGGATAAGGTATTCTTGAATCCGGCCAGTGTGACTACCGTGGTCTATACTTTCTGATAGCAAGCTCGCTGATAGCGATTTCGCTATTCGATAGAAAAAAGCGTTGTGATAGGATCTATCACAGCGCTTTTTTTCTTTGGGCTTGGTCAGAAGGGCTTTAGATGAATCTTAAATTTTAGAATGGTTTCGCTAAAGCTCAACGCCGGAGACAAAAACTTGAGGCGGATTTGAGAATTAAGAGGGGAATAGGGATCCCGGTTGGCTCAGGATTCGGAAGGGAGGGGAATCGGATACGCATTGTTTGGGCTCAGGATTCGGTGGGGAGGGGGAATCGGAAGCGGGATCGGGAGGGAGCAGGAGGGGGTTGGAGGCGGCGATCAGGATTTGGATGCTATCTTCTGGAGGATCATCTGGGGGGTGATGCCTCGGAGACAGTGATAATCGCCTCGGGTGCAGGGCTTGTTGCCGAATACCGAGCAGGGGCGGCAGGTCATGTCAAGCTGAACTACATCGGTTGGACTTTGACGCCATCCTAAAAAACCGGTATATGGATGCGTGGCTCCCCAGATGCTGATGGTGCGGAGTCCTACAAGGGAAGCGAGGTGCATGTTTGCCGAGTCCATGGATATCATAATATCGCAATGACTGAGTAGCGATAATTCAGCCCCTATCCCCAGATGGGCGGCAGCCATGTTTTTTACGTTCGGGAAACGGCTTGCGAGTGTCTCAATCTGTTGGCTCTCTTGGTCGCCAAATCCGAATATAAATATCTTTGTTTTTGTATCGGAGGCCAACTGTTCCACTACTTTCTCCATCTGCGAGAAGGGATATATTTTCCCCTCATGTTTGGCAAATGGAGCTATAGCTAACCACCGCTCTCCATCTTTCTTGATTTCGGTTACGGTTTCAAAGTCTTTAGGATTCCCTTTCCCGTTTCCGTAGAGTGAACTGAAAGAGTCGGTCAGCCCTATTCCTCCCCTTGCAAATACCTCTTCATATCTTCGTGGTGTGGGAGTAAGCTGGATCAAGACTTTCCTATGAGTGCGTGTGAGTTTTTTCTTTGCTCCTCGTCCTTTATGGATCTTATGGGTCCGGACTCCGCGCATTGAGAGAAAGATACGCAGGAGCTGTGTCCTCAACACGTCGTGGAGATCAAGGAAAATATCGATATCATATTCTGATTTCAGGAATGATGCAAGTCTTCTCATTCCCCCTATCCCTTTGTATTGGTCGAGGTCGATGCCTAACACCGTGAGATTTTCGGGGGCATTGATGAAAACCTGTGCAGGATGGGGACGGGTAAGGAAATAAAAGTTGTCGTCGGGATTCGCAAGGCAAGCGTTATATACCGACGGCAGGGTCATAGCCACATCTCCCAATGCGGAGAAGCGGCTTATAAGCACATTTCTTCCTTTATTTTTTCTTGGCATACAATATTGGATTGGTAGCCGGATCGTTGTATAATTTCATCTGGCGATATACCTTCATGTATTTGCGGCCAGCTTTTATGTCATCCAGAAGTGTATCGATAGCCTGGGTCAGGTCTGCGCGTTGTTCAAGAAGGACATCGAGCTTGGCTCTGCTGCGAGCGCGGTGCTCTTCCGAGGCATCTTCACGTTGGGCCTGTTCGCGCATGTGCCATATCTTGAGAGCAAGAATAGAGAGTCGGTCGAGAGCCCAGGCGGGAGATTCAGTATTGATGGTTGCATCTTTTAAGGGCTTAATCTCCTTGAAAAGATCGCGGAACCATGTGTCGATATCCTCTACCATATCAGTGCGAACCTGATTTGAACGGTCGATGCGCCTCTTCAGTTCGAGGGCTTCTTTGGGATCTATTTCGGGGTCGCGGATAATATCCTCAAGATGCCATTGCACGGCATCAACCCAATTTTTATCATAAAATATTGCTTCGATGGAGCCTTTTTCATATGGATTTGCGCAAGGGGTGTCAACGTTATCAGAACGATGGTAGTCGGCTACCGAGAGATCGAAAATTTCATTGGCGTTTTGTGCTGTAGTCATGGTAGAGGCAAATAATTAAGTATCTATTAAAAATTAATAATTTGAAATCCGGGATTCGGGGTTGATTCAAATCCGGGATTCAGATTGGAGCTTAAGATTCGGAGGCAGTAAGCTGCCATCTATCTCGGAATAACACTGCTTCCCGCTATCAAAAATATATAAAAATGGGGAATCTGCAAAATATTATGAGCTGTGAGGATAGAATATTGTGAGGAAGGAAGGAGGATTTGATAAAAATTAGCTAATTTTGGCGGCGCAAATGTGGATTGCGTTCTCTTGATTCACAAAAGGTCGTATTTGGATAAATGGGTGAAAAAAGTAAGAAATTAGGTTTCGGAGCATTAGTGGGGATTGTTTTCGGGATGATGGTCGGCTCCGGATTATATAATATCCCGCAGAATCTTGCGATTGGAGCGGGTCCGGGTGCTGTGGCGCTGGCTTGGGTAATCACTGCAGCCGGTATGCTTCTGCTGGTGGCTACCTTCAAGATTCTTGGTGACAGACGGCCGGATCTGAATGCTGGGATCTATCAGTATGCCAAGGAGGGTTTCGGAAATTTTGCCGGTTTCAATATAGCTTGGGGATACTGGCTATGCACGGCTTTCGCCAATGTGGCTTATGCGGTTATGCTCAATGATAGTTTCGGGGCTTTTATCCCTGCGCTCCTTCCGCACAAGTGGCCGACATTGCTGTTTGGGACAGTTCTTATATGGAGCATGTTCTTTATAGTTTCAGGAGGAATCCGCACTGCCAAATTACTCAATAATCTTTTAGCGATTGTGAAGGTGGCAGCGATCTTGCTGATTGTTGTGATCCTCTGCCTCAACATTGAACTTGGAATCTTCAGTCTTAATTGGTTTGCCGAACTTGAGGACACCACCTCTCTGTCGACACAGGTCAAGAGCACGATGCTTGTGACGCTATGGTGTTTCATAGGAATTGAGGGAGCTGTAATGATGTCAGCCCGGGCGAAGCGGCCTAAGGATGTAGGTAGGGCAAGTGTGTGTGGTTTCTTTATAGCCTGGTTGCTTTACGTGTTGGTGTCGATGCTCTGTTACGGGGTTATGGCAAGAGCCAAACTGGCCGGTCTTGAGGACCCATCAGTTGCTTATGTGTTGAGGGATCTTTGTGGGGACTGGGCTTATTATTTTGTGATCATATCGGTGATCGTTTCCCTGCTTGGAGGTTGGCTGGCATGGACGTTGGTCTGCGCAGAAGTTCCATATGAGGCGGCGACAGTTCAGATCTTTCCCCGTTCTTTCCTTAAGCTGAACCGACATGGAATGCCTGCTTTCGGATTATTTGTTTCAAGCGTTGTGATGCAGAGCTTCCTCATATTGGTGCTTATGGCTGATGATGTATATATGACTGCCCTTGCCATTACGGGGATGATGGTTCTTCCGGCTTATCTTTCCGGTGGAATGTATCTATGGAAGGTTACCTACCATCCGGATGAGATAAGGAGCCATGAGCCGAGCCGGTTGCTGAGATATCGTATCACCGGCGTGTTGTGCACCCTTTACTGCCTTTGGATGATTTATGCAGGTGGACTCGGACTATTCCTTTTCACCTCCGTGTTTTATCTTGCGGGACTTGGATTTTATCTCAAGGTCCGTAATGAAAGGAGGAAAGAGGGGACTGTAAGGTTTACCCGTGCAGATAGGATAACCCTCCTTCTGCTCATTGTCGGGCTCCTGGGGGCAGTATATCAGGTGATATTTTAGCAGATAATTATTTCTTCATCGTGAAATGACGGGATGCGAGGCGATACCCGTCGCAGAACACTTCTACCGTATAGTCGCCGGGGGTGAGTGTTGTGTTAACATCCCAATATACCGATACGGCAAGTTCCTCATTGGCATATTCCACTTTGCGGTGAGCCGTAGAGCTTACCGATGAGCCATCGAGCTGGAATGATCCGCCGTTTCCAAGGAGGCTTCCTTCGGGGGAAAGGATGCGGATATAGAAATCCTTCATGCCGGGTGCCGCTGTGTTGTTGGGGCTGACGGTGAAACTTACGCCAAGCTGACGGGCTTTGGTGATATTCTTTTCAACTTTTCCTTTTTTATTATATGCGTTGAAAGAGATTCCGGTGATGTTGAGTTTGCGTGCAAGTTGCACGGTCTGTGTGAGTTCGGCATTGCTCTTTGTCGCAGCTGTGTATTGACTGCTGAGCTGTTCATTTTTTTGCTGCACCTGCTGGATCTCTTGCTTGAGACCCTCGTTTTCCTCTCCGAGTCTCTTAATCTCCTCAAGATAGTGGCGCACGATATTCTTAAGGGTTGCTATCTCCCCCTCGAGCTGTTTGATTTTGGCTCGGCTTGCCGCCATGTTCTTGGCGTTTTTGCTTTTCTCGTCATTAAGTTCCTGAATGAGGCCCTCTACTTTCATTCGCGCCTCATTATATTTCTGAACCAACGAATCATTCTTGAGATATATCTGCTGACCCTCATATTGATTGAAATCTGCATTCAATTGATTGAATTCATTGGTAAGGAGCAGCTGGTCGTTCGCTATCGCGAGCGAATCTGCCCTTGCTTCGGCGAGATTCATGGCAGTGGTGTTGTGACTGTTGTTGATGATAAGCACAATGATAAGGGCTATGAAGCAGCTTAGCACCCCGATACCTGCGATGAGAAGACGTTTCTGGGTCGTATTCATAATGAACAGATTCAAATGATGATTTGAGCGCAAAGTTAGTCAAAAGGGATAGAATTTACAAGAGCAAAGAGGGATATAAAAGGAAACCGGTGGAATCCGAGATGGATTACACCGGTTTAATCTGTGACTTTCGTCTTGCTGTTAAAGCTTCAGATTACTGAGCAGCGCTATCAGCAGCGGGAGCCTCAGCAACCTCAACAGCTGCAGCAGCTGCAGTGTCGTTAGAATCAGCAACAACAACTTCCTCAGCTACAACCTCGAGAGTGTCAGCTGCAGAGTCAGTAGCCTCAGCGGCTTTGTTGCCACCGCAAGAAACCATAGCTACGCTGAAAAGAACAGCAAGCGAGAAAACTAATTTTTTCATCTCTTTAAAATTTAAAATAATAAAACAATATTCTTTGCTATCAAAAACGATGCAAAATTAATAGAAATTTCTGTAATGGAGCAAAAAAGTTCAAAAATTTTGCAGAAAAAATATGATTTTCTTCAAAATTAACACGATTAAGTTAAAAATTATCGTGTTTTAACATTTTACTCTCTATTGGATGAGATGTTTTGAGGAATGAGAGCCCGAACGCACAATATAAATACCCGAAGAGAGGCTTAAAGTAAATCCGGAAGATTGCTCACGATGAATGAGCCTGCCGGAAAGATCATAAATCTCTACAGGATTAATTGCGTTTTCAACATGGAGAGATCCTTTATCTGTTGTGATCGTGATGCCGTGGGCGTTTCCAATACTTGTTTCCGGAACATCGCTGACATTCTGCGAACCGATTACAACATAGCAGTTAGCGGGTACCTTAACTTTTCCGTTGACTGCATCGAATGAGGGGGTACTGTCATATGAGGCGCTTACGATGTAGTAGGCGTTGTTATCCGCTTTTGCAAAAGGAACAGCTATCTCAATATCGGCACCCATGTAGTTGGGATTGATTGCAACATAGAGTTCCTTACCTGCAGCTGCAGAACAGATTGTTCTCCCGCTTGCCCAATCGGATGAAGCGCAGTTCATGGTGACTGCGGCCTCCTCAGTGAACAATTCCGGATTCTTGCGGCGGATTGAGATGAGCTGCTGGTACGAATCGAAGAGACCTTTGTTTGCCGGGACATCAAGAAGGGTCCAGTTGACAATCTTGGGATCTGTGTTATTGGAGCCGTTGGCATTCTTTGTTGACTGGTCATTACCCATTTCGGAAAATTGCCATATCATATGAGCTCCGGGAGCCATGAGCATCTGGGCTGCAGCAGAACCGAGTCTCTGTTTCTGTCCGGAACGATTGCTCTTAACCTGGGGGATGGATGAATTTTTTGCAGCATATGCAAGACGCTGCTCGTCGTGAGACTCGAGATAGGATACAGTGGAACCGGGTGTGCGGTTATCGAGTTTCGCCCACATTCTGTTTAACCCGGAATTCGAAGAGTTTCCTGCTGCGTAGTTCTGGCCCTCGGAATTAACGTTTGCCCAGTTCAATTCTCCATCTGCGGCCATCGCATTCTCCTCCTGTGGGCCTGCCAGATTTTCGTTAATACAATATGCTTCCGGATTGATTTCGCTCATATAGCCGTGAAGTTCTTTCATGCGGTTGATACGGCTCTGATTGAAGGCATTTGTCGCTGCTTCTCCAGGATCAAGGTAAGAGTCATTATTGCCGAGACCTTTCACGAGATCGAACCGGAAACCATCTACCCTGTATTCTTTGAGCCAGTATTGGAGAACATCTTTCCATTGCTGTTGAACCAGCGGGAATCCTTGGTTCCAGTCATTCAGAACGCTATATGCGTGAGGCGCGGTTTGATTATAGAAAGGGTTCTGCCCGGGAAGATACATCTGATACCATGGGTGAAGGCCGTCTGACTGGTTGAACACCATGTCGAGAATCACGGCAATTCCCTCGGCGTGGCACTTATCAATAAATTCCTTGTAGTCTGCCGGGGTGCCATAAGCCTTGTCAGGCGCCATATAGAAATTGGGATTATAGCCCCAGGAGATATTTCCGTTGAATTCATTGATGGGAAGGAGTTCTACGGCATTTATGCCGAGCGATTTCAGATAGGGAATTTTTTCGATTGCACCGCGAACTGTTCCGTTGCCATTTGCCTGCCCCTCTGTGCCGGTAAAGTCGCGGATAAGAAGCTCATAAATTATAAGGTCGGATTTAGCGGGAGCCTTAAATGAAGTTGTCTGCCAATTATATGCATGGAGATTTTCATCAATCAGAGCGAGAGGTACACCAGAAAGCCGATCGTAGGGATATTCCGGGAGATTGGGGAAGACCTCGGGAGAGATATATTTGTCGTTGTAAGGATCGAGAACAAGGTTTGCATAAGGATCTCCTACCGGAATGTTACCGTCTACAAGATAGAAATAAGAGAATGAAGTTCGTGAGACGAAAACTTCTCTCGGAAGAGTCAGGGTAAAATACCGGAATGTAGCCCCATCCTGAGTGACATCCACATAGTTCATGAGCTGAGAGTTGGTATAACGGTATCCATCCCATGAACCGACCACCATCGCGCTCTGCTTCTGAGGAGCTGCGAGGCAGAATGTAATTGAGCCGTCGGCATTGCGAGTCGCACCCATTTTGGGGAGCGCAGAAGAGGGTGCCGGTTTTGAATTTCCTGCATAGCAGTATGAGAGTGTCTGATACTTGATTTCTCCGTCAGGACCATTGGACGCGGCTGCCGTGACAATATAGTCGCCTTCGCTCGGGAAGGTATAGGATGCTGTCAGTGTGGTTGCTCCGGAGGCCGTTTTCAATTCTGTATCATTCACGGTTATTGAAAGGGATGCAGGGATGGTGGAGGTCAAGGTGAAAGTCACTGCCCCTGTTGCAGCGTTCACAACACCCTGCGGCTGGGAGGATGATAGTGCGATCTGAAAGCCTTTGTCTGCTACATCCACAAAGATATCTCCGCCCGTGTCGGTTCTTCCGGTGAGACTCCCGTTGGCATTCCTGAATACAAAATCGAGTTTGGTGATTGTCAGGTCTGCCGGAACGCCATAGAATGTTCTGATATCCCCGATAGACAGTTTCCATAGGTTTTCCGACACATACGACAATTTGCATTTGGGAGAGTTGGTACCCCATTCGGCGAGGACATATTGCCAGTCGGATGTCTTACCGGATGCATCTCTGATACTTACACCTGTGTGGGCGTAAATCTCGGTTGATGCCGGCTGATTGATGAGCCCTTTGTTTCCCTGATCGGCGTGGAAATAAATCTCTACATTTTGGGAATCCTCCTGAAGAGGGGAGGGGGTGGTGGTTATCACCTGTGCAGAGGCTTCGAATAAGGAGCCAATAACTATGCACAATGCTAACATGTAAGATTTAATCATAAGAATTTATTAGTTAAGGTTATTTTAAGTTTTAGTATCGGGCCTTAGGATCCGGGGCTATAGCTTCGCAGAAGCTCAGCGCGGGGACAAAAATTTGAGAGAGGAGTTGAGGGGGAGAGTTTCGAGGAGGAGCTGAGGGGTAAGTGAGGGTAAGAGGGGAAAGGAGATTGGAGATAAGGGGAGGCTGAGGGGGGTAAGGAGAGGTTACTCTTCTTCGTTTTCCGGAATGTAGGTGATGTCGCGCATCTCCCGATATTCATTCCATTCCTTGTCTTCTTCTGCCTCTATGAGTAGCGGGAGCTGCTCCAGGGGTGCGAGTGCCCGGTTGAGAACCTTGTTGAAAATGTTGAGGTTGCCGGTATAGAATATCCAGTCGCGACGACCGTCACCGGTATAAATACCGGTCATATAAGCTACTTTATCGCGATTGAATTCATCGGTGAGGGAGTCTGTGACGCGTTCCATGAGTATGGCATCCGCTTCTTCTGGCATGCCGGAGGGGAGGGCGTTGTAATTCCAGCTGATTGTTACCCTATAAGGGAATTTTCCTTTGGCGATGATCTCATCAAGATAATCGCGACCGGTAACAATAATTGTTTTGCCATTCTCGGCTTCAGTGGGTGTTGACCACCAGCGGGTTTTCATATGTCTGGATTGGTTAAGGGGTTAAGGGGAGGATTGCTTGATTCGGGGGCAGCACGCTGCCTTCACCCAACCAACTTGAGAGAAGGAGAGGAGACGAGGGAAGGAGAGGCGAGCGAGGGAGGGGGGGAGAAGAGGGGGGGAGATGGAGAGCGTGGATTGCGTGTCAGGCGTTTCTTTCGGAGTAGAGTGGGATTTCGATTACAGGGGTATCGAAGTAGACACCGGGTCGGAAGCAATGCACTTTGAAGAATTTAGTCATGTCAATCTTTTTTGAAACATTGACAGGCGATTTCACTTGGAATGATTTGCCTTTCTTGTATGCGATTGCTTGGAATACTATCCTTTCAAGAGCGTTAACATCCGATTGAGTGTAGGATGCAAGGTCAATCAGTTCGTTGGGAGCTACTTCTCCCTGATAGACGCTTTGCCAAGCATGTTCCTCGTCATTTCGACTGAGGAGTATGAAGGAAAGAAAGAAGTTGGAATCGTTTACCAACACTACGTTTATTTCGGTGGAGGAGAGTTTCTTTATATCTTTCGGCTCGAATGCGAGAAGGATGTTTATCTTTTCTCCATGTGGGGTCTCCTCAATCGGTAGAGGGTCGGGCTCGGAAGGAGCGGGAGCCGGAATCTCTTTTGATATAGCTTTTGCCCGGTTCTCTTTCTTGCCTTCATCAAATGCCTTCTGGTCGAACATGGTCCTTGCGCCCTTTGCGTCAGGCTTGTGACCGGCCGGGAGCACAACCACTACGTCGTTGAGAAGAACCGGAGTCTCGAAACCATTTTCCTCCACATATGCGATGCGTCCATCTATCTTTGTAATCACGCCTCCTCCTGTGGAGTTAAGGAAGCGTACGGTATCTCCAATCTGAGCCATGTTTCTGAATTTAAAGTTATTTCTCTTTCCAGAGATAAAGTTTGTCGGAGGGCCGTACCTTTTCGGGTACCGGCATTGAGAAGAGTTCCCCTTTCTTGACAGAGTCGACCGGTTTGAGATCAAAGCGCAATTCCTCGACTTTGAAAATCAGTGCGCCGGTGGTTGGGCCCGTTATTACTACTTCATCTCCAATCTTAAGTTCCCCGGCTTCCATAAGGAATTCTCCAACTCCAAGCTTTGAGAAGTATCTCATGGCTTTGGCAGCGTAACTTTTGACACGGGTTGCGCTGGAGCCATATTTGGCACTCCATTCTCCAAGCCTCTCACCCATGTAGTAGCCATTCCAATATCCACGGTTGAAGATTTTGATTAGACGTGCATCCCAGAGTGTGATTCTATCCTCATCGTATGTGCCGTTCACAATAGCTTCAAGAGCCTCGGAATAAGCGGATACAGTTTCGTGAACATATTCAGGTCCGCGGGCACGTCCTTCTATCTTGAACACTCGCACTCCCGCATCTACCATCTTGTTGAGGAAATGGATAGTCTTGAGATCTTTTGGACTCATTATATATTGGTTATCGATCTCCAGTTCGTCGCCGGTTTCCTTGTCGCGCACAGTGTATGCGCGACGGCAAATCTGATTGCAGGCTCCACGATTTGCGCTTGAATTCATTTCGTGGAGACTCATATAGCATTTACCGCTTACAGCCATACATAATGCGCCGTGGCAGAACATCTCGAGTCTGATCTGTTTCCCCGATGGCCCACATAT
Source organism: uncultured Sangeribacter sp. (assembly GCA_964499025.1). Classification (GTDB taxonomy): domain Bacteria; phylum Bacteroidota; class Bacteroidia; order Bacteroidales; family Muribaculaceae; genus Lepagella. Next base: position 81,230 of record CAZCJC010000003.1, read on the forward strand.
ATTTTCTTCGACGATATGTCGGTGAATTTGGCTAACCTGTTCCATGTTCAGTTCTCTGGCAAGCACCATTACATCAGCAAACTGAGCATAGAATCTCACGGCCTCAATATTTGAGACATTTACCTGAGTGGAAATGTGTACCTCCTGATCTATGCTGCGAGCGTAAAGGATGGCAGCCATGTCGGAAGCGATAATTGCCGATATTCCGGCCTCTTTTGCCCTGGAGATGATCATTCTCATCGTCTCCATGTCTGAATCATAAATCACTGTGTTGACCGTGAGATATGTCTTGACACCTTTTTCTGAGCATATGCGGGCTATGTCGGCCATGTCATCGGCAGTGAAATTGGCACTCGAACGCGATCTCATGTTTAGCCCTTCAATACCGAAATATACGGCATCGGCTCCCGCAGAGAGGGCGGCCGCCAAAGATTCTCGACTCCCCACGGGAGCCATAATTTCAAAATCCTTTCGGGTCATTTTGTTGCAATATAATAAGTTACGGCACCAAAAGTGAGTGATTTCCATGCGCAGTCACCAAATCCACATTCCTCCAGCACTGCGGTCATCTCGTCGCGTTGAGGAGCGGCGGCAATGCTTTCCGGAAGATATGAATAAGCTCTGGAATCACCCGAAACCATTTTCCCGATCGCCGGGATAATATTACGGGAATATATGTTGTAGGCAGGTTTGGTCAGGATTCCTGTAGGAACGGAAAGCTCTATGATGCATAATTTCCCACCCGGTTTCAATACCCGTAACATTTCGGAAAGCCCTTTCCTCAGGTTTTCGAAATTCCTCACCCCGTATGCTACGGTGATCAGGTCGAAGGAATTGTCAGCAAAGCGCAAGTTAAGTGAATCGCCCTGTTCGAATGAAATCCTTTCGAACCTTGTCTTAGGGAGCTCGTTACTTTTGCGTCGAGCCATCTGGAGCATACCTTCGGAAAGGTCGATACCCGTGATATGTGATTCCGGAAATATCTCAAGCAGGCGGAATGCCACATCTCCGGTTCCGGTGGCTATGTCAAGAATTTCCGTCGGCTTGGTGCGGAGGCTGCTCTTTACAGCCTTCAGGGCCCTGTTCCTCCAGTTAATATGGAGACCGAAGGTCATGGCCCTGTTCATGAAATCATAGGCAGGTGCTATAGAGTCAAACATCTGCTCCACCTGTTCACCTTTACCTTTATCAGATGAATAGGGATTAATCTTTTCAGCGCCCGATTTCTCCATCAGAGTTTTTTCGCATAAGAACGGCGGCGACGGTGCTGACGGGTATTGAAATATTCCCATTGGCTCTGCACCTTCGCGTTTGTTTCCATCTCAGGATTAGATTCTGCATATTTATAACCGTTCTTTATATAATAAGGAATAAGGTCCTGGAAAAGTAGGGCATTCACACCCTTGTTCTGATAGTCGGGATGAACGGCCACCAAAAGAAGGTCAACGCGGTCGTTCTTCCCCTTGAGTCCTTTCAGGAGATAATACCATCCGAGAGGGAAGAACTTCCCTTTTGATTTCTGGAGTGCGCGGCTCATGGATGGCATCGATATTCCGACACCCACCAGTTTGTCGTTCTTGTCTACCACCAGAGTCAGTAGTTCCAGATTCAGGAGATTCAGATAAACGTCAATATAGTAGTCGATCTGGCGTTCGGTGAGGGCTGAATATTGATAAAGATCCTTATAAGTTTCATTAATGAGATGGAAGAGGGCATGGCCATATTCCTTCTTGATACGCTTGCGGCTGGTATACTTCAGAACCCTGAGGCCGAATTTCTTTTTGACGATATCGGCAATGCGGTTGTATTTCTCGGGGATTGCCTCCGGCACCTCCATCAGAAACTCAAGCCAGTCGGATTCCTTTTTGTACCCATGTTTCTCCATATGCTCAGGATAGTATGGGTAGTTATATATGGTGGCCATAGTTGAGAGTTCGTCGAATCCTCCCACCAACATACCCTCATGATCGAGGTCGGTGAAGCCGAGAGGGCCGATGATTTTTTCCATTCCCATCGAGTGCCCCCAGTCTTCTGCTGCTTTCAAGAGAGCCCCCGATACCTCAGGATCGTCAATGAAATCGATGAAACCGAATCGCGCCAGCTTGCTTTTTGATTTCTCATTGACCTGACGGTTAATCATCGCTGCAATGCGTCCTACCGGTTTGCCATCGCGATAAGCCATGAAATAAGCTGCGTCGCAGAAGTCGAAAGCCGGGTTTATATCCGGTGAAAGGGTTTCGACATCATCGGAAATCAATGGGGGCACGTAGAAGGGATTACCGTCGTAAAGGTCGATCTGAAATTGTGTGAATTTTTTCAGATTCTCTTTTGTCGGCTTTATCTGTTTGATCTCAATCATCTTTTTGGGTATTTACGGGGAGTATTGTAATGTTTGAGGAGTGATGACATTAACCCGGGAAGCATGTGGTCACAAATAGCCTGTCCGGATCATTTCAAGGTTAGCCATATCAACAGGCAGGCCATCAAGAAAATGAAGATGCAGATGAAAACATATATCTGACTTGAATTTCTTTTTTCTATGGCCAGCTGCAGATCGGATATCGAACGGAATGAAGAGTTGCCGTTTTCCTCGCATTTTCTGGCTATCCTGCGGAGACGGGGGAGTGAGGTGGGTAGATGGTCGAGCACTTCGTTGAGCACTTTCCCATAATTTGTGATATCCTCATCTGCATCGCCGGCCGAGATGTTGCTCATCTGGGCATAACCTACGTTGATCAGCTTTAGGTTTTCGTTATATTCGGTGAATATAATTGTTTCCGGGGTGATGGGATGATGGGCTATGTGGTTCTCCTGGATATATTCCATCGCATCGAGGAGCTGAGTCTGTAGGCGGTGTACGATCTTGGGCGTCAGTCTCTTCTCATCGATGAGTCTGCGGAGTGAATATCCGTACACATCATCAGTAATGATAGCCAAGCCCACCCCAGGCACCTCTTCAAGGTCGTTGACCATCACGATATTTGGATGGGCGAGATTATAACGGGTGTCGAATTCATTCTCCAGCATCTTGCGGTATTCCGGGTTGTCGGCATATTCCTTTTTGAGGGCCTTCAGCATAACCCATTTCCCATGCTTCCTTACGGTGTAGACGTTGTAGAATTTTTCATCCCATTCAGGGAGCAGAGTTAGGTCACTCCATTTCCCGGAAGGATCTTCAATAGGGATCTTGCGCTCCTCTTTGCTTATGTACTGTTTATCCTTCATTTATTTCTAAAGCTTGATTATCGGGCTGTTAGTCTATGATATCAAAGCCGGTATATTTACGTAGGCATTCCGGAATCAGGATACCCTGTGGAGTCTGATTGTTTTCAAGCAGGGCAGCCACGATTCTTGGCAACGCGAGGGCGGAGCCGTTGAGGGTGTGGCACAAGTGTGTTTTCTTGTCTTCTCCACGGTAGCGGCATTTCAGACGGTTGGCCTGATAGGATTCGAAATTGGATACAGAGGAAACTTCGAGCCATCTTTTCTGAGCTGCCGACCATACCTCGAAGTCGAATGTAATAGCCGATGTAAAGCTCATGTCACCTCCGCAAAGTCGGAGAATATGCCATGGAAGACCTAATTTTTCAAGGAGCCCCTGCACGTGGTCTTTCATCTCTTCGAGGGCGGCGTAGGAATTCTCCGGTTTTTCGATTCTCACAATCTCCACTTTGTCAAATTGGTGGAGACGGTTAAGTCCCCTGACATCCTTACCATAGCTTCCGGCCTCTCTGCGCCAGCATGGTGAATATGCACAATTCTTCTTCGGGAGCTCGTCGGCGGGGATGATCTCATCGCGGTAGATGTTTGTCACGGGCACCTCTGCTGTCGGAATGAGATAGAGGTTATCGAGGGTGACATGATACATCTGTCCCTCTTTGTCGGGGAGCTGACCTGTGCCGTAGCCTGATGCCTCGTTGACCACGAAGGGTGGTTCCACCTCAGTATAGCCGGCTTTCCAGGCCTCGTCAAGGAAGAACTGGATGAGGGCGCGCTGAAGGCGTGCTCCTTTCCCTACATAGAATGGGAATCCTGCACCTGTGACTTTCACTCCGGTTTCAAAATCGATGATTCCATATTTTTTCGCAAGATCCCAATGAGGAAGAGCGTCGGGACCGAGTTCAGGGATAACTCCTCCGGTTTTCTCCACTACATTGTCTTCGGCTGTTTTTCCTTCCGGCACATCTGCACAAGGGAGATTTGGCACGGTGAGAAGAAGATCGCGCATCTTTTTCTCGCATTCTTCGAGGCGGTCCTGAAGGCCTTTTGTCTCACCCTTTATTCGGGCAACCTCCTCCTTGACCTTCTCCGCTTCCTCTCGGTTTCCCTGTTTCATCAGGGCACCGATTGATGCGGCGAGTTTCTTGAGATCGGATGCGTCGCTGTCTGTTTTCTGTTGAAGCCTGCGGCGTTCCGCATCTATTTCGAGTATTTCAGTAATTATAGCTCGGCCGTCAAATCCTTTGACAGCGAGACGAGAGATCACAAATTCGGGATCTGCCTTTATTGTCTGTAGAGTAAGCATGGTCGGTAGGGGTAGAGTTATTGGAGCTATATTACATAGCGGCTAAGAGTTTTTTGACAGTTTCAGAGATTGTGCGTCCTTCAGCGCGTCCGGCAAGGCGTTTGGAGGCAACCCCCATAACTTTGCCCATCTCTTTTGGACCAGTTGCCCCGGTCTCGGTTATAATGGCGCGGATTTCAGCCTCAAGTTCGTCGCCGGAGAGTTGTTTGGGAAGATACTCCTCAAGGACAGCTACCTCTGCCAACTCATTTTCGGCGAGTTCGGGGCGGTTATTCTCTGTGTAGATTCTTGCACTTTCCTTGCGCTGTTTCACCATTTTTACAAGGATTTTTGTTGCAGCCTCGTCAGAGAGTTCTCCATTCGCTCCTTTAGCGGTCTTGGCCTCCAGAAATTCCTTCTTAGCGCCTCTGAGAGCCTCGAGGCGCACTTTCTCGCGGGCGAGCATCGCTTTTTTGATGTCTTCGCTAACTTGATCAAAAAGATTCATATTTATCTAAAGATTCCTAATTGTCGTATGAATGCATGAATGAGAGCTTACATTATGAATGTAACGCTTTCTCTTCAACTTGCAAAAATAACAAAAAATACTGAGACACGGAAACATATGTATGTTTTCAAAATTAATTTCTCAAACTTGTCGCTCTCCCTTCTCTCAAATTATTATCTTTGTGGGAAAATTAATAAGTATAATAATAGTCTGTCTCACCATATATGAAATTTTCAAAAGCAATCTCTTGCCTGGCTCTTTTTGTGGCCGGTGTTTTTTCATCCTCAGCAGAGAGGGGAATGACGTTAATGTTTAAGGATCCGGCAAAGGAATGGGTCGAGGCGTTGCCTGTCGGGAATGGAAGGCTCGGCGCGATGGTATTTGGGGGCGTAAATAAAGAGTTGCTCCAGCTTAATGAGGAGACCCTGTGGTCGGGGCGCCCTGTAGACCTGAATCCGAATCCGGATGCTATCAAGTATCTTGATGAAACCCGTAAGGCGTTGTTTGCCGGGGATTGGAAGCGGGCAAATGATTTATGTCGAAAGATGCAGGGGGATTATACTGAGTCCTATCTGCCTATGGCCGACCTGAACATAAGCTTTGAATATCCGGTGAAGGCTGTTGTGAAAGATTATCGCCGTGAACTGAATCTGGCTGAGGGGGTAACTACTACCTTCTTTGAGTATGGTGGAGTGAGGTATACCCGCGAGATATTCGCCTCCTTCCCTTCCCAGGTGATTGTGATGCGTATTTCGGCCGATAAGAAAGGGAAGGTGAGTTTCACGGCTTCTTTGTCGAGTCTCCTTGTCAGTGAGGTGTCGATTGCTGATAATGGGAAGGAACTGTTGTTGACAGGCACGGCTCCTGTGCATGTAGATCCGAGTTATCTCAATACTCCGGATCCGGTGATACAGGAAAGGGATGGACATAAGGGTATGCGCTTTGCCACCGGCGTAAGGGCAATCACAGATGGTGGAAACGTAAGCGTTTCCAAAGATGAACTGCATATATCAGGTGCGAATTCGGCCACGCTTATAATATGCGGGGCCACAAGTTTCAATGGTAAGGATAAAGATCCCTTCACAGAGGGGAGGGATGAGATTGCGCTTCTGAACAATTGGATCGATGAAGCTTCAGGGAAATCTTTTAAGGAACTTCGCAGCGAGCATGTGAAAGATTACAAAAGTTATTTTGACCGTGTGAAACTTGATCTTGGCGCGACTTCTTCTTCTGCCGAGAATATGGATATCCGTCAACGTCTCACGGCTTATCGTGATGGGGCGGAGGATCTTGCGCTTGAGGAGTTGTATTATAATTTCAACCGTTATCTCTTGCTCTCCTGTTCGCGTCCCGGGGGCGTTCCGGCTAATCTTCAGGGGATATGGAATCATCATCTCCGAGCCCCTTGGAGTAGCAACTATACTACCAATATAAATGCAGAGATGAATTATTGGCCTGCTGAAATCTGCAATCTGTCGGAGTGTCATGAGCCCTTCCTCACTTATGTGTGCGGGATTGTGCCCAATGGCCGTGAGACTGCGAAAAATTTCTTCGGGGCCAACGGGTGGTCGCTGAGTCACAATGCCGATATATGGGGGCAGACCAATCCTGCCGGAAACCGTGGAAGCGGAGATCCGATGTGGACAAACTGGTATATGGGTTCTCCATGGGTATGTCAGCATCTATATGATCATTACCGGTTCACGGGAGATAAGGAGTTTCTGAAAGAGAAGGCATATCCTGCCATGAAAGGGGCTGCTGAGTTCTGCCTCGACTGGCTGATTGAGGGGCCTGATGGTTATCTTGTCACCGCACCTTCCACCTCACCTGAAAACCAGTTTAAAGGGGAGGATGGAAAAGCTTATAGTGTAACGGTTGCCACGACTATGGATATGTCGCTCATCCATGATCTTTTCACCAACACCATAGAGGCCTCGGAGATATTGGGAGAGGATGAGGATTTCAGGAAAAAGATGAGTGAGGCAAGAAGCCGTCTTTCACCTTTGAAGATCGGGAAGAAGGGTAATCTTCAGGAGTGGATGTATGATTTTGAGGAAAAGGATCCTCATCACCGTCATGTGTCACATCTGTTCGGCCTACATCCCGGGCGCCAGATACAGCCTTTCCAATTGCCTGAGTTTGCCGATGCATGTCGCCGGACGCTGGAACTCCGCGGAGATGGCGGCACAGGGTGGTCGTTGGCTTGGAAGATCAACTTCTGGGCGCGTCTGCTCGATGGGGATCATTCCTATAAATTATTGAGGAATCTTCTTTATTTTGTGGATCCGTCGGATAAGAAAACCAAAGGGAAAGGTGGTTCTTATGTAAACTTATTCTGTGCGCATCCGCCGTTCCAGATTGATGGTAATTTCGGCTCGTTGGCCGGCATGACAGAGATGTTGCTTCAAAGCCATACTGATGAATTGCAGCTCCTTCCGGCTTTGCCTTCTGCATGGAAGAACGGTGAAGTCTCCGGTCTATGCGCCAGAAACGGGTTTGTTGTGGATCTCAAATGGAAAGATGGCAAGCTCCGGAAAGGTAAGGTATATTCCAAACTTGGCGAAAAATGCATCTTACGCACTGATTGCCCGATAAAAATCTCCGGAGAAGAGGTTAAATCCATTCCCCAGCAAACCCCCTACGGCACCTATTATCTAACTGAATTTCCTACGGTCGAGGGAGCCACCTACAGTATCAAAGCTCTCTAAGCCGGCCTTTCCTAAGATATAACATTCAATTAAATATAAAATGAGACGTCATCCTTCATGAAATGACGTCTCATTTTTATTATTAATAATTCTGATTGTCAGCTATTACAAACAAATGATAGGTTTGTAAAAATCAATTTCCGAGAATCATACAAAGAATCGGATTAATGGATCTGGACTTTCTTGCCGTTGATGATGTAGATTCCGGGGGCGAGACGGGTGAGATCTTCATTGGATGCGTTGCGGAGAAGCAATACACCCTGCATGTTGTAGACTGCTGCGGGAGTGTCTGTGTCAGTAGCAATTTCGGAAACTGCCGATGCACCTGAGACACCAACTGAGAGGTCTCCCATTTTGAGGAGGTTGCAGTCTGTGTCTGATACGTAGATATCACCTACCGATACCTCACCATCAACAAACCTGTTTTCACCTTCCAGTTCCACCTCGATCAGAGTGGAATTTGATGTTACTCCGGCCAATGACATTGAATAGATTGCGAAACGTGTTGCGCCGCTTTTCAGTTTTGCGAAGCTGATCTGGTGATCTCCGGTCTGTGCTCCCGACATTTTTATGTTGCTGATGCTGACACCGTCCGGCAGCTTGATGTCACCCTGAAGAGCAGTGATATCTGTGTCCCCGTTCAGCTGAAGAGTCATAACCGCGCGACCATCCTCGTCAAGACGGATATTGTCGGCATTCAGACTTGCAGCCGGTTCGGCAATATTGTATAATTGGGTATTGAATGCTCTGGTCTGCTGCTCATTTGAAAGTATAATTGCCACAGTCTTGGAAACATCAATAATATTTATTTTTGAGTCTCGGTTCATGTCAGCTTTTCTGAATGAGAAAGGCTGTGGGTCTTTCTCAAGGATATAGAATACATCCGTCACTACATCATCGATAGATACAATTCCGTTGTCGTTGGAATCGCCCATAAGAATCGGAGTTACTGTCACATTTATGCTTGCGCTGATTCCATAGGTGGAGTTTGAGGCGGTGATCACAACCTCTCCCGGGGTCAAAGCATGCAGGATGTTTTCATTATCAACGTATGCCACGTTCGGATTGGAAGAGGACCAATCCAAAGAAAGATATTCAATCGCAGGATCAGTTTCCGGAGCCAGTTGCAATGTTTCCACTTCCTCGATGGTTATATCATCTCCGATTGAGAAGGTATAATTAACTTTAGCATTGATTTCAAGATTGATGCCTTGATATCCGTCATTATCGATGGTGCTTATTATTACGTTTGAGATATTGATGATCCCTCCCCGGAAGTTCTCATTAGCCACAATTTCAAAATTCAGCAGATCTTGACCGGAAGCGAGCGGTTCGTTTTTCGATGAATAAGCTACAATCCTGTATGAGTTGTCACCGGCAATCTTTGAAGTGCTGAGGGAATGAGAGGCAGTGGTGGTGCCTTCACCAAACGAAACAGCGAGCGTACCATTCTCTTCTGCTAATGATAACCCTTCCGGAAGTGTTAGATCTATCTGGAAACCGATGACGTTATCGAATGCATCAACAGATAAAGATAGATTCGTTTTCTCACCCGGCTTAAGTGCCAGCTCATAACTCTCCGGTTCGAAACCTACTTCATCAATAGGAATCACTTTATTATAGGGGTAAGCCACCTGATATTCACTAACTTTATCTGCCGGGACAGCCAACACAATTTGATCTTCGGTACTGAAATTTAAAATCTCATTACTTAATATTTTAAATAATCTCAGGCTGGTACAAAAATCAAATGCATTGGAAATAATTGATGTTACAGATTCTGGAATAGTAATAGATTCAAGAGAAGTACAATTTAAGAATGCGTAGTATCCAATTGAAGTCACGGAGTTGGGAATCGTGACGGATTCAAGTGCCGTGCAGAATCGGAATACATTGGCTTCAAGTGAAGTAATAGAGTTTGGAATTGTGATAGCTTTAAGAGTAGAACAACCAAAGAATGCCGAATGTCCGATTGAAGTTACTGATTCGGGGATATCAACTGATGCAAGAGATGTGCAATATTCAAAAGCGTTGTTGCCGATTGAAGTCACGGTATTAGGGATTGAAATTGATTCAAGTGAGGAACATCTTTCAAAAGCTGATTCTCCAATTGAATTCACAGAGTTTGGAATAGAATAACTGCTGCCGGATTTTTCCACAGGATATCTGACAATTGTATTCTGATTTTTATCAAATAACACACCATCTACTGATGTATAGTATAGGTTGTCGGGCGCAACTGAGATATTTTTAATGGAGTTGTATTTAGATGGTTTAATGGTTACGACGGAGTTAGGGATTGAGACTGATTCAAGAAAAATGCATCCGGAGAATACACTGGAACCGATAGATGTTACAGTTTCAGGAATAGAGTAACTGCTGCCCGGTTTCCCCTCAGGGTATTTGATTATTTTATTCAGGTTTTTATCAAATAACACGCCATCGACCGAAGAATAGTATGGGTTGTCGGGGTCAACTGAAAAGAATTGAAGGGAGGAGCAACCTGAGAATTCGTTGCCGGAAATTGTAATTGCTGAGTTGGGGATGTTAATTGAAATCAGGGAGGAACCTGAGAACGCACTGGATCTAATTGAGGTTACCGAGTTGGGGATGTTAATTGTGGTCAGGGAAGTACAACCATAAAATACAGACAGTCCAATTGAAGTGAGAGTGTTTGGAAGAGTGACAGATTTTAGGGAGCTGCAGTTGGAGAATGTTTCTTGGAATATCTCAGTGATGGAGTTAGGGATTGTGATTGATTCAAGGGATCTGCAGCCGGAGAATGCTCGACGGATCATTGAAGTCACCGGATAGGTTACGTCATTATATACGACTTCTTCCGGAATCGTGACATATCCTGAGACATTGTCTTGAGTGGTGACTTCGGCAGTATTGTTCTCAGTGATATTGTAAGTCAGTGTTGTGCCTTTATATTCATAGGTGAATGTTTGGGCAGAGACGTGTATAGAGAGGAGGAGAGCCATGAGTATCAAACTCATCAGGGTAAGTTGACGATGGACTCGACGATGTTGGAGAAGAGGGGGAAACAGTTTCATGTTTGAGTGGTATATTAGGTGCCCCTCCGGCTTCTGCGAGACGTTATTAATGGAAACTGTTAGTCTATGTAAACAGAAGCGTGAAGCCGATTGCTGCTCGCTCCACTTCATGAGGTCTTCGCAATACCCAGTCAATCGGAACGAGCAACGGACCTCACGCCATACGAATATATACACCGCTATCCAACAACTGAGAGAACAGATCTTGGACAGGATGATAATTCATACCCATGAGCATCATCGTTGCATGGTTACCTGATTGACTTGAAAGTTGCGAAGTTTCATGAAGTCGGAAACCAAGCGTCAATAACGCTTTTTATCAAAAAAAAAACTTACCGGCAAGCCGGCAATACCTCACCCTAAATAAG
>CAZCJC010000004.1:0-88310 GCA_964499025.1 uncultured Sangeribacter sp.
ACGCAGCCCTTTCTCGATTCCACTATAAACTATATCTAACTAAACTTTGACTCGCAAACTTTCTCACGAAACCTTGAGGGTCTTATCCATATTGCTTTGTACCTTATAAACGTATGGAGTTGTCAAAGGTTGGAATAAATATAGTTTATTTATATGAGTTTAAACTTATATAAGGTTTATTAACAGTAGGTTATTTTGTTAGAGACTCGGGGAGTACAGGCATAGCGCCGAGCTGAGTGCATACGAATGCTGACGTGTCAACCGCTTTACGATGAGCCTCAGATACCGGCTTGCCTTTGAGAATGTTTGCGATGAAAGCTGCAGTGAAGGAGTCGCCGGCTCCTACGGTATCCGCTACCTCAACGTTTGGGGTCGGAAGGAATGAAACGTTTCCTGGGGTAAATACGTAGCTGCCATTGATTCCACAGGTGAGGATCAACATCTTAAGATTGTATTTCCCAAGCAGAATCCAGCATTTATCTTGTAAGTCGATTCCGGGATATCCGAACAGGCGACTGACTGTTACCAGTTCTTCATCATTTATCTTAAGGATATTGCATGCTCTCATGGAGTCTTCAAGAATCTCTTTTGTATAGAATCCCTGACGAAGGTTTATGTCAAAAACTATAAGGGGATCGTTCTGAGTCGGGATTGCATTGAGAAAAGCCTTGATTGTGTTGCTCGATACGATGTTGCGCTGTGCAAGTGATCCAAAGCAAAATGCTTTAGTGTCTTTTGCAAGTTTGTGGAGGTCTTCTGTGTCAGGAATGTTATCCCATGCCACATTCTCCTTAATTTCATATTGAGGAATTCCGGCAGCATCAACCTCCACCTGTACCGTTCCAGTCGGATAGGGAACGGTTGCCAGATGGTAAGGCACTTTCTTTTCATCAAAATTCTTTACAAGTTCTGCTCCAAGCGGATCATCACCAATGGCACTAATGGCAAGGCCGGGGAGACCGAACTGTGAAACATGGTATGCGAAGTTGGCCGGAGCACCGCCAATTTTCTTACCGTCGGGGAGGACATCCCAAAGTGCCTCACCCATTCCTATTACAAGATTACCTGACATATTTAGTTTCTAAAAGTTTTTTCTTTATAACTCTTATAAAAATGATTATGCTTTCTTAATCTGTGTCATGAAATATAGAAGATACATTACACCGATACTCATCACACCGACAGCACCTGCCACGCCCAGTCCACCCTGAGCAAATCCCATGCACAAAGGAAAGATTGTTCCTCCGAAAAGGCCCATTATCATGAGACCGGATACTTCATTCTTCTCGTTGGGCTGTCTGTTGAGCGCTTGCGCAAAAACAATTGAGAATATGTTGGAGTTGCCGAAACCTATTAGGGCTATGCCTGCGAGAACTATGAATTGTGACGTTGCTATGAATAGGGCAACCACCCCGAGAATCATGCATATTACACTAATTCCAAAGAATGTGCGTGGAGAGACCCTTGCAAGAATATAAGATCCTGCGAGGCATCCACCCGTACGGAAGTAGAAATAGATTTGCGTTCCAATCACAGCATCCGCTGTGGTAAGGCCGAATTTTTCAATTAGAATCTGTGGTGCGAATGTATTAGTGCCAACATCTATGCCTACATGGCACATTATCCCTACGAAGCAGAGTGATACAAAAGGTATGCTTAGGAGTTTGACACATTCCAAGAAACCTGTGATCTTATCAGGCTTCTCCTCTTGAATTGAAGTGGCGCCAAGCATGGCGATAGAGAGAATATTGATTATGCCGAATATGGGGAATACCACACGCCAGTCGAGGCCTAAGGTAGGAATGGCCTGTAATGCTCCCCATGCCATAAGATAAGGGGCAAGAAGAGAAGCAAGAGCTTTGACAAACTGTCCAAAGGTCAGTGTAGATGCAAGGCGATCGGGCCGAATAAGACCGGAAACAAGAGGGTTGAGGGATGTCTGCATCACTGCGTTGCCTATTCCGAGAAGAGAGAATGCTATAAGCATTGCGGGATAAGTATCGCTGAAGATGGGTATTACAAGTGAAATTATAGTGAGGAGTTGGGATAACAGTACAGTTTTTTTACGACCTATCTTGTTCATTAGAATTCCTGTGGGAACGGAGAATATCAGGAACCAGAAGAACACGAGAGATGGAATGAAACCTGCTTGTGCATCTGAGAGGTTAAGATCGGCTTTCACGAAATTTGTGGCAGATCCTACAAGATCGACAAAGCCCATTGTGAAGAAACAGAGCATAACCGGAATGAGCTGCATTATTAATGCAGGTTTCTTTTGATTGCTTGGAATGGATGAATTCATCTTATTTTGTTAAGTATGTTTTCAAAATTAGTTTATATAATCACCTCAGTAAGCTTGACCTTGATGCTAATGCCATTTAGTTTTTGAATGTTCTCTTTGTTTTTTCTCTCAGTCGTATAGACAGCCGGATTCCTAATCTCAAAAGCAAATCCATCCGCTCAAATTCCAAAATAACTATTAGCTAATTTATCAAACTTACTTATAACTTCGGAGAATTAATTTAGTTTGCGAGGATTAAGGGAATATATTTTCAAATTTGAAATTTCCGCATTCCCATTTTGTGCCGATATTTCAAGAGAGGAGTAAGGCTCATTGGGGAAGACAAGGTTTGTCATAGAGAAACGTCCATCGTTTCCGAAAATTTCTATGCTTGATGTATCCACGTATATTCTCAGGGCCAATTGATCTGATGACCCAAAAGTTGGAGCGATCGTGGCGGCTGGGAAGTCCTTACTGAAATCAACTATTCCGCTTTTCTCACGATTGAAAGAGAAAGTTGAATCTGCCACGTTGTAGTTCATGATTACCTCATCCCCTTTATTATTATAGAGTCTGAGTGTAATATCCGAACTTTTTTGGGGCTTAATAAGCATACTGATCTCGCATATACCTCGATTGGCAGAGGGGAGATTATATTTCCTGGGATTTTTTGAAACAGAAGTTCTCTTAACTGATGTGGAAAGTATTCCACGCATTGAATCCAACTCCTTTACGGGTGAAAGTGAAGCGTAGTATTGACCATCGTTCCCTTTGAAGAGGGTAAGGTCAGAGGGAAGGGTATTGGCAGAGCGGAATTGCATTGTGGGTACGTCGGACGCATATTGCCAGTTGCTCATCCAACCTATTACGGGTCTGTTATCGCCAGGGACATCGCTCCAGCTGACGAGAGCATAATTGTCTTTACCGAAATCGAGCCATTTTGTTGGCACACTACCATTGTTATCCGTGTCAACGATAAATTTCTTTCCATCGAAATCGCCTGTGAAATATTGGATTCCACTTCCCCCGAAGGGCCCACCAGGATTAACGTTACATATGAGTACCCATTTCTTTTCCCCCGTCTCTTCTGCCGTAAGCTGGAGCAAGTCGGGACATTCCCATACTCCTCCCCGGGCGCCGAGATCCTTACCGAATGAACTCTGGAGAGTCCACTCTTTCATGTCGGGGGAGGTGAAGATAAGCATCTCTTTATCAATGGCGTGGGCAAGAATAAGGGTCCAAAGTCTTGTATCCGGATTCCAGAACATGTTTGGATCACGTGCTTCTGAATCGAGCGTGATCACGGGGTTTCCGGGATATATCTCAAAAGTTTCGCCATCATCATGGCTCACAGCAAGGCTCTGGGTCTGACTGTCACCGGCGGAAGTATACATAGCCAATATTGCATTCTCTCCAAATCCGGCGCTATTCTCAGGGTCGATTGCTGAGCTTCCTGAAAAAACAGTTCCCAGCCCGTTAGGCAAGATTGCAGCAGGATGATGGTCCCAATTCACAAGATCGGAGGAGGAGGAATGTCCCCAAGTCATGTTCTGCCATTTGTTGCCATATGGATTCCATTGATAATAGAGATGCCACACTCCATCCTTATAGAACATCCCGTTAGGATCGTTCATCCATCCATATTCAGGTGTGTGATGGAATAGCGGGCGATACTTCTCACGGTTGGTTGTATCGAACGTGTCAGCCAATGTAACATCCTTGCACCAGGCGTCATCTTTGGCTTCCCGGAGGGATGAACGGTCGTGATGAGATTTCACTTCAAGAATCACATTCTTTCCTTTATAGGGAGACAGATCAAAGGGAACCTTGAAATCAGTTTTATTTTCAGCAAGGCGAGCATAAATTGTACGCTCAGTCTTTCCGTCAACAATTACATTGATCTTGGCATCTTCTACCGATTCCTGGATAGGGAGAAGGAGGTATTTGTCATTGCCCCTTACACGAAGGAAAGTATGGTTAGGTCCGAGATACTCAATCTTTATATCCTGCGCACTCATAGCAAGCGTAGCCAGGGAGAAAGTAATTAAAGTTAATCCTTTTTTCAAAAATGAGTTCATCAAGCAGTTCATTAAGGATTAAAATGTGATAAATTATGGTTAGTGCGATTCAAGGCATTTGTCAAGAGTTGCAATTAGGTAATCGCGGTCGAGATCTTTACCGATGAATACTAACTTTATCATCCTGTCGCCATAAACTTCATCCCAATCCCTGACAAGGCCCGGTTCTCGCTCCATAAGGATCTTCAGATCCTCTTGAGGTGCGGTTGCATACCAATATCCCGCCTCCTTGATATTTTTCTGAATCCCTGCCTGTTCGAACAAGATTGACATATCCCTGTTCTGGCTGAAATAAAGCACACCTTTTGTGCGAATCACATTCCGGGGCCATTCGAGATTCACGAAGCGGTCGAATTTCTCAAAATTGAATGGTCGGCGACGAAAATATACGAACGTACCTATTCCGAATTCTTCAGCATGATTGTGATCATGTCCGTGGTGATGGTGTCCGCAATTACATTCACCTTCGCAGTGACATTCCTCATCATCATGATGGGAATGATGATGGTGGTGCTTATCATCATTATGTTCGTGATGATGGTGATGATGGTTATGACACTCATCTTCGTTATGATGGTGCTCATGCTCATCGAGTTCAGTGTGTTTCTCTATCTCCTGTACCCATGTAGCTGAGGTGGCAACCTTTTCGAAATCGAATAGACCGGTATTAAGTATATCATTAAGGGGTATGTCACAGTAGTCGCATTCAATGATCTTTGCTTTAGGTTGGAGCGCCCTGATTACAGCCTTAATTCTTTTCGCCTCTTCCGTGGAGACCTCAGAGATCTTATTGAGAAGAATTATATCACAGAATTCAATTTGGTCGATTATAAGATTTTCTATGTCCTCTTCCTCAAATTTTTTCTCTTTAAGGTTCTCACCATATCCGAATTCGCTTTTCAAACGAAGCGCATCTACCACCGTCGCTATACAGTCAAGACGTGGACGGTTAGCCTCTGCACCACGTTCAGGATCGATCATGTCCTCCATAGCGCATATAGTCTGGGCAATGGGGGCGGGTTCGCATATGCCGCTTGCCTCTATCACGACATAATCGAATTTTCCGGTGAGTAGCAGCTCGGAGATCTGTTTCATTAGATCTGCTTGCAGAGAGCAGCATATGCAACCGTTCTGAAGCGCTACGAGGTCGCCCGAATCATCTTGACCGACCACTCCACCTTTCTGGATTAGATCAGCATCGATATTAACTTCGCCTATATCGTTTACTATTACAGCAAACCGGATGCCGCGTTCGTTGTTCAGGATTCTGTTGAGAAGAGTTGTTTTTCCGCTTCCAAGATAACCGGTTAGAAGCAAGACAGGTGTTTTCATCAATTCAAATGATTTTTGAGTGAGTTAAAGGCTTCTTTCGGAATATCTTTGTCAGATACCATTGCCGATAGGAGGTCGGCTGCGAAAGGTAGTCTTTTAAAAATTCTGAAAGCGAGCATATCAGCCTCTTCCTGAGTCAGCACATCTCGCGCGAGAGAAAGAGCTTTTTCCATGTCAACGTTTTCAAGAGGAAAAAGATAAGCGGCAAGAATGCGAGATTCCCTTACATTCCTGTCGCTCCATAATTTGTCTGCAAGTTCCATTGATGGCTGAAGTCCACGAGCAATCTGGGCGAGCTGTGGAATCTGAAGGCCGAATATGATTGGATAAGGCATTCCTCCCTTCCGCAACGCATCAGCTATGATGCCGTTGCGGAAGGAGAAGAATTCTTTCTTTATTTGGCTGAGCATGATTTCTTTGAATTAGCTTTTGTGGTGAGAGGAGAATAATCACGGCTCAGGCGAAGCATCTGTTCTGTATAATTCTCGGGATATGAAATGGTTATATCAGTAATCTCACCATTTTCATCCAAAACTGGAGTATAGACAGGATTTATGAAACCTCTGTAAGGGGGGATGTCAAGTTTAGAGAAACGATTAATAACCTCTTTATGAAGTTTAGGATCTATTTTGACAGCGTATTTCTGAATCAAATCGTTACCACCTTTATAATCGCCCTCACTCTTGATTCTCTGAACTTCTGCAAGGAGTTTACCGATAAGTTCGCGCATCTTAGGATAGTCGTTTATCTTTACGAAAGTCTTACCGTTTTTCTTTACGAGTTCCACCACATCTTTACCGCCTTTACCTTTCTTTCGACCATTCTCAAGAATCCATTTGGCAATGAGCTGACGATTTCTCATATGAGCTTCCTCCACATCATTACCAAGTTCGATTCTGTTAAGTTGGGTCATCAGACCGTTAAGCATGTATTTGTAATATTCGGCCTGGTAGGCATCAGGATTATCAAGGATTCCCAATTCGATAAGTTTAGCATCAGGGAGATAATAGAGAGCGAACAGGTCGGCACGGGCTTCTTCGAGAGCAGAACCGTTCTCTTTGAGGGCATCCGGATCAACACCGGGGAGTAGTTGTCCGGATGCGTGACCGAGACATTCATGAAGGTCGGTATGGAGCATGTCGGTGATGTAGAGATACTCATCCATCATTTTAGATGTTGGCTCGTCAATTACGAATTCCTCATTGAATCCATTTCCATGAGAAGCCATCTCATATGCCTCCGTGATATTCTCCAGTGTGACGGATTTGGAACCGTGCTGAGCACGAATCCAGTTGGAGTTTGGAAGGTTGATACCGATTGCAGTTGCAGGGAATGCATCTCCGGCTAGCATGGCGGCGGTGATGACTTTTGCCGAAACTCCTTTTACGACAGGTTTCTTGAATCTTTTGTCGACAGGAGAGTTATCCTCAAACCACTGAGCGTTACCCGATATTTTCTCTGTGCGAGCTGATGATTTATTATTTTTGAAATTCACGTAAGATTCCCAAGAGCCGGTCATTCCGAGGGGGTCACCATAGCTCTCAATGAAACCGTTTACAAAGTCGATATCGGATTTTGTATCTTCCGCCCAGAGTATAGAGTATTCATCAAATAAGCGGAGATCACCGGTGATATAGTAATCGATCAGTTTGGTGATATAGGCTTTTTGCGCGTCATTTTCTGCCACGTTCTTAGCCATATCGAGCCAGTAGATTATTTCTGATATGGCAGGACCATATAATCCATTGAGGGAATAATGCTGTTCCTTGATCTTGCCATCCTCTTTGATTACTCTTGAGTTAAGACCATAGGATATGGGAGTCGGATCATTGGGCTTCTTTAGGTTATTGTAGTATTGTTCCACTTCGGCCTGAGTAACTCCTTCTCCATAAAGGTTATTTGCTGATGTGGCAACCACATCTTGAGTTCCATCCTGATTCACTCTTTTTGCCATCACAGAGGGATCGAATATGACTGGTATAAGTTCTGCCATCATCTCTTCTCGAGTCTGACCCGGGGCAAGGGGGAGGCAACAATCATGAATGCGGGCAACCTCTCCTTCGAAGAATGCCTGAGAGAATTCAGGACGGAATTTATCGGTGGAATAATGATGATGGATTCCGTTGCCGAACCATACCTGCTTAAGATATTTCTCAAATGCTTTAAAATCTTTGTCATCTTTTTCCCCTTTATAATGGGAATAGATCTTTTCGAGAAGCTGGCGTATCTGAAGGTTATATTTCCCGTTCTGATCCCAGATGATATCTCTACCCATCTGTGCGGCTTGAGACAGGTAATAGAGCATTTTTTTCTGGTTTAGGGAAAGTTGGTTATATTCCGGTACTTCATACCGCAAAACCTCTATGTCGGCGAAACGGTCGACATGATAGTTGAAATTCTTGTCTTCAACGGCATTGGCTGACACTGTTGCCATAGTTCCGATGATTAATGTTGGAAGTATTTTATTCATTATATTTTATATGATAAATTATTCGATTCGGAAATTGATCTTATTTAAACATTCTGCTTGATATCCACAAATAATTCTTAAAATGAAATCCCTCCCTTATAATTAAGATTTAAAGAGAATTGAAGTTGTCATTCCACGTAAAGCACAAGACCCTTAAGATATTCCCCTTCAGGATGAGAGAAATCGATTGGATGGTCGGCGGGTTGTGTGAGTTGGTGGAGAATCCTTACACGGCGCCCTGACTTGGCGGCTGCCGTGAATACAGCCATGCGGAACATATCTTTGCTGATTGCTTGTGAGCATGAGAAAGTGAATAAGATACCTCCGCTTTTAATTTTCTCAAATGCGCGTGCATTTAGTTTTCTATATCCGATCAGCCCATTCTTAATCGCACTGCGATGTTTAGCAAAAGCCGGTGGGTCAAGAATGATGAGGTCGTATTTATCCTTTTCCATATCGGCAAGATACTTGAATGCATCTTCATCGTGAGTGGAATGTCGGTTATCCCCCGGGAAGTTGAGTGCGATGTTGGCATCGGTAAGAGCTACGGCCTTAGATGAAGAATCGACAGAGTCGACGCTGAGAGCCCCTCCGCGCATTGCATAAACAGAGAATCCTCCTGTATAGCAGAACATATTTAGAACGCGCCTCCCTTTAGAGAATTTTTCAAGTAAAGCACGATTCTCTCTCTGGTCGACAAAGAAACCGGTTTTCTGCCCCTTAAGCCAGTCGATATTGAATTGAAGGCCATTCTCCAGAGCTATGTTCCCATCATAATTCCCGATAAGATATTCGTTATCAGGATCGAGATGTGCCTTATAAGGGAGTGTCGTGTCGCTTTTGTAATATACATTCCTTATTCTTGCCTCCGGCAGCAGGGTAAGATCCTCCGCTATCTTATGTCGTGCGAAATGCATTCCGGGAGAATGAGCCTGCATCACAGCCGTGTCTCCGTAAATGTCAATCACGAGACCGGGGAGGAAGTCGCCTTCTCCGTGGACAAGCCTAAAACAGGTGTTGTCAGGGCGAATTAATCCCAGTGTCTGACGCAGTCGGAATGCAGAGGTGAGCCGACGCATGAAAAAATCGTCGGATAATTTCTCCACTCCGAATTCAAGGATCCTGACAGCTATGCTTCCTATCTGGTAATGACCGGCACCCAAGGTATTCCCCTTGGCATCCACTACTGTAACCTCATCACCCTCTTCGATATTTTCCGGTATTGAGGAAATAGCCCCGGAAAATACCCAGGGATGCCTGCGTAGCAAAGAGTCCTCTTTACCAGGTTTAAGTCGTATCTGTTTCATGTGGAGTGAAATTATGAGTTTTCAGATCTGAGAGGGGAGTATCAATCCGTAAAACTTGTGCTGTATAAACTTATTCTATTAAATGAGAGGGTTATTATTTGAAAAGACGGACTATGTCCATACCATTGGCGTAAACCAGAAGTAGGATGAGGAGAATCATACCAAAAATCTGAGCTCTCTCCATAAACTTCTCGCTTGGCTTGCGTCTGAAGATTACTTCATAGAGAAGGAACATAACGTGGCCACCGTCAAGAGCCGGGATGGGAAGAATGTTCATGAAAGCCAGAGCCACAGAAAGGAACGCTGCAATATTCCAGAATGCTATCCAGTCCCATTTCTCGGGGAAGATAGCACCGATGGAACCGAAACCGCCAATACTGTTTGCACCCTCTTTTGTAAAGACCATCTTCATGGATTTTGCATATGAAGTGAGTCTTTCAGTACCCATTTCTATTCCACGAGGGATAGATTGGAAAATATTATAATTTATTTCCTTAGTATTGAAGAAAGCGGCGGGATTTATTTCAAGACCGACTCCCATTTTCGAAGATCCTGAGAGTGCCACGGATTTTGAAAGAGTATCGGTTTTTTCACCATTCTTTCTGAGCACGGTCAGCATTATGGTCTTATTCTCATGACCTTGTAAGGTTTTAAGGAAACGGTCGATCGAAGGGGTAGGAGTGCTGTCGATCGCAATTATCTCATCTCCGATTTCAATCCCGGCTTTGGCTGCTCCCTCCCCGGGAGTGACCTGAGTTATTCTTGTCGGGAAACGATAGGTGAAGAAACTTACTGTTGCCGTATCGCTTTTCGCCTCATTTTCAAGAGCGAAAATGAATTTTTCCGGTATTAAGATGTTTACTGTATCCCTGCCGTTGCGCAGCACAGTCACCTCCTTTGCCTGAATCATTTTCATTCTGGCTTCTCCCGGGTTCTCAAGTTTATCTCCATCGGCCATAAGAGGGATATCACCATCTTTAAAGCCTATCTTCTGGGCCTCCCCGGAAAACACCATACCCATCTTTGCTTCCTGCATTGGGACATATTTCTCACCAGTGGCATAAACGAGTCCTGCGTAAATTAAGATAGCAAGGAGGAAGTTAAAAAGCACTCCCGCTATCATGATTAGCAGCCTTTGCCAAGCCGGTTTTGAACGGAACTCCCACTCCTGGGCGGGTTGTTTCATCTGTTCGGTATCCATCGATTCATCGATCATACCTGCGATTTTGCAGTAGCCTCCGAGAGGTAGCCAGCCTATGCCATATTCCGTGTCTCCCCAGAATGACTTTTTCTTTCTTTTCTTTGTGGGTTCAGAAGATGGAGATTGAACAGCTTCAGAATCCTGAGTAGCTGAGGTCTCGTGTTCCTCTTCTTTGTCTGAATTATTCAGCTTCCGAGTCTTTCCTAATCCTCCAATATATTTCTTAGGTTTCCATTTGAACAGTTCAGTCCATGGATCAAAGAATATGTAGAATTTTTCAACCTTCACTCCGAATATGCGGGCAAACAGGAAATGTCCGAATTCATGGATTATTACAAGAATCGCAAAAGCGAGTATTAGCTGAACAGCTTTTATAAGAAATGTATCCAATTCTATTGTTTTGTTAGGGTTATTTATTTTGTCAATTGAAATCAGTTGATCGTCAGTTCATCTTTTGCAATTTTCACTGCTTCGCGATTAGTTGAGATCAGATCTTCAAGATTTACGGCAGGTATAAAAGGGGTCCTTTCCATCACACGTGCCACGAGCTTAGGCATACCTGTGAATGAAATTTCTCCCCTCAGGAATGCTGCCACTGCCACTTCGTTGGCGGCATTCAGAATACATGGCATGTTCCCGCCCATCTTTATGGCATCGAATGCGAAACCGAGAAGGGGAAAGCGATTGATGTCGGGAGCTTCAAAAGTAAGTGTGCTGTATAGAGGGAGAGTCAGGGAAGGGCGTTTGCTTGTCAATCTTTCAGGATAACTGAGGGCATAAGAAATCGGGAGGTGCATATCCGGCACTCCAAGCTGAGCCTTGACCGAACCATCATTAAATTCCACCATTGAATGAACTATAGATTGCGGGTGAACCACAATCTCAATCTTTTCAGAAGGACAGTTGAAAAGCCATTTGGCTTCTATCATTTCAAATCCTTTGTTCATCATGGAGGCAGAATCTATGGTCACCTTTGCACCCATATCCCAATTGGGGTGTTTCAAGGCATCTTCCACTGTAACTTCCTGAAGTTTTTCTGCCGAGAAAGTACGGAAAGGGCCTCCGCTTGCTGTAAGGATTATTTTGGAAGCAGAACGAGTTTCCTCTCCGACAAGGCATTGGAAAATGGCAGAATGCTCACTGTCAACCGGCACAATTTTTGAATCAGATTCAGCGAGCAACCGTGTTATTATCTCTCCTGCCACCACTAATGTCTCCTTGTTTGCAAGGGCAATTATCTTTCCGGCCTCAATTGCCTTGACTGTCGGAATAAGCCCGCTATATCCCACCATTGCCGTCACCACGGTGTCGATTTCGGGCAAAGCAGCAGCTTCCGCAATCTCATCTGCGCCTGCCCTAACCTCTATCGGGAGATCCCGGAGGGCTTCCGACAGATAAGGGTAGAGGGTAAGGTCAGCAATGACAACACGTTTTGGAAGGAATCTGCGGGCCTGCCGCGCAAGCAATTCCCAGTTTTTCCCGGCTGTAAGCACCGTTGCACGAAACAGGGATGGAAAATCTTCGATGATATCGAGGGTCTGTGTCCCAATGCTTCCGGTGCTACCCAATACGGCAATATTCTTGACTTCTTGTGTATTCATATTATTATCTTCCTCTGGGAGCCTCGAAAGGAGGATCCTTGAGAACATATGATTCGGGATTACCTATATATTCGTATGGCACAAGTTTATGACCATTATGCCACATCATAATTTCTACAAATCTTTTCCCTTTGGCATCGGCTTCCGGACCGAGCGAGAGAATCTGCCCTCCCTGCACCACATCTCCATCAGCTACCATAGGAGTTCCCAGACGGCTGCATCGTGTCACAAACCCTTTTTGATGCTGAATTATCGCGACGTAGCCATTTTCAGAAGGGGAATAGAATGTTGCGAGAATTGTGCCGTCGGCCACGCACCTCACAGCTTCATTCGGGGGGAGGATTATCTCCCCTTTCTCTGCGCTTCGTGTGGCAGCTGCATAAACAGAGTTGTCGCTTACCGGAGAGAACATTATGCCGTCGGCTGCCAGAGGGGCGAGAACCGATATGTTATATTTTTCCCTCTCCTCCATAGTACTTACAAATTTCCTCTCTATCTGGGAAGCCGGAATAAGAGAATCGGGAGAGAACTCAGTTATATTTGAAGTTATAGTGGCAGAATCCACCGGGATTCTGCCCGTGTCCAGAACGCGGAGGGCATTGTCGATATAGGTCTGGTTAGATTCATATACCCAGAGCACAGAGTCAAGTCTGAGCAGGTTGTCCTCGGTAGCGGCTCTTTCGGATTGCTTCAAATACCCGGGAAGAAGTGTGCGAATCGGGGTTACGGAAACAATAACACCTGCAATAATGAGTAGCAGAATTGCAGCCAAGGCTCCCAGTCCCCACAACATATAGGGAGATAAAGAAAAATCAGCCATACTTTCCAGATGGGATTCATCTTCAATTCTTATCCGATATTTAGGGTGCCTCTTCACTGAGTTATACTCTATTATTTCAATATGCGAAGTTAACGAAATTTAGCGATATTAGGAAAAGTAATCTTCGGATATGAGGATTAAAGATTGCACCAGAAAGAATATAATATAAAATTAACAATTAAAATTAAGATTTTAACATTTTTATATTTTGCAGATTTATAGATAGTTAAAGAATTATATGAAAAATAATCCAAGAAATTTTACTTGAAGGACCAAACCAAAAAATTGAATGAGATGTTAGATAGATAAAAATTGCAAAAAACACACAATTAAGTTAAATCTATTCTTAAAAACAATAATTTATGAAAGCTAAAAATCTTTACTACGTTATCGCTCTCTGCGCAGGTTCAGCCGCAGTAAGTATTCCGGCAAGTGCTCAGGATGTATTTGTTGATGAGGCAACGACAGTTACAGAGTATACTTGTGACAACACCAACCATTACTTCTCCAATTGGCGTAATAATTGGTTCATAGAGGTAAGTGCAGGTATCAATCAGCCCATGGTTGAAAAGGATAAAGGTCCTGCAGTGATGCGTCAGAAAATGACAGCCACTTACGGATTTGGTTTTGGCCGTTGGATGAGCCCATATCTGGGTCTGCGTCTTAAAGCCACCGGCGGTGCCCTTCACTGGGATAGTCCTTCAGCACCTTATGCAGGAAATGGCTGGAGCCGTTCAAAGCATGTAAACCTTCAGGCAGAGTTGATGTGGGATATGTTTAACTCCATCAAAGGTGTAAACGATAACCGAGTATTCTCAATCATACCTTTCGTAGGTTTTGGTGGTGATGCGAACTGGGATTTCCACAATTCAGGCAGCGGCCGTCCGGTAGCAAGCAACATCGTAAATCACAATGGTAAATATAAATCAGTACAATGGACAGTTCCTGTATCAGCAGGTCTTCAGTTCCGTTTCCGTCTTTGCGAATATGTAGATTTCTTTGCTGAGGCACGTGCAACATTCTATGGTGACAACTGGAACAACCAGGCAATGGGTAGTTCGGTAGATGCCAATGTAGCTGTAATGGGTGGTTTCAACTTCAATATCGGCGGTCGTGAATGGGGTAACTTCAACCAGTGCTCATATGTATCTCAGATTGCAGCACTCAATGGACAGGTTAATGACCTCCGCGCAGAGCTTCTTGCAGCCGGTCAGGAAGTGGCAGCACTTCAGGCACAGCTTCCTTGCCCCGAGCCTACAGTTCAGAAAGATTGTGTAAATGCACCTCTTATGACAACCGTACGCTTCACAATCAACTCCGACAAGATTATGCCGACTGAAGAGGTTAATGTATATAACATGGCAGAGTGGCTTAAGGCAAACCCGAACGAAAACGTAATAATCTGCGGATATGCTGATAAGGATACCGGTACAGCTGAGTACAATATGGCACTTTCTGAGAGACGAGCAAATGCAGTTGCAGATGCACTTGTTAACAACTACGGAATCTCTCGCGATCGTCTCACAATCAAGTATGACGGCTCTGCAACTCAGCCTTACAGCACAAACGACTGGAACCGTATCGTAATCTTCACTCAGAAGTAATATCGACAAAGCATCCTACAGTGGTGTAGTTTAAATAATATAAAATTCTTCGTAAAATCAGGAGTCCCTCATCTGAGGGACTCTTTTTTTGTATAAAATGTGATTTATATAAACAACAATTCATTTATCTAAATAGCAAATTTTGACTCCTTAGCTTTGGTTATTTATGTTTTGCCAGTATAATTATCCCCATCCATCAACTGCACAGGCAGCGTTTATCCTCCCTTCATGAAGCAGATCAATCAATTCAGCAACACCAAAATAATTAAGTAGATATTCATTTTGTATCAGAACTGCGAACATATTATTATAAACAGTAGTGTTTTAATTTGAACAGCTACTTCATTAATTACCCACCCTTATGTCAGTGGCTCACAAAAATTAATTAATGAAATAAAATGTGATTAATGAATGCTAAGACAGGTTCTTTTGTATTACTTTTGGCCACGCTTTCAGTCACATAGCCAGCTATGCACCTTCAGCTGAAACCAAAATTAATTCAAAATCATGGCGCTTTATCTAATCATTAATTCTGCGAGCTACTTATGTTGTAAAATATAAAAAAATAGACATGAATAATTTTGCTGTTTTAAATAAAGTTTGTAAGTTTGCATCGATGAAAGGAGAGGGCGCAACTCTCCCCCAAAGGGTATAAAACACGTTAAATCTAACCATAAATCTAACACGATTTATCATGAATATTAATGAAGTAATGGCCAATCTCGAGGCCAAACATCCCGGAGAGAAAGAATATCTCCAGGCAGTAAGAGAGGTTCTTCTATCAGTAGAGGAGGTTTACAACCAGCATCCTGAATATGAGAAAGCAAAAATAATTGAAAGAATGGTTGAGCCCGACCGAATCTTTACTTTCCGCGTTTCGTGGGTAGATGATAAGGGAGAGGTTCAGAACAATATCGGTTATCGTGTGCAGTTTAACAATGCCATTGGTCCGTATAAAGGTGGTATCCGATTCCATGCTTCCGTGAATCTTTCAATCCTTAAATTCCTCGGATTCGAGCAGACTTTCAAGAATGCCCTCACCACTCTTCCTATGGGAGGTGGAAAGGGAGGATCTGATTTCAGCCCCCGAGGCAAGAGCGATGCTGAAATCATGAGATTCTGTCAGGCATTCATTCTTGAGTTGTGGCGTAATCTCGGTCCCGACCGTGATGTTCCCGCAGGAGATATCGGTGTGGGAGGCCGAGAAGTTGGCTACATGTATGGAATGTATAAGAAACTTGCCCGCGAGAATACAGGAACATTCACAGGAAAAGGTCTCTCTTTCGGAGGTAGCCGTATCCGTCCGGAAGCAACCGGTTTCGGAGCATTGTATTATACAGTTCAGATGCTTAATGACCTTGGAACAGATATCAAAGGAAAGACCATTGCTATATCCGGTTTCGGCAATGTGGCTTGGGGAGCAGCAACCAAGGCAACTGAGCTTGGTGGTAAGGTTGTGACCATTTCGGGCCCGGACGGATATATCTACGATCCTGCAGGGCTTGATGCTGAGAAAATCGAATATATGCTTGAACTCAGGGCTTCCGGTAACGATATCGTAGCTCCATATGCAGATAAATTCCCCGGATCAACCTTCTTTGCAGGTAAGAAGCCTTGGGAGCAGAAAGTAGACATCGCTCTGCCATGCGCTACCCAGAATGAGCTTAACGGAGAGGATGCCAAGCAATTGGTAAATAATGGTGTCCTTCTTGTTGCAGAGGTATCTAATATGGGTTGTACACCTGAGGCAATCGATACATTTATCGAAAACCGCATTCCTTACGGACCCGGTAAGGCAGTAAATGCCGGTGGAGTGGCAGTATCCGGTCTTGAGATGACTCAGGATGCAGAGCATCTGCAGTGGTCTGCTGAGAAGGTGGACGATATGCTTCATCAGATCATGCATGATATCCATGAGGCATGTGTTGAACATGGCCGTCAGCCCGATGGATATATCAACTATATGAAGGGTGCCAATATTGCCGGCTTCCTTAAGGTTGCAGATGCTATGATGGCACAAGGTATCATCTGATAATATATCCGGTAATATATCCGGATAATATATCATTTATCCGTCTAAAAATTGG
Source organism: uncultured Sangeribacter sp. (assembly GCA_964499025.1). Lineage (GTDB taxonomy): Bacteria > Bacteroidota > Bacteroidia > Bacteroidales > Muribaculaceae > Lepagella. Next base: position 16,782 of record CAZCJC010000004.1, read on the forward strand.
CGTTATGTCAGACTTCAAGATTCTGACATAACGCCAATTTTTAATATCTCGAAATCAATTGCACTGACTCCCTACATTGCATTTATGTTAGCTGCGCAGGAAGAGCACAAGCCGGAAATTGTGAGATTTGATTTTTTTGCGATAAAACCCTTGGGCAGGGGTATGAGAGGTATGGTTGCAGAATGAATGCAAACTGTCTTTCCGCATGATATGCAGTGGAAATGCGGATGTCGGTCATCGTGGTCATGGTGACTTCCGGATAAGCAGGATTCATATTTTGATGAACCGCTTCCGTCATCTATTACATGGATGAGTTCTTTCTCAGTGAATAACGAAAGTGCACGGGTAATTGTGGAACGGTCGACGGTATCGAGAATTGTTTCAATTTCCAAAGAGGATAGAGGATGATCGGCAGCGTCAAGGGTACGTAAAATGAGTTCCCTAACCGCAGTAGGGCGTATGCCATGTTCTCTGAGTTTCTCTTCCCCTGATGTCATTATTGTTTCATTAAGTAGTTGTTAAAAATTAATTGACATGTGGTAATTGACAATGTTGAATAATAAAATTTGTTCTTTTTGCCATCTTTTGCCTTGTCGTTCAGTCGCATACGAAAGTATGCTCCCTCTCTCCGCAGCAAAATCTGCGCAAAAACAACTTCGTTTTATTTGTTCATTAATATTTATCAACTACTTATCTACTCAAAATAATAAACGTATACATTTCATTATTTAGTCTAAGCCCAATCGAAGTTGTCTAAACTAATTTGCTAAAGTTAAAATGCGTCTAAAATAATCCTTTGTTAACCTATTCGGATCTTTGGGGCTGCTTTCCCTATTCATTGACGGTGTGTCATAATAGGTCATCTGCTTCGTTGCTATCGGAATTAGGCTTGGGCCACATATTCAGTATGCTCCCTCGGCCTAATCCTCAGCGCATTGCAGTTGACCCATTCTGACGCACCTTAAGGGGCTGAGCCAAAATTAACATTTTGACACAGCCCCTCTTCAAATGAAAAATAAGCTCCAAAACATCTCTAAAATGTTAGTAAAAATTAGTTTAGACAACTTCATAATTTTATTTACGCAACCTAAGAAGTGTCCAGCAAATAGTTATGAGGGTCACTCCGGTGTCCGCGAACACGGCGGCCCATAAAGAGGCTATTCCGAAAGCTCCGAGAATCATTACTGCTGCCTTTATTCCCATCGCAAATGAGACATTTTCGATGATGACCCTCCTAACTTTACGGGCAAGACGTATTGCCACCGGAAGTTTTGAAATACTGTCGCCGGCAATGATGAGGTCTGCACTCTCCATAGCCATATCAGTCCCCAGAGTGCCCATCGCCACTCCCACGTCGGAAGCTGCAATTGAGGGGGCGTCATTGATTCCGTCGCCTACAAAAGCAATTTTATGACCATTATTACTGTTTTCAAGTATAACGTTCTGTTTGTCTGCAGGGAGTAAAGCTGCTTCATACCCGTCAGCGCCTATAATCCGAGCCACACGTTTTACAGCCTCTTCGCGATCGCCCGAAAGAACAACGATGTTTTTGACTCCCAAATTGTGAAGTAATCTTATGGCAGCGGTAGCTTCAGGCTTTATGTCATCAAGCAGATATATTGAACCTATATGTTTACCATTAACTGCCACACATATTTCCGATCCTTCATTTCGAGTGGGAATGGTTTCGATACCTTCCGATTTAAGAAGTTTTCGGGAACCTACTATGATGTTGTTTCCCTCAATCTTACCCGTCATGCCATGAGGAACGGTTTTAATATCAGCAGCAGGAGGGAGGGGAAGGCTTCTTTTATCTGCCTCCCCGGTTATAGCTTGTGCGAGCGGGTGCATGGATTCGGCATCAATGGCAGCAGCTATTCCGAGTATTTTCTCTTCCGATTTTCCCTCAATGGTGAGAATTGTAGAAATATGGAATTTTCCTGTGGTAAGAGTGCCTGTTTTATCAAAATAGATTGTATCAATATCCCTTATTGAGTCAACATATTTGGAGCCTTTGAACAAAAGTCCTTTTCTCGAGGCATTTCCCAAAGATGCAAAATAGCTTAAAGGTATGCTGACAACCAATGCGCAAGGGCACGAGCACACCAGAAATACCAGTGAACGCCTCAACCAGCTCATCCATAGGAATGGAGATGAGTCAAGAATGCTTATTAGCCCGGGTATGCAGAAAAGGAGCACTGCGAGTGTAAACACCAGTGGCGTATACCAACGTGTGATTCTTCGTAGCATATTCTCCGTAGGAGATTTCGTTGCCTGTGCCGACTCTATCAATTTCATTATCCTACTCAAGGATGAATCAGAGAATGCTTTTAGAGTCTTGATCTCCACAACGCGATCAACAGGAATCATGCCCGATGAAATTTCCTCACCCGGTTTATAAGCGCGTGGTACGGACTCGCCCGTAATGGCGGAGGTATCAAAATCAACTTCAAATGAGCCGAGTAGCTCTCCGTCAATGGCGACTCGTTCACCGGGCTTGACGACCAAAACTGCGCCCGCATCAATATCCCGGGGTTTCTTACTGATCAGAACACCATTTTCCTTGACCTTGGCTTCATCCGGTAGTTTCCCTATCAATGCCTTGATACGTTTTTTTACATCATCAGATGCTGAATCTTCAAGTTTTTCCCCGAATGAGTAAAACAATAAAACAGCAACGCCTTCCGGGAATTCTCCAATTATGAAAGCACCGACGGTAGCTGCCACCATCAATGTAAACTCATTCATGAAATTACCTTTTCCCCATAATTCAAACATTTCTATTACAATGGGGACCCCAACCGGAATAAGTGCTATGATAAATGACAGGCAAGATAGGATTTCACCGGAAATGCCCAATAAACTTGCAATATGTGTGAAAGCACCGAAATGATTCAGTACCATGAATAGTGCCAACAGGAGGCCGGTTGTTATTTCCTTTATGTAATTTCTTATAGTATCAAGGAGACCCTGGCTCTCAGAGTGAGCATAATGGTGAAGATGACAATGAGTTCCCTCCTGACATGCTTGAGAGTGTTCTCCTGCGTTGTGATTATGACTACACATATTTAAAATATTAAGGAAGTAGCTCACAAAAATTAATTAATGAAATAAAATGAGCATTAAAGAATGATAAAACTGGTTCTTTTAAGTTGCTTTCGATCCAGTCTTCAGGCACATGTCTCGCAATGTGCTACGGCCGAAACCAAAATTACTTCAAAATCACTGTGTTTTATCTATTCATTAATTTCTGCCAGCTACTTAGTTGCCAAAATTGAATCGATATATGGTAGTTGATAAACTTGAATAATAAAATCAGTTCTTTCCAGTATCTTTTGCCTTGTCATTCAGAAACTTGCCCGAGTATGTTCCCTCTCTCCGCATCGACACGTGCTCAAAAACAACTTCGTTTTATTTGTTCATTAATTTTTACCCACTACTAATTGTACTCTGCAAAATTATAGAAATTTTCTTGCACACGATATGCAGATATCTTTGGGTTCAGTCGAGTCTTCCACTATATTCCATCACCCTGTATGGATAACTTCGTGATAGAATATTTGCCCCCTGCATTAACATTTTTTTTAGAGGAGACTAAAAAAATTTGTTGGTTTAATTAATAATCCGTATATTTGGATTGATAAAAAGCTATAGCCGAAATGTGAATAGAAAAATCAGATGTGTAGAGGTAAAAGAACTGTTTTTTTATCAATAAAATAGGGATGATTTTGATTTAGGGTAGGGATAAATTTGCACCAAAATGAAAATTTGATGTTAAATTAAACCTATAAGAAAGGAAATTTCGGAAAAATCCCAGATTATTTTTTGAAATTTGTAAGAACAGGGATTTCTCTAAATAAAACACGGGGATTTTCGGACCAGTATTATTATCAGCCGGACTTTTTCCGGATACATCATGAAATAACTCAAATATATTAAGACGATGAAGTTACAATCGTTAGTGATAGTATTTGCTTTGGCAAGTATCCCTTGCATGGCACAAAGTTACAAATTCGATTTCAGTGGATCTAACAAGGTAAAAAAAGATTTTATCCGGGTGTCTCCGGCAACAGCCTATAATGACTCTACAGGTTATGGTTATGATTTTCTGGGTGCACCTCAGAATCAGGATTCTCCATGGTTCTTCTCAGTGAAAGTGCCAGATGGAAATTATAAGGTAAAGGTCAGGCTTGGGAGTGATAAGAGTTCGGGACTGACTACATTGCGCGGAGAGTCACGGCGACTTATGGGAGAACATATCGCAACAGGAAAAGGAGAGGAGAAAGAATTTACTTACATCATCAATAAGCGTGACAGCGTGATCTCTTCCAAGGAAAAGGTAAGCGTAAAAAATAATGAGAGGCAGAAACTTAACTGGGACAACAGGCTTACGCTCGAGATCAATGGGGAGCATCCCCGCGTGCGTTCGATTGAGATAGAACGCGACACTGTCGCTCCCACAATTTTCCTTGCAGGCAATTCCACAGTCGTGGACAATGATTGTGAACCCTATACAAGCTGGGGACAGATGATTCCATGTTTCTTTGATGAGAATGTAGCTATTGCCAATTATGCCGAATCGGGGCTTGCAGCCGATACATTCATAGGTCAACGCAGACTAAAAAAAGCTTTGACCCAGATGAAGCCGGGTGATTATCTATTTGTGGAGTTTGCTCATAATGATCAGAAACAGAAGGGACCCGGAAAGGGATCGCATTATTCTTTTGCCTATTTCATGAAGCAATTCATAGATGAGGCTCGAGCAAAAGGAGTTACCCCTGTATTGGTTACACCTACAAGACGCCGTTTTTTTGATGAGCAGGGAAAAATTCAGGATACTCACCTCGATTATCCCGAAGTAGTAAGGGAGATGGCCGCAAGAGAAAAAACTCCATTGATAGATCTTCAAGAGATGACAAAAGTAATGTGTGAGACACTTGGACCAGATGATTCCAAGAAACTTTTCGTGCATTATCCACCAAATACTTATAAGAATCAGACTGTCGCTCTGAAAGATAATACCCATTTCAGTACGTATGGAGCATATGAAGTTGCAAAATGTATTCTTGAGGGTATGAGATATGTCGGAATCCCTTTGGTGAAATATGTGAGACCGGAGTATAAAGATGGCTTCTCACCTGCGTTGCCAGATTCTTTCGAGAATTACAAGTGGGATCTTTCTCCATTTGAATTCCCGGAAAAGCCGGATGGGAACTAAAGACGCAATAATAACTTGCTGAGGCTGCGGATGGATAAAAATATTCAGCATCATGGATAAGGTGGATGAATAAGATAGAAATTTTAATTATTAAAAAATGAAATTATATAAACTTTCAGGTGCACTGTTTTTAGGAGTTCTGGCATCGCCATTATCTGGAATGGTAGGAACTCAGACCATCTCGGCACAAAAAGTTGCCGGACCGATGGAGGATGTGAATAAAGTTGTGGACAACACCCTTGATAGCCTTAATATTGCATTGACCGCTCGTCCGGTAGCCGGGTCTACACGCAAGGGTGATAACCCGGTCCTGTTTTTGGTTGGTAATTCCACAATGCGTACCGGTACACGTGGAAACGGAGATAACGGCCAATGGGGCTGGGGATATTTTTTCCATGAATATTTTGATGAGGATAGGATCTCGGTCGAAAATCATGCCTTAGGCGGGACAAGCAGCCGGACATTTTATAATCGTCTTTGGCCGGATGTGCTGAAGGGAATCAAGAAGGGAGACTGGGTAATAATAGAGCTTGGTCATAATGACAATGGCCCGTATGATGAAGGGCGAGCCCGCGCCTCAATTCCCGGAATAGGGAAGGAGACTCTCGATGTCACTATAAAAGAAACCGGCGACAAGGAGACAGTCTATACCTATGGAGAATATATGAGAAAATTTATACGTGATGTTAAGGAGAAGGGTGGTAAGCCAATCCTGATGTCACTGACACCTCGCAATGCTTGGGATGATGCTGACAGTACCAAAATTACCAGGGTCAACAAGACTTTCGGTCTTTGGGCAAAGCAGGTTGCCAAACAGATGAAGGTTCCTTTCATAGATTTGAATGAGATCACTGCGCAGAAATTTGAGAAATTCGGTAAGGATAAAGTCAAGACTATGTTCTATCTTGATCGAATCCATACGAGTGAATTCGGAGCGCGGGTTAATGCAGAGTCAGCAGCAGAAGGTTTACGAACAGCCAAAGGGTTGGAACTCAATAAGTATCTGAAGGATATTCCTGAAGATACGGAAACCGGTAAGACTCGTCGCGAGGGTGTTCCTATGTTGTTCACCATTGGCGACAGCACCGTGAAGAATAAAGATGCAGAGGAGGATGAGATGTGGGGCTGGGGCTCAGTCATCGCAGATCTTTTTGACACAGATCGTATCACAGTGGAGAATCATGCTATGGCAGGAAGAAGTGCCAGAACATTCCTTGATGAGGGCAGATGGGATAAGGTTTATAATGCTCTTCAGCCCGGCGATTATGTTCTGATTCAGTTCGGCCATAACGACGCCGGTGATATTAATGTGGGAAAGGCAAGAGCAGAGTTGCCGGGTTCCGGTCCTGAAAGCAAGGTGTTCAAAATGGAGAAAACCGGGAAAAACCAGGTGATCTACACATATGGCTGGTATCTTCGTAAATTCATTATGGATGCTAAGGAGAAAGGAGCCACACCGATTATCCTGAGTCACACTCCGAGAAACAAATTTGATAACGGACTTATTGAAAGCAACCGTGACACATTCGGCAAATGGGCTAAGGAAGCTGCCGACAGCGAGGGAGTTATCTATATCGATCTGAATAAGATTTCTGGTGATAAATTCCAGAAAATGGCGGATACGGTTGGCTTGAAAGAGGTAACCTCCCATTATTGCAAAGATCATACCCACACTTGCAAGAAGGGGGCTCTACTGAATGCAAAGAGTATTGCCGAAGGACTGAAACAGACCAACTCCCCGTTGGCCGGATACTTGAAGTAAAAAGGTTTCAGGCGTTAAGTTTAGGGAATTCGGTTTCAGAGGTCGCTGATATATTTGACACCGGTATAAAAGGGTTAATGATCAGCACAGAGAAATCAACAATTATACTAACATTAACAATTAAATTAAACTCATAAAATTATATAATCATGAAACGTGAAGCATTCAAAATGTATCTGAAGCCCGGATTCGAGGCAGAGTATGAACGCCGCCATGCAGCAATCTGGCCTGAACTAAAGAAATTATTGTCGGATTCAGGAGTGTTCGATTATTCCATCTATTGGGATAAGGATACAAATATCCTTTTTGCTTTCCAAAAAACTGAGGGAGAGGGTGGTTCCCAGGATCTCGGCACAAATCCGATAGTTAAGAAGTGGTGGGATTACATGGCCGATATCATGGAAGTCAATCCGGATAATTCTCCGGTATCCATTCCGTTACCCGAGGTTTTCCACATGGACTAAATATTTAGGGGCCGTAGTTTGGTAAGAATCTTAGGAGACTTACAATAGGTCTTTCTCTTGAATGATTGTTATATGAAAACAAAATATTATATAGCTGTCGATCTTGGTGCTACCAGCGGAAGAACAATTCTTGGTTCTATCGATGAAACAGGAAAATTCCACGAAGAGGAGCTCAATCGATTCCCGAATGGAATGATGGAGGTTGACGGCCATCTGCATTGGAACATATTCTCTCTCTACGAACATATTCTTGAGGGACTTGCAGAGGCCGGTAAGCGTGGAATTAAGCCGGAGTCTATCGGTATCGATACATGGGGTGTGGATTATGGATGTGTCGATGCAGATGGTAAGATTTTTGGAATCCCCTATGCATATCGCGATTCCAAAACCATCGGAGCAACCGGACGTTTCTTCAAGGATGTGATGAGTGCATCGGAACTTTATCGTCGCACCGGTATTCAGCATATGGATTTCAATACGGTGTTCCAGCTTAATGAACATCGCGACGATTTCTCCCATAAAATGGCGGAGAAGATTGTTTTTGTACCGGATATTCTTAATTATCTCCTTACAGGTAAAATTGTTACTGAATATACGATTGCCTCTACCGGAGCCCTTCTAAATCCTTATACACGTCTCTTTGATGAGGAGGTCCTTAAGGCAGTAGGTCTGGATAAGGAGAAATTCGGGGAAATTGTAGAACCCGGAACGGTTATCGGTACGTTGCGTCCGGAGATAGCAGCAAAGACGGGGCTTCCTGAGGTGCCGGTGATTGCTGTGGCTGAACATGACACTGGTTCGGCAGTTGCAGCTGTTCCTGCACTTGATAACAAATTTGCCTATCTGAGTTCCGGAACATGGTCGCTCATGGGTATAGAGTCGGAGGAGCCGGTGATCAATGAGCTTTCTGAGGAATACAATATCACGAATGAAGGAGGTATTGAGGGTACGGTAAGGGTGCTCAAGAATATAACAGGGATGTGGATTGTAGAGCAATGTCTGAAGAAATGGAAGCAGGAGGGTACATCGTATAGCTATCCGGAGATGGTAGCCTTGGCTGAGGCAGCTCCTGCATTTACAGCCTTCATAGACCCGGATGATGCCTCTTTTGTTGCTCCTGCAGATATGCCTGAGGCCATCAGAGAATATTGCAAACGCACGAATCAGCGTATTCCGGAAACACATGGTGAGATGATTAGAATGATTTTCGAAAGTCTTGCTCTTAAGTATAAGAAGACTCTTGATGTGTTCCGTCGGTTGTCAAAGAATCCGGTTGAGCGTCTTCATGTAATTGGAGGCGGTTCAAGAAATAAGCTACTCAACCGCTTCACTGCAAGTGCAATCGGCATGCCGGTGATTGCCGGCCCCGCAGAAGCTACGGCCATAGGAAATATAATGATGCAAGGTAAGGCCACAGGCGCTGTTGATGGCCTTGTGGCAATGCGCAAAATCATAGCCGACAGCATAGAGCTGGAGGAATTCCTTCCTGAAGATAAGAAGAGTTGGGAAGAAGCTTATGAGCGTTTCCTAAAAGTAACAGCATAAAAAATTAAAAAACATAAACAACAGGAATAATGAATAGCGAAAGCATTAAAAAAGCGTATGAAATCGCCAAAGAGCGTTACGCAGCAGTAGGTGTCGACACTGACAAAGTATTGGATCAGATGCAGGATTTTCATCTCAGCATGCATTGCTGGCAGGCTGATGATGTTGCAGGTTTTGAGAATCAGGGCGGTTCTCTGACAGGTGGTATCCAGGTAAACGGCAATTATCCAGGTAAAGCACGCAATATCGATGAACTCCGTGCTGACGTGCTTTATGCAATGTCTCTCATCCCCGGTAATCACCGTTTGAACCTTCACGAGATCTATGGTGACTTCGGTGGTAAATATGTTGACCGTGACCAGTGTGACGTGGAGCATTTCAAGAGTTGGATAGACTGGGGAAAGGAGCATGGCGTGAAACTTGACTTCAACTCAACTTCATTCTCTCATCCGAAGAGTGGTGATCTCAGCCTTGCAAATCCCGACAAGGGTATCCGTGATTTCTGGATCGAACATTCAAAACGTTGCCGCGCCATTTCACAGGCTATTGGTGAGGCACAGGGAGATCCCTGTATCATGAATACTTGGGTACATGACGGGTCAAAGGACATAACAGTAAATCGCTATTATTATCGCGAGCTCCTTAAGGATTCTCTGGATCAGATTTTCGAACACCGTTATGACATGATGAAGGATTCAGTTGAGTCAAAGGTATTCGGTATCGGTCTTGAGAGCTACACAGTAGGAAGCAATGACTTCTATACTGCTTACGCTTCAAAGAATGACATGATGATCACTCTTGACACAGGTCACTTCCATCCGACAGAGAGTGTAGCCGATAAGGTATCAGCAATGCTTCTGTTTGTTCCTGAACTGATGCTTCACGTATCCCGCCCGATCCGTTGGGATTCCGACCATGTTACAATCATGGATGATCCTACTCTCGACCTCTTCAGTGAGATCGTACGTGCAGGTGCGCTGAATCGTGTACATTATGGTCTTGATTACTTCGATGGAACCCTTAACCGTATCGGAGCCTATGTGATTGGTAGCCGTGCAGCTCAGAAATGTATGCTTCGTGCGCTTCTCGAGCCGACCGACAGTCTTCGCAAGGATGAACTCGCAGACAAGAAATTCCAGCGTCTTGCAATGCTTGAGGAGTGCAAGAGTCTTCCCTGGAATGCAGTCTATGATATGTTCTGCCTAAAGAACAATGTTCCTGTTGGTGAGAGCTATATCCCTGAGATCGAGAAATACGAAGCTGAGGTTACTTCAAAACGATAATCATATCTACCAGAACACCTTGGAGGTTGCGTCAAAATTGAAAAATTTTGACACAACCTCTTAGATGTCAATATATTATTAATATGACAGCTATTATAGGACTTCTTATTATAGCGATAGGTGCGTTCTGCCAGTCGAGCTGTTATGTACCCATCAACAAAATCAAGGCCTGGAGCTGGGAAAGCTATTGGATCGTGCAGGGAGTTTTCGCCTGGTTGCTGCTTCCTTTCTTAGGCGCTTTGTTAGCTGTGCCAGCCGGGCATTCGCTGTGTGAACTTTTCACTTCCGAACAGTCGTTCAATATCTGGATGACAATCCTTTTTGGAGTGTTGTGGGGAGTGGGAGGTTTGACATTCGGGCTCTCGATGAGATATCTTGGTGTCGCTCTGGGACAGTCGATCGCACTCGGCACTTGTGCAGGTCTGGGCACGATAATGGGTCCGGTGCTCCTGAATATTTTCTTTCCGGAGAATGATCCTTTGTCACAGCTTACTTTTGCTGTAATAATCGGAGTGGTGGTAACTCTTGTGGGAATCGCCATTATTGGTATCGCCGGGTCGATGAAGGCTTCTTCGCTAAGTGAGGAGGAGAAAAAGAAGGCTGTAAAAGATTTCAATTTCCCCAAAGGCCTTGCGATTGCGTTGCTCTGTGGTTTCATGAGCGGCTGCTTTAATGTCGGTCTTGAATTCGGAAGCGGAATCAATTTCGGCGATCTGACCCCCGACATGTACAAGACTCTTCCTGCGACATTCCTTGTTACTTTGGGTGGTTTTGTGACAAATGCAGTTTATTGTTTCTACCAGAACCAGAAGAATGGAACCTGGGGAGATTATGCCAAGGGTGAAGTTTGGTTGAACAATGCGATTTTCTGTCTTCTTGCCGGAGCTTTGTGGTATAGCCAGTTCTTCGGACTTGCTTTAGGAAAAGGTTTCCTTACGGAGTCTCCGACTCTAATGACTCTATCATTCTGCATTCTGATGGCTCTTAATGTGGTGTTTTCCAATCTATGGGGAATTATTCTCAATGAGTGGAAAGGATGTTCAAAAAAGACCATCGCGGTTCTTATCACCGGCATTGTTGTTCTTATAATCTCCTGTTTCCTTCCTCAGTTGATTGGCTGACGGAAAGTGGAGACAGGGTTTTGAGGAATATCAATCGTAATATTAACAACTAATTTAATTTAAATTATATGTCTTCTATATTAGATAATCGTCCGGAGCTTGCAAAGGTTGTAGGTGACATAGCCGAAACTGCAGGCTATCTGTGGCAGAAGGGCTGGGCCGAGCGTAATGGCGGAAATATTACTGTGAACATTACGGAGCAGGTCGATGATGAGATACGCAAAATGCCGGCCATCAGCGAACCTATTGCAATCGGACAGACTCTTCCAAATCTTAAAGGATGCTACTTCTATTGCAAGGGAACACAGATGAGAATGCGTGATCTTGCACGTCGACCTATGGACAATGGTTCAGTGATAAGGATTCTTGATGACTGCGCGCATTATGAAATTATTGCCGATAAGCCAGTGAAACCGACTTCGGAACTTCCTTCACATCTTGCAGTCCACAATTATCTCATAGGCAAGGGTTCTCCTTACAAGGCTTCTCTGCATACGCATCCCATCGAGCTTGTTGCCATGACTCACAACCCGGAATATCTAAATGAGGAGAAGGTATCCAAGCTTCTCTGGTCGATGATTCCGGAGACAAAGGCATTTGCTCCGCGCGGACTGGGTATTGTGCCCTACATGCTTCCTTCATCAAAAGAGCTTGCTGATGAGACAATCAAAGCAATCGACAAGGATTTTGATGTTGTGATGTGGGAAAAGCATGGTGTGTTTGCAGTTGACACAGATATCATGTCGGCTTTCGATCAGATAGATGTTCTCAACAAAAGTGCCAATATTTATATGTGCGCTCGCTGCATGGGCTTCGAACCCGATGGAATGAGCGATGCGCAGATGAAAGAACTCACTGATGTGTTCAATCTTCCTAAATAAATATTGATAAGTAGCTCACAAAAATTAATTAATGTAAATAAAATGAGCTTAATGAAGGCTAAAACTGGTTCTTTTGTATTACTTTCGGTCTCGACTTCAGTCACATAGCCCGCTATGCTCCTTCAGCCGAAACAAAAATTAATTCAAAATAACTGCGTTTTATCTATTCATTAATTTCTGCGAGCTACTTATTCGAATTTTTATCTCAATTTTAAGGATGCGGTGTCGGAATTGATTAATTCTGACACGGCATCCTCAAAAACTTAAATTTTCTTTTTTCAACCATCAATTCATAATACAGAACTTAATTCAATGAATAATCTGAAAACTAATCAAAAGAAAATATCATTCTTATTTATTACCCTTGGAATGGCACTAATTGGGGTCTGTACGATTTTGAAATCATGTGGACAAGATTCCAAGCTTACAGTTACCAATTCATTGCCCTTTGCGCGTGTGAATGAGATGGTTGAATTCCCGGCTGCTGAATTGCAGTCAAAATTTCCCGACGGGTTCTTCATAACTGATAAAGATGGTAATGAAATTCCCTATCAGATCACGTATGACGGGAAACTTATTTTTCAGGCTACTGTAGCTGCCAGTTCCTCAACAGATTATTCAGTGAATCCCGGTAAACCGACAGAGGTTAAACCCATTGTATTCGGAAGAAGGTTCCCGGAACATAAGGATAATATGAACTGGGAAAATGATAAGGCTGCATATGTGGCATATGGGCCGGCTTTGCAGGCTGCCGGGGAGCGTGGATTCGGATATGATATATGGACAAAGTCGGTGGATACTCTTGTGCTTGAAATGCGCAACAAGCTTGAACTTGAGGGTATCTCCATGCATAAGGACAATGGGAACGGAATGGATGCCTACATTGTATCAAGCACGCTCGGTGGAGGAACAGCAGCCTTATTAGACTCGACAGGCAATATAATCTATCCTTGGGCATGGAAAGAGGAGGAAGTTCTGGATAACGGACCTCTTCGTTTTACCGTAAAGCTTACCTATAATCCTGCTGTTATCGGTAATGACAGCAATGTTGTTGAGACCCGAGTTATCACTCTTGATGCCGGAGCGCATCTTAATCGCACGGAAGTATCATATTCGGGACTTGGCTCGCAAAGAGATGTAGCAGCCGGAATCGTTGTGCATACTCAGAATCCGGAAGGCTACAAATTGGGTGGAGAGAAGGGATGGATGTCTTATAGAGATTCTACGGAGGATGCTCATAATGATAATGGTGTGATCTATCTCGGTGTGGTGGCTCCAGGCGCAGAGTTCCGTTATCTTCCGATGAAGGAGGAGGCACGAGACGCTTTGGGACATATCCTGGCAGTTAAGCCCTATAAGGATTCTGGATTCACTTATTGGTGGGGATCTGGCTGGAGCAAAGGATCCATGCCCGAAGATTGGGATGCCTATCTTGAGGAATGTGCTCTTAAAGCGGAGTCTCCTATGACAGTAAGTTTAAAATAGAAAAGATAAGTAGCTCACAAAAATCAATAAATGTAAATAAAGTGAGGAAAATGAATGCTAAAACTTGTTCTATTGTGTTGCTATCGGACTCATCTTCAGGTGAATAGCCCGATAAGCTACTTTGGCCGAAACCGAAGTCAACTCAAAATAACTGCGTTTTATCTACTCATAAATTTTTACGAGCTACTCAATTTTACAAACTTGCTTAATTATTATACCTGCATAAAAATAATCATTGTCAAACATGATAAAAAGATGTTGCCATAGATATTTAGGGGCACTCGTAATTTTATTGTGTAGAGTACTGATACCTTTTAATGTCCTTGGGGCTGAGGAGGGATCGCCGATTGTCACGGCATCACCCATTCCTCAGCCGCCAACAGATATTCTTACTATTTTCGGTGACAGTGAAGGTTATATATGGTATGGGACGGTGAGTGGTCTGTATCGGGAGGATGGATATGGGCTCAAATTCCTTAAACCGGATGATGAAGCAGATCTTGACGTCTCCTCTATTGCTGAAACTCCTGCCGGGGATTTATGGGTGGCCACTTCACGTGGTGTATGGGAGTTAAATAAACGTAGTTATAAATTCCGTCAGGTAGATCCCGATCGATTGGGAACCGAGGCTTTCACATTCGTTAAATTCACATCGGATGGAAATGCATGGATAGGAAGAAAAGGGGTTTTGAGCAGATATGGAAAGGATGGTGAGTGGAAGAATGATTATCCCTTAATCGACAGGAGAGGAAAATCAACCACGATCACCGGATTGTGTGAGTCGAGGGGCGGGGATATTTTGATGACCAGTTTCAGTCCCGGCGTTTATATTCTGAACAGGAAAACGGATTCGTTTGAGTTATATCGCCCCACAAAGGAGTTGGTATCCTTAGGGGAGCTATTTCAGGATAGAATCCATGATTATTTTTGGACGCGTGATCATCAGGGTAAAATCTATAGATTTAATCCTTCCGCTTCAGATGAGGGGAGCGTTTACATCGCGAGCGAGACTATTGCTCCGGGGGAACCATCCGGTAGGCATCAGAATCTACGGGGTATGATTCAGGATGATAAATATGGGTATATCTGGGGTTGGACAAGGAAAGGGATATTACTGTATCGTCCGGAGAAGGATGGACATCTAACACCTGTTCCCCTTGATGTTGCGAATGATCTTGAAGGATCATTTCTCACTCAGCTGTATCCATGGAAAGGGACTGTCAGGGTGTCGACATTCGGGCATCAGAGCATTGCATTGTCTCTCGATGATTCTGCCATGAGGGTGAACCGACTTCAGTTGTTAAAAGAAAAGTTCGGGAACATGCCTGCAATATTGGCAATGGCGATGGATCCCACCCCAGGGTTTATATGGCTCTTGCAGTTGCGAAGCGGGGTCATCCTATACGACCTTTCAACGAATACCATGGCAGATGGAAGCAATCTGCAGCATTTGCGTCTGTCGGAAGGAACGGATATGACGCGCTCGCATGTGCACAAAGGAATATGGGTTACACAACGAGGGGGACGCGTTTTATTTGCTTTGAGCCATGATGCGTCACGCAAGATATTTGTAGCCGATTCCCTTTTGCTTAGTGATTATATGGAGAAGTCTGAGCATGTCACCGCCTTGTATGAGGATTCCGGAGCACGTCTTTGGATAGCCACCAATCAAGGATTGCTTAAGATCGATCTCAACGATAAAAAGAGGGGATTGAAGAGATATTCAACGCATGGCATATATGGAATAACCGAAGGAACTGATCATGTGATTTGGGCGGCGGGTAAAAGAGGATTGTTCAGGTTCAATCCGGCTACTCCCGACAAGGGGAGGATTGTGAGCCGAATATTAGACCTTTCTGCAGTTGCTGTTTCTCCGGAAGGTTATGTATGGATCGGCACGGATAACGGGGATGTATTCTGTTTTAATCCTTCTACTGGTGAAGAAGTGGCTCATGACAAGAATCTGCATGAAGATAAATCAAAGATTGAGGCTCTTTATGCGGATAAATTCGGTCATCTATGGATTGTAAGTCAGAACAATGTTTCCCAATACAATCCCCGAAATAAGGCACACAGGGATTATTGGGCAGGAAGACGTGGCAATCTTGCTTCATATCTGTGTGGAATTCCGGGATTGCCATTGAGCGATGAGCTATATGCTGGCGGGGTAGGAGGACTTGCTATCTTCACTCCATCAAATATGCTGGATGTAGTATCAAAGGATATGCATGTCAGGTTGTCGGATATAAAAGTGAATGGCAAGTCGCTCTATTTTGATGGTCCACAAACCCAGAGTATCGATACTGAGCCGAAATTAGATCGGGATGCTTCCAATATAGAGTTCTATTTCATGACAGCCAACGGCATCCGATCGGAGGATATAAGATTCGGGTATCGCCTTAAGGGGTATGACAGCGATTGGAATTATACTGCTCCCGGTGAGAACCGAGGATTCTACAATAAATTACCCAAAGGCCATCATGTTCTTGAGGTGAAGGTTTGTGATGAGAATAATACCTGGTCGGGAGCAATATCAGAAATAAAGATTTACAGAAAACCTGCTCTGTATGCCACATGGTGGGCTATTCTGGTATACATAATAGTCGGGGTTTCCCTTATTATTTTTATCTTTGCCGTGTATAAGAAACATATGGCCATGGAGAATGAGAGGATGTGGACCGACAGTAAGGAAATGATAAAGATGCGTCAGTATCTTGAGAGCCCGGTGACGCTTCCCGAGGAGGAATACAGGGAACTTGACAGGGTGCTTCTTGAGAAAGCGACAAAGACTGTTGAAGCGAATATGTCGATTCCGGATTTCGGTGTCAGTGATTTGGCATCGGGAGTGAATATGTCGAAATCTTCGTTGGCCAGGAAATTGAAGGCGATTACCGGACAGACACCCTCAGATTTCATCCGGAAGATAAAGATGCAGTATGCTTGCCGATTGCTCGAGAGTCAGAACCATACAGTTTCTGAAGTGGCAGAGATGATAGGATTTGATGAAAGACGCTATTTTACCACCAGTTTTAAGAAGGAGATTGGTGTGACTCCTAGGGATTATCTCAAGGGTGAGCGACCGGGTGTTAATAATAAGGAGGAGGGGAATGATTCGGATTCAATTGAAACAAAAGATAACAAATAACTTACTTATAATGAAAAAAATCTTTTTGCCTTTATGTATTGCCGCGATGATTCCGGCAACCCTTTTGGCCGCAGAGCCTGAAGAAATTAACGACACCAAGACACCCTTGCATCTTTTGCAGCCCGACTATAAGACTCCTTATGGAGAATTGAAGGCTGAGAATGTCAAGGCAGATCTCGACAGAGTTTTCGCATATATTGATGCCGTGACTCCCGGTATTGTCTATGATAAGAACGGCAAGCCGATTAAAGATCTGAAGAAAATACCCTCCGGGGCATATCTGAATCAAGGTACTTTCCGCCTGACCAGTTATGAATGGGGCGTGCTTTATCAAGCGCTTCTTGATGCCTCTGAAATTCTTGGAGATCCCAAATACCGCGATTATGTAGTCGACCGAATGGGTGTCCTTGCTCAGGCAGCCCCGGGTTTCGGGAAATTGATCGATAAGGGAGAGAAAGATGGTCAGATGCGTCAGGTGGCGCGTCCGGCTAACTTGGATGATGCCGGTGCAATGGGTTCGGCTGCAATGCGTGCTCAAATAGCGGAGCCGAAATTGGGACTTGAGGAGATAATTGAGAAGTATTACGATATTCTGGAAAACAAAACTTATCGTCTTAAGGATGGCACGATTGCCAGAACACGTCCTCACCATAATGCAGTATGGCTTGACGACATGTATATGGCCATACCAACGATGGTGAGCCGCGCTGCATATAAGAATGATCCAAAATATCTTGATCAGGCGGCAGATATGACAGTGCAATTCATCGACAGAATGTGGGTTCCTGAGAAGAATCTCTTTCGTCATGGATATGTGGAGGGGCTTAATGAGCAACCTACATTCCATTGGGCCCGAGCAAATGGTTGGGCAATCCTGACTATGAGTCAGCTCCTTGATGCCCTCCCAGAGGATCATCCGAAGAGAGCTAAAATACTTGACACCTTCCGTAAGCATGTTAAGGGGCTGACATCATTACAGAGTCAGAACGGATTCTGGCATCAACTTCTTGACCGTAACGATTCATACGAGGAGACTTCGGCCACAGCCATATATGCCTATTGTCTGGCTCATGCGATCAATAAGGGATGGATTGAGGCTGTTACCTACGGTCCGGCTGCAAATCTTGCATGGGAGGCAGTGAGTACTCAAATTTCTCCCAAAGGTGAGGTTGAGGGTACATGTGTAGGTACAGGGATGGGTTTTGATCCGGCTTTTTACTATTACCGTCCTGTCAGCTCCAAGGCCGCCCACGGATATGGACCTGTGATTTATGCAGCCGCGGAGATGATAAAGCTTCTTAACAGTTCTTATCCACGCAGCAATGACAGTGCGGTCCATTATTATAATGTTGATCCGGAGAACACCGACCCACTTTTCTCACTTGATGAAAACGGGAAAGCTCAGACAGTGCTTCATTAATTTTTTAATCTGTCTCTAAGTTTAATTGGGGATGTGGTAGAATTTTCTACCATATCCCCAATTAAACTTAGACCAATACAGAGCTTGTTGTCTGGATTCTGAATACGAATATAAAGGAGAGGACATTTGTCATATCCGGATTCGGGAAATTTTAATAAATTTGTACTTTCACATCAGGTAAATGAACAGTACTGACGTTTTTTTCATCCCGGACAATGCTGTGAGGCATCCGGAAGAACTGAATTACAATTTGGTAGAAGGATATATCCGTTCGGCAGAAGCGTTTGCGCGCATGTCGTATCAGGGTGTATATATAATAGATTATTGTAAACAGAATTTCCTCTATGTTTCTCCAAATCCAATATTTCTCTGTGGTCTGTCGCAGGAAAAAATGAAGGAACTTGGCTACAAAGTCTATCTCCAATATGTGCCGGAAGATGAACAGGAGTTGTTGATCAATATCAATCGTGCCGGTTTTGCTTTCTATCGTGATATACCAGTGGACGAGCGTAGGGATTGGTATATATCATATGATTTCCATATTCTCAGGGAGGGGAGAAAAGTTCTTATAAACCACAAGCTTACTCCTTTGGCGCTGACATCAGATGGAAGTATCTGGCTCGCCCTCTGTGTGGTGACAGCGTCCACGCACACAGCAGCCGGACATGTAGAGATGCATAAGGCTGACTCAACGGAGTATTACGAACTTAACAACCTCACGAATCGTTGGGACAAACGGCAACTTCCCAAGTTGACAGAGGGTGAGAAATCGGTTCTCACTCTCTCGATCCAGGGATATACAATGGCTGAGATTGCCGAAAAAATCTGCATGTCGCCCGATACGGTGAAAAAATACAGGCAGAGAATATTTGAGAAACTTAGAGTCCGGAATATCTCGGAAGCTGTTGTTGCCGCAACCAACAGCCGGGCGTTGTAAGGGGAGTCGTTTTTTTTGATGTTGATTTAATGATGTGAAATGATTATCTTTGTGATAAATAAGTTAATGAAGTTGTCTAAACAAATTTACGAAAGTTAAAAACCGTCTTCAATAAATTCTTTTATTAACCTTTCCGGATCTTTCGGGCTGCTTTTCCCCTTTTCATCGGTGCCAACCGAAAGGTTGCCACCTCTTCAAATGAAAAAATCAACTCCAAAATATCACGGAAATGTTAATAAAAAATTAGTTTAGACAACTTCAATATAATACTATATTTATATGTCGTCAAGATTTTTTTCTATCATAACCTTACTGCTCTCCATATGTGTAGCTAACGAGAGTATGGCTCTTAACGGTAGCTGGCGTGGTGATTTGAATTTTGGGCCAACATGTATGCCACTTGTCTTTAATTTCGAGAGCAAGGATGGTAAAACAGAAGCAACAATGGATTCACCTCAACAGAATGCCAAAGGAATTCCTCTGGAAGTGTTATATTGTTCCTCGGATAGTGTCAGTCTGGATTGTAAAATGATAGGTGCGTCCTTTTCCGGAAAGATTTCAGAGGGGAAAATAGAGGGTTTCTTTATACAAAGAGGTTTTAAACTTCCATTGACGCTCTCTCCTGAACTGGATTTGTCGGAGCGTCGGCCCCAAACCCCTCGTCCTCCGTTTCCTTATTCGGCTGTAGACACAACGTTCGCTTCATCTGATGGAGTAAGTTTGGCCGGGACTCTTGTGATTCCTGAGGGTAATGGGGATAGAAAGTACCCTGTGGTGGTGATGATTACCGGGAGTGGCCCACAGAATAGGGATGAGGAGATATTTGAGCATCGTCCGTTTGCAGTAATTTCCGACTATCTTGCAAGAAACGGAATAGCATCTTTCAGGTATGATGATAGAGGCACGGCTTTATCAAAGGGGGATTATTCCCGGGCTACGATAGAGACATTTAAGAATGATGCAAAGAGTGCATTGAAATTTGTCAGAAACTTTCCGCAGTTTGAT
The DNA here is from genome assembly GCA_964499025.1 of uncultured Sangeribacter sp. Lineage (GTDB taxonomy): Bacteria > Bacteroidota > Bacteroidia > Bacteroidales > Muribaculaceae > Lepagella. The sequence continues at coordinate 37,048 of CAZCJC010000004.1, forward strand.
AGATTCGGCATATTAGGTCACTCTGAGGGTGGAAGTCTTGCTGTGTTGATAGCTTCTGAGGATGAACCTGATTTTGTCGTGTCGTTGGCAGGGATGGTGACCCCGGCAAAAGAGACTTTGTTGGATCAGAATATGCGAGTGATGGATAAAATGGGATTCACTCAGAAGCAGAAAGAGGATGGTCTTAAGCTTTTGGACAAGATGTTTGATGAGATTGCCTCTCAATATGGACGCGGTCAAAATTCTCCCATTGACATTGACATAGATAAAATATGTAAGGATAATTCTTTGGATGTTTCTCCTGTCATATTGGAATCAGTGAAATGGAATAATGCAAACCGCACGGGTTATTTCGACAGCTTGGTAAGTCTCGATCCAACAGAAGCCTTGAAGGTTGTAAAGTGTCGGGTGCTTGCAATCAATGGTTCTCTTGATACGCAGGTTAATGCGGATGCCAATCTGGCTGCTTTCCGGAATTATGTAAAGGATGCAGAGATTAAGAAGATGGAGGGCCTCAATCATCTCCTGCAACATGCCGTAAGCGGCGACTCTTCGGAATATGGCACAATCCGTGAAACCATTTCTCCAGAAGTGCTTCAGATCATAGCCGGTTTTATCAACGGAAAGGATTGAGATTAATTCATTACGATCAGTATTTATAAAGAGTTATATATACTTGTAATGATTGAACACTGTAACATCGGGAGTTGCAGGCGATGTTAAATTAAAACGCTACTATTATAAATATTCTATGTAGATGTGTAATATGAACAATTACTTAATTAGTAAATTAAATATTAATGTGGTGAAAAATAATTATTTATTAGTTGCCGTGATATTATTTCTGAGTCTGTCAGCCTGTAATGGAGCACATAAAACCACAGAGGGGGATACAATGGATACGGGTGTTTCGGAGGCTATAGAATCAGTTATGGATGATTCTGTAGCATCTGTTCAGGATAACGAGGCAGTAAGCGTAAATCACGAAGCGAATATAGTTATGATAAAGAGAGCTTATGAGAAATTCGTCTTTGGAGGTTCGCAAGCTGATCCATCTGATTATTTTACGAAAAAAGCTCTTCAACGCCTAAAATCCGAGTATGATTATGAATACGACTGTCCGGATGGGAACTGCTATGCCTACTGGATGTTAAGGACAGATGCACAGGATGGTCCGGAGGATACTTCATCTGTTGTGTCGGTTGATCCTGCTGAAGATGGGTGGTATGTAGTTTCATTTAAAGATATGGGACACCCGGGTAAAACACGAGTAAAGATTATAGATGGAAAGATAGACGAATATAGAAGGCTTTAAATATTTATCATTAAGACAATCTGCGGGAGTATTAAAGTCTTTAGAGCATTTGTCGGCGGCGTGATTCATTTCCAGGCCAATGTCAAACACAATCACGGAGCGGCTGCCAAAGCTGGTTGGCTCACGTAGCCTTTGAAGTCGAGGGGGAAATATAACAGCCTAATGGCTTGAACCGGAGGGACTGCAACTTCAAAGAAAGCCCCGACATCACTGCCGGGAGCTTCCATCCTTACATGAACATATTGCTTTATTTTGTGCGGACTGATTGGTCTTCTTTTGATGCTCGCCATACTCCGTTGACCTTGTCGCGTCCGAATCTGTAACTTATTCCAAACATGACGAAGGCAGAATGTCCGTTGAAGGTCTGACGTATGGAATAGTCTGCATAATGCTCCTTTGACCTTGTCTTGTTCCAACCGAAAATATCGTTTGCTTTCAGTTGCAGGTTTAGCCGGTTGTTAAGTAATGAGTATCTGAGTGAGAGATTAAACAACTGGAATGATTCGTAGTTTATCAGGTTTTGCTGCCATGGGAAGAAGTGGGTAAATTGCGCTCCGAAAATCAGAGTCTTTCGACGATTCAGCATGATGTTGGTTGAGAGTTCAAGTTTGCCCGACCAATCTTCCATACTCTTTATCTTGAAGTCAGGAACATCGCTTCGAGAGTATGTGCGGAACACCTCACCGCCGGCCTTCATCTCCCAGCGATCAAAGAATGTGCGCTTGAAGTTGGCGTATAGCCCTGACTTGTTGGTGGAGAGGCAATTGTAGGGCATGGTACTGATTGTGCCGGCATCATCAATTCTGCGGACATATCCGATTGCGTCAGATGCGAAGGATGTATACAGCACTGCATACAGACCTCCGAGTCCATAGTAATTGATCTCGGCGTTGTTGTATATGGTTGGCTTCAGAGCCGGATTTCCGGCTGCAAATTCGTCGGTGGTCGAGTAATATTTGAAGGGGTTCAGCTCCCATAGATTAGGACGTCCTATTCCCATAGAGTAACTGATATTGAAAGACCCAATTCGGGCTTTATTCCATGAAAGATTCACGGTTGGAAGCAAATGTCCATAATTATCGCGTTCGACTTGCGATATTAACTTTTGTTCTCCTTTTGTCCAGGTATATTCATACCTCAGACCGATTTTGCCCCAAATGCCTGAGCCAAGACTGCGCGATGCGGTGATATAGGCTGCGGCTATACGTTCTGAATAATCAAATATATTGGTTTCATCTTCCGCCGCAACCCCGTTATTATGAATTTGTTTAAGAAAGTTTTCTGAGGAATTGAGAATGTCGGTGTATGAGGCACCTGTTTCCAACTGGACCCAACTGAATGGAAGTTTGAAGTCAAGTTTACCGCTGTGAAAACTGTAATCTGTCTTACCGTTTTCATTAATGCCATAGTCTTCAGTAGTATTACTGTAAGTGGTCATGATATCAGATAAAGTTGGACTATGACGGTTGAAGTAATTGTAGGTCAATTGCATTGACTCCCCCTTTTTTCCGAAAGTCCAGTCATAAAATCCGGTAATAGTCAGGGCGTTATTGGGGCGTGATTGTGTTATTGCCTGAGATGTTGAAGTGTAGTTGCTATAATCGGTGAAGTTGGTTCCGTTGCTTGAAATATTCTCATAATTATAGTTCGCAATCACACCTAAGTTCATATTTTGCGTGAACTTGTATCTGAACAGTGTATTGAATCCTGCATCAAACATGTGAGATATAGTCCGGGTGGAAGATATGCGGGATGGAGAGCCATCAAGAAATGTATACTCCATATAGTTGTCATTTGTCGTATAGTAGTTAGACACACTTGCATCGAGCGACATATCCACTTTTCTTGAGGTTTGGCTTATGCTTCCGCTCAAGTATTCGCGCATTTTATTTCCTTGGTTCAGTGATCCATAGACACTGCCCTTGGTCCCGAGAGATTCATTGCGGGTGGTTATTGCTATATATACTGCGTTAGGCTCTGCAGCATAACGCGAAGGGGGCGTAGTCAGCAACTCAATCTTCTCAATATCTTCAGCGCGTAGATTTTGCAGACGCATTGACATTGCCGGAGCATCAAGTTCCATCAGTATGCCGTCGATGATATAGCGTACCTTGCCCTTACCTGCAACAGTGACAGTTCCATTATTTACCGAAACACGAGGCACACGGTCGAGTAAAGTTACTACATCAAGGCCCTTGGCGTATGGGTCGTTCTTGACATAATAGACGAGCTTGCCTTCCTGTTGCTTCACAACCGGCCGTTTAGCCACAACGACAACTTCGTTAAGTTCAAGTTCTCGCTCCCATGAATCTGCTATGGAATCGTTGAATTCCTGTGCAAAAAGGGATATAGGGATTAAGGTCGCTCCCAAGAGCAACTTACGAAAGATATTCATAAATATAAGATTTGGAATTACTTAAATGCGTTCAAGGGGCCACTGATGAATAGGTAACATCCGTTGTTGGCATCATAGCTTAGGCCCACATATATTTCATCCCCATTATTTATGATGACCATTGATCGAAATCGGGTGCCGTTGGAGATTAAATCTTGTTGACGTGTTGCCATGGGCAAATCTTTCTCAAACAATTTCTCAATCTTATTGAGAATGGACTTATTATTGGTGACTGTACAGCCTCTAAAATATTTATCCGGACTTTTTGACATATTGAGCGAGACGCTCGGATTTGTATTGTAAGAGCCGTTAAACATCTGCTCCACATGTAGATCAGGTGCTTTTGCAAAGGCCGATAAGGATACAAAAGAGAGTATTATTATCAGGATATATTTTTTCATAATGCACAATTTAATTGTTGGATGTTTCAGAAATAATATCATTGGCCCTCATCATATAGTAGCGCTCTGTAATTGCCGCATAGCGCATCAATGAGTCCGCCTTGGCCATTGCAATATTGGTAGAGGCTATCGCATCTTGCTCATTAAGGTGCTTTCCATGACAATAAGCAGTAATAAATACTGAAGAGCCATCATGTTCTTGAATATTTTCTTGCGGCGAAACTAAGAAAAAGGCAACCGATATAATAATTATGACACTTGCAGCAATACCTGAAAACAGTCGCCAATTCCAATTATGTTTTGCTCTTATCTGCTTTGATGAACTAACAGGTAGTATTTGGATACCCATTAGACTTCTTACTTCCTCAATTGAGGAAGAAGTCAAGGCTGTTTTGGAAAGAATATATTCAAATTCTTTCTCTTCCAAGACAGAGAGCTTGCAGTCTATATAGAGATGGCAAAGCTTGTCCAGTTCATCTATTGTCAAGTTTAATTCTTCAGTCTTCATCGGTCAATATTTTTGATGTTTTCGGCAATCCGTCTCCTGACGCGACTCATATTCATTCTAACTGCCTCCACAGTCATATTAAGCTTAGTGGCGACTTCCTCATATTCAAGGCAATCATGGGTGACAAAAACGTATATCTTTCTCTGTAAATCAGTCAAACCACTTAAAATTAATCGCTCATACTCAGCTAAATTTTCTGTTGGCATTTCGTAACTTCCTGCACTCTCCATCTCTGATACATCCATTTGAATAGTATGCTTACCTCGGAGACGATCAATGCAGGTATTATGGAGAATACGAACCAATTTGTGGCGGGCCTCTTCATCGGATTTAATTTCAATCTTTGACCACAACTTTTCGAATGTGTCCTGAATTGCATCTTTGGCATCTTCATCGTTGTGAAGAAGCCTCATTGCAATTCGGTGCAATTTGTTCCGAATGTCAAGGAATGATGATGTCAGTTCGTCCTTTTTCATTGTGTTCTACTATTAATACGATTGAGAAGCTCAAACGTAACAGTAGAAAATAAAAAAATGATGATGTGAATAAATCATCTATTCAAACCACTCGCGTTGACTTAGCAACTAAGCCCTTTATGATTAACCCAGACTTCAGTCACATAGTCCGATATGCTCCTTCATCCGAAACAATAATTAATTCAAAATCACTTCGTGTTATAGATCCTATTAGGCCATTGGATATTTGCTCAGGTAAGGATTAGGAATTCCTTTTGACGAGGCGTATACGGGCGAAAAGGATAGGGAGGCGGGTGTCGGAGTTCAGGATTGAGAAGGCGGTGTCGCCCTCAATAGATGACTGGCTTTGATGGCGCAGGATGGCAGCTTTGACACCATAGTTCCCTTCGTGGAGGAAACTGAGTTCAAGTCGACCTATGAAATAGGAGTCGAAATCTTCAAGTGTGAATTGGTTATTCAGCAGTGAGATATACCTGACTGTGTTGACGTGACGATAGAAGTCAATGTCGCTGTAGGTGAATGTGTAGAAGGATGTGGCTTGGGTTGCTCTCAATGCTTTTGGAGGAATTTCATCCTCCGGAGTGTCGAGAGGCAGAATCTCGACATGTTTCTCTTGGGGAGGTATGGGACAGGGTCGTGTAGAAACTACCTCCTCCGGGAGTGAGAGATGTGACAATCCAAAATTTTCGTGAGTTTCCATATTAAGCACCATCCACACTGAGCGGGCATATCCGAGGATCCGTCCCGACTGATCTGTAATTTCGAAATCGCGTACAGAGAAGTGTCTGTTCCACGATTCTACCCATGTGGTCAATGTATATGTGGAGTTAGCTTTCGGATATTCCTGCATTTCGAGAGCGAGACGCGAGAGTACCCATCCGGCTCCGAGATGCTCCATCGAGGGGTTCCCTATTCCGAGAGCGTTGGCATGAGCCGTTGCTATTTCAATTATATTGCTGACAAGGATATTGACAGCCAGTTCCCTTTCCGGGTTGGCCTCATTGGCAGAGATGAAGAAGGATCGCGAAAACTCTTTCATAAGTATTCATTTAAGAGCAAGTTAATTACTTTTCTGATTCTGGGAAAATGATTTTCAAAATTTCATCGGTAGTGGAAACGATGTTATCGGCATACGCCCTGCGGAGTTCTGATGCGGGACGGAACCCCCATGTCACCCCAACAGAGTCTACGCATGCCCGGCGTGCTGTCTCCATGTCTACGGCGGAATCGCCAATGTAAAGCACTTGCTGTTTTGGCGTGGGATGCTCATTCAGGATCGCAAAGACGATTGAAGGATCAGGCTTGATAGGACGGTCGTCGGTCTGTCCCATCATTGCAACAAACGAAATATCAGGAAAGAAATGTTTTACAATCCTTTGTACAGCTTCCTGATATTTATTTGAAGCCACTGCTACTGCTACCCCTTTATCTGTGAGGGTCTGGAGAAGTTCAGGAATTCCCTTGTATGGCACCGTCTTTTCTGTGGAGTGAGTATCATAATATTCACGGAAGAGGCCGAGCAGCTTATCCACAGTTGCAGCATCGGCATCCGGCTCAGCACGTTCCACAAGTTTACGGACACCGTTTCCCACCATATAATTATAAGTGGTCAGGGCGTGTTCGGAAAAGCCGAGACTTCGGAGGGCGTAGTTACAGGCGTCTCCGAGATCAGCAATTGTATTCAGTAATGTGCCGTCAAGGTCGAATATAACGAGTTTTTTCATTTTCGAGCGATTAAGCAGATCTTTTAAAACGGGTATCCTATAGAGAAGTGGAAAGAGTGGTCTCGTCCCCATTTAGGATGAATAAGGGGCCAGGGCTCAGCTCCCATGGCAGGATTATGTGCTTTCATACCCATGTCGAATCTCAGTAGGAAATAATTAAAGTCAAGTCTTATGCCGGCCCCGTAAGCTGCGGCCAGCTCTTTATAGAACGTTTTAAACTTGAACATTCCTCCGGGTTGATTTTCATAATTATGAATTGTCCAGATATTTCCTGCATCTATAAATAAGGCACCCTCTACAATCCAGAATAATTTGGCTCTGTATTCAACACTCATATCCAGCCTTATGTCGCCGCATTGATTTATGAAGTCGCTTACAGAATTCGATCCCGGGAAGCGTCCCGGTCCAAGGGTTCGAACATCCCATCCTCTCACCCCGTTGGCCCCACCACCATAGAATCGCTTCTCGAATGGTAGGATTGAGGAATTTCCATACGGAACGCCTATGCCGCCCCCAAAATGACAAGCAAGAGAATTTCGTGTATCGAAGATTCTGAGATAAGTGAAATCTCCGTCAACTTTCGCATATTGCGAATAATGGATTCCGAACACTTTATATGGCTGTTCGTGAAAATTAGATCGGTGATTGAAAATGGAACTCAGAAGAAAAAGAAGGTTTCCCGCAACTTCGGCATTTACCCTTACGGTATAAATATCTCTTTGTAAAGATCTTGACCAGGGTGTGTCGGGCCGCTTGTTGGTATGATAAAAACTATATCCCATCCTCACAATGAAATGATCCTCATAGCTATATCGGAGGAGGGGATTGTCGGGTGCTATCTCATCAAGGAAATTATTAGTGCTCTCAGGCAGATATACATAGTTAATGTCTATCGGGGTGAAAGTGTGTCGGTTACGATTGAATCTTTCCGACCATTTGTAGCTCCATCCCGCAGTGGAAATTATTCTGGTGTATTCAGGTCTTTCCTGGTAATTCATGGAAATGTTGAATTCCGTTGAAGCCTTTATGCGACGCTTAAAGCTCTCTCTGAGGAATGGAGCCTTAAATTTAGGGAAATTGATTGCCATTTCCCCTCCTAACTCAAGATATCGGTCATGGATGAATCCACCGAGGTTACCACTTAAGGATTCATAAGCGCCACGCAGTTTCACGCTCATGGTTTCCGAACCCTTTGCGAGATTACGGTGGCTATATGTCAATCCAACGGCTACCCCCAAATCCCCTTCCGAGTTAGTTCCCTCCACTTCAGCCGAAAAGCTCTGACTCTTTCCCGGAGTGAGGAGAATATATGCGTCCAGGAAACCAAGATCTCCGACATTCCCGGCAGGAATGCAACGAATATTTATAAACTTGAGGATCCCCAGTCTCCCGAGGGCAGCATATGTGTTGTTAACATCGCGTAGTCTGTACGGGGCCCCTTTGGTTATGAAACAGTTCTCATAAAGCACACCCGGGCGCAGGTAGCGTTTATTGCCATACAAAATATCTATATCCTTGTATCTCACGGTATCAACCGCTTGATATGACGTGATATCGGTTGTTTCACCCGGATTGTAATCCATCAGGAAATAAATATTTCTTATGATGTATTCTCTGTGTGTGTCAATAATAGTGTTGGCAGTGCCAGTAGGGTATGCCGGATTCAGGGTCATGGTAAGGTCAACATCAGTTGATCCGGCAGTGGTGTCAGCATTGAATATTATGAATTCTTTCCCGAAAGCGTAATAACCATGATTCCTCAGTCGGGTCGTGACCAGGTCTCGTTGGGTTTCAAGCAGGGAGAGATCGAGGGGATCACCGGGCCGGATTACAAATCGTGCCGAATCTTTCATCACGAGTTGCCTCAATGTATCGTTAGCAAACTTATACTCAATGTTGCGAATAAGATGAGGTTTACCCGGATTGAGCTCATATTCAACACTCATTTTGCGTTTTTTTCGGTTAGGAGCCGAATCCACCTTAACCTCAGCATTCAAAAAACCGGCATTGATCATTGCTTTACGCAATTGCTCGGCATCCGATAATGTTCCAGCGGGCTCATATATTGCCGGCGCCTCTCCCAGATTCCTGATCCATCTGTTCCACCATTTTGTAGAATCAGCTCCGCTCATATTATATATTCCGAGGCGAAACTTTGTTGCCCATAACATCTTGTGATTAGGCTGATTTCTGACATAGGTCATCAATTGCTGCTCGTTAAGGAGGCCGGTGGAGTCATTGAGCTTTATCTTTACCTCGTCAAGGAGATATTTCCCTTGGGGTACATGCCGGGTTGAGGAGCAGCCCATCATAATGAGCGGCAATATAGCCAAAAAGGCTGCAGCCAGAATATGTGCATGTCTCAACAATTTCATCCGTTCTTTTTTCCGAATTGAGGATCAATCTTAACTTTCATGCACACGATAAATGTAGCTATACAGCATAGCATGACCCACCAGAAGAAGTTAACATATCCGGCCGGCCCGTCGGCTCCAAAGATATGGAACCTGGCGAAGGTGTCATGTATCCATCCGGCGGCCATACCGGGAATCATCATTCCCAGGGCCATGAAGGCTGTGCAGAAAGCATAATGGGAAGTTTTGCTTTCTCCGCGACTGAAATAGATAAGATAGAGCATGAAAGCGGTGAATCCGAATCCATACCCGAACTGTTCGACAGCGATTGCCGAGCAGATTATAAAAAAGTTCTCAGGTTGCCACATTGCGAGGATGCAATAAAAGAGACATGGTAGGGTCAAAGAGAGAGCCATAGGCCATAACCATTTCTTCAATCCTCCTCTTGAAATTGCAATACCTCCGAGAATACCCCCTGCCAGAAGAGCAATCACCCCGACTGTTCCGTTCACAAACCCTACCTGCGCAGTGGTTAGCGCAAGTCCTCCCAGATCGCGCGGGGAAACGAGAAACGGCTGCACGAGTTTTAGGCACATCGCCTCCGGGAGTCGGTAAAGCAGCATGAAGCAGAGTGCAGAGATGATATGTGGTTTCTGAAAGAACGTGACGAATGTGTGTCCGAAATCCCGAAGTATTGTTTTTGGGGTCACACCTTTAACGGGGCGGTCTGCTTCGGCACGGGGAAGGAATCGGGTATGATAAAGGGCAATAAGCAGAAAGGTGACTCCCAGAATGAAGAATACTGAGGACCAGGCAGTGGCAACCGACCGGCAATGGGTTTCAAGATAACCTGCAAGCATGACGAGTCCTCCCTGACCGATTACCGACGCAATGCGATAGAATGTTGACCTGACACCCACAAATGCAGCTTGATCGTGAGGAGTCAGTTCTATCATGTAATAGCCATCGGCAGCAATATCGTGGGTTGCTGAGAAGAAAGCAGTCAGCCAGAAAAAAATCAATGTTGCGGTAAAGAAAAAGGATGTCGGAAGCAGAAAAGCTATTGCGGAGAGAGAACCGGCCATAAGAAACTGCATGGAGATGGTCCAGAGTCTTTTTGTCTTAAACAGGTCTATGAATGGACTCCAGAACGGTTTAATCACCCAGGGAAGATACAGCCAACCTGTAAAGAAGGCCATTTCGGTGAGGCCGACACCCATATTATGATACATCAACACTGTCAGGGTGTTAACGGCAAAGTAGGGGAGGCCTTCCGCAATATATAATGTGGGGATCCAGATCCAGGGCATTTTTTTTGGTCTTATTTTTAGATTTTAGGCAATAGGTTTTTGGGGAGAGTAGTGAACGCTGTTTCGGAATATATCTCTCGTGCTATTTCTGGACTTATTCGGTCGAAATCGTCAGGACGGGGGAGAATCAAGAGACCTGCCATATCAATAGCTCCCGGACTGATCATGAAACTTCCCTTTTCACGGAAATAATGAGATGGCCGATGAGCTTTCCTGGGAATCACCGCTATTCTCAGAATCCCCCCCTCAGATATCCAGAAAAAGGCGTTAACCATTCCGAAATCAGCTTCTCCGGTTTCTTTATTGATTCCATGAGTTCCGGATACCTTTGCAAGTTCCCTCATTCCTTCCGAATCAGGCATTATTACTGCACTATAAAAATGAAAAGGAAGGTCAAGCCCATAATCTTCAGAACTCATCCAACCGCCTCTAAAAATCGAATGATATTGCTCAACCAATTGAATCAAAGGAAGTTCTGACTTCAAGACAGCCTGACAATGCATGTGATCGGGAGCAGAAGCACCGGCTTTTGCTCCATTGAAGAAAATCACCAGTTCCGGAGCATTCTCTGCCATAGCCGCCATTTCGATGGGAATTTCATTCTGAGGGGTATGCCGGGTGGATACTATGGTGAAATGGACAGGAAGAATAGGGAATGGATTTACCAGCAATTCCCAACCCGGAATCCACTCTCCTGAAAGTTGTTGAACAGGTCTGTTCTCGGCACATAAAAAGCAGGGCCTTTTTGCTACGGATTCCTTGTCAACGGCAGCAGCAGTAGAGCGTATCCTTGCCGGGTTCAATTGTGCAGCCGCATTGAAATCGCCGAGGGTAAGCGGTTTCCTTTTCACCTCCGTCAAACGGTCGAAATTAGTTTTTGCATCCGGCCAGATGCCGAGCTGCGTTTCGATAAGTGAGTTAATATCTTCAATTGAAAGCTGCATGCGATTGTCGATTGGATAGTCGTGGAATTGTATTGGATAGTCGTGGAATAGTATATGCGATCTCAAATCATAATGAGGTATCAGAAGGGAAGATCGGGTTCATCTTCATCATCAAAATCATCCTCATCATCAAAATCCTCATTTTCCCAGGGAGCACCGGGCCTCCATCCATTATCAAGCATTGAGCCAAAGTCGGGAAACATCGCTCCGGGGTGGGGCCTGTTCTGCATATTCGTCCTGACTCTTGCCATCAATTCTATGGATCGCAGGCAATCTTTGTAATTATCGTTGGCATTAACCTTCTCGATAGATAATGTCGCATCGGAGTTCCCTTCCCAACGTCGGCAGAGGTAAAGAGGCTGGTAGATTCTTCCGACTGAAAATTCGCGGCATATGCGAAGAGCCATAGCATAATCTTCCCCGTAGCTTACGTTGGGGAACAGAAATCTTCGGGCAATGGGGGTGAAGAAAGCCCTTGGAGCTCCAAGACCGTTAATGCGAAGTGCATTGTTAGGCCCGTTAGAATCCGTCCATTCTTCATGGCTGATTATCCCCGGGGGAATCTCATTGCCTTCGAAGTCTACCATCTGATAGCTCCCTATCACCATTGCAAAATTTCCGGAACGGAAACGGTTAACGATTGTCCGGAGCACTGTAGGTGAATTGTAGAGATCGTCGGAATCAAGCTGCACGGCAAAGCGCCCGCATTTTTCCGACAATAGAGCCTTGTTCCAGCAACCTCCAATGCCGAGTTGCTCGGACGCATCCACCTTAATTAGTATAAGCCGGGGGTCGGAGACTGCTTCAAGCAGTTCGCGGGTGCCATCTGAGGAATCGTTGTCTACTACAATCACATTGAATGAGAAAGGTGCCTTCTGCATCAGAGCAGAATTTACCGCATCGCCGATGGTTTTCACCCTGTTACGCACCGGAATAATTACAGATGCCTCAACAGGAAACTCTTCCGAATCATACTCCACTTTCTCGGTAGGAGTGACGAGCCCGTCGATCTGACGCAGATGCTCGGTGAGCGTATGTTCCATCTGGAGCTGATACTGTTTGTTTCGAGGGTCAACATAATCATGCTGTTTCTCTCCACTTTTCCTGTAATCCACTCTTGTGGCGGTATATAGATATTCAGGAATCATCGCCATCATTTTCCCGATTGTGATTCGTAGACGAAGTGCATACCACCCTCCGTCGAGGAGGTCGGATTCTTCCTGAGTAAAATCTTCTGTTGCCGACAGCACGTCAGCAGCATTTAGCAGGACAAGCGGCCCGAAATCGAAAGTATCCCTTACCGAGCCCGGCTGATAGTCATTAACCGGATGATTCAGGAGGGATCCGTCGGCATTTCTCTCCCTGTAATATGAATACGTCAGGGTAGAGTCTATTTCAGAAGCCACTTCGGTTAGACGGTGTATGCTGTGAGGATCAAGTTCGATCTCCCTGTCATCGAGTTTGACGAGAATATATTGTTCGAGCGGACTGCGGAAAATCTTTTCGCGAAGGTCGGCTACGTTCTTAAAGCGATAAATATCCATTATTAAGGGTTTAGATGGTCAAGGATCTCTTTCATCAGTCGATCCCGTTCGTATTGTGACACGATAGCCTCAAAGGGTACTGACATAATTGCGTTTCGAGAGCGTCCGTGTTCTATCAAGTATCCTGCAGGCGTTGAGGTGTCGGAGAATGTCAGAAAAGTTTCAGCTTTTACATTTGGAGAGGGGGAGAGGTTATCTGGATTCTCAACAATGTATATCTTGTCGTTGAGATTAGCTGAATAATCAATTGAGCGGCCGTCGGATGCGCGTAACCTTCCTGACTTGGGGCGTCCGACAGAATCTACGGGCAATACACCCAACACATCTTGCGCGAATTCGCGGTCGGTAGCTCCATATCGCATAGTGAAGAGGTCGGAAGATACATATTCCCCGCTTACGAGCATTTTGCCTCCATGGTCGGAATATTTCCGCAACTGGGTCTGCATTTCCGGAGTAAAGGTCTTGAATTTCAAACCACTCCTGCCATTTCCTACGATTCCGGCTTTCTGTTTGCCAAGAATTAGGTCAACCACCGGATAATCTGTCAGCTTCACTTCCCCTTTCTCCACGGCAGATGCACTTGTGGATACAAAACCATGTCCTGCGGCTGCAATTGAGCGTCCGTGAAGTTCAGGGTAATCGAATGTGTTGCCGGCTATTATCTGTGTTGCGTAGTTTCCGGCACTTTGTCCCAGACCTACTCCTCCGGCGTTCCTGTTGAATTCCATCTGATATCCCGTAAAGGATATATCCTTGAGATAAGGAACTCCGAAATCAGTTTCAGAACTGAACCCGGCCCTGTTCCCGTCGACAAAATGAGGCGGTGCGCTCACACGGTTGAATCCATTGATGATAAGGAGAGGATGCGATTCTGCAGGAGCTTCGCGGAGAGCAAGAGTTTCCGAAGGGAATGACTGACCTCCACGATTGATCGCCACAATCCGGAAACTGTGAATATTGTTGTCTGAAACTTTCAACTCATAATGAGTGTTTGATGTTTCCGCGATTTTATGGAATCCCAGTTCACCTTCCGAACGTTCGAGAATCACATATTTGTCGGGCATGGCAGTCTCTTCGAGCGGATCGGGAGTGGGTTGCCAGCTTAGACGATAGTGATTTTTCTTTACCCGTTTGATATTGAAATCGTTCACAGGAAGAGGTTGGATCACCAATTCCCTGTCCTTGCGTTCGGATAGGAAACGGGCAATGCCTTTATAGATCGCCCTGCTGACTGTGAACCGGAATTCAGGGTCAAGACCATACCACATGTCGGCGAAATTCTGGTGGCTCATCAGTTCGATAAGAGTAGTGGGAACCTCAGGCACGCGCGCTTCTACATATGATTTGTCCCACATTGAGCGGCGCGTCCATGCCGGTTCATACTGCCGTCTGATATCGTTGCAGATCTGGCGCATCACAATATCGGTAAGCATTCGGGAATTGATGCGTGGTGTCCCGTCGCGGTAAGAATCTCCGTTTTGCGTGAAATATATTCCGAGTGTTCCCACAAATGAATCATCCGATCTTTTCCCTGCATCCGAATGAAGTGCAAACGCCATATCTACCGGGATGTTCAGGCCCTCCCGATTGGGGAGTACCCTTGACCCTCCTGCAAGGTAATTCACCCAGTGACCGCGAGAGGTGTAATCATCCTTGTAGTCATCCGACCCATGATAAGGAGAGTATATAGATTCCGGGAATCCGGCCCAATGCAGCCAATAGCGTGCTCCTTCGAGAAAACGAGGCATTCCGGAAGTTCGGAACACGGGAGGAGCCCCTTTCTTAAGAGGGGTGGCCGGTTGAACCGTGGAACTTATAGGCTGCTCATTATCGACCGAATCTCCTTCATCCTCTGTGCTGTCACCTTCATCATCCGAATCGTTCTCACCATCCTCTTCATCATCACCGGCATCGTCGCCGGCATCCTTATCAATCGTGGATTCCGGGGTAGATGGATCGTAATAAATATCCGAACGGGAATTGCTACGCGCAATATTTCCCATTCCTCCGCCAATCTTCACAGCATCGGCTGTTATAACGAGACCCTCACCCTTGTCTGAGATATTCGAGAGGGTAACTACCGGTTCGGAATCACTATAGCCTTTTGTCAGGGGAAACGTTCCGAGATATATCCAGGTTCCGCCTCCCATTGTCTGGTTAACCTTGAATTGTTTTGAACCTCCGGAATAGTTCACCGTATAACGAGCATCCTCCGTGGAGTTTGGCAAAGACTTGTAGCTTACGTAAACTGCATATTCGCCATCCTCCGGAATGTCGGCATACCATGCGGCAACGGAGGGTTTTCCATTGCGTATTGTAGCCGTCTGTCGGTATGTTCCGTTTTCAAACGGATTTTCTGTGTCCCTGAAATCCGGAAGATCATATATAAAACCCTCTAACTCTCCCGTGCTCCAGGGAGTTGAGCCGGTCATCTCCTTGTAATATGGCTGAGAGTAGACACGCCCTTCATCATTGGTGTCATTGTCCACAATTACCTCATGAACATTTGTATCCCTCTCGCGAGGCAGCATCACGTATGCACCCGCATTTTCGAGCATGGGAACAACAAAGGGCAATATATATGACATTGTATATGTGTCCTCAACGGTTTGGAAGAGAAGGGGTCTCTGCCACATCCATGATCCTGAACCGGGCCGGAAGTATCTGCCGTGGGAATGCCAAAGGGCCACGATATCGTTTTCCATACCTTTGTCCGGAATCACATAAGGATTAACCTCTGTGACAAAAGGTGGATTTTTTCTGAATTTTTCAGGAAGTTTATCTACCTTGGTTATGTAATATCCGAGTCCCCGCTGACCGACATTCAGAGTGACGCGGTAGCCTGCCAAAGAATCAGGCAGCGCCATAGAAACCCGGTTGCTAAGGGAATCAATCAACTCGCGTGTGACAGGAAGATAGGTGAAATTTTCATTGAGCCCGACTTTTGCCACCCTTGTCATCTTGTCGGGCTTGACACTGTTCACTCTCAATCCTCCCGGATTTAGATTTGCCGGAATCCATTCGAGAATGGCGCCATTAACCAAGAGGGTGAGGGAATCGTTGCACACTTGCTCCGGGGGAGGAGTGGGAGCCTTCTTGGTTACTCTTCTTGAACCTTTTGATTTCCCTCGTGAGGATTTCCCTCGGGATTTGGAGGATGTGCGCGATTTATTCCTTTTTTTCTTGGTGGTCTGAGTGGTTTTTGCTTTCCCTTTCGAACGTTTTTTTGCTGCATAAGCATCTGATGCCCCGATAGCGGAGACCGCCACTATCAAAGCCATCAAAATATATAGATATCTGCGAAATTTCATGAGTTTGAATTTACCAAGATACAAAATTAACTAAAAAAAGGAAGCTTCACAAACTGAAAATCCCTCATTGGGTAATATTATCGAGGTTTTGGAGCGGAATGAGTGGAAAATTTGGTTTATTGGCAATTAAATAGTAATTTCGCTGATGAAGTAAGTTTATAAAATTGCTTGTAGGAAAAGAGAAAGGGGGGAGATCCGACTACTCTTCACTACTTATTAATCCAATTGCAAAATATAACTGTAACTAACAACTACTTATATGGCAACTAAACCTTTTCATTATCAGGAGATGTTTCCTCTTGGTCCGGATACAACAGAGTATCAGTTGATCACCAAGGATTATGTAAAAGTAGAAAACTGGAATGGTCATGAAATGCTGGTGGTAGATCCTGAGGCACTGACCTTGATAGCCAACGTGGCTTCGCATAACTGCTCATTCATGCTACGCAGAGAGCACAACGAGATGGTGGCAAAGATCCTCCATGACCCGGAGGCTTCGGAGAATGACAAGTATGTGGCCTTGACAATGCTTCGCAATGCTGAGGTGGCTGCCAAAGGCGTGCTCCCGTTCTGTCAGGATACCGGTACCTCCATTTGCGCTGCATACAAGGGTCAGCAGGTATGGACCGGGTGTGATGATGAAGAGAAGATTTCAGAAGGGGTATACAAGACTTATACAGAGAATAACCTTCGTTATTCCCAGAATGCTCCTCTCACGATGTATGATGAGGTGAACACCGGATGCAATCTCCCGGCTCAGATTGAAATTCATGCAACGGAGGGAGATGAATATAAATTCCTGTTTGTTGCCAAGGGTGGTGGCTCGGCTAACAAGACTTATCTCTATCAGGAGACAAAGGCTATACTCAATAAGAAAACCCTCGTTCCGTTCCTTATCGAGAAGATGAAGACTTTGGGTACAGCTGCATGTCCTCCTTATCACATCGCTTTTGTTATCGGCGGTACATCAGCTGAGGCCAATCTCGCGGCCGTGAAGAAAGCTTCAGTGAAGTATTATGACAATCTTCCTACAAAGGGAAATGAATATGGTCATGCTTTCCGCGATATCGAACTCGAAAAAGAACTTCTTGAGGCAGCCCAGTGCATAGGGCTTGGCGCTCAGTTCGGTGGAAAATATTTTGCTCATGATATCCGCGTTATCCGTATGCCGCGTCATGGAGCATCCTGCCCTGTGGGTATGGGCGTGAGTTGCTCTGCCGACAGAAATGTAAAGGCCAAGATTAACCGTGATGGCTTATGGATCGAGAAACTTGATGAGTTCCCCGGAGAGCTTATCCCTGAAGAGATGCGTAACGCCGGTGAGGGTGAGGTCATAAAGATTGATCTTAACCGCCCGATGCCCGAGATCCTTGCCGAGTTGAATAAATATCCTGTTTCTACACGTCTTTCGCTCAAGGGTACGATCATTGTAGGAAGAGATATCGCCCATGCCAAAATCAAGGAGCGTCTCGATGCCGGAGAGCCAATGCCTGAATATTTAAAGAATCACCCAATTTATTACGCCGGACCGGCCAAGAAGCCGGAGGGCATGCCTTCCGGTTCGTTCGGACCTACCACAGCAGGACGCATGGATTCATACGTTGATCAGTTCCAGGAGGCAGGCGGTTCTATGGTGATGATTGCAAAGGGCAACAGAAGTCAGCAGGTAACCGACGCTTGTAAGAAGCATGGAGGTTTCTATCTTGGCTCTATTGGTGGCCCGGCTGCCATCCTTGCCAAGAATTCAATTAAGAGCGTGGAATGTCTTGAATATCCGGAGCTTGGAATGGAGGCAATATGGAAAATTGAGGTTGAGGACTTCCCGGCTTTCATCCTCGTGGATAACAAGGGGAATGACTTCTTCAAGCAACTCAAGCCGAGATGCCCGATGGATGCGGCTAAGAAGTGAAGTCTGACATCACCCTCGCCATAAGGCTATAAATTGGGGAACGTGTTGAAATTTTGAATTTTGACACTTTCCCCTTATTTTTTGCCAATCCTGAAACTTTAATGTATGTTAAAGAGTTTTAAATTTATAAGTGAGTTTTCAAGTTTATTGAAATATGCCGTAGAATATCCTCAGTATATTTAAACGGTGAAATTAAAACTATACTAATCTATAAGTATGCTGCTCGCCTACAATCTGCTTGTTCTTTTTTGGGATTTTCCAGCCTCTCGGAACTAACTGCGCATTTTGTATGGGTTTAAAATTATCAGCTGCTTAGCAATGAGTGGATAACCATAAGGATTTTCAGATATGAGACTTGACGGAAGAAGAAGCAGTTCGAATGTTGATGACCGACGGGGACGTCGCACCGGCCTTATAGCAGGGGGAGGAGGAATTGGCGCTTTAATCATAGGCGCATTGTTGATATGGATCTCAGGTGGGAATCCTCTTTCAGTGCTTGATAACGCCGGATCTTTGACGGGAAACCAGATTTCACAGAATTATGTGCCGTCAGAGCAGGAGGAGCAGTATGCGGAATTTGCAAAGGTGATTCTTGCTGGAACTGAAGATGTATGGACGGAGGAATTCCGTAAAATGGGATTGACCTATGAACCTCCGAAAATGGTTCTGTTCACCGGATCAGTTCAGTCGGGTTGCGGAAACGCGACCGCAGCCGTCGGCCCCTTCTATTGTTCTGCCGACAAGACTCTATATATTGATCTCTCATTCTTTACTCAGATGGAGAAAGAGATGGGTGCAGGGGGAGATTTTGCCTTTGCCTATGTCATCGCCCATGAGGTGGGACATCATGTCCAGAATCTATTGGGAACCTTGGGGCAGGCTCACGAAATGATGAGCCGGGTGTCGGAGACTGAATCAAACAGAATCAGTGTGCGGACTGAACTTCAGGCCGATTATTATGCAGGAGTTTGGGCCTATCACGATAACAGACTGTTTAACAGTCTCGAACCCGGCGACATTGAGGAGGGTCTGAATGCGGCTTCAAAGATAGGTGATGATTATCTACAGAAACAGGCTCAGGGATATGCCGTGCCTGAAACGTTCAATCACGGTCGTTCCGACCAGCGGGTTAAATGGCTCAAACTTGGAGCCTCCACCGGAGATATCCGTCGCGGAGATACGTTTAGCCCATCTTACACATCTTTGTAAGTTACATTAAATTTCACTAATTTTGCAGAAAATAGCTTGATAAACAAATGAAAAATATAAGGAATTTCTGCATAATCGCTCATATTGACCATGGGAAATCCACACTTGCCGACCGTTTGCTTGAACGCACCAATACGGTGGTTGGGAAAGATATGGAGGCTCAGGTGCTTGATGACATGGATCTGGAGCGTGAAAGGGGAATCACAATCAAGAGCCATGCAATCCAGATGGATTATGAGCTTAATGGCGAGAAATATGTGCTGAATCTGATTGATACTCCGGGACATGTAGACTTCTCTTATGAGGTTTCCCGCTCAATAGCGGCCTGCGAGGGAGCTCTTCTGATAGTTGATGCATCTCAGGGAATACAGGCGCAGACCATCTCCAACCTCTATATGGCCATAGACAATGACCTCGAGATTATTCCTGTGATCAACAAATGCGATCTTGAGAGTGCAAAGCCGGAGGAGGTTGAGGATCAGATTGTGGATCTTCTTGGATGCGATCCGGATGAGATAATACGAGCCAGCGGCAAGACAGGAATGGGAGTCGATGAGATTCTTGAGGCGATAGTCAATAGAGTGCCGGCCCCCAAAGGGGATCCGGATGCACCCCTGCAGGCCCTTATCTTCGATTCTGTGTTCAATCCTTTCCGTGGGATCATTGCTTATTATAAGATCGTGAACGGCCGGATAAAAAAGGATGATTTCGTTAAATTTGTATCCACCGGTAAGGAGTATCATGCCGATGAGGTTGGTGTCCTCAAACTTGATATGTCTCCCCGTAAGGAATTGTCGGCAGGAAATGTAGGATATATCATCTCAGGCATCAAGTCGTCGAAAGAGGTCAAGGTGGGAGATACGATTACACATGTTGCCAAACCATGCGATAAGGCGATTGCCGGTTTCGAGGAGGTGAAACCCATGGTGTTTGCCGGAGTCTATCCCATTGAGACGGAAGATTTTGAGAATCTTAGGGCATCATTGGAGAAACTCCAGCTCAATGATGCTTCGTTGACTTTCCAGCCGGAGTCATCGGCCGCACTCGGCTTTGGGTTCCGTTGTGGTTTCCTTGGCCTGCTGCATATGGAAATTGTGCAGGAGCGATTAGGTCGAGAATTCGATATGGACGTTATCACCACCGTGCCGAATGTATCATATCGGGTCTACGACAAGAAGGGGAATATGACGGAGGTCCACAATCCTTCAGGGCTACCGGAGGCAACCCTTATCGACCATATTGAGGAACCATATATCCGGGCTACAATCATTACCCAGGCCGATTATATCGGACCGATAATGACTCTCTGTCTTGGGAAAAGGGGAGAACTCGTGAAACAAGAGTATATCTCCGGAAACCGTATGGAACTCACTTTCGATATGCCTCTGGGGGAGATTGTGATTGATTTCTATGACAAACTCAAGAGTATTTCCAAAGGGTATGCTTCTTTCGATTATCATATCCATGATTTCAGGGAATCAAAGCTTGTGAAACTTGACATTCTCCTTAACGGAGAGAGCGTGGATGCGCTTTCTACACTTACCCATGAAGCAAACGCAGTGAAATTCGGCCGTAGGATGTGTGAGAAACTCAAGGAGCTTATCCCCAGGCAGCAGTTTGATATTGCCATTCAGGCCGCCATCGGAGCGAAGATTATTGCCCGAGAAACTATCAAGGCCGTAAGAAAGGATGTGACCGCGAAATGTTATGGCGGTGACATCTCCCGTAAGCGTAAGCTTCTTGAAAAGCAAAAGGCCGGAAAGAAGCGCATGAAGCAGATCGGCTCCGTAGAGGTGCCGCAGAAAGCGTTCCTTGCCGTGCTCAAACTTGATTAATGCATCAATGGTAGGTGATTAAGAAGAACCATCAACCATTAATTATTAATTATTAATTACTTATTGCTTAATGCTATGAATATCGGAGACAAATTTCCAGATCTTCTTGGAGTCGATTCCAAGGGAAATGAGATTAAACTTTCCAATTACCCCGGAAAGAAGTTTATAATATATTTTTACCCAAAAGATAACACCCCCGGTTGCTCGGCTGAAGCATGTAATTTTCGGGACAATTACTCTATCTTTGAGAACATGGGTTATCAGATAATCGGTGTTAGTAAAGATACGGGAGCGAGTCATGATAAATTTGTTGCCAAATTCGGTTTGCAATTCCCGCTTGTATCAGATGTCGACCATAAGCTGTGTGAACTTGCCGGGGTATGGCAGCTGAAGAAAATGGCCGGCCGTGAATATATGGGAATCGTAAGGACGACGTTTGTGACTGATGAGAATGGTGTTGTTACCGATAAGGTTGATAAGGTAAGCACCAAGACGGCATCCGAGCAATTGTTTGCTATCCTTGATGAAAGAGATGATCCCAATCCGGCGTGACATTCGCTAAGTAGTTGGTAAAAATTAATGAACAAATAAAACGAAGTTATTTTAGAGCAGATTTTGCTGCGGAAAGAGGGGGTATACTTTCGTATGCGACTGAATGACAAGGCAAAAGATGCCAAAAGAACCAGTTTTATTGTTCAAGATTTTCAACTACAATATATCGATTAATTTTTAACAACTACTTACTTAATAATTAACCCGAAATAATGGCATCAGTATTTTATACGGCAAGGAAGACTATCACTAATTATGCAAATGGTGGTAATGTATTGATTTTCGCTACAGCCCTCGCGTTGCTTGTAGTGAACTTGCCTTTTACGAAGAGTTTCTATGAATCGCTATGGACTCATGAACTCGCTCTCCAGATAGGAGGATTCAATCTGTTCAGTCATCATGGCCAACCTATGTCAGTCATGGCATTCATCAATGATGCCCTGATGGCTCTGTTCTTTTTCACGGTAGGGTTGGAGATTAAGCGAGAGGTTCTCGTAGGAGAGTTGTCATCATTCAGAAATGCTCTTCTTCCAATTGTTGCCGCTATAGGTGGAATGGGTGTGCCGGTGCTGATATATTACCTGATGGCTCGCGGCACGAACTATGTCGGGGGTTGTGCAATCCCGATGGCCACGGATATAGCTTTCTCACTTGGCGTGCTTGCCATGCTTGGCAAAAGGGTTCCAATCGGTCTGAAAGTATTTCTCACCACCCTTGCTGTGGTTGACGATATAGGGGGTATCCTGGTAATAGCGATCTTCTATAGTACGCACATAGATTATATGCTCCTTCTTTGGGCAGCGGGTGTACTGGTGGCATTGTTTATAGGTGGAAAATTAGGTATCCAGACAAAGATATTCTACATAGCTTTAGGTGCGTTTGTTTGGTTCTTCTTCCTCAATGCCGGAATTCATCCTACAATTGCCGGTGTGTTGGTGGCATTCTGTGTCCCTGCTAAACCGGTATTCGCGCCCAAGAACTATATAAAGACAATCAGGAAGAATATAGGATACTTCGCTCACGAAGATGATGAAAAGCTTGTAAAGAAGACCATTCTTTCTAAAGAGCAGATGAACTGGCTTAAAGAGATAGAGTCGGCATCCGATAAAGTGATTTCACCGTTGCAGGATATGGAGGACTCGCTTCATCCATTGGTAAACTATCTGGTTGTGCCCATTTTTGCTTTTGCGAATGCGGGAATTTTCTTCGGAGATATGGAATTCAGCCAGTTGTTTCATGGAATAGCACCGGCTATCATGGTCGGTCTGATCGGTGGTAAATTTTTAGGTATCTTTATTTTCGCGGCGCTTTGCATCCTATTAAAATGGGCTCCAATGCCGGAGGGAACAACATGGGGCAGTCTGGCATCAGTCTCATTGTTAGGGGGTATCGGTTTCACGGTGTCATTATTCATCGCCAACCTTTCATTTGGTGCTGGCGATCCGATAAGCTCCATGTTGCTCAACGATGCCAAATTGGGCATTCTGGTCGGTTCCTTATTAGCCGGTATCTTAGGCTGGGCCGCGTTGCATTTCACTCTTCCCAAGGAACCCCATCCTGAGGAGGAATAGGAGAAAAAGATAATAATGGAGATCTGAATCATTTATTGGATTCTTACCATATCTGTTGAGGCCACATCTAAATTCCATAATTTAGATGTGGCCTCAACAGTGTAAAGAAAGAATTTAGAGGATATTGTACAATTAAAAAATATATTGTAATTTTGTTAAAGCAGACCATTTCGCAGAAGCCCGCTCAGGGTTTAGAGGGAGGGGCTGCAAAGACATAATGTAATGCGTTTACTGAAACGTTCTTTCTTGGCTATCTGAAACTTCGCAACTTTCGAGAATGAGTCAGGACAGCAGCAGACAGTAGATGCCTTGTGGGTATGTATATTAAAACCGGTGGTCACCGCGAGAGCGGCGATTGGCGGGTTGTCTGCATATTCTGCGTGAGGCTTCTGCAAGTTTGCTCGTTCTACTCATTCGGGCAATGCGAAGGCCTCAGATAGCGGAACGGGCAGCAGTACGGCACTCACGCATTTCTTTTTTTTCCACTAATTAGGAGATAAGAGTAGCCTCTCCACAAGGAACATTATGAAACAAAAAAGACTAAATCATGCCTTTTCGTTGCGATGGCTTGTTGCTGCCGTCTTAACCCTGATCCCTCTCAGTATTTTTGCCGAGGATTTCACATATGAGGGGATTACCTATACAATCCTAAGCGAGGATGAAAAGACTTGCGAAACTAAAAGGGGAACTGCCTTTAATGCCGGGAATCGGGTGGAAGGAGAAGTTGTGCTTCCTTCAAATCCGAATGGTTATAAATTAACAAAAATCAGCGATTGGGGTTTCATGGAGTGTAATAGCCTTACATCAATAGTTATTCCGGAAACGGTTACGTCAATAGGATTTCAATCATTTTCAGGATGTAACTCACTTTTTTCTGTAACAATTCCGGGCTCTGTTTCATCTATTGGGAAAAATGCATTTTACAATTGTAATAGTTTGGAAAGAGCCGAATTTTCAAGTATCGAATCTCTTTGTATAATTAAATTTGGAGATTCCTTAAGTAATCCTCTAAGTTATGCACCCCATCTTTATATAGATGGATATGATATTTCTGCAGTAGATATTCCTGAGTCTGTGACATCAATTGGAGATTATGCTTTTAATTCTTATGCCTCCCTCAAATCCATAAACATTCCAAACTCGGTTACAAGAATTGGGAAATATGCGTTTCAAAACTGTAAATTATTAGAATCAGTCAATTTAAGTGAAGGATTAGAGAGTATTGAAGAAGGCGCATTTGAGAGTTGTGAAGCTCTGAGAGATATTTTTATTCCAAAGACTGTAAAAAGTATATATTCTCGTGCTTTTAGAAATTGTTTTTCGTTGCAAAATTTGGAATTACCGCTTCACGTAAATTCATTGAGCTCAATCACCTTCGAAGGGTGTAATTTAAACCCATTGTGTATAAGAGGAAATCTTACATATGTATCTCCTTCCTCTTTTCAAGGAATGATGGGTACAATTGAATGTAGGCAAGTAAACATAGAAGAAATAAAAAAATATTTTAAAGGGACGATTGTTCCAATTGAAGAGCTATATAAAATAGAATCCTTTAAAGAGTATCTTAAAGGAGTTGGATTTTCTTTGGTAAAGAACCTAAATTCAGATTATAAACCAGAAGATTTTAAGGTTGAGATATTTTCAGAACAAGGAGCTTTATTAAAAACTATTGATGAAATAAAAAGTGAATATGTAATAGATGGATTAGATTGCAAAACTAATTATACCCTTAAAGTTAGTTGGACTGAAGAGGATGGTTATGAGGTGTGTATTGAAAAGTCTTTTACCACAGTTAAACCGGAATATGTATTAAAATATGATGTCAAACAAACAAATATAACCTTTACTGAAATTGGGATTGGGAATGAGGATATTACTTATAAGGTGGAAACAGTATGGATCAGATTCAATGAGACAACAAAGAAATTTGAAAATAGTCCGTTAGCATTTTATGGGCTATATCCGGAGGAGGATTGTCTGGCATACATACATGTTTTCCCAAAGCTTGAACAAGAGGCTCTACAAAAATGGATAAAAACGAAGGGCTGGGATTGTAATTTAAGTGTATCGACCATTTCTCCGACTGTTGCAAACGTTGTTGCTAATTTTACTGAGGATACAGCTCATCCGAATAAAGTTTGGTGGGAGATTGGAGATCAGACATTGGATGGAAAGGCTGGAATGTTAGTTTCACTTACGCCAAACAAAGAACAGACTGCAACTTTCAAAATAAGCTATGGCAGGGAGAATCAGATTTATTCTTACCCTTTAAAAATTAAAACAGGGGCTCTTGAGCTGAAAACACTTCAGCCAAAATGTGTTTCCGCGAGCTGTGCAATCGTAGCCGCAGAAACAAATATCTCTGACGATGAACCGAATGCCGGTTTTGAGTGGAAGAAGTATGACGCGCCGGCTTCGTTAGCACCGAGTCAGGCGAATGCGATCGTATGTGATGGAATGTTGGAGGGCTATTTGAAGAACCTGCAGTCGACTTCCTATTATAACGTTAGAGCTTTCTATAAGGATACTTTCGGTAATTACTATTATGGAGAGTGGATTACATTTGATCCAAGCGATTTTAGCTATTTTGAACCAACTGTAAGAACATATCCGGTACAGAATGTAACAAGCAGTATGGCAACTGTAAGGGGATACGTTCTTCCAGGAACAGATGCGATCAAACGTCAAGGATTCCAGTATTGGAAAAATGGTGGTAGCAAGACGAGAGGAAATACTCCGGCTGAATCGGAAATCAGTACAGTTGTCGCTACCGGACAACTAATGACTGCAACTTTAGATAACCTCGAACCGGGCACGGATTACACATTCCGAGTATTTGTCGAGACAGAGGCCGGATTGACTTATGGAGGCGAACAGAGTTTCACGACAGAGGGTTCATCGGCAATATCGGAGATAGGTTATGAGGACGTTGTGCCGACCGTTGTCGGGTACTACAACATGATGGGAGTTAAATCAGATAGGCCTTATAAGGGTATAAATATCGTAGTATATTCCGATGGGTCATCGAAGAAAATTATTAAATAGTTTACCTACAACAGCCTAAAGAAATACTCCCCGCAAATCCGAGGTTCTGGATTTGCGGGGAGTATTATATCCGTCAGGGTAAGAGAGTGAAGAAAATCGCCGTGAAGTAGGGGATACGTATTTCGCAGTTTGAATCATAATCGGGCGGTTTTCTGGCGGGATCCGCCCGATTATTATGTATGGCTTCGGGGCGGCGGTTTCACCGCTCGCCTGGTTGGCAACTCCGTAGCTGTTTGCCACGATATTTGTAACCGTGGGTTTCGCTACGCTTCACCCACGGCTAACCACAGTATCGCGGTTTCACCGCTCCGTTGCGTCAGGGAGTAGTCAGAGGGTGAGGGATGAATTGATAAGAGGGTGGTCTTCGGGGCGGCGGTTTCACCGCTCGCCTGGTTGGCGACTCCGTAGCTGTTTGCCACGATATTTGTAACCGAGGGTTCCGCTCCGCTTCACCCACGGCTAACCACAGTATCGCGGTTCCACCGCTCCGTCGCGTCAGGGAGTAGGCTGATGGTGAGGGAGAAATTTATAAGAGGGGTGGGCTTTGGGGCGGCGATTCCACCGCTCGCTGGGGTGTTGGGCAGTCATGGGTGTCAAGGTAGTGTCCGTGGGTGGTGTCGGGGTTGAGCGGTGGAACCGCGATGCTGTGGGTAGCCGTGGGTGAAACGAAGTGGAACCCACGGTAGGTATGTGCGCGAGCAGACAGCTACGGAGTTGCAGATCAGCGAGCGGTGGAACCGCCGCCCGGACATAGAAAGAATCTTGAGCAGGAAGAATTAGTTATGATTGGTCTGGCAGGGTGACGGATGAATTGATAGATGGGGTGGTATTTGGGGCAGTTGTTTCACCGCTCGTGCGCTAAACGGGTTAACAGCCTAAAGAAATACTCCCCGCAAATTCTGACTCTTTGGATTTGCGGGGAGTATTGTTTATCAAAACCGGTTTAGAATACCGGCATTTGCCAGATGAAACCGAGGGAGAGACGGTTGGTGTTGTCGTTCTCTTTGCCGAAGGCCATTGCTCGTGTAGAGTAACGGTGAGCCTGGCCGATATAGGTGGCGAAGAAGTGGAGGTTGCGGTCTTTGAATGGGTAGTATTCAATACCGCCGATGTAGCTCCAAGTCGTGCGGTAGTTACCGGACTGTATCTCGGTAAAATCTACAGTATCTGATGGTGACATGGTCTGACGCTTGTGGGTCTTGTAGACTCCGGCTGTCTCATACATACCTTTCAGGAAAATATTCCATGCGGGGTGAAAACGGTAGTTCAGATGAAGCACAAACGACATATAGTCAGCTCGTGAAGCCATACGGTCGTTGAGGCCACGTCCAATTATATCTGTAATGATGCCTTTGCGGTCAACACCCTCGATTGAATACATCCAGTCGAAGTATGCACCGAATTTCTCTGTGAAGTTGAATTCGTTACCGAGTGCAAAATAATACATATATTTATCTTTGACTTCATTCATAACGGAAGCTGACCACCGGGTTTTATAGAAATTGTTGAAATTTCCATTCCAGTTCAAGGTGTAGACAAGAGGGAGCTTTGATTTTTCCCAACCGCCGTATTTGTCGAAAGATTTTTCGTTGATGGCATTAAGAACCTGAAATTGCAACTGCTGTTTCGCAGTGAAGTTATAGGCTATATTCACACCGCTCATGAAGTTGCTCATGTAATCCACCATATCTGAATATTGATAAATCTCGATAGGGTTGAGGTCGAATTCGATACCGCCGTAGGAGGCGCATTGTTTTCCGAGGAAGAAAGACCATTTGTCGAGATTGATGCCGATTCCGGCAATATCGATACTATTGAGAAGATTATCGCGGTATCCGTTGGGGTTGTCACCCTTGTTGAGACGCTGGCGGTAGCGATAGCTCAGCCAGTCGGTGATGTTTCCCTTAGCCTCAATTCGGAGTTGCTGCATCTGGAATTTTCCCTCATCGAAGTGAGAGCCTGTCCAGAACATGTCGAAATCTCCATGCATATTTAGATAGAGATTGAATTTGTCGGTCTTCTTCTCAACTTTGGTGATTGTTTCAATGAGTCCCTGCTCCTCATCCACTCGATAGTTGTTGATCCGTTCCTGCTGGGCAACTGCGGAGGAAGCATAAATTGCCGCGGCAGCAATCATTGTTGTTTTAAGCTTATTCATGGTTTGTTAGATATTTGATTGTGGATATATAAATCCTCCACTTCCCCCAGGGGAAGCGGAGGAAGGATCAATAATTAGAAAAAGAATTAGTATCAGTATTAATATTCCTCAAAATATTGCTGAATAGTCTTCCAATCGGAAGTTTTTGTGAGAGCGAGCATCAGAAGAACGCGTGCTTTCTGAGGATTGAGTTCCCAGGATGCCACAAACTCATATTTCTCATCATCCACTTCATCGTAGAGTGTGGTGGGGCCGGTGGGCACTCGGCTTGAGCGAACCACGATAATTCCAAGTTTCCTTGCTTCGAGAAGTTTGGGGAAGATGTTCTTGTGGTAGTTGCCATTTCCAAGACCAGCATGGATAACGCCCTGATAGCCGTTGGTGAGGAATGGATTCATCACATCGCCATCAATATTTGAATAGGCATACATGATACCGACCTTCGGCAGTTGGTCGAGATTTGTTACATCAAACACAGACTCGGTAGTATGTTTTTTCAGAGTCTTCATGTTGAAGTAGGGTTTGGAGTTATAGATGTATCCGAGTGGACCTGCATCCGGAGCCTGGAATGTCTGGACATCTACAGTATTCATTTTCTGGGTAGCGTGAGCCCCGAGAATAAGACCGTTCATAACAATCATCACTCCACGACCCTTCGATTCCGGGGAGGACGCTGTAACGACGGCGTTATAAAGGTTAAGCGGGCCATCGGCGCTGATAGCAGTAGATGGACGCATTGCACCGGTGAGAACAACCGGTTTGTCGCTATGAACAGTAAGATTCAGGAAATATGCTGTTTCCTCCATAGTGTCGGTTCCGTGAGTGATAACGATTCCATCACAGGAGTCTGAAGCGAGCAACTGATTTATTCTTTTAGCGAGGATGAGCCACACCTCATCGTTCATATCTTGAGAACCGATGCTCACGATCTGTTCGCCGGTGACATTGGCGAGATCGTTGATCTGAGGAACAGCCTCAAGCAGAGAACTTATGGCAACCTGTCCGGCGGTGTATCCGGAAGCAACGGCTGATGAACCGGTTCCTGCGATTGTACCCCCCGTGGCGAGAATACAGATGTTAGGCTTTTGCTGAGCCAGGATCGTCATGGTCGCAGTGAGGAACATGACAGCAAACATTGTGAATCTTTTTTTCATATTTATGGAATTTAGAGATTATCGAATTGTGGAAATCTATTCAGATCAGTAAATCTGTATAAGAAGGAGTCCGACACACACTGCCACAATTGTAGCAACCATTCCGGGCATCATGAAGGAATGGTTAAGGATATATTTGCCGATTTTTGTTGTGCCTGTTCGGTCGAAGTTGATTGCGGCCACCAATGTTGGATAGTTTGGAATGAAGAAATATCCATTCACTGCAGGGAAGAGAGCTATCAACATCATGGGGCTCATTCCGAGCGCGATCCCGAGTGGCATGATGGCTCTGACTGTAGCAGCCTGACTA
Source organism: uncultured Sangeribacter sp. (assembly GCA_964499025.1). Lineage (GTDB taxonomy): Bacteria > Bacteroidota > Bacteroidia > Bacteroidales > Muribaculaceae > Lepagella. The sequence continues at coordinate 67,073 of CAZCJC010000004.1, forward strand.
TATAGGAGAATTGACATAACGAAGAGGGCAACGGCAAAGAGCCAGGGCCATTGTGTTACGAACCCTTTTACGCCCTCTGTGATCTCGCTTATATTTCCATTTATGAAAGTGTCGCCCATCCAGGCGATACCAAAAATGGCAATAACGGCCTGCATTCCGGCGATAAACACACTGCCTTGTGTGGGAGCGATACCGTTTGTGCGCGACGCAAGCAGAATAATGGCACAAGTTGAGAGCATCAGAATTTCAATAAGAGCCGGCATATCCATTGCCGTGCCGTTGAATACCGGACGCATAGAGGGAATTGAGCCGAAAAGAACGATCAGTACAGTGGAGAGCAGGAAGAGAGCAACTGATAATTTGGCTGCCCAAGGCTTTTTTATTTCATTGAATTCAAGTTTATTCTCCTTGATCATTCCCTTCTCGACCCTGCGCAGGTATTCGGGATCCTCCATAAGTTCCTTTCCAACCTTCTTCGATAGAAATGCTCCGACAAGAACTCCGATTAGCGTAGCAGGTATAGTCACCTTAAGGATATCAAACAAAGTTATATGAAATCCTGTCAAAAGCCCCAAAAGCGCTACAGTGGCCGCAGATATCGGACTGGCGGTAATGGCCTGTTGAGAAGCAATCACGGCAATTCCCAATGGACGCTCAGGACGAATCTTTGTCTCACGCGCAACCTCGGCAATTACAGGAAGCACGGAGTATGCCACGTGTCCGGTGCCGGCTACGAAAGTGAATAAATAAGTAACGATAGGGCTAAGGATTGTAACCTGCGATGGGTTCTTTTGCAGGAGTTTTGCAGCCAATCCCACCAGATAGTCGAGACCTCCGGCAGCTTGCATCGCTGCAGCCGCTGAGATCACCGCAGCAATCATGAGCATTACATCAATTGGGGGAGAGGTTGGCTCCAGCCCGAATATAAAGACGAGAATAGCCATTCCGACACCGCCCATCACCCCAAGGCCTATACCTCCGAGGCGAGCACCGACAATTATTGCCGCAAGAACGAAAAGGAGTTGAATTACCATGTTTTCAGATTCAAGGTTGATTAAGGAACCGGAGAGAAAGAATCAAATTTCAAATCGTAAGGAATGAAATCCGTTTATAATTTAACACAACAAAGAGGGATAAGGATAACCATTGGCAGTATGTTTAAAAACATATAGATTTGTTAAATTTTGTATAACGGCTTAATAGATACTATTTTAATGTGAAATAAGAAAGGATTCTAACGTGCAAACTCAGATAGAAAAATGATTTTAAGCTCCTTTCACTGACCAAAACCCTTAGATATGTGTTAAATTAATATACGCCGGAATTATTTAAGTAGATGGTAAAAATTAATGAACAAATAAAACGAAGTTGTTTTTGAGCAGATTTTGCTGCGGAAAGAGGGAGCATACTATCGTATGCGACTGAATGACAAGGCACAAGATGCCAAAAAAGAACCAGTTTTATTGTTCAAGATTATCAACTACAATATAAGTAAGTTTTCAAACTTACTTATCGATTAAATTTTAACAACTACTTACCTTAAATTAAATAAATCATGGAAACTAATGAAAATAAAGGATTCAGGATTGAATCCGACCTCTTAGGCACTAAAGAGGTTCCTGCATCCGCATATTATGGAGTTCAGACTCTTCGCGGATTGGAGAATTTTGAGATTAGTAAATTTCATCTCTATGACTATCCCGAATTTATAAAGGGTTTGGCGATCACAAAGTTAGGCGCGGCTACCGCAAATCATGAGCTTGGCCTTCTTACCGATGAGCAATTCAATGCGATATCTCAGGCCTGCAGAGAGATAATGGAAGGGAAGTTGCACGCTCAGTTCCCGGTGGATATGATACAGGGTGGAGCTGGAACTTCCACAAATATGAATGCCAATGAGGTTATAGCCAACCGAGCTCTTGAGATAATGGGTCATGAGAAAGGTGAATATCAATATTGTTCACCCCACGATCATGTTAACCGCTCACAGTCGACCAACGATGCTTATCCAACAGCCATCCACATGGGAATGTATCTGGCACATCTTCGTTTTGAAGAGCACCTTAAGAGACTTATAGATGCTTTCAGGAAGAAGGGTGAGGAATTCAAGAATATTATAAAAATGGGTCGTACGCAGCTTGAAGATGCTGTGCCGATGACTTTAGGACAGACCTTCAATGGTTTCGCATCTATTCTGAAGGATGAGCTTAAGCATCTTGACGAGGCGGCTGCCGATTTCCTCGTGGTCAATATGGGTGCAACTGCAATAGGAACAGGAATATGTGCTGAACCCGGTTATGCAGAAAAGTGCGTCAAGGCTCTTGCCGATATCACAGGCTGGAATGTCACCCTTGCTGAAGACTTGGTTGGAGCGACATCCGACACGTCTTCGATGGTAGGTTATGCATCGGCTTTGAAGCGTGTTGCAACAAAAGTGAGCAAGATATGTAACGATCTACGACTCCTTGCAAGCGGACCCCGCTGTGGCTTAGGTGAGATTAATCTTCCTGCCATGCAGCCCGGGTCGTCAATCATGCCCGGAAAGGTTAACCCTGTGATTCCTGAGGTTATGACTCAGATCTGTTTCAAGGTGATAGGAAATGAGTTATGTGTGACAATGGCTTCGGAGGCATCGCAGATGGAACTGAACGCCATGGAACCTGTAACCGCGCAGTGTGATTTCGAGTCAGTGGATATCATGATCAACGGTTTCGAGACTTTGCGTACACGTTGTGTGGAGGGAATAACAGCAAATGCCGACAAATGCAGGTCGTATGTTCATAACAGTATCGGAGTGGTAACTGCCTTGAATCCTGTGATCGGGTATAAGAACTCTACCAAGATCGCCAAGGAGGCTATGGAAACGGGCAAGAGCGTATATGACCTTGTGCTTGAGCATGATATATTAAGCAAGGAGGATCTTGATACTATCCTTTCACCTGAGAATATGATCAAACCGGTGAAACTCGATATCAAACCTAAACGCCACCTGTAAAGCTGTCTAAACTGAATATAATCTACTGCCTGTTACGGCAGATCTTTAGCAATTTCAGCGCATTGCCTCTGACACATACTGACTTACCTTAATGGGCTGAGCCAAAATTAGCATTTTGACTCAGCCCATTAATTTTTTGTTTTGATCCGGTTCCGTTTGCTCTTGGAGTGAGATATCACGAGGAAATTAAAAAAAATGATTATCTTTGTTCGGATGATTTTATCCGGATGTTTTCCATCTCATTACTTTAGTTTTATATGAAAAGATTTTCACTGGGCCTTCTATTCCTCACCTTTTCGCTCTGGTGCGTGGCAGAATCAAAATCGTGGAGTGCAGATAACGGAAACGGTACATATACTAATCCCTTGATGTATGATGAGTTCTCAGATCCCGATGTGATAAGGGTAGGGGATGATTATTATCTTGCAGGGACGACGATGCATTCTGTTCCCGGGCTGGTGATCCTTCATTCAAAGGATCTTGTGAACTGGGAAAATGTGTCATATTGTTTCGACCGCTTTGATTTCGAGGATGATGCCTTCTCTTTAAAGAATGGCAAGGAAATATATGGTCAGGGTATTTGGGCTCCTTGTATACGGTATAATGACGGTAAGTTTTATCTTTACAGTAATGTTAACGGGAAGGGTCTTCAGTGTTATGTGAGTGAAAGGATTGAGGGTCCTTGGAAACATATCAACATGAAGGGTAAAATTTATGATCTTAGTGTTCTTTTTGATGATGATGGAAAGGTTTACGCCATTCATGGTTACGGGGAGGTTAAGTGTACGGAGCTGAAACCGGATATGAGTGGCCCTATTGATGGAACCGAGAGAGTTATCATCCCGGAGGGGAGTGCTGTCGGAGAGGGTCACCACATGTATAAGATAGATGGGAAATATTATCTGATATCGACAGACTATATTCCTAATGGCCGCACTTTGTGCTCCCGGTCGGATAATATCTGGGGGCCCTATGAGACATGCGTGATTACGGCCGATGAGACATTTGGTTATCATGCAGCACCGATGACCAAAATCAAGGGTAGGATCATGCCTGATGGCCATCCTGTAAGCATCACGCCTCCGGATCCTGACAAGACAGCTGCATCGAATATCCATCAGGGTGGGATTGTCTCTACTCCCGACGGTAAATGGTGGGCTTTGCTGATGATGGATTTCCATTCTTTAGGAAGAACCGTGACCTTGGCTCCAATTACGTGGAAAGATGGTTGGCCAATGATCGGACTTGAAGGGAATCTTGGAAGGGCACCGAGAACTTGGCTAAAACCTGAAACTGCGGCGCGCGACACCGAACAAATTCATGCTCCCTACGATCGGAATGAGAATTTCGACGGTAAGAAACTCGGTAGGGTTTGGCAATGGAACCACAATCCGGATGATAAGATGTGGAGCCTGAAGAATGGGAAACTGAGATTGAATACGATGCCTGCCGACCATCTTATGTGGGCTCGCAATACCTTGACTCAACGTGCTATCGGACCTGAATCGGTGGTGACGGTAGAAATGGATATCCGAAACCTCAAGGATGGCGATGTGTGCGGATTGGGTAATATTAATGTGCCATGTTCCTGGCTTGGAATAGTCAAGGATGGGAAGAGTATAGTGTTGAGAAGATTTGAACAGCTTAATAACGACACTCTTGATTTTCCGGTTAATCTGAAAAATGGGAAGGTATGGCTGAGGTTTACCGGAGATTTCGACAATGATAAGGGAAGATACTCATTCTCCACAGATGGCGAGGAGTTTATTGATGCCGGATCAGGTATGACCCTGAGTTATCAGCTCATCACTTTCCAAGGGGCTCGTATGGCTCTCTTTGCTTTCAATAAGAATGGTAAGAATGGAGGTTTTGCGGAGTTTGATAATTTCACTGTCTATGAGCCTAAAGCCTCTCGTGACGGATATATACCTTTCGGTAAATCGGTGCGCATAATCAATGTGGCAACAGGGTTGCCTATGCATGCCACCTCTCATGGTCTTATCCACGATACCAAAAAGGATGCTGATACTCCCCAGACCCGTTTCAAGGTAATTGACCGAGGAAACGGTAAGGTGATCCTCCAAAGTGAGGATGGACGCTATATGTTTGTGTCGGGCTTCGGTTTGCCGGGAGATGTTCGCCTCACAGATGATATCAATCTTGCAGAGGAATTCATGTGGCAGGATTATCTTGATAAGGAATTTATGCTTATGTCAATGCGAACACATAAGTATATTGGAAAAAGTCCGACCACAGGGAGCCCATATTCGATGGATTACAGTGGTTCGGATCCGGCCCGTCGCAATGGAGCAGTGCTCCGTTGGGAAGAGTAAGGGGGATGATTTTGCCAATACTCAAGTATTGAATATCCGGGATAGTGTGATTATTTTGTAAAAAAGAAATAATATATTAATTTTGTCGGTGAAAGCGGTTGGCTTAATGCCATTAATAGGGAACCGGGTGTGAATCCCGGACAGTCCCGCTGCGGTAAGTTTCAGAGCGATAGCAGTTAATGCTGTAGTTGTTTGCTCATAGTTTCGGAAATTATTGCCACTGGAAATTAAAAATTTCCGGGAAGGCTTCCGAAACTGAAACAAGTCCGAAGACCTGCCGTTTTTCCGGATCCGTGAAGCAAAAGGGTTCGGGTATGTAAGAACACTCTTTCGAGGAAAAGAGAACATATATGAAGACCAATCAGGATATACAGAAGAATCGTATAAGATCCAGTCGTGATGCCATAACGGTGTCATGGCTGTTGTTGTATATACCGGTTATATCCTTATAATTTTGGGATAAGAATTACTTAATAATGGAAGTTTATGATGGATATTAAATATAGATTGGTTGGAAAGGTAGTAAATGGAATAATCCTTTCCGTTTTTGCGATGGTGGCTTTCTTTGCATGTGGCAAAGGAGGCCACGCATCGTATGGCGTTGGCGGGGATGCCGGAGAAGAAGTGAATATGAAATATGCGGAACATCTTGTCATCAGAGAGCATCCCGGATTCACAGAGGTCACAGTAAAAAATCCATGGGATACAGTCAAGATTCTGCATCGTTATATTTTGGTTGATAAAGATAGCGTCTTGCCGGCCAATCTCCCTAAGGGTACCCTTATCAGGACCCCTTTGAGAAATGCTTTGGTTTATTCCACTGTTCATAATAGTCTGTTAGCTGAACTGGGTGCTATGGATGCAGTAGGGGGCGTTTGCGATTCTGAGTATCAGTCGGGTGAAATTCGTGATAGACTCAGCAAAGGAAAGATTGTGGATTGCGGATTGAGCCAAAATCCGGATATGGAGAAAATCATCAGACTCCATCCCGAAGCAATCATGCTTTCACCTTACGAAAATAGCGGTCAGTATGCCAAAGTCGAAAAGTTGGGTATTCCGATAATAGAATGTGCTGATTACATGGAGACTTCAGCACTGGGTCGCGCGGAATGGGTGAAACTGTATGGCCTTCTTTTCGGTAAAGGGGAGGAGAGCAGGAAGATGTTTAGCGATACAGAATCTAAATATATGAGTCTTAAGAATAAGGCGGTAGCTGTTAAAAGCCTTCCTAAGGTTCTTCTTGATCAGGTGTATGGGCAGACATGGGGAGTTCCTGCGAAAGGGTCAACAATGAGTAAAATAATAGAGGATGCCGGTGGAATTAATCCTTTTGCCTCTTATAATGAAAGCGGAAGTGTGCAGTTGTCTCCGGAGAAAGTGCTTGCTATGGCTTCGGATGCAGATGTTTGGTTTGTGAGATATTATCAGGAAAGTGAAAAAACATTGAGGGAACTTTCAAACGATGCGCCCGTCAACTCTCAATTCAAAGCTTTTAAGAATGGTAATGTCTATGGGTGCAATACCCGATATGTCAATTTTTATGATGAGGTTCCTTTTCATCCGGAAAGATTGCTTGAGGATATGATTGCGGTTATGCATCCTGAGCTAAATGTTGGAGGCGAAAAGGAGAATTATTATTCCAAGATGAGATAGGTTGATTCGCTGAAGCTCATCACCGGAGACAAAAATTTGATTCGGAAACGGAGTGGACTTTGGAATGAGAGAAGAGGGGTTAGGGATAAGGGAAGAAGGAGTGGGCTTTGGAATGAGAGAAGAGGGGTCAGGGATAAGGGAAGAAGGAGAGGGCTTGGGACTGAGAGAAACTGGGGTCAGGGATAAGGGAAGAAGGAGTGGGCTTTGGAATGAGGGAACGGGGGTTAGGGATAAGGGAAGAAGGATGAGCTTTGGAAGGAGGGGAACGGGGGTTATGGATAAGGGAAGAAGGAGAAGGCTTTGGAATGAGGGAACGGGGGTTAGGGATAGGGGAAGAAGGAGTGGACTTGGGAATGAGGGAAACGGGGGTTAGGGATAAGGGAGGAAGGAGGGAGTAGGAGAAGTGAAGAAGGGGATGAGATTTTGATAAGAGATAAGGAAGGTATATGAGGTTTTTAATACTTGGCGTTGCTCTGACAGGACTGTTTTTCCTGAATCTGTTTGTGGGTTCGGTTGATATTCCCCCTGAGCAAGTGATCGATATTCTATTTTCCAATGGAGATCCTGATGGACCGCTTCGTTTCATAGTGATAGGAAGTCGGTTGCCTCAGGCCATAACCGCTCTTCTCGCGGGAGCGGCCTTGACGGTTTCAGGATTGATGCTACAGACGGCATTCCGCAATCCTCTTGCGGGCCCATCTATCTTGGGTATCACTTCCGGATCAAGTCTGGGCGTGGCTTTCGTAATCCTTCTGTTAGGAGGTTCAATATCAGCAGGAGGATATTCCTGGGGAGGATATATGGCCATACTTATAGGTTCCTTCCTGGGTAGCATAGCAATAATGGGTTTATTACTGTTGCTGTCAGTCTGGCTGAAGAATGATCTAATGCTGCTGATTTCCGGAATAATGGTTGGGTACCTGACCTCGTCGGTGATAACGCTGCTGAATTATCTATCCACTTCAGAAGGTGTGTACGGGTATACAATGTGGGGCATGGGTAATTTCAGCGGAGTCGCACTATCTCAGATCCCTTTGTTCTCGGTTGTGATCTGCTCGGGGTTGATATTGTCGATATTGATGGTGAAACCTCTGAATGTGATTCTTTTGGGTGAAAACTACGCTCTGAATCTGGGAATCAGAATGCAGAAAGTCCGTAATATGCTTCTTGTAACTACAGGAATCTTGACTTCTGTGGTCACAGCATTTTGCGGCCCGATCTCATTTATAGGCCTGGCTGTGCCTCATATTGCACGAATGATATTCCGCGTTTCAGATCATAGGATCATCATCCCGGGCTGTATCTTGACCGGGGGTGTGGTCGGTCTGCTATGCAATCTTCTATGTATTATTCCGGAAAGCATAGTTCTTCCGCTCAATGGTGTCACTCCACTTATAGGGGTTCCGGTTATATTGTATGTCATCCTGAAGGAGAGGTTTAAGAGGCGATGAAACATAGAGAGACCATTAAGGTAAAAGATCTCACTACCGGCTATCGGAATTCGAAGGGAGAGAGGTGTGTCACCGGAAATCTGACCGCTTCGCTCTATTCGGGAGAACTCACATGTCTGCTGGGTCCTAACGGGGCGGGAAAATCCACGTTGTTACGAACGCTTTCAGGTTTTCAAAAGCCGTTATCGGGGAATATAACAATCTTTGGGAAAAGTATTGATGATTACCGAGGACGTGATATGGCGCGGACCATAGGGGTGGTTCTTACAGAACGGCCAATTCTGGAAAACATGGATGTCCAGACGCTTGTCGGTTTCGGGCGCGCTCCTTACACGGATTTCTGGGGTCGGCTTGGGAAAGAGGATAAGGAGGCTGTAGAGTCGGCAATTGAGTTGACAGGAATCAGCTCGCTGCGCCATAGGTCGGTCCAAAGTCTTAGTGACGGCGAACGTCAGAAGGTTATGATCGCAAAAGCATTTGCACAGCAGACTCCCATAATATTTCTGGATGAGCCTACGGCGTTTCTTGATTATCCCAGCAAAGTGGAGATAATGTTATTGTTGTATTCGCTGGCGCGCAAAATGGAGAAGACAATCTTCATGTCGACTCACGACCTGGATATGGCTTTGCAATTGTCCGACCGGATCTGGCTTATGGATAAGGAATTGGGCGTGCGGACCGGAACACATCAGAAACTGACTGTTTCAGGAGACCTGAAGGCTTTTTTTACGCGTCCCGGAATCACATTCGATTCCGATTCGGGGCTTTTTAAAATTGATCTTGACTATAAAGATAGAATAGGATTTTGAAAGAGCGCTTAGCTTTTAGGCCCCGACTCATAAAATATCAGCCTGCTGAGGGCGGCTCCGGGCGAGGGATTTTCGCAAGCTGATATTTTATGAGTCGGGGCCTTAGTGGAATAATCTTAGACTATAATCTTTTCAGTTCATTAAAAGCCTCATTTCTACCAATATTTACCTTTTCCGGATAATGAGTGTCAGAATTGACTGCAAGAGGGATTTTGGCATCAACCAGTTTCCTCCACCATTTTAAGTCCGGAAAAAAGCGTTTCTTGTCAATCAGAGACTTGGTGTTTACCTCCACCAGAATGTCGGATGACGCGGCGTGTGAGATTACGTCATCTATCAGGGATTCATACCATCCATAGGTTTCTAACTCCGGATCAACCAGAGATGCGTTTCCTGCTATCTTATCAAAGTGGCCGAGAATTTCAAATCCCCCTCTTTCCATCATGAATAGCAGTTGCTCGAAATATTTCTCCACTACATATCTCAAGTCCCCTCTATAACCATTCCTGAGGTATCCCTCAAATCTTGTGAAATTTCCGTCGCAATCAAGTAACTTACCATCCTGATTAGGGACGAAGTGAATGGAGCCAATTCTGTAATCAAGAGGGAGCTTGTGGAAATAATCTATATGTGGCCCCCAATCCGGGTTCAGATAGTCGATTTCGAGAGAGGCCAGGATATTCATATCCTGGTAAAGTTCATTCAATCTTCGACATTCATTCAGATATTCAGTCATTCTCCCGGCCTCCATATTACAAGGGGATGGAATGTTTACCGGAGAATGAGGTGAGAATCCCCAAATTTTGAATCCGGCACCGTGAGCCGCTTCAGCCATTTCTGACATGGGGACACGCCCATCGCAAAATTGAGTGTGGGAATGAAGGTTATATTTTTCTTCATCCTTAATCAGATTATATATTTCTTGGGAATTCATTTCTGAGTTGAAAAAGGGAGATTTTTTCGCAGCAGGATGAGGAAACGACAGAAAAGAATCAGGAAGATGAAGGTCACAGTCAAGCCTGTCCCTAAGGCGAAATCATAAGATATGGCTGTGCCCCATAATGATTTGGTCAAAGCCCCGAATCCTTCGGGTGCGAAAAATATGTAGGTGACCGTAACGGCTGTCATGAAAAGAGCAGGAATCAGGGTAATGATGTAGAGCCTTTTTTCTCGGGCAAGATATACGGTAAGTGTCCAGAGTGTAAAGACTGCCAAAACCTGATTGCACCATGCGAAATATCTCCATAAGGAATCATATGGAAGCATCATTATGATGAAGCACAGAATAAAGATAGGGATAGAAACAGCAAGCCTCTTGAGAATCTTTTTCTGTTTCAGGCTCATGAAATCGGCAGCAATCAGACGAGCTGAGCGGAGTGCCGTGTCTCCGGAAGTGATAGGGGCAGCAATGACACCTAATATTGCAAGTATGCCTCCGAATGTTCCGAGCCATGTCTTGGAAAGATCGTTAACTAAAATTGCCGGACTCCCATTCCCGAGGTATTCCTGCAGACCAGAATAACCTTTGCAGAAAGTAATGGCTGCTGCGGCCCAAATCAGCGCTACAATACCTTCCGTGACCATTGCTCCATAAAAAATTGGCCGGGCATGTTTCTCGTTATTCAGGCATCGAGCCATCATGGGGGATTGAGTCGCGTGAAATCCAGAAATAGCTCCACATGCAATCGAGACGAACATCATCGGGAAGATGGGGGAATTTTCAGGATCCGGTTTGTGATTGTAAAATTGACTCCATATCTCCGGCATATCCGAGGCATGGAAATATAACGCAACCAGAATGCCCACAGCCATGAAAATAAGGGCCACGCCAAAAATAGGGTAGAGTTTTCCTATAAGCTTATCGATAGGAAGGAGAGTTGCAAGCATGTAATAAGCGAAGATAATTACTATCCAGAAGGTGCGGTCAAGGTGATCCGGAGTGAGCATCGCAAGAAGGTCGGCAGGGTTGTAAACAAATACAGCACCCACCAATATCATGAGAAGCAGAGCAAATACCCTCATGAGGTTCTTGATTGGTGTGCCGAGCTGGTGACCCACTATTTCAGGAAGGGATGCTCCACCATTACGGAGAGACAACATTCCTGACAGATAGTCATGTACCGCTCCTGCGAATATTGTGCCGAAAACTATCCAAAGAAATGCTGCAGGCCCATACATTACTCCCATGATGGCTCCGAATATAGGACCAAGACCGGCGATATTCAGAAACTGAATTAGAAAAATCTTCCATGAAGGTAGTAGGACAAAATCCACTCCATCTGCATGTTCATGTACCGGGGTAGTACGGTTAGGATCCTGGCCGAACACCTTTGCCACGAAGCGGCTGTAAAAAATGTACCCTAAAACAAGGACAATAAGGGCAATAGTAAAGGAAAACATTGTTACGGGTAATTGGTTCTGCTACTAAATTTCATTCATTGCGCCGGGAGAGTTCAGCGCGGTAAACATCGCTTTTCATCTTTCGGAGTGTTTCACGATCACTCTCCAGTTCGAGTTCCAGTGATCTTATCTGGGCTTTTATAGAAGTACTGTTCCCTTCGTGGAATTTATGACGGAGCGATGATAATCTTTCAGATTTATTTTCGAATGCTTTTAAAGCATTGATATATTTTTTCATCATAGTTTTTCCGGATGACGTCTTGAAATCCTCCATTACAGTATAGATCTCACCTCCCGGCATGGGAAAGATGAAATCTCCCTTCTTCCTGGCTGGTCCGGGCACAATGGCCATCACCTCTTTCACAAGAGGAGAGTAGTCCTCCTCTCCCCATGTAGTTTTCCAGTCGGATAGGAAAGCTTTGGAACTAAGATCTTCCGTCTCATCCGGATCATAATTGGCACGCAAGTCGTTTACCTTGAAGAGATAAATGGTAAGGTCGTCGTCAAGGCAGTTTCTATCGGTTGCCCACCAGCCGACACCGTTTAGCTCATCAATAGCCAGCATGTAATCATCGTAGGGGGAGTTATAAGGCATTCCGATATTCTGAGGTTGTAGATACTCACCATCGGCTGCGTCTCTTGTAACGACGAAAATATCGTATCCTCCAAGGGAATCTTCGTTATCTGAAGCGTAATAAAGAGTCACCCCGTCAGACATCATAAATGGGTATATGGCATCGCCACCATTATTGAGAATATCGGGAGTAGCCGTCGGTTTCTGCCATTTACCGTCGGTCAGGCGGATAGATTCCCGTATAGTATAGTTCCCAGCGGAGTCGAGGGCTGCCCACATCTTGAAGTCGTCTCCTTCATTCGTGAAGACATAATTGAATTCTCCAGTATCCTCATCCCTGAATGGAATCTGATCGGCCGTAGATAGAGTTCCGGCAGAAAACGGGAGTTTATAGGCTTTAAAGAAATCATCCTTAGGAACTGAAATGCTGTCGAGAATCACAAGTTTCTCAACTCTACCGAGGAAATTCTCACCTTTCATCAATTCCTCCTCATATTCTTCCAGCATCGGAGGAATGTTCTTTCTTGCCTTCTTCTTAGCAGCGGCGTAGTTGCGTGCAGCTTCGCTGAAATCGTATCTAAGGAAAGCCTGCCGCCCGGCATCCATCAGTTCATCAACAGTCTGGGCTGCCATTGTGAAGGAAAGAAGAGCAGATGATATGAATAGCAATTCTCTTTTCATGAGGAAATTTTATGAGATGAGGTCTTAAATTAACTCAATTAAGGATTATTTATAAGCGTGTGAAAACGCGTGGTGCGAAATGAGTTCAATAGCAAAGTTAATGAATAAATTCAAGTTGAGCAAAATTTGAGTAAAGGACCAAGAGGTGTTAATATGCACATATTCGGAAAATTTGAGCACTTTTTAAGAAAATTTTATTAACTTTGTAGCCAAATGTAGTGAAACATATCGAAGCCTTTCCGGAAAAAGGATGAGTAAATTATATTGATTCTACGCATATAATAATTAGGAGGGGTGTAAAAATATTGAAATTTAGGGAGCAAGGGATATACAATGAATATTAAACCAAACAAATTATAAATAAAATGAGCTTGAACATCATTGTATTGGCCAAGCAGGTTCCGGACACACGCAATGTCGGGAAAGATGCTATGAAAGAGGATGGCACGATCAACCGTGCCGCTCTTCCGGCTATTTTCAATCCTGAGGATCTGAATGCCCTTGAGCAGGCATTGAAGTTGAAGGAGATGTATCCGGGCACTACTGTGACACTGCTGACCATGGGTCCGGCACGTGCCGCAGAGATAGTTCGTGAAGGTCTTTACCGCGGAGCTGACCGTGGAATCGTATTGTCAGACCGCGCATTTGCCGGCGCAGATACACTTGCCACTTCCTATGCTCTGAATGCAGCAGTACGTAAGATTGGTAATTACGACCTGATTATTGGTGGTCGTCAGGCAATTGACGGGGATACAGCCCAGGTTGGTCCTCAGATCGCAGAGAAACTGAAACTTCCCCAGGTTACATATGCAGAGGAGATAGTTGAAGTAAAAGATGGAAAGGCTATCATCAAACGTCGTCTAGAAGGTGGCGTTGAAACCGTTAAGGCTCCGCTTCCCCTTGTTGTCACAGTAAACGGGTCTGCCGATGCTTGCCGTCCCAGAAATGCCCGCAATGTTCAGAAATATAAATATGCTGCTGTTCCTTCTGAGGTTGCAAACGATGAGGCCAAGAAGGAGTTCATAGCAAAGCGTCCGTATCTTGAGATTGGCGAGTGGAATACTCAGACAGTAGAGGCAGATCTTTCACAGTGTGGCCTCGCAGGTTCTCCAACCAAGGTAAAGGGAATCGAGAACGTAGTCTTCACTGCAAAGGATGCCCGCAAAATAGAGAATAACGATGAAGAGCTTGAAGGTCTCATCAAAGAATTAATCGCAAACCACACTATCGGCTAAACGTTATGGCAACAGATAAGAATAACTTGATCGTATATTGTGAGTATGAGGATGGCAAGATTGCAGATGTCAGCCTCGAACTCCTTACCAAGGGCCGCGCACTGGCTGATAAACTCGGCATCAAGCTTGAGGCAGTAGTGGCAGGCGATAATCTGAAAGGTATTGAGAAGCAGATTTTCCCTTATGGCGTAGATCGCATATATAAAGTGGAGGATCATCGCCTTTATCCTTATACTTCTCTTCCTCACAGCTCAATCCTTATAAACCTGTTTAAAGAGATCGAACCCCGCATCGCATTCATGGGGGCGACAGCGATTGGCCGTGATCTTGGCCCGCGTGTCTCATCCGCTCTCCACAGCGGTTTGACAGCTGACTGCACGGCTCTTGAGATCGGTGATCACAAAGATCCTAAAACAGGTATGGAATATAAGGACCTTCTTCTTCAGATCCGTCCGGCCTTTGGTGGAAACATCGTGGCTACGATCGTGAATCCCGAATGCCGTCCGCAGATGGCTACGGTTCGCGAGGGTGTGATGAAGAAAGAGGTAAAGGATTCCAACTACACAGGTGAGGTGATCGACCTCGATGTTAACAAATATACTTCTCCCGAGGATTATGTAGTGGAGGTTATCGACCGTCACATAGAGAAATCCAAAGTCAATCTCAAGGGCGCTCCTGTAGTTGTTGCCGGAGGATACGGAGTTGGCAGCAAGGAGAATTTTGACCTCCTGACTCAGCTTGCAGATGTGCTCGGAGGAGAGGTAGGAGCCAGCCGTGCAGCTGTAGATGCCGGTTGGGTGGATCATGACCGTCAGATCGGCCAGACCGGTGTGACCGTGCGTCCTAAACTTTACATAGCCTGCGGAATTTCGGGTCAGATCCAGCATATCGCCGGAATGCAGGACAGCTCAATCATCATTTCCATCAACTCTGATCCTGATGCACCTATCAATGCAATTGCCGATTATGTTATCACAGGTAAGATGGAAGATGTCGTTCCCAAATTAATCAAGTATTACAAAAAGAATTCCAAGTAAATAAGATGGCTAATTTCTATACAGACAATGAGGCCCTGAAACTTCACCTCAATCATCCGATGATGAAGAAAATCGTGGAGCTGAAGGAGAGAAACTTCGCCGATGCTGAAAAATTCGACTATGCTCCCCAGAATTTTGAGGATGCAATGGACAGCTATGATCGTGTTCTCGATATAGTTGGTGAGATTTGCGGCGATATCATAGCAGAGAATGCAGAGAATGTGGATCACAATGGTCCGCGTGTGGAAAACAGCCGTGTGATTTATGCGGATGGAACAAAGAAGAACCTCGATGCTTGCCGTAAGGCAGGGTTGATGGGAATGTCGATGCCCCGTCGTCTTGGTGGCCTCAATTTCCCGATCACTCCGTATATTATGGCGGCTGATATGGTAAGCCGTGCTGATGCCGGATTTGAGAACCTCTGGGGTCTTCAGGATTGTGCAGAGACGATCTATGAGTTTGCCGACGATGCTCAGAAAGAGAAATATATTCCCAGGGTTTGTGCTGGAGAGACCATGTCTATGGACCTCACTGAGCCGGATGCCGGTTCCGACCTTCAGTCGGTAATGCTCAAGGCTACTCAGAAAGAGGATGGTTCATGGGTTCTCAATGGTGTGAAACGATTCATCACCAATGGAGACAGTGACATTCATCTTGTACTTGCCCGTTCGGAAGAGGGGACAAAGGATGGTCGCGGTCTTTCAATGTTTATCTATGACAAGCGTAATGGAGGAGTTAATGTACGCCGTATAGAGAATAAGATGGGTATCAAAGGAAGCCCCACTTGCGAGCTTGTATATAAAGATGCACCTGCTGAGTTGGTAGGCAGCCGTAAATTGGGACTTATCAAATACGTGATGGCACTCATGAACGGTGCTCGTCTCGGTATTGCGGCGCAGAGTGTCGGAATCAGCGAGCATGCATACAGGGAGGCTCTCCAGTATGCCAAGGAGCGTAAGCAGTTCGGAAAGGCAATCATCGAATTCCCGGCAGTGGCAGAGATCCTTTCGTTGATGAAAGCTAAGCTCGATGCAAGCCGTACGCTTCTTTATGCTTGTTCACGCTTCGTGGATATGTACAAAATCTACGATGATATTGCCAAGGAGCGTAAACTTGAGATGGATGAGAAGAAGGAGGCCAAATATTACAGCCGTCTGGCAGATGCCTTCACTCCGCTTGCAAAGGGTATGACTTCAGAATTCTGCAATCAGAATGCTTATGACTGTATCCAGATTCATGGTGGATCGGGATTCATGAAAGACTATGCATGTGAGCAGATCTATCGCGACGCACGTATCACTTCAATCTATGAGGGAACGACACAGCTTCAGGTGGTAGCAGCAATTCGCCACGTCACCACTGGCACATATCTCGACTGGATCAAGAGCGAGTCTGAGAAGCAGGTTGTTGCCGAGGATGAGCAGGTGAAGAATATCCTTAACTTCATGACTCAGCAGTATGCAGATGCTGTGGAGAAGGTGAGTGGAGTAGATGATACCAAGTTCCACGATTTCATGGCTCGTCGTCTTGTCGAGATGGCCGGATATATCGTTATGGGTTATCTCATGCTTGATGACACGCAGCGTGACGGATCTTTCCGTAAGTCGCTGAATGTGTTCGTGAAGTATGGTCAGGCTGAAGTTGCCAAGCATGCAGATTTCATCGGTAACTTCCTTCCCGAGCAGATCAAAGATTATCTCTACGCTGAGTAATCCACGCAGAGTAAAGTCATAAAGTCATGAAGAAAGGTCGGCAATATTACCGACCTTTCTTCATGACTGAAATTCTATTCGGAGGAGAAGGTCAGAAAAGAATTTTAGTTACGGTTGCTCCTTTACGCTTGATATAGATGTTGCCGGGTATTGGGGAAGAGACAGGTAAACCGTTCAGGTCATAATACACCGGCTCACATATCTCTTCATTCCTGATGTCGTTAATGCCGGAGGGATTTTCACCGTGATAGAAAAGACGGAAATTGTCAAAGCAGCACCAGCAGTCATTTCTTGATGTAGTGCATTTGATTCCCATTGTTAGTTTTCCGTCATCGGACACTTTAGTCTTGAGAGTATTTTTGTATAAATCAAGAGCAAAAGCTCTGGAAGCTCCATACATGGAATTGACATACCCTTTCAGAATGTGTGTGCCGCTGAGATTGTCGACAAGATCCTGATAATCGGCAACAGGAGCAGAATATAGCGAGATTACCGGTGTTTCAGCGTCACCGGCATGAAAGATTGCCGGTATGGATTCTCTGCCGGAATTGTAATTTGACCCTCCGTCGTTGGCAGCCATACGATAAAGAGCATTTACTTCTGCCGTATAATATCCAGGTTTCAGGTTGGAAAGAGTCTGGGATACAGCAAATGACCGATTCCAATATTCGGCCACTCCCGATCCCCATACCGGAGCACCTTGCCATCCATGATTGTCAGTGTCGAATGAAGGATTCTCAATCAAGAGTGTCACATCCCAATAGGCACCCTGACGCAGTTCCGTGTCGGAGGAGAGCAGGAATTCTTCGAGAGCCTTTTTCAAAATGGAAATCTGGTCGGTAATCTCCTTAACTGTTTTTGCCTTTTCGATAGCTGCACCTGCAGCGGAGATTGCGTCTTGCAAGTTATTCAGTGAAGAGCAGGGTAGGGTTGCCTCCGAATTGTTGACAGCGCCGGTGCGTAATGTGAGATAATCATGGTAGATCAGAGCTGTTTCCTCCATAAGGGCAATCACGGATTCCAGTTCTTCGATTGCTGCAAGATATTCTGCAGCGGTGGAATATTCAGCAGATGAAGAGTCTATCGCCGATTCCAGAATTTCCTTCATCGCCTCGGGAATCTTATCCGGGGCAATCCTTTTTGCCCTCTCGGCCGTTGCAGCGAGACGATGAGAGTATACCTCTAAGGATCCTGCCGGGACAATCTGCATATAATCAATATCGGGCATCCATGCACTTTCGTTATAGAGGCGCACCGTGTTGTCGCCGGGCTGGAGCGTGACCGTGATTGTTTCCGAGGATGGATTATCCCAGCTGCCTGAATTACCGTTGATTTTTTTGATCTCACGTCCGTTGATCTCCAGAGTGAAATATCTATCCTCTCCGGCAATGAAACTAATTGTCATCTCGTATTCCCCGCCATCCTTGGAGTAAACGTTACGCCAGCACAAGTCATTGTCGGGCCGATTACCGAGCCAACCGGCTTTTGCTCCTCCTGATAGACCCTCTTTCTCTTCATATATTCCTGAATGGACAGCCTGATTATTCTCCAGTTCCTGATATGCAGTGATCCAAGCTGTTTCGGCTTCATATAGGTGACACTCATATCTTTCTTCCGCTTCCAGACGATAGATACGGGTTCCGTGTGCCGGGACAGTGACGGTCATTGAACCGGTAAGAGAATCCAGATCCTTACGTTCAAACAGGTCACGAACTTTTATCTTACCTCCCAGATTCACATCGAAGAAGTCAAGGGAGATTGTGCGTTCCATGTCTCCGGGATTATAGAATGCAACCGCTCTTGTCTTGCCGTTGAGGCTCTCCACATCCTTTACAAGTATGTAGGTTCCTTTTTCGTGTGAAACGACGTATCCTTGGAGGGCAAGTGGATCCTGATTAAGAGCGATAAGTTCCGGATTAGTGAGCAGTGCCAGTGCCTTGGGATCAATAGATGTCATGTCGCAACCGATCAGAAGGGGAGATGAGAGCATACACCACATTCCGAAGTGAGTCTTATCTTCCTCAATGGTGAGTCCTCTGCCAATCTCAAGCATATCCATATCATTAAAGCAGCCGTGTGTGGCATAAGCCGAAAGATAAAGATTCTGAGCGATGATACCCTTTACCGATTCCCATCCAAGATAGATGTCTTCAGTAGTGCGCCATGAGGTAGCTATGTCATTAACCCATGTGCCGGGATAAGCCCACCGGCAAATGTTATATCTTAGCCCTTCGCGCCCGGTTGCCTTTATAGCTTGTCCGATAGCAGTATACCGTTCTCTTTCGTCAAGGTCAAGTTGATCGGCATTGTGTATCGGGTCTCCACCGCAGAAATCGACCTTAATAAAGTCGAACCCAAGATCCTTGAACAGGAAATTGATATCCCGGGAGTCATGCGTAAATAAGCCTGTTCCGATGCCGTCGACATCACCACCATGAAAAGAGGCGCAGGTGTTGTATCCTGCGTCGGAATATGTTCCGGCTTTTAGGCCGAGAGAATGGATATGATCCACAACTGTCTTCATCCCGTTAGGGAACCGTATGGGATGGATGACAAGGTTTCCTTCGGTGTCGCGCCCCTTAAATGCTCCGTCATCTATGTTTACATAAAGATATCCGGCCTCTTTCAGACCTTTTGATACCATCGCGTCAGCTTGCGACTTTATAATGTCTTCGTTAATGCGGTGGCCGTAGGCATTCCAGGAACTCCATCCCATTGTAGGGGATTCCCAGGCAAAGGAACAAAGGGAGCCTCCGGTGAGGAGGATCATTCCAATAATGAGTTTTTTCATGTAAGTAAAAAATAAAAGTTAATAATCAAGTAGCTCACAAAAATTAACCGATATATGGTAATTGATAATCTTGAACAAGCGATAACATCGCTTAATATGTTCATTAGTTTTTACCAACTACTTAATTATTTCCTGGATGCAAAAATAGCTAATTCTATATTTATTGGAAAGGAGGAGTTAAATTTATTTGTGTATGTGGCGGAAAATTAGTAATTTTGTGCGGTTTTTCCGGAAGAATAATATTTCTTCGGATAAAAACAGGAAAACAAATAATTAACAAATTCACAAAACGTATGAATTACTACGAAACCGTTTTCATTTTAACTCCCGTTTTGTCTGATGATCAGATGAAGGAAGCGGTAGAAAAATTCAAGGGCGTTCTCAAAGAGAACAACGCAGAGATCGTCAATGAAGAGATGTGGGGTCTTCGCAAATTGGCGTATCCCATCGAGAAGAAGTCCACAGGCTTCTACAATCTGATAGAGTTCAAGGCAGAGCCTACTATCGTAAAGAAACTGGAGACAGCTTTCCGCCGTGACGAGCGAGTTCTTCGATTCTTGACATTCCGTCTTGACAAGTATGCAATTGAGTATGCTGAGAAGCGCAGAAATCTGAGAGCAAGCAAAGCAAACGAGAAACCCGCTGAGGCAGAAGCCAAGGCAGAAGTAAAGGAGGCATAATTATGGCAGCAAATAATGAAATTCGCTATCTCACCCCTCTTACGGTAGATACTAAGAAGAAAAAATATTGCCGTTTCAAACGTAGCGGCATCAAGTATATTGACTACAAAGATCCGGAGTTCCTTAAGAAATTCCTGAACGAGCAGGGTAAGATCCTTCCCCGTCGTATCACAGGAACTTCCCTCAAGTTCCAGAGAAGAGTTGCTCAGGCAGTGAAACGTGCACGTCATCTCGCACTCCTTCCCTATGTAACCGACTTGATGAAATAATCATTTTTAACCTGTAAAAAGCAACAAAGATGAAAGTAATACTCAAGGAAAATGTAGCCAATTTAGGTTATAAAGATGATATTGTAGAGGTTAAGAGCGGTTATGGCCGTAATTATCTCATTCCTCAGGGGCTGGCAATCATCGCTTCAGATGCAGCGTTGAAAGAGCTTAAGGAGAATCAGAAACAGCGTGCTCACAAGATTGCGAAACTTCTTGCTGATGCAGAGGCAGCCGCAGCAGCCATCGAGGGCGTTAAGCTTACTATTCCTGCAAAGACAAGTGCTACAGGCACTATCTTCGGTTCTGTAGGTCCTGTTCAGATTGCAGAGGCATTCGAGAAACTCGGACACAATATCGATCGTAAGATCATCACCATCAAGGATCCGGTTAAGGAAGTTGGTGTGTACACAGCTACTGTTCGTTTCCACAAAGAGGTGGCAAAAGAGGTTGAATTTGAGGTTGTGGCAGAGTAATCACGACTCATATACATATTGAAGATTCCTTCCGGATTCCGGAGGGAATCTTTTTTATATATTTAAAGATATTTTTAAATAAAGGGGTAATTTAGGCCTAATTGTAAAAAAGTAGGATGAAATGTTTGTAAGTACGTGTATCCTA
>CAZCJC010000005.1:0-79104 GCA_964499025.1 uncultured Sangeribacter sp.
GTTCTTATAGTGCTGAATGGGCTTCAACTGACGGAATGTGGAAATTTCAAGGTTTTAATAACAACAATAACGGATGGGATTTTATAGCTGCCGGTTGGAAATCTGGCGAGTCCACTCCTTTTGTTGCGTCCGGAAAAGTTTGTCCTCTTCCAGTGAGTAGTATTGTTTTCAATATAGGTGACCGTTTGACTACAGATGCTATCACATCTGCTAAACTATTCATTGCAGATGATGCAGACTTTACAAATGCTACCGAAACTGTGCTTACTCTCCCCTCTGAGAAGAATAGTGAATGGGTTGTTAGTGTAGCTGCTCCTTCTGCAAATAAATTTTATAAGGTTCAGTTTGAGATTCCTAAGCAGAGCTCTAACGGACAGGCTTTATCATTTACTAAGATTGCACTCTATCAGAATCCTTACGAGGCTGGTGAGACTCCTGTTGATCCTGATCCTGATCCCGTTGTTCCTGCAGATGGAGATGATTTCACACTCGCCAATACGCTTACAAGTGGAGGCCGTTACGCTATTGTTGCTGACAGCAAAGCAGGTATTCTCTTCACCCAGGCCTATGGCTATATGAAGACTTCTGCGGTCAGCATTGCTGATAACAAATTCAAATTTGAGGGTGAGAATGCTATAACAATTTCCAAGGTTGATGGTGCTGATACATACACACTGCTTGATTCTAAGAAAATGTACCTTGGTATGGACACCGAGCATGCAAATACATTCCAGCTAAACGCTGCTGCTGGCGATGGTTATCAGTGGACAGTAGAGATTGCTGCAGATGGAATTGCAACAATCACCAATACTCTTACCGGCAAACATGTGATGATGGATCCACAATATGGGAGTTTTGGTATGTATACCGGAAATGAAGTTAAAGATACATTCATTATGCCTTCGCTTTATATCACAGATGCGGCTGCTCCGGTTGTTCCGGATCCTGTTGATCCTGATCCCACACCTTCGGATGTAATTGAGCTTGACGCTGACAATGCAGCCGATATTCAAGGCACCCTTATTGAGGAGGCTGAGAATTCAACAGGCGGAAAAACTGCCAAGCATGTTCAGCCTCTTGAGTCTCTCGAAATAGATGGATATAAGTTCACATTCAGCGAGGGAGCAAATACTACTAATTCCCCTGCATATTATTGGCCTACCTCTACAAATACTAACGGCAAGGTTTCTATCCGCCTTTATAAGGATAATACCATGACTATAACTGCTCCTGAGGGTAAGGAATTCACATCTATTGTTGCCATTCCAGATAATTCTTCAACAGAGGTTAAGATTTATTCAGGTGAAGCTACCACTACCTGCACTTTTACAGCAACAGGGACAACCCGTATGAAAATCTTCAAGATTGGAAGCGGTGAGGTTGAAACTCCGACTCCCGATGAAGGTGTTGAGTTCCAGCTTTCAGCTACTGTGACAAGTGGGGCAGAATATGCTTTAGTAGCTGACAATAGAGTTAGCCAGCTGTTTACCAAGAATTATGGCTACATGCCTGCAAATGAGGTTACAATCGCAGATGGTAAATTCAAGGCAGATGCAAATCTCGGAATAACTATCACTAAGGTTGAGGGTAAGGACACTTACACACTTCTTGATTCAAGCAAGAGATATTTAGGAATGTCTAAAAGCTATGCTAAAACATTCCAGTTGAATGCAACCGCAGAGGAGGGCTATGAATGGACAATAGAAATTGAAGATGATGGTGTTGCTACAATCATTAATACTCTTACCGGAGCAAAGATAATGATGGATATGCAGTATCACAATTTCGGTGTCTATACTGATGACGAGGTAGGTGAAAACTTTGAGATGCCTTATCTTTATAAGATTGTAAATGATGGCTCAATTGTAACAGAGATAGAGACCACCGAAGATTGTGAGCCTGTTTATTACAATCTCCAGGGTATAAAGGTTGCAAATCCTGAGAAGGGTCTTTATATCCGCGTTCAGGGCAAGAAAGCTACCAAGGTTATTCTTCGATAAGAGGATTCAGACTTAAAAGTCGTATAAGTCTTATAATTCGTATAAGTTTTATAAGTTTTATAAGTTGCATAAGTCGTATAAGTCTTATAAATCGTATAAGTTTTATAAGCTTAATAAGAAAAAGATTTAACAATTTAATTTTACAAAGAGGGCATCTTTCGAGGTGCCCTCTTTTGTGATTATAATTTCGGAGAGATTGCTATGATAATAAGCTACAAATTATTATATTTGCAAATTGATAGAGATTAGACCTCTGATTTGGTCTTTATGTGCATCCTTTTCTGATACCGGGCCTATGAACAATGTAAGCACATCAAAATCTACCCCACCGTCCCTTCATGAGGGGAAAGAGAACGGTCGTCCCCGCATATTAATTATATATACGGGAGGAACTATCGGCATGATAGAGAATGCCGTGAGTGGAGTTCTTGAGCCATTCAATTTCGACCATCTAATTGACAATGTACCAAAAATCAAGATGCTTGATTATGACATTGACAATTTTCAATTTGATATTCCATTAGATTCCTCTGCAATGACTCCGGAACATTGGGAGGAGATTGTGAAGGTTATTGAAAGGGGATATGATAAATATGATGGGTTTGTGGTGCTTCATGGAACGGATACGATGGCTTATACAGCATCAGCATTAAGCTACATGCTCCAAAATCTCCGTAAGCCTGTAGTCATTACCGGCAGCCAATTGCCAATTGGGGAGGTACGCACAGATGGTGAGGAGAATCTGATAACCGCATTGCAGGTTGCCGCTGCCAAGGGACCGGATGGTCAGCCAATGGTACAGGAGGTTGCGATTCTCTTTGAAGATTATCTGTGGAGAGGGAACAGGGCCACCAAACATAGTTCAGATAATTTCAATGCATTTAAAAGCAGCAATTATCCTCGTTTGGCAAAGGTGGGTCTCGGTATCACCTACCGGAGGGAGGTAATGCTCCGGGCTCCGGAGAATGCTCCTTTCCGAACGTTTTACAATCTCGATACGAATGTGATGTATATGGATCTTTTCCCGGGAATATCGGAAAGCGTAGTCAGACATCAATTGCGTACGCCGGGATTGAAGGGGGTTGTGATGAAAACTTTCGGGGCCGGTAACGGACCGACGTCCGAATGGTTTCTTGATGCAGTTAAAGAGGCTGTAGGGAAAGGGATGGTAATAGTTAATGTGTCTCAGTGTGAGAACGGATCAGTCAATCCGATGATGTACGAGGCCGGGTGCGGTCTGTATCAGGCGGGAGTGATTTCGGGACATGATCTTACATCTGAGGCCGCCATAACCAAACTGATGTTTCTTTTTGGCCAGGGACTTGATCCTGAAGAGGTGAAAACCAGGATGGAGAAACCGATAGCCGGAGAGATGGATTTTGAAGCACGATGGTGATGGATGCAAAGGATCTTGCTAATCCCCGTCAACTAACGATATGGAAGATAGACTCACAACATACAGAGGCGTAAGGATTGACGATACCACAGAATGGAAGCTTGTCGTATATATTTCCGACAAGGGTATGTCGGCTTATCTCAAGAATATTGAGAATCCTTTGGAGCCGGTTGTCACTCTTTTCGAGGATAAATGGGTAAGGGAGGAATCCGGACTCCTGCATAGGATTGAGACTGCAATCTATGATCATCCACAGTTGCTTGATGATTTTTCTACGGAGATTGTGATATGTTCGCCGCGCACTCTGCTTATTCCGGAGAAAGTGGCTCAGGATTCTGAGGATATATCAAGGTTATATAACATGATTTACAAAGCGGATGAGGATGATATATTTGTAGATCAGTTTGACGGGATAGTTTGCGCTTATACCCTTTCCCCAGGGCTTCAGTCATTTTTGCGTCGCACGTTGTCAGGAGCTCGTGTGGTGAGTCATATGGGAGTTGAGATTCGTAGATTTATGCAGCGAGGTGCTGATATGCCTCGCCTATATGTGGATGTCAGGGAAAATGAGGCTGACTTCATACTGATTGATGACCGAAAACTGTTGCTCGGAGCCACTCATGAATGGCATGTGAAGGAGGATTTGGTATATCATGTGCTGAATATTATTGATGTTTATGGTCTTGATGCGGCTAATACGCAGGTTTCCATATCGGGACTCAGGGAGATTAAGACTGAATTGATGAAGATGCTTAGGGAGAGAGTTGGTTATGCAATGCTGACTATGATGCCCTCGGCAGTGTCTAAACTTGACATGCCCTTAGGAGCGGCGCTTGCAATGAGACTTTAGCAAAAAGATGAGAATAATCAGAGGAATATATGGCCGGAGACGTTTTGATGTTCCCAAGAATATTACTGCCAGGCCGACTACAGATTTTGCAAGGGAGAATCTATTCAATATCATAGAGAATATAGAGGATCTTGATGGGAAAAGTGCTCTTGATCTTTTCGCTGGAACTGGTGCGATAAGCTGGGAGTTTGTCTCTCGGGGATGCAAGGCAGTAACGGCCGTAGAACAGTCCTCAACTCAAGCAGGTTTTATCCGGCAGGTTAAGGAGAAACTTGGGGATACGGCCTTGAAGCTTGTTAAGGGGGATGTATTCAGATTTATTGAGAGATTCAAGGATAGTTTTGATATTGTTTTTGCAGATCCTCCTTATGATCATCCTCGATTTGGAGATATTCCGGAGTTGATCTTGAATTCAAAATTGATAAAGGATGGATCGCTAATTATAATAGAGCATAATAAGAGTCATGACTTTTCAGGATTGCCGGGGTTTATGAGGCATCTGGTATATGGAAGCGTCAATTTCAGTTTGTTTAGGGTTTGAGGTTTATTCCGACCGCAAGCGGTCTATGCGGGATACGGATAGGGGGGTTGAATTGAGGACTCAGGAGGATATGATTCTAAATCAAAAAGTTTAGGGTTTGAGGTTTATTCCGACCGCAAGCGGTCTATGCGGGATACGGATAGGGATAGGGGAGAATGAATTGAGAACTCAGGGAGGAGGATTGTTGGATTGGGTTGAGCGGGACAGAAATGATAATTTGAGAATGAAAGATATATGGAACATATTAAGGATATAAAGTTGGATAGGATTGAAGATGCGCTTGAGGATTTCCGCCAAGGAAAGTTCGTTGTTGTTGTCGATGATGAGGATAGGGAAAATGAGGGGGACCTGATTATTGCAGCTGAGAAGATTACACCGGATGATGTCAATTTCATGTTGAAGAATGCTCGTGGAGTGTTATGTGTGCCTCTTACATTAGATCGTTGCAAGGAACTTGATCTGCCTTATCAGGTGGAAGATAATACTTCGATGTTGGGCACTCCTTTCACAATAACTGTTGATAAGTTGGAGGGATGCTCTACGGGAGTGTCGATCGAGGACAGATGTGCTACGATCCGGGCACTTGCCGACCCGGCTTCAGAACCGTCAACGTTCGGACGTCCCGGTCATATCAATCCGTTGTATGCTCAGAATAGGGGAGTGCTTCAGAGAGCCGGCCATACGGAGGCTGCTGTGGATCTTGCCCGTCTTGCGGGTCTCGAACCTGCCGCAGCTCTGATGGAGATCATGAGTGATGATGGTTCTATGGCGAGATTGCCTGAACTCCGACGCTTAGCCGACAAATGGGGTCTTAAACTGATCAGCATTCGGGATCTGATATCCTATCGACTACAGCATGATACATTGGTGGAACGAGGTGAAGAGGTGGATATGCCTACGGCATACGGTCATTTTCGACTTATCCCTTTCCGCCAAAAAGATAATAATCTTGAGCATATTGCCTTGATAAAGGGGGATGTGAGCGATGGAGAGCCTGTATTAGTGCGGGTGCATTCATCTTGCATGACGGGAGATATCTTCGGATCCCAGCGATGTGAATGTGGGGAGCAACTTCATCTTGCTATGCAGCGTATAGAGAAGGAGGGTCGAGGTGCCATTATTTATTTGAACCAGGAGGGCCGAGGAATAGGACTGATGGATAAGATCAGAGCCTATAAGCTTCAGGAGAATGGCTATGACACGGTGGATGCAAATCTTCATCTTGGTCACAAGGCAGACGAACGTGATTATGGTGTGGGTGCCAATATTCTCCACGAATTAGGCATCAGGAAGATGCGTCTCATGACCAATAATCCTATGAAGCGTATCGGCCTGGAAGGTTATGGTGTTGAGATTTCCGAGAATGTTCCTCTTGAGGTCGCTCCAAATAAATATAACGAAAGATATATGCATACCAAGAAGGAGAGGATGGGGCATAAATTGGATAAAGTATGATTGAAATGAAATTGAAACATAATATATTGTGGACAGTCGTGGCCACTGCCATAATGGCGACCTGGAGCATCGGTGCTTATGGTGCGGGAGAGAAAAAGGTGCTGGATCATACGAGCTTTGATGACTGGAAGGCAGTAAAAAATACCGGATTGTCGAATTCCGGAGAATGGGCTGCTTACGCAGTTGATCCTCAGGAAGGCGACGGGATCCTATATTTTTACAATACCAGGAATGGTAAGAAGGTTTCTCTTCCTCGCGGATATAATGCATCGTTCACTGCTGATGGAAAGTGGGGTTTAGCTTTGATTAAAGCCCCATATGCCGATACCCGGACTGCCAAGATTGCCAAGAAGAAAGATTTCGATCTTCCTCAGGATTCTCTTGCCATAGTGAATCTTACCACACTTTCTGTGGAAAAATTGGGAGATGTGATTTCTTATAAAGTTGGAAAGAAAGGTGGAGAGTGGGTGGCATATGCAACGTGTGACACCACTTTGATAAAACCTAAAGATCTCAAGAATAAGGAGAGCGGTAAACCCTTAGTTGTGCGCCATATTCCTACAGGAAAGATGAAGGTGACCAAATGGGTCAACGATTATATTATGAGTCGTAACGGAGACAAGGTTGCGCTGAAGACCGGTAAAAGCAAAAGTGATTCCCTCTCGGCTAACGGAGTGGGGGTTATCTTCCTCCCGGACACTTCATATCTTTTACTTGACAGGGATAAGGAATTTTATGGTGTGCCTGTTTTTGATGAAGCCGGTTCACAACTCGCATACATCGCTTCTAACGATACTCTCAAGACAGGGACACGGCATACTTCATTATATTGGTCAAGACTGTTAAACCCTATGGATAGCCCATTGGAGATAAAAAGTGAATTCAAGGGGGGTGCCGGAGAGCTTCTGCTTCCAAATCAGTATACAAAGCCGCAGTTTTCTCATAATGGGAAGCGACTTATATCAGGAGTTGCTCCCGTGATCGCTCCTGATGACACGACAATTGTTGACTTTGAACAGCCGGCTCTCGACATATGGCGCTGGGATGCGCCCTATACCCCTCCACAGGAGCTTAACCGGGCTACCAAGATCAAGGAGCATACCATGCCGGTGGTGATAGATCTGGCGACTCTTAATCAGACGCTCCTTACCACCCATCCCCTTGCGAAGGTGTATTCTCCCGACCGATGGGATGGAGACTGGGCCTTTATTCAGGATCCTACCGATCATATGGTGGAACAGCAGTGGAATTATATTGCGCCCTTTGAGATGGAGCTGGTGAATGTAAATACAGGTGAGAAAAAAGCGCTTGGTCAGGTTCCCGGTGGAGAAGGTGTTTTATCGCCCGATGATAAATATGTGGTATGGTATGCTGACAAAAATTATTATTGCTATGATATAGCTAACGGTGTGACAAGAAATCTTACTGAAGATATGCCCGTCAGCATATGGAATGAGGATGATGACCATCCCATGATGCCCGAGGCGTGGGGATTGGCAGGATGGACAGCGGACTCATCACGAGTTCTTGTATATGACAAATATGATATCTGGAGTCTTGATCTGTCGGGAAAAGTTAAACCTGAATCGCTTACAGCCGGAGAGGGAAGGAAGCGTAATCTTCAATTCCGTTATCACAATACTGATCCTGAACGACGTTCATTGAAAACCGGAGATAAAATGCTTCTCGATGTATTTGATTATACTGACAAATACAACGGACTTGCCATTTTGCGGTATGGAAAGCCTTCGGCTCCTGCAATCAATGTGCTCGACGGCCATGCTTATACTCAAGTAAGGAAAGCCCTTGATAAGGATGTCTACACCTGGCAGAGAGCAAACTTCTCCGAGTCTCCTGATATATGGCTCAGCATGGGAGATAATTTCATGAATGCCCGGCAGCTTACCGATGCCAATCCTCAGATGAAGGATTATAATTGGGGAAGTGCCCGACTGGTAAAGTGGAACGCCTATGACGGCAAAGAATCAGAGGGTGTTCTGTATGTGCCGGAGAATCTTGACCCGAATAAGAAATATCCTATGCTATGCGTATTTTATGAGACAGGGAGTGAGGATCTTTACCGCCATTATACAATGGAGCCTTCCTGGAGCTGGGTCAATTATCCGTTTTACGTAAGTCGTGGTTATGTGATATTCGTTCCGGATATTCATTACACCTCAGGCATTCCCGGAGAAAGCTGTTACAATTATGTCTGCTCAGGAGCTGAAGAGATGTGTCGTCGTTATCCCTGGATCGATAAGGATAGGATTGGCATAGATGGTCAGAGCTGGGGAGGTTATCAGACGGCCTATCTTGTGACAAGGACAGATATGTTCGCTTGTGCCGGATCCGGAGCTCCTGTAGCCAACATGACATCAGCATTTGGCGGAATCCGTTGGGAATCCGGTGATTCCCGTCAGGGACAGTATGAGCAAGGTCAAAGCCGGATAGGTCGGAACCTATGGGAAGCTCCCGAACTTTATATTGCAAATTCACCGGTGTTCCATGCGAACAGAGTTACGACACCTCTTCTGATAATGCACAATGACCAGGATGGAGCGGTTCCATGGTATCAGGGAATCGAGATGTTCATGGCATTGAGAAGATTGCAGAAACCGGTTTGGATGCTTCAGTATAACGGAGAAGCTCATAATATCCGTGCCAGAAAGAATAGGAAAGATATAACAGTCAGATTACAGCAGTTCTTTGATCATTATCTGAAGGGAGATCCGATGCCCAAATGGATGAAAGAGGGTATTCCTGTGGTCAGGAAAGGTCAGGAGCTTGGATATTGAAGATGTGCGCCGATATGAAATTGATATTAACAAGTAATAGACATAATTCCTTCCGGCTTAGCAGAGTTATAGCGGTTGTTACTGTGATTGCATGGCTATGCTCATTGACGGCTTCCGCCCAAAAGTATCATTGCCCTCAGGATACAGCTGAAGCCATGTCGATCATAAGGGAATTTTATAATCCGGGGGGAGACCCAACAAAACTGACTGCCCTAATTGCCGAGAAATTCATTGGGCGTCCTGCAGTGGCCGTGTCTAAGACAGATTCTGTAGGGGAAGCGGAGATCAGGCTGGATGGTTTTGATGAATTCTCATTTATCAATGCAGTGGCAGCTTTGGCAAAAATATCTACCTCTCCCGGAATAATCAGGCCTAAGGATGTGGAAAAGGGGATTGAGAATATAACCTTCCGTCATGGGGATGCCGATGGATTCCCTACCAGGATGCTTTACGGTGGAGATTGGGTAGTTGACAACCGTGCGAGAGGAAATGTCAAGGAATTGACAGAAGATTATTCAGATCAATTCAAAACCAAATCTCTATCATGGATTACCCGTCACCGTGATGAATACGCCGCCCTGAAGGATTCAGCTACCTATGAGAGACAAAGGATGGTTGAAATGGGTTACCGGACATTTAAGATTCCTCACATGAAAAGAGAGAGTTCTGAATGGAAGCAGGTAATCTCCGATCTTCAGGAAGGGGACTTGATCATGCTGCTGACGCCCAATCCGGATAAGGATGTCTTAGAAATGGGTTATATAATAAGCCGTCCGGATGGTTTTCATTTCATTCACCTGTCGGAGAAGGATGGAAAGGTAGTAGAAGAGAATGAAGTTCTCGGCCGCTATATCAAGCGACGGGCAAAAGAGGTTTATGGCTGGCGATGGCTACGCATTATCTAAATATATCCGTATGATTGAATTTGTCAACGCAAAAATAAATATAGGTTTGCAGATTGTGGGTAAACGTGAAGACGGTTATCACAATCTGCAAACCGTTTTTTATCCCATAGGAAAGTATTCAGGATTATCCTCAAATCCCACGGAATTCTGCGATGTGATCGAAGCGACATGTGGAAACGGCAAGGACATGCGATTTGTATTCACCGGGCGACGGGTTGATTGCCCGGATGAGAACAATCTCGTATGCAAAGCCGCGAAATTATACCGGGAATACAATGGGTTCGGGGATGGCATTACGATTTGTCTCGACAAGCATCTTCCAGATGGGGCAGGCTTGGGAGGGGGAAGTGCGGATGCCGCATTTACACTTAAGGTTCTTGCACAACTTCAATCCAATGAAACCGGCTCAGCTCCATTGGAGGAGGATTTGGCCCGGATGGCATTGAAACTTGGAGCAGATTGTCCCTTTTTCATCTTTAACAGGCCAATGCTTGGTGAGGGGATTGGAGAAAGGCTCACTGACATAGCGATAGATTTGAGAGGTTTTTGGCTGGTTGTAATCAAGCCTGATATCTTCATATCAACAAAAGAGGCATTCGCAGGAATTAAGCCCAAGAGAGGCACATTTGATCTAAGAGAATTACCCACTCTTCCAATTGAAAAATGGCAGGGGGTGATAAAAAATGATTTTGAAAATTCCCTGTTTCCCTCATATCCGATTTTGAGAGAGATAAAAGATAAACTTTTAGCGGCCGGTGCTTCATATGCATCGATGTCAGGAAGCGGAAGCTCAATCTATGGAATATTCAGAGATCGAGAACAGGGGGAAAGTGCCAAGGATCTTTTTATAAACGAACCAACCATAGAGGGGGCATATTTGTTAAAGTTATAAAGTCAGTATCCCGGACTTTCGATAAAAATGATATTACGTATAGCAAATGAATTTATCAACAATCTCATTTAAACGGGAGATAACCGGGCATTAACATTTTTTGGCTTATAATTTGATATACTATGAAAAATAATAACCGCCGTTTCAATCGTTCCCGTTACGGGTCAAGACCTTTTAACGGCAGACAAAGAGCTCACAATATGGAAGAAAATAAAGATATTAATCCTCAGGAGTTGGCTGAGGATGCGGTAGTGGTTGACGATATTAATCCCACACCTGCAGAAAATGAGGAGGCTGCCGAAGCCGTAGCAGCTGGTGCGGATAATCTTGCTGAGGAGAATGCTGCCCTAAAGGAGGCTGTGGAGAAAGAGAAAAAAGAGTATCTCTTCCTTATGGCCGAGTTTGATAATTTCCGCAAACGCACTCTCAAAGAGAAATCGGAATTGATCAAGAATGCTGCTGAATCTGCATTTAAGGGTCTGCTTCCCATTGTTGATGATTTTGAGCGTGCTCTTAAAGCCTCTGAAAACAGTGATGATGCCGCTTCGATAAAGGAGGGTATGGATCTTATCTATAAGAAACTCAAGAAATACATGGAGCAGAATGGTGTCAAAGAGATGGATCCTGCGGATAACGAATTCGACGCCGACAAGCATGAGGCAATATCTGTTGTGCCCGTACCGGATGAAGCAATGAAGGGCAAGATTCTTGATACAGTGGAGAAGGGGTATACAATCAACGATAAGGTGTTACGCCATGCAAAAGTGGTGGTAGGGCAGTAATGCTTGTTGAAATATTTATAAGTCATGGCAGAAGATAAAAGAGATTATTATGAAGTGCTGGGCGTATCCAAGAACGCTACAGCAGATGAAATAAAGAAGGCTTATCGAAAGAAAGCCATCCAATACCATCCTGACCGTAATCCCGGTGACAAGGAAGCCGAGGAGAAATTCAAGGAGGCTGCAGAGGCATACGATGTGCTGAGCGATGCTGACAAAAGAGCCAAATATGATCAGTTCGGTCACGCAATGGGTCCACAGGGCTTCGGCGGAGGTGGCAGCTATGGAGGTGGATTCGGAGGCTTCGGCGGCGGAATGTCGATGGAGGATATTTTTGCACACTTCGGAGACATATTCGGTGGCCGTTTCGGAGGATCCGACTTTGGAGGAGGTTTTGGAGGCGCAACCGGAAGCCGTCCTCGCCAACATGTA
This sequence comes from uncultured Sangeribacter sp., assembly GCA_964499025.1. Classification (GTDB taxonomy): domain Bacteria; phylum Bacteroidota; class Bacteroidia; order Bacteroidales; family Muribaculaceae; genus Lepagella. The sequence continues at coordinate 12,046 of CAZCJC010000005.1, forward strand.
AATAAAGGGACCGATCTCCGTATCACCGTGAAGGTGACACTCAAAGATATAATGAACGGTGTCGACAAGAAGCTCAAGATTCCCAAATTAGTTGCTGATCCAGCATGTAAGGGAACAGGAGCAAAAGATGGTACAGCGTTCGGAACTTGTCCACGCTGTCATGGCACCGGATACATCACTACGGTCCAACAGACTATTATGGGTCCGATGGAGAGCCATTCCGTTTGTCCGGAGTGTAATGGTGAGGGTAAAATTATCACGGAGCAATGTCAGCATTGCCATGGCTCCGGAGTAGAAAAGAAAGATGAAATCGTTAGCTTCCATATTCCTGCCGGAGTGGAGAACGATATGGTTCTCACTATCCGTGGTCAAGGAAACGCGCCTCGTCATGGTGGGGTGAATGGAGATCTGCTTATCAAGATTCAGGAGGAGAAAGATCCTGATCTGATTCGAGAAGGGAATGATCTGATCTATAATCTTATGCTTGATTTCCCGACGGCTGCATTAGGAGGAACTGCGGAGGTTCCTATGATTGAGGGGAAAGCCCGAGTAAAAATTGCTCCCGGAACGCAGCCTGGTAAAGTTCTTAGATTGCGAGGTAAAGGACTCCCCAAGATGAACAGCAGTGTAAGAGGGGATCTTCTGGTGAATGTGATGGTTTATGTTCCGGAACAGCTCACCGACACAGAAAAAGCAGCAATCGAGAGTCTCAAGGATGCTCCAAATATAGTTCCTACCGAGAGCGTTTCTAAGCGAATCTTCTCAAGATTGCGTCATATTTTCAATAAAGAGAATCGGGGAGAGTAGTTGTTTATATTTCCCTTATTATCATCTAATAATATAACGTTGTGTAAAATTCAATTTTACACAACGTTATTGTTTTTATAGATAAGTAGTTGGTGAAAATTAATGAACAAATAAACCGAAGTAGTTTTGAGCAGATATTGATGTGGAGAGAGGGAGCATACTTCGATATGGGACTGAATGACAAGTCAAAAGATGCCCCAAAAAGCAGTTTTATTGTTCAACATTATCAACTACCATATACCGATTAAATTTTGCCAACTACTTAATAGTTTGAATGCCTCATCATTATGGCACATCCACCTTTTATATGAATTAGTGGTTTAGTTAATTTAATTTAACGGGCCATCGGCGGGTTGGAAAAAGTGGTAAATTTTATTTATCTTTGCGTGGCATGCCGGAACGATTCCGACATTGTGACGACATTCCGATTCAAGAATGTCGGTATGTAATAGCAGTAGAAATTCCGAAAAGAATAGAAACCCAACAGAGAGCATGGCCTATACCACTCCCATAGACGAGACACAACTTATAAAAGATTTACAAAATCCCCGTACTGCAAAAGAGGGATTCAATGCCCTTATGCGTGCCTATGGAGAGCAGGTGTATTGGCAGATCCGCAAGATGGTGTTCAATCATGAGGATGCAAATGATATTCTTCAGAATTGCTTCATGAAGGTATGGAATAATCTCCATAACTTCAGGGGTGATGCCAAGTTGTCAACGTGGCTTTACAAGATAGCTGTAAACGAGACGATAAATTTTCTAAATCGCGAACGGCAGCGAAGGAGCCTGACAGATGATTCGGAGGATTCTTTTCTGCTCAGTAATTTAGAAAGTGATGAATATTTCGATGGGGATGCCCTTCAGAAGGAGTTTCAGGAAGCAATCATGAAATTGCCTGAGAAGCAGCGACTGGTGTTCAACATGAGATATTTTGATGATATGAAATATGAACAGATTTCCGAGATTCTCGGAACTTCAGTCGGAGCCTTGAAAGCATCATATCATCATGCCGTTAAAAAGATAAGCAGTATTCTTGGCGATGTATAGTATAAACGCGAATGCGGCCGGTTTCACAACCAGCCGCATTCTCGTGTTTTCCATAATACTTTTTCGAACTAACCTAACATCATGAAACGATTTTCTGTAATTAAAACATTATGGGGAATCAATGGTTCAGAAAACATTCTAAAAAAATGTTAAAGGCCTGAATTTTATGATATAGGTCAAAAAATTTTTTCAGAGAATTAAACCTTTATATAAACATCTTGTCAATAGGATATAAGGAGTGCACCATAGTATAGAGGCTCCTATAATCAAAGGATTAGATGGGTTAATTGAGATAGAAATGAAGCAAGAGGATAAATTAAAAGATAAGTACGGCACATCAGGGGGCTGGGGTGTTCCGGAAGGGTATTTCGACAACGTCTTTAAAGAGATTGAATCGAAATTGCCGGCATATCCGGAAATGCCTAAGGCTCAGGATATGAGTGTATGGCAACGAATCAAGCCATATGTTTATCTGGCTGCCATGTTTGCCGGCATATATCTGATGATGAATGTATTCCACCGGGTTTCGGGTGACACCACCCTCAGCATTGAGAATCCGCCGGAACAGATAGCCATGGCCATGACGGAGCCGGAGATTTCCGATATCTACATGATGCCTGAGGCGATGTCGGATTTTGTAGTTGAGGATGAGATCAGTAATCATTATTCATCGATTGAGGAATTCCAGAAGGATTTCGGTTATGAGCTCGATCCTGAGTATTCAGAATAGATATTATTAGTTGTTAAGTCGTTGTTAAAAATTAATTGATATATTGTAGTTGATAATCTTGAACAATAAAACTGGTTCCTTGGGGCATCTTTTGCCTTGTCCTTCAGTCGCATACGAAGGTATGCTCCCTCTTTTCGCAGCAAAATCTGCTCAAAAATAACTTAGTTTTATATGTTGATTAATTTTTCCAACTACTTAAGAAATAAACACTCTAAAGAGTTCGTAAAATGAAGGTAAATCGATTAAATGCAAAAATATTACTGACCTTGTTATTGGGAATCTTCTCCGTCGCGGGATTATTTGCGCAGCCAAAGGGTCACGAAAAGAAGTCGAGAGAGGAGATGCGCAAGGAGATAGATGAGTTCAAAAAGAAGTTCATAGCTCAGGAGATAGATCTCAAGGATGATCAGAAGAAAGAGTTTTTCGAGCTTTACACTCAGATGAACAATGAGAGGATGAAAGTTTTTGAACAAACCAGGGCTCTCGAGCGTAAAGTAAAGAAGAATGCAGATGCTTCGGAAGCAGATTATAAGGCAGTGAGCAAAGCGATTACCGAAGCAAAGGAGAAGGACGCTGAAATTGAGAAGAAATATGACGCAAAGTTTTCGAAATTTCTTACCAGCAAGCAGATTTATAAAATGAAGTCGGCTGAAGAGAAATTCCGTAATAAGATGCAAGAGATGTGGCATAAGAAGCGTCCGCCGAGAAAGAAGTAAAGTTACGAAAAGTGAGTAAAATATGATTGATAGATGTTTAGTTGGGAAGGTCGGCCTTGTGGCGGCCTTTCTGCTTTTTATCTCAGTAATTTCTTTCAGTGCAGAAGCGGCACAAAAGAAAGGAGTGGCGGGAACTAATGTTTCCAAAGAGAAAACAGTGAATAAAAACAGTTTCAACACACCGGATTTTGCTTTTCCCGAGACAGTGGAAAAGAGAGCTGAAGCGGAATATCTGAAAGCTTTGAAAGGGGATGACCCCATTAGGGCTTTACAGGCTTCCGTGCAACTTACTATAGCGAGAAATCTGGTCTCTACGGCCAACTACAAGGAGGGTGTCAAAATATTTGAGGAGTTGGGAGAGACACTTCCTGCCCCATATAATTCATTGGCCTATCTTTTGGAGGCCCGGTTATATGCATCCATTTATAACGCCAATGCTTGGAGGTATAATAACCGCGCAATTCCTCTTACACCCGTGCCGGATGATGTGGAGGAGTGGAGTAGAGATATTTTTGCAAATAAGATTAGGGATCTTGTGGATAAAAGTTCTACAGGGGAGGCGATCGCAAAAGAGATTTTATTAAAGGAGATATCTCCGTTAGTAGAAAATTCAGCCGAATGGGTCAAGATCGGTATGACTGTATATGATTTTATGACCCTGAGAAGTTGTGACCTGTTGGCAAATTTTTCAGATAGCGAAAGTGATCATGAGATCATTCCATTCGGCTCGGGAATTGCAAGAGCAGCACGAGTGGAGAATGGCAATTCAATGACTACTCTAACTTCATTGATAGATAGAAATATTTCATGGCACGACGAGAGGGGGGAGATTCAACAGTCGGCTGTAATGGCAAATTTCAAACTTAACAATATCAGTTGGAAAGATTTGAAAGAATTCGCTTGCCAGTGTGTGAAAAAATATATAGACACTCCATATTGTGCACCATTCATCATGGCTTCTCAGGATTATACTGATGATGTGGAATTCTCTGATGAGGAGGAAAACGCGAATGCAGAAATTGAATCCTCCTTAGAGAAGCAAAACAGGATAATGAAACGTCAATATGAACTGATTGATGCCTATTTAAAAAGATTTCCTGATTGCAGCAATGCCGAAGCTCTGAGAAATAGGCTGAGCGTAATTGGGGCCGAAAAAATAACAGTCAATACCTCGGGTCGATTCTATCCCGGTAAAAGAGGCAGTGTAAGGGTGCAAGGGGAGAATGTATTTAATTTCAATCTACTCATTGTTAAACTTCCAGATTCATATCTCGACAAGGATATTAGGCTTGATTTAATCAAAGGCATAGGGAATGTAGTGGAGTGCGTTCCTGTTTCATTTGTCGGAGAAAAACCTGCAAAGGGAGAAAAGAAAATTGAAATTCCGGAGTTGACAAGTGGCGTATACGTTATGGTTCCTTCCAGAACTTCCGGCTTAAGTGGCATGATAACGGGTACGGCACCAAAGCAACAGTTATCCACATTCAATGTATCGAGGCTTGCCTCACTCCGTTCTTCCGATTCAAAGACTCAGGAGGGAGACAGATTCTATGTAATAGATGGGATGAATCAATCGCCTGTAAGCGGAGCTAAGGTGGTATTCACATCTAGGGATAAAAGTAAGCGTAAAATAGAGAAGACCACTGGTGAGGAGGGTTTTGTAACCATACCGGCAGGCTCATTTGACATTCTCGTAACCAAAGGTAAGGATAGGCTATCAGGAAATTTATGGAACTGGGGAGTGGATGTTGAGAGAGAAAGAAAATTTACGCGTGGAAAAATTCTGACGGATCTTTCGGTTTATCATCCGGGCGATACTATCGGTTTTATGGGAGTGGTCTATACCGAGGAAAATAGGGAGCTTCACCCTGAAATCAACAGAGAGGTGAAAATGATTCTCCGGGATGCTAACTGGCAGGGAGTTGATACACTTCATCTTAAAAGCGATAAGTTTGGTCGAGTTTTTGGAAAGGTGCGGATCCCTCTAACCGGCTTGCTGGGCAGTTATTCACTACGACTCTCTGACTTCTCCAGTAATAATGAATATGGCTCAGCCTCAGTTGAGGTGGCCGATTATAAGACTCCGACTTTCTATGTCGCAAGCGAGGGGATAACAAGCAGTTATGAGATAGGGGATACGATAAGGATAAAAGGGAAGGCCGCGACTTATTCCGGTATGCCGGTAGGTGGAAGTCAGGTTAAGTATGAGGTCAGATATATTCCTTTGTGGTGGCTTAATTCCTCAGAAAACGCAAATTATGGAGGTCAAACAGAAACGTCAGCCGATGGTTCGTTTGTTATAGTCTTGCCTACCGAAGGTTTGCGCGGAAGTCGATTTGCTTTGGGTGGATATGAACTTAAGATTGCTGTGACCGATGCGGCAGGAGAGACTCAAGAGGCTGCCCCGTTATGGTTCAGTCTTGGCCGTGCTTATTCAATCAGTGAATCTCTACCCGGCAAGATTTGTGCCGACAATGGAGTGAAGGAATATGCTGTAAGGGTAACAGATATCATCGGAAAGCCGGTGAAAAAGACTGTTTATTATAGAATAACAGAAAAAGGTGAAGTCGATAAAACAGTTGCCTCAGGAGAGTTTGAGTCTCCGATTTTTGAATTTGATCCGAAAACTCTAAATTCAGGAGAATATAAGATTCTGTTCTCACTTGACAAGGACTTCAGACAGGCAGAGAATGATCAATCTGTGTCTGCGAATGTTGTTATTTATCGAGATGGTGACAGGACTCCTCCGGTTGAAACCGCTCTATGGATACCTGAGAATAGAATTGTTGCCAAGTGTGGAGAGGATGTTGTGAAAGTCAGAGTAGGTAGCTCTTATCAAGATAGTTGGATATTCGTTCAGATTGCTGATTGTGACAGAGTCATTGATCGCAAATGGATGAAGCTGAATGACTCAATAGGAGAGATTGAAGTTCCTGCACCGGAATCCAATAATAGAGTTTCGATGAGATTGACAGGAATGAGGAATTTCGGTCAGAATATGGAGACCGTAACCATATTACCTGCATCGCAGACTGAAAACGTAAAGATTGAAACATTGAGCTTTCGTGAACGTATTTCTCCCGGAGCCGCCGAGCATTGGAGATTCAGGTTCAAGTTAAAAGATAATGCTCTTTCAGATATTCCGGTATCGGCAGTAATGACGAATAAGGCACTAAACGATATCATGCCGTTTGAGTGGAGATTTGATCCTCTGTCCGGAATAAGCTATGGAGTGAAGGGAAATCTTCAATGGGGATATTATGGTGGGAATGGAAACTGGACGGTCAATCTTACCAAGGTGCGCTATGGAGGAATAAAGAATGAGCGTTATCCTAACTGGAACCTGTATGGGTTGTCTCTTTATGGGGGAACTTCCATGCTGAGAAATTTAAAGATACGTGGAAGTTCTATGAAAGAGGAGGTTCACAGTACCGTATATATGAGTGCGGTAGCAAACGAGATGAAGATGGCCGATGCAGTAGAATTGGCCGATGCCGAGGCTGAGTCGCCGATGGCACTTCAGGAGTCGGTGGTTTCATCTGCATCCGGAATGGTGTCGGAGGGTTCAGCACTCGAAAACGGATCCGGAATTGCTGTCGAACCCGAATTACGGCAGACTGAATATCCACTTGCTTTCTTCATGCCAGACCTGATCACGGATGCAAATGGGGAAACGGTGGTGGATTTTACTGTTCCGCAATTCAACGGGACTTGGCAATTCCAGATAATGGGTTATACTGAAGAGATGAAAGGAGCGGTGGCTAAGATGACTACTGTAGCCTCTAAGCCGGTTATGGTAAGTATGAATGCCCCTCGTTTCGTAAGGAGCGGAGATATGGTGTCGGTGGCAGCAATGATGTATAATAATACGGCCGAGAATACTGCCGTAAGAGGAAAGATTGAAATCTTTGATCCTGTCACCGGGAATGTTCTCTATGTTAAGGATAGTCCTTCAACGGATGTAGACCCAGCCGGCGCATCAAGAATCATCATAGAATTTCCGATAGCATCCGAAGTGAATTGTATAGGAATTCGGGCGTATGCTTATGGCGAGAATCATGCGGATGGAGAACAGACTGTGATACCGGTTTATCCAAGTAGTACTCCGGTGATCGAGTCGCGGCCATTCTATCTCGGTCCGGGTCGTCAAGAATTCTCTTTGAAGCTACCATCCTATGCTAAAGGAGCCAAGGTTACTTTGCAGTATTCTGATAATCCTATATGGGATGTTGTTACAGCTCTTCCGGATATTGCTGAGGCAGAATCATCCAATATTCTCTCGTTGGTTTATTCGCTATATGGCAATGCAATTGGTGCAGGTCTGGTCAAGGATTACCCTGAGATCGGGAATGCCATTAAGACGTTTGCGGATCCGGCAAACAGCGGAGATTCCACATTGGTCTCAAACCTTGAGAAGAATCAGGATCTGAAGAATGTTGTCCTCAATAATACCCCCTGGGTAAGGGATGCTTCTTCCGAGACCATGAGGATGCAACACCTGATTAGATACTCCGATGCCTCAAAGAGCCGGGAGATTATAGAAGCATTATTGCGGGATATGGCTAAACTTCAGAATGAGGATGGAGGATGGAGCTGGTGTGCCGGAATGAAATCTTCCGAATTTATTACCGCCCGGGTATTGCTCCATCTCGCAATGCTCCGCGATATGGGTTATCTTCCCGGTGAGGGTGAAATGATGGCAAAAAGAGGGGTAAAATATGCTGATGCGTGTATTGTTAAGGATGTAAATGAATTCAAAGGTAAGGAGTATCCTTACATATCTTTGCTCAATTATCTCTACGTGCGTTCCAATTTTAAGGATGTGAATAAGTCAGCTGCTTTTGAACAGATCTTTAAAAGGGGGTTGGCAGCAGTTCGGAATTCCTGGAAAAATCTCGGTATCTACGAGAAAGCCACAGCGGCTACTTTACTGAGTCGGGAGGGATACAATATGGAAGCTCGCACCATCCTTGAGTCTCTTCGCCAATTTGCTACTGTATCGGAGGAGAAGGGGATGTGGTTTGACAATCTCTCTTCGACTTTCAATGGATGGAATAAATTGATCACAACAGCGCAGGTTCTGGAGGCTTATTCTGAAATTGAGCCAAAGAATGAAAATGTGGATAAGCTTCGTCAATGGCTGTTGCTGACCAAGCAGGCTGAGAATTGGGGTACTGATCGGGAGACCGCAGAGGTGATCCACGCAATCCTCTCTTCAGGAACTCGATGGACAGTTGCATCATCTCCGGCTCAAATCACATTAGGAGGGAAACCTTTATCTGTGGATCACATTGCAGCGCTCACGGGCAACCTTGTGGTAAATCTTAATTCAAAATCCGGAGAGGAGTTGAGGATTCTCCGCAGTAGTGTTGGACCGGCATGGGGGAGCATTGTGTCCCAATATGTAGCTCCAATTCTTGATGTCAAGAGTAATGGAATTCCGGAACTTTCAGTTGAGAAGAATGTTTATAAAGTGAGCACTGATGGCAGTGAAACTATAGCTAAATCCGGTATTTTTAAAGTCGGAGATAAGGTAAGGGTAACACTGACGGTTAGGAGCGACCGTGATTTGGAGTATGTGGCAATAATAGATGCCCGTTCTGCAAGTCTTGAGCCCTCCGAGCAGTTGTCGGGATATTCGTCAAGCGATGGGATCTGGATGTATAAGGAAGTGAGGGATGATTCAACAAATCTTTTCATTCCGTTCCTTCCAAAGGGTACGCATCTGATCAGTTATGAATGCTTCATAGATAGAGTCGGCGAATACTCTCTCGGAATAGCATCTGCACAATCTCTTTATGCTCCCGGGATAGCAGCTCACTCCGCAGGATCTGAGATAATTGTAAAGGAAAGATAAGTAGTTCGTTGGTAAAAAATTAACCGATATATGACAGAGGAAGACAGAATATGGGAATCGATGATAAGTGGAGAGGTATATGATGCCACCCATCCCTCACTAATCAAGAAGTTGGAGAGAACCCGTGAGAAATTATGGGAATTCAATAACTTGCGTCCATCAAAGATTGATGAACAGAAGAAGATTCTTCGGGAGCTTCTGGGAGGTTATGGAGAATGGTTTCAGGTGAACCAACCATTCCATTGTGATTATGGATGCAATATCTTCATTGGAGAGGGGTTCTTTGCCAATTTTAATCTTACGATCCTTGACGAGGCGGAGGTAAGAATGGGAGATAATGTATTCATCGGTCCGAATGTAAGTATCTACACCGCTTGTCATCCACTGGATGCCGAAACACGCAACAAAGCGGTGGAATGGGCAGAACCGGTAACGATTGGAAACAGTGTCTGGATCGGCGGATCGGCGACAATTCTTCCAGGTGTTACAATAGGCAACAACGTGGTGATCGGAGCCGGATCTGTCGTAACAAAAGATGTCCCCGACAATGTAGCAGTAGCAGGGAATCCAGCCCGTATTATCAAGAAACTTGAGCAATAATTTCATAAGAATATGGAGGGGCTGATAATCGGATTACTATTGCCTTTTGTGGGGACGACTCTTGGAGCTGCCTGTGTACTTTTCATGAAGAAGAGTATCCCTCAGCCCTTGCAAAAAACCTTGACGGGGTTTGCTGCAGGTGTTATGGTGGCGGCTTCTGTCTGGTCGCTGCTTATTCCATCTATCGAGATGACCGGAATGGAGGGTTTCAAGAGCGTACTCCCGGCGGTTGTCGGGTTTGGAATAGGTATGCTATTCCTCTTATTCCTTGACAATATTATCCCTCATCAGCATCTCGACAGCAATAAGAGTGAAGGGCCAAAGTCTCATTTCTCGAAGACAGCAAAACTTGTTTTCGCCGTCACGATCCACAATATCCCTGAGGGTATGGCAGTCGGTGTCGCTCTTGCGGGTGCCATGGAGCATAATTCTTATATGCCTCTTGCTGGGGCATTGGCACTTTCCATAGGAATAGCGATACAGAATTTTCCGGAAGGCGCTATTGTCTCAATGCCATTGCGTAGTGCCGGAAATTCGAGAAAGAAATCATTCCTTATGGGTACTCTGAGTGGAGTTGTTGAGCCGGTCGGTGCTGTAATAACCATTTTGCTTGCCTCATTTATCCTGCCGGTGCTTCCTTATCTTCTTGCTTTTGCCGCAGGGGCCATGATGTATGTTGTGGTTGAGGAGCTTATCCCGGAGACTCAGGAGGGAGACCATTCCAATATGGGTACAATCGGTTTTGCAATCGGGTTTATCCTAATGATGATTCTTGACGTAGTCTTAGGATAGAATCCGGTTAGATGTCTCCGCCTACCGGGGTTACGAGTCCTTCTCTGTTGAGGATGACGTTTGGAAATATATCGAGGGCTTCCTTCCGGAAGTCCTCATCATCTTTATAGCGGGATGAGTAATGACCGGTGAGCAGAGCTTTTGCTCCTGCATCTCTGGCCACCATTGCAGCCTGTCGTGCCGTGGAGTGTCCTCTCTTCCCAGCCTCGGGAAGATGCCGGTCAAGATATGTGGTTTCATGGAAGAGAAGATCAACAGGGCCAATCTTTTCTGCAAGCTCGGGAATGTAGGCAGTATCCGAAATGTGAGCGTAGGAGAGGGGAGGAGTGGGATCTTTGGTCAGCAAAGAATTGGGAATAATTTCACCATCGGGTTTGACAAAATCTTCTCCTGTCTTTATCCGATTTATTGCTGAGAATGGTACCTGATGGAAATCAATCATGTCGCGGCGAATATGCCGAGGTTTAGGTTTCTCTTCGAAAATGTATCCAACGGCAGGAACCCGGTGCTTCAAAGGAACAGTCCTGACTATGAGGGATGAGGTCTCGAGAATCACTGTCTCTTCAGGTTTGATGACGTTGAAATCTACTTCAAACGGTAGATCACCGGCGAAGAAATTAAATATTGAAGAGAGGATCCGTTTCCCTTCAGCAAAAGTATGTATTGTAATTTTACCTCCGGTTCCACCAAGTCCGAGAGTGGATATCAGGCCGGGTAACCCGAGCACATGGTCACCATGGAGATGTGTTAGGAAAATATGACCGAGTCTGGAGAACTTCAGGTGGTGACGCTGGAAAGCATATTGAGCTCCTTCGCCGCAATCGACCATCATTAGGTTTCCCCTGTAATCGATAACGGTTGATGATGGTTGATGACGCAAGGTGGGTTTTGCCGAGCCGCATCCCAGAGTGTGGATATTGAAATCTGACATAATGAAGCGTGTTTGCAACTTCAGCACAAAATTACTAAAAAAAGCAGAGGGCTACAATTGTGACAACAATTTTGGAAAATAGTAAAAATATGTTAAATTTGTAATAATTGGTAGGTGGCTTTACGGTTTAAAGGGTCTTATTATATAAGGGTCCGATTATGGGAGAAGTTACAGATAATGAATTGTTGAATCGAATGAAAAAAGGAGACACCGGTGCGCTTGGTGTGCTCTATGTTCGTTATGCCCCATCTGTAACTCAATTTGCCTTGCGTTTTATACATGTGCGTGAAGAGGTGGATGATCTGACGCATAATATCTTTATAAAACTTTGGGAGCATCGGGAGGATTTGACTGATGTGAATTCACTTAAGGGATACCTTTTCAATATGACCAAGAATTCAATCTTCAAGATATTTCGTCATAGGCAGGTCGTTAAGGATTGGGAAAATAGCGAACGAAACAAGAATGAGAACGAAATTAGTGACGGGGAAAGTGTCGTAACCACAGAAGATCTGATTCAAATGATTGATCTTCTAATTTCCCGTATGCCGGATCTGCAACGTAAAATCTTTTGCATGAGTCGCTATGAAAATATGACTTATAATGAGATTGGAGAAAAATTGGGAGTCAGTCCTAAAACAGTACAGAGATATATCGGTCTTGCCCTTTCAGAAATAAGAAAACTAATGAATGTCATGCTTTTCTTCACTGCTCTGGATGTTATCGTTAAATAAGCTTTCATATATTGAACATTCGTTTTATAAAATAAAAATTAAATCGGGCTTAATTGCACTCCAATAGTTTGATGTCAAACTATTGGAGTGCAGAATATTGTCTACGTCGGAATTATTCAAAATTTATTACCTGCAATAGATTTATGCTTACATCACGGAGTATTTCTTGCCGTCAATAATGTAGATACCCTTTTCAAGGTTTACCAGAAGTGGAGAGGTTCTGACTTTGACATTTTTTATTGTTTCTCCGAGAAGAGAATATATCGGTAAAGTGGTCTGCTCTTCACTATATATCATTACATTTCCTTTGCCCGGGCGAATTGTTATTCTACATTCAGTCTTTTCAAGATCAGATATGCCTGAAGATTCATGGGTGATTACGGCTGACTCTACATTCTTACTTTCGAGGGTTCCGCTATAATAAGCTTTGTAAGTGTTTTTACCTGCTTTGGGAGCAAACCGGAGTGAGGCTATACCCTCCTCATTCACCTTTGCTGAACCAATGATTTTTCCATTGCATTCAAACTGAACATATGCCACGCCCTCTGTCGGATCCACAACTTTTGCTGTTAGATTAAGTCCTCCATTCTCATCTTCCTCGGTTGCAAGGGTCACAGATGCCACATTATTTCTATTTGTTGCTGAAAGGCGGTAAAGACCGCTTCCATGTTCCTTAAGGAGTGGAGCAAATTCCTTACCTGCATATTCTCCCTCATTCTTGCCTGTCCACATTTCTGTGATGCTGACTTTCTCGGATTCCCCAAATCCGAGTAGTGGGAGATCGAGTGTTACATTTGCATCATTATTGGGAGCGGGATCCTCTGTAAAAACACGGAATTCCACTGTCGCACCAGAATTGGCGTTGTCCACATCATTGTCAAGGCCGGTAAGAGCACGGAAAGTTGTGAAATCATGATTTTCAGGAAGGGTAAATGTGAGCATTGAAGGAGCGTTGACACCAAAACCAAGGTCATATTTTACACCTCCTAACGAGAGGGTATTCCCATCATTGTTCTTGTTGAGTTTGGGAGAATACCAACCGTTTATTGGATTTTCATCCCAATTTATGGTGGTAAGTGAAACTTCCTCTCCATTTTCACGAACTAAAACAGGATTTATCCAATCGGCATGATCATAGGATAGATTGTCTCCACCGTTTGTCACGACAAGATACAGTTTGCGGGCATCTTTTATAGGGGCCTCAATCGTGACTGCTGGATTCACGCAGTTTCGTGAGATAAATCCACTTGTTGCCAGCTGCTTGGTTGGATCGATCTGGAGCTGTTTATTTCCACCAGTCCACTGATCGGTCCACTCATCACGATATGTCGGGTCATAATTGAAAACGAGGAATTCAACCGATGCTTTACTTCCCTGATCAGTTCCGGTATTATCAAGACCGGCGATAGCATTGAATTTAACAGCATTTTCCGGGAGATCGAATATTATGATGGAATTTGCGTGGGTAGCTATTCCTCTCTCATATTCCTTACCATCAATCTTAAGCTTACCACCTTCGATATTTTCATTAACGTGTACTTCTCCCCAACCGCAGGTCTTACGCAATAAAGTACACCCAGTAAGATCGACTGTTGAGCCATCTTTGAGAGTTACTGTGGGGTTTATCCAGTCGGCGTGATCGCAATCATAACCGTCACCACCGTCGGTAACAGCCAACACTAGTTGACGGCTCCCCTCGGGAATCTCTGCAGAGGCTTCAACTGCGTAGCCTGTGGTAAGATATGAGATCGTACCGCTTCTCCAGAGAGCATCTTCAGGAGCCAGGAACTCGCTGCCACCGGTATTGAACAGAGCTGCGAAACGGTCACCATTACGCGGATCAATTGCACTCCATGTAATAAGGTTGTTATTGTTGGAAATCTGACTGTTCTCCACAGAGTGGGAATGCATATAGAGCACATCCCTGTTTGTGAGGAGCGTATTGGTGGCCTCATCGTTTTGGGGAAGATCACCTCCGAACATCAATGGAGATTTGAAAATTGTCCAGAGATTCATCATTGTATATTGTTCCTCCGGAGTGAAGTTGGTGAATCTTTCTGACCCTCTTTCTCCACGAATACTTATTTTGCCAAGGGGGAGCATATCGGCATCGGGCCATGTGCCGGGGGCTATATAGGGGGCCCACTTCGCACATATTCCGAACTGATAATTAAGTTGGCTCCAGTTATCCCAGAAATCATCAACAGTTCGCCACATATTAGCGTGAGACATCACATGGTCCACTTTCTCAATGGGAGTTTCACCGGGGGATATACTCAGGACAATGGGCCGTCCGCACTGATCGATTGCCTTGCGTATCATCTCCACTTCCGCAGTGTGATAGGGGCGGGAAAGGTCATCTATTTTTATGAAATCCACTCCCCATCCTGCATAAAGATCGAAAATAGAGTTGTAATATTCCTGAGCGCCCGGTTTTCTCCAGTCGACTTTCATATTGTCGCGAAGCCAGGTACAGGTTGAATCATTATTAGCGATCATGTCGGCTGTAATCCCGTCGGTGCCTTTTACAGGTAGCTTTTTCTGAACAGCCACTTTCGGGATTCCACGCATAATGTGAATCCCGAATTTCAGCCCGAGATTATGAACGTAGTCGGCCAAAGGCTTGAATCCAGCTCCATCTTTTGAAGATGGGAAACGGTTGGGCGCCGGAATGTAACGCCCCCACTCATCATAGTCGTAAATCGGATTAGTCTGGTTATAGCCCCCCGCTTTATCATTTTCGACAAACCAGCGTATATCAACCACAACATATTCCCATCCATAGTCTTTCAGATGAGTTGCCATATAGTCGGCATTTGATCTGACTTCGGATTCAACCACTGTAGGACCATAGCAGTCCCAAGAATTCCAACCCATAGGGGGAGTTGGGGCCCATGACTTAAAATCAGATTTTGCATGGGCGGTGGAGAAGAAACCAATAACGCCCAATAAAGTTAAGATTAAGAAGTGCGATTTTTTCATGATTGTTAGTTTATCCATGCAAAGGTAATTATTTTTTACATAAAATGCACTGTGACTGCAATGTCAATACTTAATTGATAAATGTTTATAAATATTATAATTCCTGAGGACAGACAACAATCATGAGCTCCACTTACGTCTTGCGATGGGACTTTTAATCCGTATTTTTTTGGATATCTTGTAATATCATATTTTCTTACAATAGAGGAACAGCCACGGATTCATATCCATACGGAGTTTGAATGCAGGCTAATTCAGAAATTTAGCTACATGGGGTTTTATATGTTCTACGATTCTCCGATATCCGAGATCAGTTGGATGGACCAGATCTACAGTCGCCTCATGGTCCGAGCCTATTTCAAGCCCCGGATTCAGGAAATAAATATTGGGGTCTCCAGCCATCACCTTATTCATCTCTTCTAAGGCAGCCTGACGTTTATCTGCTTCAAACTTCCTTTTCTTAAGGTCGAAGTTTCCGGTTTCCCTCACTTCGGTCTGAAGGAAAATCAGGGGGGTATCAGGGTGAGTTTCCCTGATCCTCTTCACGAATGGTTGAAGGCGTTCGTGAATCTGTTCGGGGGAGGGATTTGAAAACACATCAAATATGAAAATTTTGGCTTCCGTGTCAGCAATGATATCGGCAAAGAACGGCTCCAGCTTGCAAACTCCGCTCGTACCGAGGTTCGCAATGTCTACTCCAAGTTCGCGTGAAAGTTGTGCCGGCCAAGTCATTCCCGGTCTTGATGCGCCCGTGCCATGGGTAATACTTGAGCCCATGGCTACGATTGTAGGTGAAATGAAACCGCCGTCGGATTCTATCACCGCATCGGGGGCAATCCCAAGTTTGAGATCATGCAGTTCGATGAATGTAGGAAGATACAAGAGGCATTCTTTCATGGTTGTATCCATGTCTGAGACAATTGTAGCACTATGTTTCTTCCCAGTATATTTAGGGATACCTACTCCTGCATGGAGCCATTTCCCCTCCTCCTTAATATATAGATCCAGACCTTTGGAGGATAGGGGGGTGCTGTTCATACGATTCAGGGTGTCGGCCGTGGTCCATTGAGCGCGAATTACATCAGAATTTGTGCGGAAACGCAACGCAAGTCCTGTGGGAAAGCCGAGGTAATATTTAACTCGAGAAGTTAAGTCGGGATATTTTTCTGTTTCAAGCCTGGCAAATGAATTGCCACCGGGTTGAGCCTTGTTTACAACAGTCATCCTGGAGGCATCGACATAACGATATTCCCTCTTTTTGTCGGCGGCAGATATCGTTGCGCAGGTTAGTAAAGCAAAGGAGATAAGAATCAGTTTTTTCATGTCTTTTATAATTAGCTTATCAGAGTACTATTAATTTAGTTGAGAGGTTTCGACCTGATTGGAGACTAACTCTAACAATATATAATCCCGGAAAATTGGGAGCTGAAAGAGTGATTCCTGAATCTTCAGCAAATGAAGTGAAAATCTTCAATCCATTTTGATTATAAATATCAGCTGATACAGGGTTGCCATCAGTTATGGTCAAGGGGAATTTTTCTCCCCGCTTCACCATTCCCGGGATTGAGAAACGAGTATTATTAGAATACATTTCATTCACAGCAGATGATTCTCCGACATGTATTGTCTTTGTAACAATCATATTACCGTATTTGGCTGTAAGCTTTCCAGTTGCCGGATATGAGGATGCCACAAAAGTTGTGCCGCTACAGAAACCTAACTCGGGATCGCATGAAAGGGTAAATCCTTTAAGATTCTTATCTATCAGCATGTCATACTTGTTATATCCCAATATCACGGGTGTGAATGACTCTCCGGGAAGCACTTTGATAAAGGGATGATCGAATTCTATTGATGAAATTGTATCATCATCGTCGGGAGCTATCGAAAAAACCATCCATCCGTTAGCTACATCTCGCGGAGAGGATTCTGTTGTTTTATTTACAATTTCGTAATCCACCATCATCTCAGCTGATCCTCCCGCATCGAAATTTGACATGTTCCAGCATCCGAAATGTCGTGCTATCTCGCACATAGCTGATGTAGAGCATCCTGCGGATTTTCCGTAAACCGGATCAGTTGACTTGTCAATCACTAAAATGTACAAAGTCTTACCATCCTCCGAACACCCGTAACCGGTACGTGAATATACTTGACTATTATATGTCTCGTTAGTATTATGTTCAGTAAGCTCTCCGTTACGCATAACTATTGCGTTCCCTCCGATTGCCTGCTCAACAAGAGGTTTAGAGCCGTCAGAGAATGTCCAGTCGTATTTCAATTTTAACTTTTCACCCTGTTGGAGTTTGTTGATATTGGTTCGTGTATCTTTTTTAGCTACAAGAGCGAGGTCAAAGTCTCCAAGTTTACCGAGAGAGGTTTGTTTAACACCGTGATCAACTGTGAAAGTAATCGGATTTCCCCCTGTCCATTTCTCCCCATCGTCCATCCTGAGATAGAGTTCATAACAATTCACTTTATCATCAAGCGTGAAGGTGTTGTCAATTACAGAGTATGGCATAAAACTTCTGTCGGAGCCATAGAAACTGTTATAAATAGCATATTCATCGTTTCTTAAACCTTTGTTACACTGATTTATCTCGAGAATAGTTCCATCTGGTTTTGTAATAGAAACAGATGATGTACAGTAATCGATATAGAGTTTCTTATCATATGATATAGCCACCACTCCTGTGCGTTGTGTCCCTCCATCCCATTTTTCCTTGAACTGATTGGATTCGGTTACAATTTTTCCGTTTCGAACACTTGCATTTCTTGTGATTCCTGCGTAAAGGGGATATTCTTTTTGGCTACCTACAACCCAAAAATTTGCATTTGCAGCTGCCAGAGGATGATGGCCGGGAGAATCCAATCTCTTAGCTGCCTTTACGAGGCTTTCTGTTCCTTTGGCAGATTCATTAGCTATTGTTGTCTCTATCCGGTTGTATGGATTGTTGAGGTCTACCATTACCATATTTACGTTTAGGGGATAATCAGGAATTCTCAAGCGCAAATAGGTTGTGCCAGGGCCAATTTTCCTTTCAATTGTTCGTGACAATTCATAAGTTTTACCACCTATAGAGATATTTTCAGCCCATAGACATGAGGTTATATTTACCATTAAAGTGGCACCCAACAATAGATATTTTAGTCGCATATAAAGTTAGAGGATTAAAGATGTTGTAAAGTTAATAAAAAAGAGAAGAAATGCCATATGGCTATGAACAGGTAAAGAGAGGCGTTATGTGATGCTTTGGAGTTTTAATACCCGAGTGTGTTAGAATAGTCCGTCTGGATTGTTGGTGCTGATTTCAACTCGGACCACTTAATGAAGCATGCGGCTGTGAGTTGAGATCTATCCTCACTATCAGACGGACTAATCTTATAACGCATTCATCTTTATGCAAAAGAATGACGTTTTATATTAATTTTGGACACCCTCTTATTATCACATTAGAGCTGTCTCTGTTCATTAATAAGCTGTGTTTAATGTGCCTATTTAATTATAACCTTAGTGATATTATTACCACGCTTGCGGATATATATTCCCGGGAGAAGTGATGATGAGTCGCATTTCACTCCGGAAAGATTATAGAAAGTTTCGGCTTGTTCCTCAGACATCCCAATTTCATTCACTGCAGAACCTGAGCCCTCTTCCAATGTAACAGCCAGCGTATAAATTACCTGAGTCGGAGCATCGGAAGTGGCCGTGTATAATAGGGAGGACAGTGAGGATCCTTCATTTGCCACCCATTCGTTAATTGAGGTCTCTTCGTTGATGGTCTGCGTTCCTCCTTCCGTGGTGATAATTGTCTTTAGACACCTTTGAGCATCTTTGGAGGCATCTTTGGGTGTCATGACCACCTTTGTTATTATTTTCCCGGCAGGAGCTGTAATCTTTATTGTAGAGCCGGCATACCATCTGAGGTCGCAGATAAAATCAGATTCCTGTAATGTTTCAGGAGCTGTAGTGTATTGACCTTGCCAGAAAAGACGTGGAAAACTTTTATCCCCTTTTGTGAGGAACAGACCTATACCATCCTTTGATATGGTTTCACCATCGATAATCATAAGAAAGTTCTTACCATCTTTTTTCAATCTTTCGACCTCTTTTGACCCATTGTTGTAGGTGCTGCTCATCATTTCTGATAGAGTTTGGGGGGAGTAGTCGAGAGATGTCGGCTCATTGAAATTAAAAACTACATCCTGTGCTGATGAAGACGCTATAGCAAAAGCTATAGATAAAGACATAAGTAAAGATTTCTTTGTCATGGTTAATTTTTTTGGTTAATATTATTGGAATTTTATCATAAGTAGGTAGGGTGAGTCGTATGGGATTGTGTTGATTTTTGGTGGAAATTTCTGCAATTGTCTCCTATTTCAATATCTTACACCATCTCTAACCCAAGTTTTCCATTAGGATCATACAGACTCACCCTACATTTAAGTTCACTTATTTATGTTATAATCTTTAATTCAATTTAAAACTCTTGTTACTTGGTGATAATCTTGAAGTCATCAAGGAAGAATCGGGAGTTCGCGGCATTTTCATTAGCATATTCTCCAGCTATTGTCCCGTTTCCGGAAATAAATATTATCCTCGAATTCTTGTCAAGTCCGTTTACCTCAATTGAGAATTGAGCATCCGGAACCTGCCATATTACAGTGGCACTTTCATCAAGGGCCGGCATCATCCAAGCGTTTTCGGTAAAAGAGAATCTTGCAGCTTTCAGTGTAATGTCCAGCCCGGCAGCATCTTTATACGGCACGTTATATCCCAAAGATCCTTGTTCGCTACACCCTGTGATATTTCCATTACCAAGAATTGCCACATAAAAAGATTCAATGTCATCTTTCACATTCTTTTTTGTTGAGTACCCAAGGGCTTTCCATGATACGATTGCATCAGTTGAAACATCGAGGTCGGGAATAGCCGGAGATATAAGGTCTCCACCATATCCTCCTTTACCAAATTTGACAAATCCGGAGCGCGCATATACCCAGTTTGAAAGAGAGGACCATCCGTGACTTTTTTCTGCGGCCGTCCATTTGTCGATACGTATTTCCGGGAATCCCGAAGCAGCAGCCCAACCAAGTATTCCCGACTGGCATTCCAGCCAGCTAAAATCATCAAAGAACAAAGCGTAAAGTTGAACCAAATCTATTTCATAACGTATCTGAGGATCTGCGTCTATACTTGAGATTATAAGTTTAGCATGTATCTCCTCACCCGTGTCGTTCGGGTTGCCGGCTTTAACTACAACTGTTGTTGGAAGGATTTCGGAACATTCAAATGTATTATAAGCGTCATCCTCAATATGGCATTCCCAATCCAGGTTGGCAGAGACTTGGACGCTCAATTCTCCACCGCCCCTACGAAATGTAAGGAGGGATGTTGATATGTTCATGAATCCACGGCAGCTCTGCTGGGTAAGAGTAAGTGTCTCGGGCTGCTCAATTCCATTTATTAATACACGGAAACTGGCAGTGCGATTCTTTGCTACAAGATTCTCATCGGCATAGATGCGAATATATCCATCATCTCTTCCTTCCAAGGGAAAAATGCGTGCCCAAGAGTCATTTTCAGGATCTATCGGTTGCAACTCCCAGTTTCCATTCGCCCTGACCACAAATTTTTTACCGTTTCCAAATGCTGATGATGCGATTCCTTCACTTGGAATAAGATATTCATCAAGATGCTCAACTCCGAATGACAAATCCCCGATTGTCGGTTCATCATCACTGCGGCATGAGCTCAGGAGTTGAGACAAGCTCAGACAGCTCATAATAAGAACTGTGGCTAATATATGTTTTGAATTTAATTTCGTTTTCATGATAAAAGAATTAATTAGCTTTCGGGAAAGAACCATTGATCGCTTTATAACTCCACCAAACAGGGGTTCGCATGTTGTTTTCTCCACCCATACGTTCGAGAGCTATCCTAACGTTATCCTGATTTGTTCCTGTTGTGGTGGTAGGATATGCCATTCGTTGTGGGAACTCATAATTGTTATAAAGACAGCCGTCCCCAATTACCAGTCGGGGATAGGAAGTTCGACGAATCTCATGATATGCTTCCATCCCTACCCAGAAAAGAGATAGGAATTTTTGCTCAGCGATAAGTCTCTCTTTATCTATATTATTATCCCAGCCGGCAATATGACTATTAAGAAGATTATTGATCGTATCATCATTTATAGGAGTTTTGACCAGTGAATATTTTTCAAGGTCGGCCCATTTCTGGCAGGAAGCTTTAATAGCATTCTCATAATAAGCTCTGGCAACAGACTCTCCACCGGGAATCATCCCTTTCAGGGCAGCTTCGGCAAGGATAAAAAGAACTTCTGAATAATCCATTAAGAAAGCCGGAGCATCATCTCTTACAAGCACCTCATAATTTAGATAAGCTGCTCCGTCACTTGCCATCTGGGCATCTTCAGGGCTACAGCCTGCAATTGTTCCTTTCCAGTCTTCTCCATTAGAATATTTTGTACACCATGTCGTTAGTCGTGGATCCTGTTCTGAAACAGTACCTTCGTTGTAGAGTGTCATTTTCAGGAATTGCTCGGTGACACGATATGAATTTTTGGAGAATTTGGACTTATCTATCTCAATTGGTCGAAAGTAATTGTAATATGGGTCGACTCCTGTGTTGTGTACTGTCGCGCTTTCTGCATTTGAGGTCATCACAGGATAAGATTTAGAGTCATTTATAATCTTTCTCATCCTTTCTCCTACGTTAATCTCATCTCTCCCAGATACCCTACATAGGAGGCGTAGGTAAAGGGAGTTGTTGAATTTTTGCCAAAGCGAAACGTCTCCACCGTACATTATGTCCATCGACGGCTTTTCAAAAACTGGTTTTGTTGCATATATTTCATTAGCTTCTTCCAGATCGTCGAACATCTGAAGATACACATCTTTCTGGCTATCGAAAACAGGACGGTCAATTCCAATATCTCCTTTGAAAGCTTCAGAGTAAGGTATGTCACCGAATATATCTGTAAGGTTAGACAACAGATAAACCTTAAGAGTCAATGCAATTGCCTTGCATGCGCCATCGTTGAATTTCTCCCCGAGCTCATACATATGAATTGCATTTCCGGCTTTTGTGGCATAATTGCTCCATATTGATTTCCAGTTGTTGTCGGTTATTTTATAACGGTGTCTCTCTTGAGCGGTTAGAGAAGTGCAGGCCGTGAACTGAACAAGCTCATCATTCCAATAATAACTATAATATGTCTGAGTTGAAGCAGTGCCGTAGAATAGTTGCTCGAACATTCCATACGGGTGAAGGTCGCCTACATTCATTTTATTTGGATCAGTGTTGATCTTCTCAAAGTCGTGTGTGCACGACATCAGGATACACCCCAAAAGAATTCCTGCAAAAATGCTTAAAGAATATTTGGATTTCATAGGATTCTGAATTAGAAAGAAAGTTTTAAATTAACACCATAAGTGCGAGTCATGGGGAGGCCACCGGCTTCAATTCCACTATAAATATTTGTTCCGACCATTGCTCCAGCCTCCGGATCATATTGCGGGAAAGAGGTTATACAAAAAATATTTGTGGCATACACCCCGACCGACAATCCTTGGATCACTTTTGTTCGTCGGCAGAGACGAGTTGGCAAATTATAATCGAGTCTGACTTCCTTGAATTTCAAGAAGTCTGTTTTGAATGTATTTTCCTCAGCATTGTCACGTGGCCAGACGTATGAAGTGTAGTATTTGTTTATGCTCTCCGTTACGGTAGTGTTGGGTTGATAAGAAATTGTGCCATCAGGGTTTGTAATCGCATTAACACCCTGCACAACGAGTCCGTCGTTTCGTCCCTCCAGAGAGTTTGTCAGCTTACCCTGATATGATAGTATCGCATTGGTGACCGAATAAGCGTGACCACCCATCTGTGCAGTAAAATTCATGCCGAGGGTAAAATCTTTATATTTGAAATTCATAGAGAATCCCCCTCTCCATGTGGGATTGATCTTGCCGAGACATCTGTCGGGAGTCTCATCGAGAATGGGGTATCCTGTAGTTGGATCAATAAGTTTCATTCCGGCACAGTTCACCACATTACCATTGGCGTCGGTATATGTGGCCCCTTCAGGAGCGCGTTGGTATCCACGTCCATAAAGCCATTGCATCTCTTGACCGATATAGGAATATATATGCGCATAATTCCCTACGATATTAGCGGCCATCTGGTAGGGGGTTCGAGGATCCCACCCTTGTTCGAGGCTGATAAGCTTATTCCAGTTGCGACTCCAGTTTAAGTCTATGCTCCATGAGAAATCATGGGTTCTGACCGGCACTGCATGAAGTGCGACCTCAATACCTCGGTTCCTAATCTCACCGCAATTGATTTTTTTTGAAGATGAGCCGATAATAGGGTCAGTAGTAGCACTTACAATTTGGTTTGTGGTGGTTGAATTATATAAAGCCAGGTCGAGCCCAAGTCTATTCATGAAGAATCTTGCTTCTATACCGGCTTCCCAACTCTCCACATTCTCCGGTTTGATAAAGTAGTTGGCCCGACTTGTGGGGAGAGAATAGCTTCCCGGATATGTTGTGGATGCCGAGTAGGAGTCGGTGAGGGTGTAAGGAGATGTGTCGTTACCGACATTAGCCCAAGATGCCCGGAGTTTGAGCATATTGAGCCATGGTGCATTTTCAGATAGCTTGAAAGCTTGGTCAAGAAGGACACTTGCCGAAACAGATGGATAAAAGAAAGACCAGTTGCAGCGTCCAAGAGCAGAAGACCAGTCGTTTCTGGCAGTAATATCCAAAAAGTATGTGTCATCCCAGCTTGCGTTGATAAACCCATACAATGAATTTACTACTTTCTTACTCCTGTAATTATAGACGCGGGGATTTTCTCCTGTAGGGAGATTTGTGGAGTTGTAGACATCTTCTTCCCCGAGTTTTGAAAGTGTTATTGAATTTCTGAAGGCGCTACGGGTCATGTTATTTCCTCCAAACGCAGCATTAAGACCAAGGCGTTGACCAAAGAGACCGTTGTTTACATACTTCAGTAGGAAGTCGATGTTTGTCTCTATATCGCGGTTATTTTGTTCGCGGTAGAAACCGGATTTATATCCCGGAGTGCGGAAGGGTTTCTTTTGCTGGCGAAAATCAACAGAAATATCAGTTCCGCCACGTAGATCGAGAGTGAGTCCTTTCACCGGGAAGTTAACAGAGACCAAAACATTACCATAAACACGATCTTTATTTATAGAATTGGTGGCTTCATAAAGCTGTTGATAGGGATTACCCGGTTCGCTATTACCCAATGAGTTTACCATACCAAGACCATCCTTGCAGTTGCCGGAATAATTTTCAGCATTAGCGCGTCCGCTGAAGTATTCATCTTTATAGAGTTTCATGGAATTGTTGGTGGTTCCCCACAGGATATAATATAAGGGGTTATTGTTATTATAACCGCTTATTGGCATATTATCGCTTGCTTTATGGAGGTAGTTTACCTTAGAAGTGAATTTAATCCATTGGTTCATCTTGGTGGAGAAAGAGAAGGATACCGTCTGATTATTATACCCAGTATTTGGGAGAATCCAGGAGTTGTGAGTGTCGGTGAACGATAGACGTGCAGTAGTGCCCTTTCCGTTATTAGAGCTGACAGTAACATTGTTTTTGAATGTGGCGCCAGTCCGGAAGATACCCGTGTACCAGTCATCGGCGTATACAAAGGGAGTTAGAGTGTACTCTCCAGTTTCCCAGTTGTATGAATTAAACTGGTTACGAAGTTTAGAAGGATCGTACTTTTCTCCATACGAATATCTGGAAGAACCGTTTCTGTTACCGCTCCAACCTTCCGGAGCTTTCCCGGAAGAGAAGTTCCAGCACCAGAATTCATCGAATCCCATGTTGTTGCCCGGACCATATTCTTTTTGGAAATCTGGGAAATATCCGGCCCTTTCAAATGTTACAGATGAATTTAAGGTTACTCCGATCCCTTTCCCCTTTTTTCCAGACTTGGTGGTAATTACAATCGCACCATTTGCGGCCCTTGATCCGTAGAGCGCTGTAGCTGCCGGACCTTTAAGCACAGAGACGCTCTCCACATCTTCGGGATTTATTTCGGACGCTCCATTACCGAAGTCGATAGGGGAGTCGGAGTTCCCATAACCACCTCCTGAACCGGTACCTGCATCCCCGGAAGATATGGGTACGCCATCAACAACAAAGAGTGCTTCATTACTGCCGTAGTTGAGTGATTGATCTCCTCGGAGCACAACCCTCATTGAACCCGTAGGACCAGAAGCTGCGTTTACGGCGCTAAGACCTGCGACTTTTCCATCAAGTGAATTCAGCCAGTTTCCTGATACGGTATTGTTTAATTCATCGCTTCCCACTTTAGTGACAGCATAGCCAAGCGATTTCTGTTCACGTGTTATTCCGAGAGAAGTGACAACAACTTCGCTCAGCTCAACAGAAGATGGTTTCAGGGTAATTTTGACCTTTTGACCCTTCTGAACTTTAACTTCCTGGGGATTGTATCCTACATATCTCGCAACCAATACCGGAGAGTTATCATTTACGCGGATAGTGAATCTACCATCCATATCTGTTGATGCACCGTTGTTTTTCCCCTTCTGCATCACGGTTGCTCCGATCAAAGGCTCCCCTTTGTCATCGACTACGATTCCTGATAGGTCCCATCCCGGGAGCTTCTGAGAAGGAGCAGTAGATTGAGGTTTGTCGGGAGAAGAGTTTTCTGTTTTTTTCGGAAGGGTGTTATGTTTTCCATTTGAAGAAAGGAGAATCTTCCGGTTTTCAATTTTTACATGAGCATCAGGGAGCACCTCCTGGATTATTGAGGAGATGGATCGGTTATCAGCTTTGATGCTAACTTTCTTGTTGAGAGGGAGTGAGGCGTCTGCAAAAGCAAAAGTATATTGACTTTTCTTTTCTATAATATTCAATATCTCACGAATCGGGGTATTTTTGGCGTCGAGAGATACTTTTTCCGTCTGAGCAAGTAGAGGGAAAATTCCGGTCAGCATCAGAATTGTGACTGGAAGCAATCG
Source organism: uncultured Sangeribacter sp. (assembly GCA_964499025.1). Classification (GTDB taxonomy): domain Bacteria; phylum Bacteroidota; class Bacteroidia; order Bacteroidales; family Muribaculaceae; genus Lepagella. The sequence goes on from CAZCJC010000005.1 coordinate 38,293, forward strand.
CCATTTGATAAAATTGCATTGTCGTTTCATTTTAGACATCAAGGTTAATTATAAGTTATTAAATCAGTTCATTTGGTGATAGAAAGGGTAGAATCTGCCAAATTCCACTTTATCCCTGTGAGATAAGAGAGTATTGGCATGAGTTCCTCAATCGGCTCGTTCTGGAGCGTGATCGATACCTTGGTGGAGAGGTCAATGTCAGGGTCAATATTAATATCCAAACAATACTTTCTGCCTATTATGACCATAAGATCTTCAAGTGTTTCACTTTCAAGTTTGAGCCTTGATTCGTACCATCTGCAATATTTGGATGCATCGGAATTTTCGATCTCACATTCTCCTCCTGCACGATCGTATACGAATCGTTGGTCGGGACGGAGTGTATGAACTCCATTCTCGTTGGTAGCAACCTTAACGGAGCCTGAAAGCAGTACAACTTCTTCAGTAGACGAGAAAGGATAGTTACGCACATCAAAGGATGTGCCGAGGACTTCCACCTCCATTTTAGACATTTTTACGACAAATGGATGTTCGGGATCTCTTGAGACGTCAAAAAAAGCCTCACCCTGGATATTTACCGTGCGTTTCCCGTTCTTCCCGAATCCCTCTTCTATGAAAGATAATCTGGAGTCACCATTAAGCATTACTACAGACCCATCGGGTAAGGTGAATTCACCCACTGAACCTTTAGCTGTCAGAAGAATCGTTTCTTTCGGCGCAGCGTGTTTGCTGAAATATAATAAGGTTATTAAAGAGGAGATTATCACCACAAGTATGGATGCTGCATATTTGAAAAAACTTTTCCATTTGGAACGTCTCTTATTTATCCTACCGGAATCTTCATAAGTTTCTACGGTGGTAAGCAGTCGAGCCAGTGAATCGGATGAGACGGGGTTGTCTATCCTGCCGTACTCACGATTCCATAAATCAAGTAAAGCTTCCTGTAGGTTTACAGAACTTTCGTTTGCCAACATCCAATCCTCAAACCGTTTTCTTAAGTCTTCGGATATGTCGGGAAAATCATAGAAGAAATTTAAGATCTTTTCGTAATTCTCGTTGGGCTCCATGATGTATAGCTTATGTGTAGAATGACCGTTATTGCATAAACAATGGTCGTTTTATAGTTGAGGAGTAACTCCTTCCATAGTTGTCAGTGACTGTAACTTTAATGGATGAAGTAGCTTTATCTGCATTAGCAGAAAAAATATGACTGGTGTTTTGTGTCAGCAATGTGGATGTTGAAGTTGGAATGTATCCGTGACTTAGCCTTTGACATTCATATGAGAGGATATGTAGTGGATCTTTATCACGTATACGTGTCACGGAGAGCGGTTTCCCCTCTTCGGTGATTTCAATTTTCCATCCCGGTCCCCAGTTGAAAACATTTACAAGAATTTCATTGTCAGAAGCAGGAGTATAATATCTCCCTGCATATTCCTTAACTTTATCTGCATATTTTGGATTGGAGATAGAGGATTCAGCAATATGTATGGTATTGAGATCATAGATCCTGAATTGATTGTCTTCAGAATATCCAACCCCTTTGTAGGTATACCGGAAGTGTTTGCCGTCTACATCCAGGATACCATACCCTCCGGGAGAACCGTCAGTGCATACATGATGGTTTGAATACCCGGATTTTCGGGTCCACCATAGAGTTCCTGATAAAGAAGCAACATTAAATTCCCTCATCCCCTCTCGAAAAGGGGAATCGATATTGAAATTTCTGTGATAGTGTCCGGAGAAGAAAGTTATATCCTTAAATTCTTCCAGACATCTCTCCAAATCGACCATATTAAGAAGATTGCGCTTTATCTCCTCCTTGCCCCCGACAAGTTTAGGCTCCGACATAAATGGAACGTGTCCACATATAATAAGTGGCGCACTCTTATCTTTGACATGTGCGAGATCTGCTGTAAGCCAGGCGAGCTGGTCGGACGAAATTGCCCTGTCGTAAGAGCGGTCACCCATTTCGGCAGATGATGCACCGATATTATTGTATATTACATTGTCGAGAACTATGAAATGAATTTGCCCTATATTGAAAGAATAATATGTAGGACCTATTGTTTCGCGAAATATTCCGGAGCAATTCCAATCACCTGAAAGATAAGGGTCGTTGTCATGATTACCCATTACATGAAATATAGGAATCCCGATTGAATTAATTTTCTTCACTGCATCTGACAAACCAAAATTATTAGATCTCCAGAATTGTTCCCACCCAATATCTCCTAAGGAAATTGAATATGCGTTTCTACCTTCCTTTTTCCTGGATGATATTGATTCGAGAATATCCGGTAACACATAATTGTCGAATTGTAAAATATCCTCCGTACGGTCGACAAGATGCTGATCGGTATGGATAATGACTGAGTAAGAATTGTTATCGCATGGTTTGAGGATGAAGTCATGCACTTCAAGTTTATCTGGAGAGAGGAGAAGTGGCCTGAAAAAACCGGGAGTACCATTGTTCGTCTCAATTGTATAATTCCCCGGTAGGGATATGAAGACGTATCCTTTGGCTTTATCAGACATGATGCGGTATTTCCCCTCGTTGTCTGAATTAACCACTGTTACTCCATCTGATACGGCTACCCCTGAAATGGGAATACCGGTTTCATCTGTGATGCAACCGGCTATCGTTGCTCCATCGTCCACATCCCTATCAGGCAGAGTAGGAGGAGTGTTCTGGCCGCTTTGGTTATTGTCGGCAAGAACTTCCTCTTTCATACATGAGCCAGAGGATAGGAGTGTGACCGATAGAGCTGCGATCAGAGTAACAGTGATACTCTTCATAAGTTAAACCTACAAAATTTTAAACCTTAAAACTAATTAATTTTTAACTAATACCTGAAATTATATCGTTTCTTTGGGATAAAGAACAGATAGTTGGGGATATCTATATATCGTAGAATTTTATTTTATTCCTGATTTCTCGGCCGAATCACTATTTATCAATTTAAGTAATTTATCAGGGTGATCGGTGGTGATATAATCCACACCCAGATTGATGAAATAGTTCATATCTTCATCTGTATTGGCTGTCCATACGTTTACTTCGAGACCCTGATTATGTGCCTCTTTTACCCATTCCGGATGTTTCCTGAGAACTTTTACAGAATAATCTAAACCGGATAAGCCAAGTTTTTTTAATTTTTTTGGAGTGAGATCTCCGTCAAGATAAAATATTTTGACTCCGGTAGGAAAAATTTTTTTGAATTTCATTGCAGCGTTTAGGGAGAAAACGATGATATCAGTCCGGTCGAGCACACCATGCTTACGGAGCTTTTCTGCTATCATCTCGGCTGCCAAGTCTTCCCGAGAGTAGTCGGTGAGTGATTTCATTTCGAGGATCAGGCGTGTTTTGGGCTTGTTCCGAACTTCAGCAAGATATTCATCAAGGGTCGGAATCCTTTCACCATTATCAAGCGTTATTTTTCGTAGCTCCTCGAAAGGAGCAGTTTCCATAAATAATCCGCGAAAATTTTTATCGTGATTAACAATGAGGTGGTCATCGGTTGTGAGCCATACATCTATCTCCGAACCAAATACACCAATAGAGTCGGCCTTTGAAAAAGATGTAATGCTATTCTGTGCAGAACCAGGAGTGTTCCAGTATCCCCTGTGTGCAATGACCTTTGTTTCAGCTCCGCAATGTAAGTAAAAACACAAGAAAATTAGTAAAAAAGAGTTTTTTATGATCGATTTCATCGTATTTTGTTGAGTTAGTATTTGCACTTTATTTTCCATGAAATTTCATTTCTTTCTATTATTAAGACCCCTCAACAAATGATATGGCTAATTAAAATGACCTTTTATAATATTTTTTCTAATCGGCCTATTAAAAATTAGGAATAATGGAAGATTTAAAATTCATTCGATGATGAGGATATGAAATATGTATTTATTTGTAGCCACGTCTGCCTTATAGATTGACTTTATTCTATTTTGAACCTGATGTATTTGGTATATTAGTTAAGAAAAGGTTTTAATTTCATCATTTATGAGGATTGCGGGAAGAGGGAAAAGAAATTAATTTTGTGATATTCAAATGTTGAATATGACCCACCTTTTTCTGTGTCCAGTTATTGCTTTGGCTTCGGTTTCCGGGGAGATGACTCCGGATACTGTGTCGTGTAGCCTTGCTGAGGTGAATGTTGTGGCAGTCAAGCAGGAAAACCGGTTGCGAGGAGAGGCTGTTGCGGCAAGTGTGCTGGGCAGAGGTTCGCTTGAGCAGCTGAATGCGGTGGCGATCAAGGGCATTTCAGATGTGGTTCCCAATCTATATATTCCGGATTATGGGTCAAGGATAACATCATCAATTTATGTGAGGGGCATAGGAGCAAGAATGGATCAGCCGGCGGTCGGCCTGAATGTTGATAATGTACCCTATCTTAATAAGAATGCCTATGACTTCGACCTTGCCGATATAGCATCGGTGGAGATGCTACGCGGACCTCAATCGGCATTGTTTGGGCGTAATACCATGGGTGGGCTCATAAATGTCACAACCCTCTCTCCGATGAACTGGCAGGGCTGGCGCCTGATGGCTGAGGTGGGACGTGGTAACGACTGGAGGGCATCCGTCGGATGGTATCATAAGTTCTCCGACAGATTTGCTACTGCTTTAGTAGGTAATTTCTCCTATCTGGGAGGTTTTTTTACGAATAAATACACAGGTAAACATCTTGATAAGGAGAGACAGGGGGCTTTGAGGTGGAAATCCAACTGGCGAATTAGCGACAGGGTGTATATTCAGAATGTCCTGGCCGGATCGTTACTGAGGCAAGGGGGGTATCCCTATGAGAATATCGATTCCGGAGAGATCAATTATAATGACACATGTTTCTACCGACGGTTTTCACTCACCGATGGCCTCACTGTGAATTACCGTGGTGAGGGGTGGACGATGACCTCCATCACCTCTGTGCAGCATCTAAATGATAATATGACTCTTGATCAGGACTTTCTGCCGTTGTCATATTTTACGCTGACCCAGAAACAGAGGGAAACAGGATTCACTGAGGATTTGGTGACTAAAGGGAAGGGATTGTCGGGAAATTATAAATGGCTCTCAGGCGTGTTCGCCTTTTATAAACATATCAATATGAACGCGCCTGTCACCTTTAAGGATACAGGAATTTCCTCGCTCATAGAGTCGCATAGGAATAATGCGAATCCGGATTACCCTATCGCATGGGATAGTCGGGAATTTCCATTGAATAGTGAGTTCCGAATCCCTACATTTGGAGTGGCCCTATATCATGAGTCAAAATATGATCTCGACCGCTGGCATTTCACTGCCGGGATACGCGTTGATTTTGAACGATCGATTTTGCATTACCATAGTCATTGTAACACCGGGTATGAAATATTTTTCAAAAATCCTGATCATGAGCTTGAACCATTCCGGCATGTGGATATAAAGATTGATGATAATGGCCGTCTTTCACGTCAATATCTTACATGGATGCCTAAAGCTTCGGTGCTATATGATCTGCCTGATGTTGGGAATGTTTATGTCTCAGTAACCAAAGGGTATAAATCTGGAGGATTCAATACTCAGATGTTCAGTGAGGTGCTTCAGCAACGTCTTATGTACATAATGGGGATAGGATCGTTATATGGGATAGACGAGATTGTGGGTTATCGTCCCGAATATAGCTGGAATTATGAAGCGGGTGCGCATCTATCGTTTGCCGAGGGGAGGATAAATGCTGATATCGCAGCCTTCTATATTGATTGCCATGACCAACAGGTAACGATGTTTCCAAGCGGTACCACCACAGGGCGGATCATGGCCAATGCCGGAAAGACAAGGAGCCTCGGGGGAGAGATTTCGCTTAACTGGCGTCCGGTTGACAGGTTGGAAATCAACGGTAGCTATGGATTCACGGATGCGAGGTTTGTAGAATTTCATAACGGGATTGATAATTTCAAGGGGAAGCATATCCCATATGCTCCTGCCAATACAGTTTTTTTGCAGGGATTATATACCCTTCAACTGAGGACAAAGTTTCTTGAGCGCATCACATTCGATCTCAATATGAGAGGTACAGGGAAGATCTATTGGAATGAGTCGAATACCGAAAGTCAGAAGTTTTATGTTCTGGCCGGAGCGTCGGTCATGGCCGAGGGTAAGAACTGGAGCATTCAGGTATGGGGGAAGAATCTGACGGGAACAAGATATCATACCTTCTATTTTATGTCGATGGGTAACGAATTTCTCCAAAGGGGTCGACCGATGCAAGCCGGCGTTACCTTAAGGTTTGACATGGGAAAGAATATAATAAGATAATATGGTAAACGTTAATTATAAGTAAGTTTTCAAAATTAGTTCATATTATCACAATGGTAAGCTTAACATTAGCTAATTTTTCAAACTTACTTAGGAGTAAATAATGCAATAAACATCATAATCAATAAATAATGAAGAAATACTACCTTTTCGCAACAGCCGCCTTGTTATTGGGAATGTCTTCCTGCAAAACTGATAGCGGCACATCCACACTTAGTTATTCTACCGGGACTTATAATCTCATCACTTCTACTTCCTCTCCTGATAAGGCAGTGGTGTCAAGCAGCTGGTATAAGTATTCTTTTGATTTTACCAGGAGCACAGTGGCCATCTCCTCAGAAATAGCGTTAAATGAAAACAGCAAATTGACTGTATCGACCGACGCGATTCCCTTTAAACTCAAATATTACAATCTGGAGGGTGGCACTTATGAGGTGACGACTATCGATAGTGAGTTCGCAGGTTCGGCCGGTTCTGGAGAAAGAATTCGTGACCTCAGTTGCGAACTGACCACATTGGTATATGTTCCCCCGACAATTTCGGGTATTGCTGAAGCAACATTCCCCCCGTCGACATATGCCCCCCAATACAGCATCATGGAATATTATGTCGGAGCTGACCAGCGCGTAAGAACTTTCTGGGCTGACATGACATTCAGGGGAACCACAACTTCCCATTACCAAGGTATGAACGGTGTTATGACAGCCACAGATAATAAAGACATTATGTATCGAGTCATTATGGATTTGAAAAAGAGCACCGCAACAGTAGTCCTCTATAACGCAAAATTCTCTGATGTGCCTCAAGAACCGGTCAAGAGTAATATCGTGCTGAAAGATCTTAATCTGAAATTCTCAGCGTTTGGATATGAAATCACCGGTACGGATATCACCCCCGAATGTTACGAAGGTGGCAATGCAACTCCAAATGCTAACTATAAATTTGATAACTTTACACTCACTTCATCGGGCGATCTCACAGATTGTGACATTGATTTCTCAGTAGCAGGAAGATATAACGCTACGTTCACAGGTTCCTATGCTTTGAGGGTAGGAAAGACTTCGGGAAATTAATCGTCAGGCTGATATAAGGAAGATTTCAAATATTCTTAAATTCATTAAAAACGCGTCTTGTTCATTCAGGCGCGTTTTTTTTACGTCCAAAACACTATCTGTGCAAAAGAGGGATGAGAGATGAAGAGATATATGAAGATGTATAATATTCACACTTTTGAAAGATTTGCGCAATTTCTATTTGTCGAATTAAGATTTTTTAGGTAACTTTGCGCAGATATTATGTGTTTTTAAGTAACTTTTAGAATTAAATTTCCCCTAAGGGGAGGATGTGAGAGGTGTTGCTTAGAGACGTATCGTTAACCTGAAATAAGTGTAATTCATTAAATAATAAACACATATGAGTCTATTGCTGGAGATAGGCAATGGTGCGTTGTCAGTTACGGCAGTTCTAACAGGTATAGGACTGGTTTTTGCTGCGCTCCTTATCGCCAAATTGATTTCTCCGAAATCTTATTCAGTAAAGAAGTCAGAACCCTATGAGTGCGGTATTCCTACTCGGGGAGAATCAATGATTCAATTTAAGGCAGGATACTATATATTCGCCATCCTGTTCCTTATTTTCGATGTGGAGACAGTTTTCCTTTATCCATGGTCGGTAGTGATGCGCGACATGGGTCCTAAAGGAATCCTCTGTATCGGAATCTTTATGTTTGTGCTAATCATGGGTCTTGCATATGCCTGGAAGAAAGGAGCATTGAAATGGGAGTAGACAAGATAAAAAGCATGAAGCGTGAGGACTTCAAGGATAACGAGTATATCGACAAACTCGTAGAGGAACTCAACGCAACCGGAGCAAATGTAATGGTAGGTAAATTCGATGACCTTATCAACTGGGGTATTTCCAACTCCTTATGGCCCCTGTGTTTCGGCACAAGTTGTTGTGCTATTGAATTCATGAGCCTTGGAGCTGCTCGTTATGACATGGCACGTTTCGGATTCGAGGTTGCCCGCAACTCTCCCCGTCAAGCTGACTACATAATGGTGCAGGGAACTATCGTGCATCGTATGGCACCGGTGTTGCGCCGACTCTATGAGCAGCTTGCAGAGCCCAAATATGTTATTGCCTGCGGAGGATGCGCTGTTTCAGGAGGTCCGTTCAAGAATTCATATTGTGTTGTTCCCGGAGTTGAGCAGATTCTGCCGGTGGATGTCTTCATTCCCGGCTGTCCTCCGCGTCCGGAGGCAATGTTCTATGGTCTGATGCAGTTGCAGCGTAAGATCAAGGTTCAGAAATTCTTCGGAGGGACAAACCGCAAGGAGAAAATAGAGGAGTTCTTCGCGGAGCATCCTGAGGAGAAAGGTGAGATCGAATAATCACCGTCAAGTCAAAAAATTGAGAATCAACCAACCATGAGCGATATAAAAGAGAAAATTGTAGGCATTTGTCCTGACGCGACCTTCGAGGAGGGAGAAAACCTTCTCGTATGTGTGCCTGAAAAGAGCTGGTATCCTTTGGCAAAACATCTGAAAGAGGATTCCGATCTTAATTTCGATGTGTTGTCGGCAGTTGTCGGCATGGACTGGAAAGAGTCTATAGGCGTGATCTATTACCTTACTTCCACCTCCCATAATTGGGATATGATAGCCGTAAAGGTTGAGGCGGAAAACAGGGAAGATGCCTATATCCATAGTGTGAGTGATCTTTGGAAGGTTGCTAATTTCCAGGAGAGGGAGGCTTATGACATGTTCGGCATCAAGTTTATCAATCATCCCGACATGCGCCGTTTCTTCCTCCGCAACGACTGGGTGGGTCATCCCCTCCGAAAAGATTATGACGCGAATCCCGAATTGAATCCTATCCGGATGACGGATGAGGTTAATGAGGATGATTCGCGCGTTTTTGTTGAAGATGAAGATGGGAAGATTGTGGAGAAGCCGACAAAGGTTTTCGATGAGGATGCCTATGTTGTAAATATCGGCCCGCAGCATCCCTCAACTCATGGAGTGATGCGTTTCCGCGCATCCCTTGACGGTGAGATTGTAAAGAAGGTAGATGTTGTATCAGGTTATATACATCGTGGAATAGAGAAACTGACTGAGGGAATGACTTATCCCCAGATTCTTCATTTCACCGACCGTATGGATTACATGTCGGCTCATCAGAACCGTCATTGTCTCTGTATGTGCATAGAGAAAGCTCTTGGCATTGAGGTTCCACGCAGAGCCGAGGTGATAAGGGTAATGATGGATGAGCTGATGCGTATCTCATCACACCTTCTTTCATTCGGATGTACGGCCATGGACCTTGGAGCAACCACCGCGTTCTTCTATGGTTTCCGTGAGCGTGAGTTGGTTCTTGATATTTTTGAGAAAACTTGTGGTGCTCGAATGTCGATGAACTATAATGTCATAGGAGGTGTGATTGCGGATCTCCACAAAGATTTCGTAAAGGATGTGAAGCATCTGATAGAAATCATGCCCGATCGTCTGAAAGAATATCACAATGTATTCTCCAATAACCTCATAGCCAAAAACCGCCTTAAGAAAGTGGGCATGCTTCCTAAAGAGGATGCGATCAATTATGATATCACCGGTCCGAGCGGAAGAGGTTCAAACTGGAGCTGTGATTGTCGCAAGAAGCATCCATATTCCATATATTCGGAATTGGATTTTGAGGAGGTTCTCGAAACAGGCTGCGATTCCTATGCACGTTACATGGTAAGGATGAAGGAGATAGAGCAGAGCTGCAAGATTCTTGCCCAGCTTGTTGACAATATTCCTGAAGGAGAGATCAGAGCTCAGGTTCCGAAAATCATCAAGCTTCCCGCAGGTCGCTGGTACCAGCAGGTAGAGGCCAGTAGAGGTACGTTCGGAGTCTATATTGAATCCATAGGGGAGAAGACACCTTTCCGTGTTCATTTCCAGAGCCCATGTTTCAATCTTGTGGGTGTAATGGATCTGACCTGTTCAGGCTACATGATTGCCGACTTAATCACGATCGGAGCTGCTCTTGACTTCGTGATTCCGGATATCGACAGATAAAACATAATAAGAATACAATAGACGTATAATCCAAAAAAGATTGATCCACAATGTTTAATTTTGGAACATGGACATCCGCATTTAATTCATGGCTACTGAGCGGGGGAATGCCCGAATGGCTCGCTGTCCTGATCGAATGTGTGATAATAGCCGTATTGGTTTTGGGGGCATACACAGTGCTTGCCCTTTTCTATATTCTTTATGAGCGTAAGCTCTGCGCCTGGTTCCAGTGTCGCCTCGGACCTATGCGTGTAGGGAAATGGGGTTTGCTCCAGGTTTTTGCCGATATGTTCAAGATCCTTATCAAGGAGCTGATTTCATTGAAGGGAACCGACCGATTCCTTTTCAAGCTCGCTCCTTATATAGTGATCACTTCATCGGTTGTGATGCTTGCATGTCTGCCTTGGGGCCGTGGCCTCCAGATTATTGACTGGAATATCGGTATATTTTTCATTCTTGCCGTTTCTTCAGTTGGTGTTCTGGGTATCCTTCTGGCCGGCTGGGCAAGTAACAATAAGTATACCCTTATCGGTGCGATGCGAAGTGGTGCGCAGATGATCAGTTACGAGATTTCACTTGGAATCTCACTGATAACCATCTGTGTCTTCGCCGGCACAATGAATATCACGGAATTGGTAATGGAGCAGCAGTCAGCGTGGTTCATATTCCGCGGCCATATTCCTGCCATCATCGCATTCATCATCTATGTTATAGCTGCTACAGCAGAGACCAACCGCGGTCCGTTTGACCTTCCTGAGGCTGAGCATGAGCTTACCGCCGGATATCATACGGAGTATTCCGGTATCCACTTCGGTTTCTTCTATCTTGCAGAATATCTGAATCTTTTCATCGTTTCCGGAATTGCAACCCTGATGTTCCTTGGAGGCTGGATGCCTTTCCATATTCCAGGTTGGGATGGATTCAACGAGGTGATGAACTGGATTCCGTCGATAGTTTGGTTTGTAGGGAAGGCTTTCTTTATTTCATTTATCATCATTTGGTTTAAATGGACATTCCCACGTGTACGTATCGACCAGATGCTTGCGTTTGAGTGGAAATATCTTATGCCTTTCTCTCTGGCCAATCTGCTATTGATGACAATTTTCGTAGCCTTGGGGTGGCATTTCTAATCCGTAGGATTATCAAGAATCAATTAAAGCATAAAATAATACAGAATATTATATAGAATATGAGCGCAAATTACGGCACAGTCACTCAGGTTATCGGACCTGTGATCGACGTCTCTTTTGAAGGTGGGAAAGAGAATATTCCCCCTATCTACACTGCCTTGAAGGTGGAGCGCGACAATGGCGAAGAACTTATACTCGAGGTAGAGCAGCATATCGGTGAGGATATCGTGAGATGCGTTGCGATGGAGAGTACCGATGGTGTGCGTCGTGGAGTAAAGGTATTGAACCTTGAGCGCCCGATCGCGGTACCAACCGGCAATCAGGTGAAGGGACGTCTTCTAAACGTTATCGGTGATCCTATCGATATGTTGGGAGAACTTGACCGTGATCATCTGCGTCCTATTCACCAGCCCGCACCGGCTTTTGACGACCTTGCAATCTCTCAGGAGGTGCTCTTCACCGGAATCAAGGTGATCGACCTGCTTGAGCCATATTCAAAGGGTGGTAAGATCGGTCTTTTCGGTGGCGCAGGTGTAGGAAAGACCGTGCTCATCATGGAGCTTATTAACAATATCGCCAAAGGCCATGACGGATATTCTGTATTCACCGGAGTAGGAGAGCGTACCCGTGAAGGTAATGACCTCCTGAGGGAGATGATAGAAAGTGGTGTCATCAAATATGGTGATAAATTCAAGGAGAGCATGGCAAAAGGGGAGTGGAACCTCTCTGAGGTTGACCACAACGCTTTGAAAGAGTCCCAGTCCACACTTGTGTTCGGCCAGATGAATGAGCCCCCGGGTGCACGTCTTCGCGTAGCCCTTTCCGGTCTTACAGTTGCTGAGCAGTTCAGGGACAGTGATGGTGGAGGAAAGGAGGTATTGCTCTTTATTGATAATATCTTCCGATTCACTCAGGCAGGATCCGAGGTATCGGCACTTCTGGGCCGTATGCCTTCAGCTGTAGGTTACCAGCCAACCCTTTCATCAGAGATGGGTGCTCTGCAGGAGCGAATCACATCTACCAAACAGGGGTCAATCACGTCGGTTCAGGCAATCTATGTTCCTGCTGATGACCTTACTGACCCGGCACCGGCCACAACCTTCAGCTTCCTTGATGCTACTACTGTGTTGAACCGTAAGATTGCCGAGCTTGGTATCTATCCTGCTGTCGACCCATTGGATTCAACTTCACGAATCCTTGACCCGAATATTATCGGCGAGGAGCATTACAATACTGCGCAGGACGTAAAACAGCTTCTTCAGAAGTATAATGAGTTGCAGGATATTATCGCAATTCTTGGTGTCGATGAATTAAGTGACGAAGATAAGCTTGTAGTTGCCCGTGCGCGTCGTGCACAGCGTTTCCTTTCACAGCCATTCCACGTAGCTGAGCAGTTCACCGGATTAAAAGGTGTTATGGTTCCGTTGGCTGAGACTATCAGGGGCTTCAAGATGATTCTTTCCGGAGAACTTGATGATCTTCCAGAGCAGGCCTTCCTTAATGTCGGCACAATTGATGAGGCAATTGCAAAGGGTAAGAAGATGCTTGAGGATGTCAAATAAGATAAGTAACTCACAAAAATTTATTAATGTAAAATATAATTAGATTAATGAATGCTAAAACTGGTTCTTTTAAATTACTTTTGGCTTCGCCTTCAGTCACATAGCTCGCTATGCTCCTTCAGCCGAAACCAAAATTAATTCAAAATCACTGCGTTTTATCTATTCATTAATTTCTGCGAGCTACTTATCTTGAGTGTAATAATAGTTTAAAGAAATCAATATGACACTTGAAATCATATCGGCGCATGAGATAACATTTAAGGGAGATGCAACGTCAGTGACACTTCCCGGAGAAATGGGCTCATTTACTGTATTGAAAAATCATGCCGCTCTCATCTCAGTCCTTACGAAAGGTAGCATCCGGTATACCACGCCGAATGGAGAGGAGAGAAAGCTTGATATCGATGGAGGAATAGTCGATGTGAATAATAATAAGATCTCTGTATGTGTCTATTGAATACAGATAAAAGAGAGAGTATGTCGAGAAAATTATCCATATTTGCGATTCTGCTTCTGGCGTTGGTCGGCAGTTCAATCAACGCATACGCCTTCGATGATGAGGATAAGAAGGAAGATCAGAACCTTAATGTGCAGGAGATTATTTTCGAGCATCTCGGTGACGGCTATGGCTGGGAGGTGCCTTTCAGTCATGTCTACAGGATTCCACTTCCTGTGATAGTAAGGGCTGAGGATGGAAAATGGTTCTGTTTTTCATCCGGAGACCTTACGGAAGTTGTGGTGACTAAGAATGAGGAAACAGGGAAAAAGAAGGCTCATCTTCATCCTGTGATGAAAACCATAGAAAAAGATGGCAAGACTTACAGGTTCATGCTTGTGCACGAAGGAAAGCACAAGGATAAGGTTGTTGAGTTGATTCCCGTAGATAGCAAAGAGGCTCTCTCCGACAAGGATGATGAGATCTATACAGCTTCCGATGGAGCCCAATACCGTGAATACAAACCTGTCGATATATCCATAACCAAGAATGTATGTGCCTTATTCATAGCTGTGATTCTTGTTACGGCAATGGTGATGGGTCTTGTAAGGTATTATGCAAAGAAGGGGCTGAAAGCTCCGCGTAAGGGAATGGGGTTCTTTGAGATGCTTGTTTCTTTCGTATATTACGACACGATCAAGAGTACTCTTGGAGAGAAAGCCAAGAAATTTGGCCCCTATCTGCTGACATGTTTCTTCTTCATCCTTACGATGAACCTTGTCGGCCTTATCGTAATTTTCCCTGGAGGAGCCAATCTTACAGGAAACATTGCAGTGACTTTGGTTTTGGCACTGATGACATTTGTGGTTACCAACCTATTCGGAACCAAGCATTACTGGAAAGAGATTTTTTGGCCTGATGTTCCTCTCTTCCTGAAGTGTCCACTTCCTATCATGCAGCTCATAGAGGTTTTCGGAATATTCACTAAGCCTGCAGCTTTGTGCGTCCGTCTTTTCGCCAATATGATGGGAGGCCACATGATTGTGATCACGCTGACATTATTGATCTTCATCTTCGCCGCTTTCGGCACGGGAGTGGCAGGAGGAGCTACAGTAGTATCTGTTCTGTTCTCGCTCTTCATGCTCGTTCTTGATGTGCTTGTAAGTTTCATTCAGGCTTATGTTTTCACGCTTCTTTCCGCATTGTTTATCTCTGCGGCCCAAGAGAAAGGGGAGGAGCATCATGCTAAGGAGGACGTTGCGGATTCAGAGCGTGAGAAAGCAGATCAGGAGCTTATATCACAGGAGAAAGAAAACCTGAAGAAGTTGGCCACGGAAATAGATCTTGGTAAATAAAATAGAGAATATTAAAAAACAAAATAACAAACTAAAAACAATCTGAATTATGTTATCAACAATTTTAGCAGAACTTTCACTGCAGCCTATCGCAGGACTCGGAGCCGCTCTTGGTGCGGCATTGGCAGCAATCGGAGCCGGAATCGGTATTGGTAAAATCGGTTCGTCAGCAATGGAGGCAATCGCACGTCAGCCGGAAGCAGCCGGAGATATCCGAAGCAACATGATTGTGATCGCCGCTCTTATCGAGGGTGTAGCACTTTTTGCTGTGATCGTATCTGCCCTTGCATTGTTCATCAAATAATTAGCTGAAAATGGAATTGTTCACGCCCGATTTTGGCTTGGTGTTCTGGATGTTCGTAGCGTTCATCCTGCTCTTCCTTGTCTTGGCTAAATGGGGATGGCCCGTGATTATCAAAAGCATGGATAAGAGGGCAGCCACCATTGACCAGGGTGTGGAGGATGCACGTCAGGCAAAAGAGCAACTTGACAATGCCCGTGAAGAAGCCAAGAAATATGTGGCGGAAGCACAGACCCGTCAGGCCGAGATGCTACGTGAGGCTGCTAAAATGAAAACGGAACTGATAGAGCAGGCCAAGAAAGAGGCTTCCGAAGCAGCCCGTAAAGAGATGGAGGCAGCAAAGGCATCGATCGAACAGGCGAGAAAAGAGGCAGAGTTGCAGTTTAGAAATGAGGTTGGCAAGTTCTCTATAGAGATAGCGGAGAAGATGGTAAGGGGTCAGATGAAAGATGACAAGGCCCAGACCGATCTTGTCAACAAATTGTTGGATGAAATAGAGAAAAATTGATAGGAGATGATTTCCGGACTTATACCTCACCGTTACTCCAAAGCCTTGTATAAGTATGCTCTGGAGAGCAATACGGCTGAAACGGTTTATCAGGAGATGAACGCTGTAATCGATGCCTTCAGGAGTAATCCCGGATTGGAGAAGATTCTGGCAAATCCATATGTAGAGGAATCTGATAAAGAGAGCGTTTTGCTTGCTGCGGCAGGTAAGAATCCGGGTGAAGATTTCCGTCGGTTTGTAAAACTAATCCTCGCCCATAAGAGAGAGGAATTTGCCTATCTGATGGCACTTGCCTATCGGGATATCTACCGAAAGGCTAACAATATTTCTCAGGTGCATATCACAACAGCTGTTGAGTTGCCCTTGGCAGAGATGGAAAAACTGCACCATGTAGTGGAGAATGCTTTCAAGGATAGGAAATTTGAATACTCTTCGGAAATAGATCCGGAATTGATCGGAGGATTTGTGATCGATGTTGATTCCACACGCATGGATGCGTCGGTGAGCGGCGAACTTGCACAATTACGTCAAACTCTCTTAAGTAGCAATTAAGATGCTAAATCCCAGCGAAATATCAGATGTTTTAAAACAAGAGCTCGAGAATATCAATTCAAAAGTCAAATTTGAAGAGGTAGGTACGGTGCTTAATGTCGGCGACGGCGTGGCCCATGTCTACGGACTTGAGAATGTTAGAAGTAATGAGCTTGTAGAGTTCGAGAACGGAGCAAAAGGTGTTGCTTTGAACCTTGAGGAAAGCAATGTCGGTGTGGTGCTTCTCGACAAAGTGAATTCAGTGACAGAGAACATGTCGGTAAAACGCACGGGAGAGATTGCGTCGATCCAGGTTGGAGAGGGTCTTCTCGGGCGTGTAATCAACATGCTCGGTGAACCAATAGATGGCAAAGGACCGATCGATGGAAAACTTATACCGTTACCCATGGAGCGCAAGGCTCCGGGAGTAATCTTCCGTCAGCCGGTGACTCAGCCACTCCAGACAGGAATCAAGGCTGTCGATTCAATGATTCCAATAGGTAGAGGTCAGCGTGAGCTTATCATCGGTGACCGTCAGGTTGGAAAGACAGCAATTGCTATTGATACGATCATCAATCAGAAGAGCAATTATGATGCAGGGAAACCGGTATATTGTATTTATGTTGCAATCGGCCAGAAAGCATCAACAGTTGCGGCTATCGTCAATACGCTGACAAAATATGGCGCGATGCCTTATACTGTAGTAGTTGCCGCGAATGCTTCTGATTCTGCTTCAATGCGTTATTACGCACCTTTCTCCGGAGTTGCGATCGGAGAGTACTTCCGAGACACCGGTAGAGATGCGTTGGTTATTTATGATGACCTCTCTAAGCAGGCTGTTGCATATCGTGAGATTTCACTGATCCTTAAGCGTCCGTCGGGACGAGAGGCATATCCCGGTGATATCTTCTATCTGCACTCTCGTCTTCTTGAACGTGCAGCCAAGATTATCGATGACCAGAAGGTTGCCGAGAATATGAATGACCTTCCCGAAGTGATGAAGCCTATCGTGAAAGGTGGTGGCTCTCTTACTGCACTTCCGATTATCGAGACTCAGGCCGGAGACGTGTCAGCATACATTCCGACAAATGTGATCTCAATCACTGATGGTCAGATCTTCCTTGAGACATCACTCTTCAACCAGGGTATACGTCCTGCAATCAATGTGGGTATCTCCGTATCCCGTGTGGGTGGTAATGCACAGGTAAAGGCAATGAAGAAAGTTGCCGGAACGCTGAAGATCGCTCAGGCACAGTATCGTGAGCTGGAGTCATTCACTAAGTTCGGTGGAGATGTTGACCCTGTAACAGCCCGTGTTATTGACAGAGGTCGTAAGAATCAGCAATTGCTAATTCAGCCCCAGTATCATCCGTGGCCTGTTGAGAATGAAATTGCAGTAATTTTCTGTGGTGTAAACGGTCTTCTTGATAATGTGCCGTTGGATAAGATCAAGGATTTTGAACAGCAGTTCATTCAATTGCTGCAAATGAAGTATCAGGAGGATGTTCTCGATAAGTTGAGGGTAGGAAAGCTTGATGATGAAATTTCTGCCAAGCTCACATCCTGCGCAGCAGACGTTGCATCTACATATGCATCTGCAGATAAATAATTAAGAGTTGATTAATCGGCATTAATAATGGCAACCCTAAAAGAATTAAAGATACGCATCGGCTCAGTGGCATCGAGTGAGAAAATCACCGGAGCCATGAAGATGATATCTTCTGCAAAGGTTCATAAAGAGGAGCAGAGTCTTAAAAGATTAAAACCTTTTAAGGACCAAATCAAGTCGATTATGGGTCACATCCTCTCAACCGGAGAAAGTTTCAATTCTCCCTTGATAACATCTCGAGATGTAAAGAAGATCGGTCTTGTGGTCTATGGTTCAGATGATGGACTTTGCGGTGCGTATAATATAAATATCTTCAAGGGATTTCTTGCGCGTCTCGATCAGCTCAGGGATCTTTATGGCTCTGATGTGAGGGTAACTGTTTATCCGGTCGGTAAGAAAATGACCAAAGCTATGAATCATCTTAAGGATGGTCATATCGAGGTTGTAACCGTGGCTGGTGTAGACAGCAAAATGAAGGGTGATACAGTGACGGAATTCACTAAGTCGTTGCGAGACTCATTCATTTCCGGGGCATTAGATCTTGTAGAAACGATTTATATGGATTATAAATCGATGAGTCGTCAGATACTCACCTATGAGCAGCTTTTCCCGGTGACCGAGAAGATGCTTGGAGGAGAAGATGCTGCTACAGATGAAAACCAGCTCTATATTTTCGAACCGGATCCTAACAGTATATTCAATGAGGTATTGCCGATGTTTGTGATGTCGTCAATGCAGGAGATAACGGTTCAGAACCGAGCTTCGGAACAGGCAGCGCGTGTCATGGCAATGCAGAGTGCCAACGATAATGCCAAGAAACTATTTGATGAGCTTCAACTTGAGTTCAATAAGTTGAGGCAGCAGAGCATTACAACTGAATTGCTTGATATATTGGGAGGTCAAGGGGATAAATAATTCAGATAAAGATATTAGAAACTAACCGATAAAGCTAAATGAGCAGTATAAAAGAATATTTCACGTCAGTGGGACAGGGCGTAAAGAGTCTGCTTACCGGTATGGGAGTGACAGGAAAGGAGTTTGTCACTCCGAAAATCACGGAGCAGTATCCTGAAAACCGTGCCACCCTTGAGATAGCCGATCGCTTTCGTGCGGAACTTACATTGAAGTATGACGAAAGCGGCCGAACCAAATGTATCGCCTGCGGAATCTGCCAGATGAATTGTCCTAACGGCACAATACATCTCACGACAAAGATGGTAGAACTTCCCGACGGTAAAAAGAAGCGTAAGTTGGACAAATATATGTATGACCTTGGTAGTTGCACATTCTGTATGTTGTGTGTCACTACTTGTCCACAGGATGCCTTGGAATTTACCAACGATTTCGAGCAGGCGACATTTACGCGAGAAGCTCTTGTAAAGCAACTCAATTATCGTCCGGAACCGGAGGATCCTGCACCTGCTCCCAAGCCAGCCTCTTCAGAAACGCAAACAGCCGAGACGGCTGCTAAGTGAAAAGGAGAGAATAATTAGAAGCAAACCAATTAAACAACAATATAAATGGATTCAGTAGCAAATATAATTTTGTATTTCGTGGTTGCCATAGCCGTGACGGTGTTTTCGGTGATGGCAGTTACGTCGCGCAGAATACTTAGGGCTGCCACATACCTGCTGTTTGTATTGCTCAGCACGTCTGTGATCTATTTCCAGCTCGGCTATCAGTTTCTTGGAGCCGTGCAGATGGCTGTTTATGCGGGTGGTATAATGGTGTTGTTTGTCTTCGCCATTCTTCTTACCCACAAGCCGGGAGAGAAATCAGCTCCGCTGGAATCACATCGCCGTACAATCGGAGTCAGCATTTCGGTTGCAGGATGTGTACTTCTTCTTCTTGCGCTTTTCTACATGCCTCTGATCAACGGAGCGTCTCTGAAGGAAGCTCTTGAAGCCGGCACTATGATAACGATGCATGATATAGGTCGTGCTTTTACCGGCACGGATCGTTATCAGTATCTTCTGCCATTTGAGGCAGTGAGTGTATTATTACTTGCATGTATAATCGGTGGCGTGGTTGTGGCCCGTAAAAGATAAAAGAATATGGACTTGAGCATGTTATGGTATCTTGTACCGAGTGTAGTGATGTTCTGCGCCGGAGTTTATGGGTTTGTAACCCGTAAAAACATGATCGCGCTTCTGATCTCGCTTGAGTTGATTCTAAATTCAGCGGATCTGAATTTTGTGATATTTAACCGTTTCCTTTTCCCCGGCTCTATGGAGGGTATGGTATTTACCCTCTTCGCCATCGCAATAGCAGCTGCTGAAACCGCGATAGCAATCGCGATTATCATCAATATCTATCGCGCGGTAGGGAATGTGGATATACTGAGTGTGAAAAAAATGAAGTTCTAAGATATGGACATTACACTTCCTATATTGATTCTGGCGTTGCCTTTTTTAATGTTCCTTGTCTTAGGAATAGGCGGCGTGAAGATGCACCGCAAACTTGCGGGTGTATTGGGAATCTGCGCTAACGGCGCACTTCTCGTAATCAGCTATATTGTAGCGTTCACGTATTTCTTCAGTGGTAATGAGGCATTCATCCTTGACGGCATCCGTCAGCAGTTCCAGGTGTTCGATGTGACCTGGCTTGCTTTCACTGAAAGATTGGTTGTAAATATCGGCTTCCTGCTTGATCCAATCAGCGCAATGATGCTGATAGTGATTACCACAATCTCCTTTATGGTCCATCTTTATAGCTGGGGCTATATGGAGCATGAGCCAGGATTCCAGCGTTATTACGCATTCCTGTCACTCTTCACATTCTCAATGTTGGGTCTTGTAGTTGCAACCAACATTTTCCAGATGTATATTTTCTGGGAGCTTGTGGGTGTTTCATCTTACTTGCTGATCGGTTTCTTCTACAAACTTCCCTCTGCGGTGTCAGCTTCCAAGAAAGCGTTTATCGTAACGCGTTTCGCCGATCTCTTCATGTTGATCGGTATTCTGGTTCTTTCATACTATGTTTCCCAGACCCCGGCAGACGGTCCGCTCGGAGGAGCATCCGCATTCAACTTCCTTATGTTGAATACTAACGACATATCAGTGCTTGGCTCTACATTTGGTTCTACCTTCCTCGGATGCTCTGTATTGACATGGGCGATGGTTCTGATATTTGTTGGAGGTATGGGTAAATCAGCAATGCTTCCGTTGCATATCTGGCTTCCGGATGCAATGGAGGGCCCGACCCCGGTATCTGCACTCATTCACGCCGCAACTATGGTTGTAGCCGGTGTATATCTTGTGGCACGTTTCTTCCCGCTATATCTGATTGCCGAAGGCTCGATGCTATTCATCACCATAGTTGGAGCAATTACTGCATTCTATGCAGCAGTGGTGGCATGTTGCCAGATAGATATCAAGAGAATCCTCGCATTCTCCACAATCTCGCAGATTGCATTTATGATGGTATCATTGGGTGTTGCCCGTCCCGGTCTTCATGACGGCTTAGGATATATGGCATCAATGTTCCATCTTTTCACGCATGCGATGTTCAAAGCACTTCTCTTCCTTGGTGCAGGAGCGTTGATCCATGCCGTTCATTCTAACAATTACACAGCGATGGGTGGAATGAGAAAGTATATGCCCATCACTCACTGGACATTCCTTATCGGCTGTCTTGCTATAGCCGGTATATGGCCCTTCTCCGGATTCTTCTCAAAAGATGAGATGCTGTCGGCGATGTATGCAAACAGCGCCCTTTGGGGATGCTGGATGACAATGGTGGCAGGTCTTACTGCTTTCTATATGTTCAGAATGTACTTCCTTGTATTCTGGTGGGAAGAGAATCCTCATTACAAAGAGCATCGTCCTCATGATGCTCCCTGGCAGATGTCACTTCCGTTGATCATCCTTGCCTTAGTGAGCTGTGTGGCAGGATTCATTCCGTTCGGGGAATTCGTAACCTGGAACGGGGCTCCATATCATATTCATATCGAATGGGTGAATGTTGCTATTCCGAGCCTTGTAGTCGCAAGCTGTGCCATAGCGCTTTCAGCATGGCTTTATGCTAAGAAAAATGATAAGCCGGCCAAGATGCGCGCCGCACTCCCCGCCCTTTGGGAAGCAGCTCACCGTCGCTTCTATTGGGATGAGATCTACATGTTTGTCACCCACAAGATCATCTTCAATGGCATTTGCCGCGGTATAGCATGGTTTGATCGTCATATCATTGATGGAACAATGAATGGTCTGGCAGCAGTGACGCAATATGTATCTGTCAAGATCAAGGGAATGCAGAATGGTTGCATTCAGACATATGTTCTGTGGTATTTCTTCGGAGCATTGCTTTTGGCAGCAATTACATGGATCTGTTTATTATAAATTAACTTCATATCGCATTGCAAATAATAATTGAATCATGTTTGGAAATCTCTTAATTTGGTTTGTAATAGTGCCTGTGGTCATGATGGCAGGATTGGCATGTTGCGGCAATAGCAATATGAAGGCAATCCGTGCGGTTATGGTGACCGGGTCAACCGCATTGCTCGCCATGGCCATTTGGCTTGTGGTAGACTTCCTGGCGCTTCGAGCAGCAGGAGATACCTCAGAAATGCTCTTTACCGGGAGCTGGATGTGGTACGCACCATTAAATATTCATTTGGCTGTGGGAGTAGATGGAATTTCGGTTCTGATGCTTCTCCTTTCAGCAATCATTGTATTTGCCGGAACATTTGCCTCATGGAAAATTGAACCGCTCCCGATGAATTTCTTCCTGTGGTTCTGCCTTCTTTCTACCGGTGTATTCGGCTTCTTTATCTCTATCGACATGTTCACAATGTTCATGTTCTATGAGGTAGCCTTGATTCCTATGTATCTTCTCATCGGAGTGTGGGGAACCGGACGCAAGGAGTATTCAGCAATGAAGCTTACGTTGATGCTTATGGGAGGATCGGCCTTCCTGATGCTGGGACTTCTCGGTATCTACTGGCACAGTGCCCCGGAGGGTGGTGAGCTAACCTGGAACATTCTGGAAATATCAAGGAATGCAGCAATAGATCCGAGCTGGCAACGTCTGCTGTTCTGCTTCACATTCGTGGGCTTCGGAGTTTTGGGCGCAATGTTCCCGTTCCACACATGGAGCCCGGATGGTCATGCTTGTGCGCCGACTGCGGTGTCAATGTTACATGCCGGAGTTCTTATGAAACTTGGAGGTTACGGATGTTTCCGTATCGCTATCTTCCTATGCCCGCAGGCAGCTCAGGAACTTGCATGGATATTCATTATCCTTACAGGTATCAGTGTAGTATATGGAGCATTCTCGGCATGTGTGCAGACCGACCTCAAGTATATCAACGCCTATTCTTCGGTGTCACACTGCGGTATGGTTCTGTTCGCAATCCTGATGCTTAATACCACAGCAATGACCGGTGGTATCCTTCAGATGCTCTCTCACGGATTGATGACAGCTCTCTTCTTCGCCCTTATCGGTATGATTTACGGAAGGACTCACACTCGCGATATCCGTGAGATGGGAGGAATGATGAAGATAATGCCTTATCTCGGAGTGTGCTACATGATAGCCGGTTTCGCTTCCTTAGGATTGCCCGGACTTTCAGGATTTGTCGCAGAGATGACGATATTCTTCGGAGCCTTCCAGGATAACAATCTTTTCCACCGTATATTCGTGATTGCGGCAACGACATCGATTGTAATTACCGCGGTTTATATTCTCCGTGTTGTAGGAAAACTAATCCTTGGTCCTGTTCAGAATGAGCATCACCTCACCCTCACCGATGCAAGCTGGTGGGAGCGATTGTCGACAGTGACACTCATAGCGTGTCTCGCAGGAATCGGTTTCTTCCCCAACTGGATCAATGAGACAATTCAAGAGAGTTTTACGCCTATCATCAACGCATTGCACAGCGTGATCTAACATTAGTTTCCAAGAATTGACAAAGAAACGTAAGGTGTAAATTTAAACAAGAATTAAGCACAACAATAACAATGGATTATTCACAATTTGGGGCAATGTTGCCCGAGCTAATAATTCTGGGACTCTTTCTGGTGGTGTTTCTCTATGACACATTCACCGGAGATGGTGGAAAAAAATATCTGACGCCTGTCACCACTGTTCTCTTTGGGCTCGCCACAATCGCCATCTGGCTCATCCCATCATCGGAAGTAATGGCATTCGGTGGAATGTATGAAGATAATGCGGCTTGCAAGGCTATAAAGGCTATACTGAATATCGGTGTATTCCTGGTGTTCCTTCAGTCGGCCAAATGGGTTGAGAGTGATGAGGTGGCAATAAGAAAAGGGGAGTTTTACGAGCTGATACTCGTAACACTCTTTGGTATGTACCTGATGATTTCCGCCCGTCATTTCCTTCTCTTCATAATCGGACTTGAATCCGCATCCCTTCCTCTTGCCGCGTTAGTTGCATTCAATAAGAAGCATTATGAGAGTCATGAAGCTGCAATCAAATATATTCTTACGGCAGTATTCTCGTCGGCTATCCTTCTGATGGGATTGTCGTTTGTGTATGCATTCTCTTCAGGATCACTTTATTTCAACGACATTGCAGAGCACATCATCTCCGGAGAGGGTAGCGGCTTGCTTGTAGTTGCATTGGCATTCATGATAGCCGGAATAGGATTCAAGCTTTCTTTGGTTCCCTTCCATCTCTGGACTGCTGATGTATACGAGGGTGCGCCCACAGCTATCACGAGCTATCTTTCGGTAATCTCAAAAGGGGCAGCTGCTTTTGCATTCTTTATCATCTTCACCCAAGCTTTCGGAACGGTTTATTCTGATATGTGGGAATGGATGATGTATGCAGTAATCATCGCAACTATCACTGTCGGTAACCTTTTTGCGATACGACAGAAGAATATGAAACGATTCATGGCCTTCTCCTCCATTTCGCAGGCCGGCTACATCATGCTCGGTGTAATGGCAGGTGGAATCGGACTTGCATCCATGATGTTCTATATTCTGGTGTATATCGTCAGCAATCTCGGGGCATTTGCCGTGATCTCAAGCATAGAGAACAACAGTGGAAAACTCTCAATGGAAGATTACAACGGCCTTCACAAAACAAATCCTTGGCTCTCTTTCGCGATGACCTTGGCAATGTTCTCATTGGCCGGAATACCTCCTTTTGCCGGTTTCTTCAGTAAGATACTTATCTTTACTTCAGTTACCTCAACCGGATCAATGGCTCTGTATATGCTTGTGTTGATTGCCTTGATCAATACAATCATCTCACTATACTACTACCTCCTTGTAGTGAAGGCAATCTGGATTGCTCCAGGAGAGGCACAGGTGGAGAGATTCAAGAGCTCATGTGGTGAGAGGATTGCTCTCTGGCTTTGCGTAGCAGGAATCGTATTCTTCGGCCTTGTGCCCTATATCTATGAATACTGCTATCATGCTGTATTAGGCTAAAAAATTGCTTATTGATATAAAAATTGGGGAGGCATGTCACAATCATGTCTCCCTAATTTATGCCGGGAAAGAGAATCTGTAGGAGATGATAGGTGCAGAGTCTACGCTTTTGTGAAGCAAAATGTTATCATTTCTTAATTTGTTGATAAAATATATTATTAAACATATAAAGTTTGGTTGCAATTGTTATAAGTAAAATGTAACTTTGTAAGAGACTTAAATAATCTACTTATCCGTTATGATGCTCTTAGGAAAGAGAACTTTAGATGTGAATATATTTGAGCCTTGAAATTACCCTCCTCAATAATATCTGTTTAGCGAAAAAATCAATAATATAACCCGCATAATCAGTCTTATCATGAGCTATCTTAAGTTTGACAAGAACCTTATGATCAATCTGGAGCAAAGTCTTCCAAAGGAGATGCTCCGCACCAATAAGTCGGGAGCTTATCATTGTACCACAATAGTCGGATGTAATACTCGTAAGCAACATGGTCTGCTTGTTATACCCATTCCTGAGATGGATGACAAAGCGCATGTTCTTTTGTCATCACTTGATGAGTCAGTCATACAGCATGGCGCATCATTCAACTTAGGATTACATCAGTATGGAGACAATGTATTCAGTCCGAATGGTCATAAGTACATCAGAGAGTTTAATTGTGAGAGTGTGCCAGTTATGACATTCCGTGTGGGGGGTGTAGTGCTGACCAAAGAGAAGGTATTTATCTCTCATGAGAACCGAATACTGATAAAGTATACGCTAATTGAGGCGCATTCTCCAACAACATTGAGGTTCCGTCCGTTCCTCGCGTTCCGTAACGCTAATGATCTGTGTGTGGAGAATGGAGCAATCAACACTGCTACGAGGCCTGTGGCTGACGGAATCGCTACCTGTCTCTATCAGGGGTATCCGGAACTGTTCATGCAGTTTAATAAGCCCGCGGAGTGGGTTGCCGATGGTCATTGGTACAAAGGAATCGAATATAACAAAGATAAGGTTAGGGGAATTCCCTACAAGGAAGACTTGTGGGTGCCCGGCTATTTCGAGCTTCCGATCAAGAAAGGGGAGTCGATAATATTCTCGGCATCAACTTTCGAATGCGATCCGAAGAAATTTGAAAAGACTTATGAGGATGAGTTAAAGACGCGTACATGTCGCACAAGTTTCTACAACTGTCTTAAGAATTCAGCTAAACAGTTCTATCTAAAAAATGGACGTGGAACATATATCATGGCAGGTTATCCATGGTATAACGTTCGTGCACGTGACGAACTTATTGCATTGCCCGGATGTACGCTTGCAATCAATCATGAGGAGGATTATTTCGAAATCCTTGATACATTCATCAAGGCTCTTAACAAATATATAGATACCGGAGAGAAAGATGCTACCATAGGGGAGATAGACCTGCCGGATATACCTCTCTGGACTATATGGACAATTCAGCAATATCGCCGTCATGCTGATTCGAATGCATGCAGGAAGAAATATGGCAAGGAGGTAAGGAAACTTGTTGAGGATATAAGAGGGGAGAAAATAAGAAACCTCAAGCTCAATCCCAACGGGCTGCTGTCTTCAAATGGACAGAATTCTCCTGTTACATGGTTGTCTGCATCTATTAATGGGCGCCCGATTATACCGCGCACAGGTTATATCCTTGAATTTAATGCTTTGTGGTATAACGCAGTCAGATTCCTGATCTCATTGTATGAGCATGACTCCAAGGAAGCTGCCTACGTAGCAGAGTTGACTGAGCTGGCTGAGAAGATTAAGAATTCGTTTATCGAAACTTTCCTGAATGATTACGGATATCTTTATGACTATGTAAACGGAAGTTATACAGATCTTGAGGTGCGTCCGAATCTCGCAATCGCAATAGGATTGGAATATTCCCCGCTCGATCGCCGTCAGCGAAAGAAAGTGCTCGACCTTTGCACCAGGGAACTTCTTACCCCTAAGGGCTTGCGTTCGTTGAGCCCGAAGAGCTTCGCATATAATCCTACTTATGTGGGAAATCCCACGGAGCGTGAATATGCCGTGCATCAGGGTCCGGCCCGTCCATGGCTGTTCGGATTTTATGCAGATGCTTATTTTAAGGTATTCGGTCTGTCGGGTCTCTCCTTCATAGAGAGGATGCTTATCGGCTATGAGGATGAGATGACAGAAGGGTGTATCGGTTCATTATCCGAGATGTATGACGGAAATCCACCATATACCGGTCGAGGTGCCGTAAGTACGGCTAAGAATGTGGGAGAGATTCTCCGCACGATAAAATCAGTGAAACAAATGACAAAACTTCTAACCTCTCAAACCGACTGACGATATGAAAGCATTAATGTTTGGATGGGAGTTTCCTCCCCACATCCTCGGAGGATTGGGAACAGCGAGCTACGGACTAACGAAAGGTATGCACGCTAACGGTGATATGGAGATCTCCTTCGTGATTCCTAAACCGTGGGGAGATGAGGAGAAAGGTTTCGCCAATATCATTGGAGCTTGCAACACTCCTGTAGCGTGGCGCGATGTGAACTGGGATTATGTAGAGTCGAGAATTGGAAAAGTTATGGATCCGCAGTTGTATTTTGATCTGCGCGACCATATTTATGCAGATTTCAATTATATGCGACTCAATGATCTGGGATGCATAGAATTCTCAGGTCGATACCCCGACAATATCCTTGAGGAGATAAATAATTATTCGATAGTTGCAGGGGTAATTGCTCGTACGGTTCCGTGTGATATAATCCATTCTCACGACTGGCTGACTTATCCGGCCGGAATTCATGCGAAAAATGTAACAGGAAAACCGCTTGTGATCCATGTTCACGCATCAGAATTCGACCGTTCTCGCGGGAAGCCCAATCCTACGGTGTTTGGAATTGAAAAAGATGGTATGAACAATGCGGATCATATCATCACCGTATCAAACCTTACTCGCCGTACAGTTATCGAGAAGTATGGCATTGATCCGTCAAAGGTGACTACAGTGCATAATGCGGTGATACCCTTGAGCGATGAATTGTTGAATCTCAAGCGTCGTGAGGGAAAGGATAAGGTAATCACGTTCCTTGGCCGAATCACCATGCAGAAGGGACCCGAATATTTTGTAGAAGCTGCAGCGAAGGTTCTTCAGAAGAATAAGAATGTCAGATTCGTTATGGCAGGAGGTGGAGACATGGAAGCAGCTATGATCCGTCTGGCTGCCAAGCGTGGAATAGCCGATCGTTTCCATTTCACCGGGTTCTTGAGAGGTAAAGAGGTTTACCAGATGTTCAGGGATTCTGATGTCTATGTGATGCCCTCAGTATCAGAGCCGTTCGGGATTTCGCCTCTTGAGGCTATGGAGATGGGTGTTCCATCCATCATTTCCAAGCAAAGCGGATGCGCCGAGATTCTTGACAATGTAATAAAAACCGATTATTGGGACATTGACGCCATGGCTGATGCAATGCATGCATTGGTTTCTTATCCTGCACTGCATAATGAGCTTCGTGATAAGGGAATCGAAGAGATTCATGGAATCACTTGGGAAAAGGCAGGAAAGAAAGTGATTGATATCTATAAGGATGTTATAGCATCGAGAAGGTAATTATAGAAACATTTAATTAAAAAAATCAATAATATGAAGTCAGTTTGCTTCTATTTCAAAATACATCAGCCTTACAGGCTCAAACGTTACCGTTTCTTTGACATTGGTAATGACCACTATTATTATGATGATTTCGCTGATGATGAAATCATAACCCGTCTGGCACAACAGTCATATATCCCGATGGCTGACACGCTGCTTGAGATGATCAAGAACAGCAATGGTGAGTTCAAGTGTGCCTTCAGCATTTCAGGAACAGCAATAGAGCAGCTCCAGATGTATGTGCCGGAGTATATTGACAAATTGCGTCAGCTTGCCGATACGGGTTGCGTAGAGTTCCTGTCGGGCACATATGCTCATTCCTTGGCTGCCCTTGAGGATCCGGAGGAATTTATGCGTGAGGTTAAGGCCCATGACGAACTGATTTATCGTCTTTTCGGCCAGAAACCGACCGTATTCGCCAATACAGAACTCATCTATGATGATGACATTGCAATGTTAGTGGCTGCCATGGGCTTCAAGACCTGTCTTACTGACGGTGCAAAACATGTATTGGGATGGAAATCGCCCAATTATGTATATAAAGCCATCACTGCACCCAATCTTAAGCTTCTGCTTACTAACGATAAACTTGCCGACGACATATCCCTCAACTTTAATAATCCGGAGTGGGATGAATATCCTCTTACCGCTGATAAATATGTAAATTGGATAGCCTCCTTGCCTGAGGAGGAACAGGTTGTGAATCTCTATATGAGTATGGATACCTTCGGGTCGTTCCTTCCTGCTTCTACCGGTATTTTTGAATTCATGAAAGCACTCCCGATGTTCGGTAAGGAGAAGGGTATCACCTTCACGACTCCATCTGATGCAGTGGCTCGTTTGAAACCGGTGGATGATCTGAACGTTCCCTATCCAATTTCGGATATTGATGAGGCAAGGGATGTGTCGGCATGGAAAGGTAATGAACTCCAGAAGGAGGCTTTGCGTAAGCTCTATTCTGTAGCAGAGCGTGTGAGTCTTTGTGATGACAGAAGGTTGAAGCAGGATTGGGAATATCTCCAGAGCTGCGACCACTTCTACTATATGAGTACGAAGAATATGGCAGATGGAGCGTCTCATGCCGCGTTCAGTCCCTATGATTCCCCCTTCGCTGCATTCACCAACTATATGAATGTACTTGCCGACTTCCTTGTAAGGGTAGAAGAGCAGTATCCTGAGTCGATTGATAATGAGGAGCTCAACTCATTGCTCCTGACTATTCGCAATCAGGCTTCTGAAATCACATCTCTGAAGAAAGAGGTAACATCGTTGCGCACAGAGATTGAGAACAGCGATGAGACTGTAAAGAAAGAGGAGACACCCAAGAAAGAGCCTAAGACCAAGAAAGCCGCTCCAAAGAAAGAGAAAAAGGAAGAAGATAAAAAGGAAGAGGAGAAGTCTCCCGCCAAGAAGGCCCGCAAAACCACGAAGAAAGCTTAACATATAGAAAAAAGCTTCAGTTTTTATATCGAGGGGCTGAGTCAAAATGTTAATTTTGACTCAGCCCCTTAAGGTGCGTCAGAATGGGTAAGAAGCAAGCCTCATTCCGATAGCAACGCAGCAGAAGGCCTATTATGACACACCGTCTTAGTTTATATTTATATATTTGTCGAGTCGGAGTGGAAGGATTTGGGGAAGAGGTCAGCATAATCACACTTAGAGGAATACTGCTACTTAATTTTGGAGAAAATGATTATTATAAAGATGATTTGCATGAAATGATTATTATAAAGATGATTTACGTGAAATGATTATTGTAAAGATGAGTTACGTAAAATGATTATTATAAAGATTATTTATTATATTTGTAGCGTGAAATATAAATGATAAAAGATGGATATATTAAAACGTCAATCTCAAAGATTACTTAAGGTAACATCAACTAAACATGTAAGGAATTTATATAATAAGATTTCGTGGAATACCCGTCTAATTGGAATAAAAGGTGCCAGGGGTGTTGGTAAGACCACTTTGATGTTGCAAAGGATAAAGCTGGCGTTCCCCAATACTGAAAAAGCTTTGTATGTATCATTGGATGACATATGGTTTGCCGGTCGTAGTCTAATGGAGTTAGGAGAGCTTGCCGAGGCTGCCGGAATCACACATTTATTTATTGATGAAGTGCATAGACTTCCCGGTTGGGAACGTCAGATAAAAAATCTATATGACTTCTTTCCGAACTTATTTATAATATTTACCGGAAGCTCTATTCTTGAAATTGACAATTCAGTCGCTGATTTATCTCGGCGATGTTTAATGTATGATTTGACAGGATTGTCATTCAGGGAGTATCTTGAATTCGAAGGTATACACTTTAATAAATTTTCTCTCCAAGAAATACTGTACAACCACGCGGCCATTTCATCTGGCATAGCAGGCAAAATTGATGTGTTAAAATATTTCCATCGGTATTTGAAACATGGTTTTTATCCATTCTATTCTACGGAAACGGAAGTTGATTATCTTGTTCGCGTCAATAATATGGTGTCGAGTGTAATTGACTATGATATTCCTGCGGTGGAGAAGATAGAATATGCCACGCTTCTTAAGGCAAAACAACTTTTGTCAGTGATATCTACACAAACTCCTTCGCCACTCAATGCAAAGGTTACAGGAGAGATGCTCGGTGTCACCACCAATCAATTAATAAAAATATTATCATTTCTTGAAAGGTCTCAAATTCTGCGCCTTCTTTATTATCAGGCTGAGAGAAACCCAAGATCTATGGCAAAGCCACAAAAAGTAATTTTTGACAATCCCTCAATCCTTTATGCCTTGGGAGTTCCAGACGTTGGCAAGATAAGGGAAACATTTTTTGCATCTATGATAGCACATAGTCACGAGATAGCCTATTCTAAAACAGGAGACTTGCGGGTTGATAACCGTTATCTTTTCGAGGTAGGAGGAGCTAATAAGGGTTTCTCCCAGATAAAGGATATTCCGGACAGTTTTGTGATTTGCGATGATATAGAGGTTGGAATCGGCAATAAAATACCCATTTGGCTCTTTGGATTTCTCTACTGAGAATGAAAGCTTAAGTTTTTGATGAATTAAAGAGAAGAGGAGGGAGGAGGCTCTTGTTTTGATTATAATTGTAAGGAGGAGGGGTTGCGATCACTCCTCCTTGTTTATATTTCTATCTTTGAAGAATTGGAGATTAAATTGGGTTGATATTGTGGATTTGAAAAAATAGTTCTACTTTTGTAACGGATATTATTTCGTTAAAGCATGGGACAGAGGTTCCGGTTAGCGAAATTGCCACTCAATGATTTAAAGCATTGAGTATTATATTTTGAAAGCGTTTATCCGCGCTGATTCTTGACTGGTCGAGATTCTCGCAAAATTTCATTTTCACGTCAAGGGTTGAGCAACGGTAGATGCCCGTGGTTATGCGATTATTTGGCACCCGGCTTAATATTTCGTGAGAAATATTGCCGGAGGCTTTGGTTGCATATACAGGCGTGGGCTTCTGCGCGTTGCCGTCCGACGTGAACAGGGCAATGCGAGAAGCCTCGACCAGTAGGATGGCAACGATACAGATTCCTACGTCTTTCTTGTTTAAAAACACAGTTGCCAAAGAGGGGAGTCCTATGGCATTTGAGTTATTATCATGAAGAAAATACTTCTAATGTTTGCCTTGGCAGTTACCTCAATGGCATTCAGTATGTCCGCCCAAGGAAAATCGGACATTAACTTACAAGTTTCCGAGGGGCGAATAATGGAGAGTCAGCCTCAGTTAATGTTTAAACCAGTAGTGGCAGAGGTAGAGGTTGATACATCAAAGGGGAAAATACATGATGTCTGGAATCTTACACTTGATGAACTTGAATCAAGATCAGTTCGCGATAATGATGCAGCCACAATAGATAATCTTAAGGCATACGGAATTTTCAAATCGTCAGAAAAAAACAATTGCGATATAATTGTTACCCCATTGTTTGATATTGCCATAACTTCTCGTGGCGCTACTATTAATGTGATTGGATTTCCCGGTCATTTCCGCAATTGGAATACGGCTACTGAAACGGATATTAAATTATGCCAACAGGGGAACAAGGAATCAAATGAGAATGCAAATCCTGATATAATAAAGAAGATTAAATGATAAATAACATGAGAAGAATATATACGGCTCTATTACTGCTTGCACTAACTGTTTCCCCGATTATAGCTCAAAAGATAACTTCCTATGCTGCCTCCAAGCCTCAGAAAGAGGTGAGAGAAATAGGGAAACCTTACTGGTTTTCTATTAACGGAGGCTTTGGTATAGGAGACTACGATGATGGGAGAATAGAGGGGGGCGATTGGTATTATTATGATGTATGGGTGTCTTGGCAACATCGTTTCCGTTCTACTTCAAAGTTTTATTACGGGGCTGATTTAGGAAGTTCAAGTGTTTGGATTGTAGAAAAATATGATTGGGAAGAACATTCTTTTCAAGGTAAAATCGATCCCACTATATATGTTATGCCTAAAATTGGGATGCTTATTCCTATAAAAAAAGTTGATCTGGATATAAGTGTTGGTGCAGGTTATGAATATGGAATCAATAACAATACTTTTACTGGTCGCTGGGGTGTGTATGACAAAATTAATGAAGCAACTTATCATATTTCAAATTATATTGATACTGAAGATAAGATCGGTCATCAATATGGGGTTAGATGCAAGTTTAACATAGGTTTTTGGTATAAACATTTTGGTGTATCTCTAAGTTATTCAATGTTGGTATGTAATTATAAAGGAATTTCTTATTCATATTACACAAATTCCGGATTAGAAAGATATGAACATAATGAAAGGGCCCATTGTTATAGAGGTTTCATCAACTTAAGTTATAGATTCTAAGAATAGAACTGATTGGAAGCCCTAATATCTCAGAAGTAATAGATATGGAATAATTAGAGACAATGAGAATGCTTCGTTTTACTATAGGGGCATTTTTATCTGTCCGAGTCTTTTGAAATTAAGAGACCACGTAACAAAAGAACTGCACTCCAAAAGTTGGACAAAACTTTTGGAGTGCAGTTCATATAAGAAAGTTGGGGGATTATTGTTCACATTTATTTACACAGGGAATGTAGAAGGTATAGGTTTCCTGCTGGCAGCTAAATCTGTTTTCAGATTTGGAGAGCTTAATAGGACTCAAGATATTAAAGTTACAGAATATGTTTTGATTGGCACGTTTGTCAGCTTCACTATAGCGATAGTCTTAGGATTTGGTGCTAAATGGCTGATTGACGGTTAAAATTATGTGTTTCATCTTAGGTAAAATCTTAGAGATTACTGTAACCGTATTTTATCGGACAGCAATAGAAAAATAAACATGTATATACTCAGTTCATAACAATAAAAATGATAAAGGTTTTGCGAGGGGGGCAGAGTTTTGTATATTTGCAATTAGTTCATTATAAAGTTAATTATAAATAATATGAGACTCAAGTTTATTACAGTTGCTGTTATTGCAATTCTGACCAATCTGATGATGAGTACAGTATACGCTTTGGGCTCTGGTACAAATGCGGTGGGTAATTTTATCTTGAGGAGTGGTGAACGTCTTGATTCTATCTCATTTGAAATGCCAAATGGTGGTGACAGTGAGGTTAAGTTAGTACTTGATGGCAAAAAACAAAAATTGGCGACCGACAGCATCGACTGTATTATACTTTGGAATAAGAAATATCCTGATGAAAAACATCTTATAAAACCATTCAAAATTAATATTATTGATTTGGATACCGGCGAGGTAACTGGCGAGACAAAATATACGCTTTGGATGTGTTGCGACCAGGTTGAAGATAACGCGTCCTACTGGATTGAACTCGGTCGACCAAGCTTTAAAAAAGGTAATCTGCAGTTCAACTATAGGGCCGCTACTTCTTGGATGAGCACGCGCTATGTGCTCAAAAGGGGGAGTGAAAACCCGACACATATACCGAATAAAACCAGTGATGTAAAAAAATGGGTCAAGGTTTATTTCAACGATGATCCAGAGGTGATGCGCAAGTTTGATGCCGGCGAGTATGATGGATCGGACTGGGGGTACAAATATGTGGATGTGCGTCGCATAATTGCAGACTATAATCCTGCGCGGTAGTCTGTAACACCAAGATAATGACGGCTGTAAAGGCACACCAATCTAATTATGCTGATCACATACCTGCTGCTTGTTCTTTTGGTGATTTTCCTTCCTCTCATCAGTCGCACAGCCTGCTATGTTCCATCAGGCGAAACCGAAATTAACTCAAAATAAATGCGTTATATCGGTTCATTAATATCTTCGAGATACTTATTTAGTTGAAATTAAGAGACTACGTAACAAAAGAACTGCACTCCAAAAGTTGGACAAAACTTTTGGAGTGCAGTTCTTTTCAGGAAGTTGGGGATTATTGTTTTGTCTTTTGGTTTATGGTCCAACCTTGTTTAACGTACCAAAGACTGTCAGCTTTTGTAACAAGTCCCGGAACAAATATAAAATTCCCACGACCACGTACTTTTTGAGGCGCAACATTGATACGATTTTCCATTCCCTCCTTCATGTTGGCAATACCATAGGCATCAAAATTTAAGAAATCACCCTCTACGCATAGATAAATGTATCTGATTGCGGGATTTTCTGCGTGCGATTTTATGATAGAAGATTTAATATTACCGTATTCTCCGACGCTAAATTTTAATTCGATATCGTGTTGTGTAACTGTGGGTTCATCATCTTTCTTATCTCCGCATCCGGTTATAGTCAGGCTTATAGAACCGATAAGCAATAACAGAATAAACTTTATATTTTTCATTTTATTTCAGTGTCGCGTCCATTCCCGATTTGACGTTTAGGTGTTATGTAGAGAGTGCGTGTAATGATGTCCTTACCTCTTTCCAAGGGGATATCAACAAAGGCTAATCAGAGAAATAGGAGATCCACACAATTACTTTTCAGAATCGCACCCCGATAGAAGAATAGGATATGCAAAAAGAATGATGTAATTGTTGCTGTCTTCTTCGCTGATTTGGAATTGGCGATTTCCTTGAAAGGATAAAGTAAGAAACGCTTCTTAATGCCAGACTTATATTAGACTGTCGTCTGCAAAGTTACTCAAAATATTCGGATTTCAGTGCTTACCTCGCTGAAAATTCGTAACTTTGCAGAATGAAACCGAACAAAATCGATAACATTATTCTTCCCGAATGGTACATTGAATGGAAGAACAGTATAGAACATCGCATTGAATCAGCCAAATTCAATGCAGCATTGCATGTAAACACTGATATGTTGGAACTTTATTGGCAAATAGGTTCGGATATTCTTGAAAAACAGAAAGAACTTGGATGGGGCAAACAAGTTATAGATCAACTTTCAAAAGATTTGACCAAACGGTTTCCTAATGATAAGGGATATTCCATTCGCAATCTTCACAACATGAGAAGATTTGCAGCCGCTTATCCTTCATTCCCAATTCTGCAAGTGCCACTTGCAGAATTTATGAAATTGCCAATTTCGCAAGTGGCACTTGCAGAATTAAGCACCAATGGTGAAACCGTTGAAATACCTCTTACCATATTGAGTTGGTATCACCATATGTCTTTGCTGCCTAAGGTAGAGAATGAAGCGGTTCGGGCATTTTATATATTGGAAGCATGTAAAAATGGGTGGAGTACGGATGTTATGCTCAGTAAAGTTGCTGCCGGATATATGGAGTCGGTCGGTAAGTCTATTAACAATTTCAAGTTGACCTTGCCCTCAGTTCAATCGGACTTAGCTAAATACGCTTTTAAAGACCCCTATGTATTCAGTTTTATTGGTACGATGGCTTTGCAGCACGAACGAGACATAGAGAATCATCTTGCCGATAAGGTTACGGAATTCTTATTGGAAATGGGACGAGGTTTTTCGTACATAGGCAGACAATACAATGTCGTAGTTGATGGAGAGGATTACTACATTGATATACTGATGTATCATGTTAAGTTACATTGTTATGTCGTAGTGGAGTTGAAAGCAGTGGAGTTTATCCCAGAGTTTGTCAGCAAACTTAATTTCTATATTTCAGCCGTTGACGAATATGTGAAATCCCCGGAGGACAACCCGACAATCGGATTATTGCTTTGTAGAAGCAAAAGTAATAAAAAGGCAGAGTTTGCACTGAGAGGTATAACACAACCTATGGGGATTGCCCAATACGAAACAGAAAAATTATTTAATGAGGTTGCATCAGCACTGCCTACAATAGAAGATACAGAGAAATTGTTGGAAAATAACGACGAGTCATAATTACAGCACATCAGACATTGATAGCACGAAAGAGTCGTGGGACGGGAATTCCGATCCTCTAAATGAAAGTTTTGAAATTTTATTCGACATATATAATAGTTTAGAATTGGTGTTGTATAAAAATATTCTGTATCTTTGCTTTCCTGAAAGGGATGGTCATGATCCGAGGATTTGATTATAAGGGACTGTCTTTTGTGTGCCTACACTCATGAAATAATCTTGATATCTAATAATTTTATGGAAAAAAACCTACTCGTTTTTCTTTTAGCTTACACTTTACCTTGTCTGGTATTCGGGGAGAATGTAACTCTTCCGGAATTACCTCCTTTCCCGGATATTCCGGCTCCGGCAGAGATTAACAGTGTGAAGATGGGTGACTCTGAATCTTTTGAGGAGATTAAACTTGACTTGCCCATCTGCCCCGGACCTTATGCGCCAAGTTGGTTATCAATAGAGGAGAACTATCCCGGGACACCCGACTGGTTGCGAGAAGCAAAGTTCGGAATCTGGGTACATTTCGGTCCACAGGCTTCCGGAGAAAGTGGCGACTGGTATGCGCGTAATCTCTACAAGGAGACTCATCCGGCATATGAAAATCACAAAAAACGTTTTGGCCATCCTTCCGAGGTTGGATATAAGGAGGTGTTGCGAGATTGGGATCCTCAAGCATTGGATCCGCATTATCTTACAGATCTTTATCATAGGGCCGGGGCTCGGTTTTTAATGATTCAGGGAGTGCATCATGATAATTATGATTTGTGGAATTCAAGGTATCAGCCTTGGAATTCTGTCAACATAGGTCCGAAAAGGGATTTTCTAAAGGAATGGAGTGAGGCTTGCACAAGCCTCGGGATGCGTTTCGGAG
The DNA here is from genome assembly GCA_964499025.1 of uncultured Sangeribacter sp. GTDB lineage: Bacteria > Bacteroidota > Bacteroidia > Bacteroidales > Muribaculaceae > Lepagella. The sequence continues at coordinate 76,253 of CAZCJC010000005.1, forward strand.
TGACGTTTCATCATGAGTACACATGGTGGTGGTGGCAGACTGCTTTCGGGAGTGACAGCAAAGGGGAAAAGGCCGGGATAAAATATGACGGTAACCTTACTTTGGCCGACGGTAAAGGAAAATGGTGGGAAGGGTATGATCCGAGACTGCTTTATGGAATCGATCTTCGTGAGTATGAGACTGTGGAGGAGTGTGCACAGAGTCCGTGGTCACCTCCCGCAGCCGGTATTTTCAGCCGTTACCAGGAATATTGCAATTGGTATGCCAAGCAGTGGGCCCTCCGTATAATGGATGTGGTTGATAACTACATGCCGGATTTTATCTATACAGATGGAACGGTGCAGGGACCCTTTACCGGAGATGGCACCGGAACGGGATATAAATGTAATGCGATGCCACTTGTAATGGCCGATTATTACAATAAAACTTTGCAAAGAAGAGGAAAGGTAGATACGTTCAGCATAATAAAATTCAGGAAACCGACCAACGGGGCGGTAAATACGGCAGAGTTTGATTTCCCCGATTCCATTGTGACGGCACAGCCCTGGATACGGGAAGCTCCTGTAGGAGATTGGTTCTATGCTCCCGGATTTACGTATAATTCCGGCATGATGATTAAGTTTATAGTTGAGTCTGTAGCCCGTGACGGGAATGCAGCCCTCAACATATGTCTCCGTCCTGATGGGTCGATAGAGGAAGAATGTGTCAAGATGCTCGAAGAATTAGGAGCATGGATGAAAATTAACGGGGAGGCAATCTATGGAAGCAAAGCATGGAAAACATTTGGTGAAGGAGTGTTGGGTAAGAATGGCAAACTGCGTAAATTACCGGGAGGTGGTTTAGGAAAGCGTCATGCCGATTTTCAGTTCTCAACCCAGGATTTCCGTTTCACACAAGGAAAAGGAGGGGAATTGTATGCCTTCTGCATGACTGTTCCTGAATCCGGAGAGGAGATTAAAATTCGTTCTTTAGGTTCTGAAAGCGGTTACAAGGTTAATAAAGTAGCTCTTCTTGGAGGTAATGAAGAGTTGACCTTTGATCAAATGGCCGACAATCTGACAATAAAGTGTCCGGATCTTTCCGACTTCAAATCGGTAGTAGTATTTAAGTTAGAATGACACTTCGGGCATGGTCCAATATTGTCATTATATAACCAGGGACTCAGACTGCGTCTCATAAAATTTCATCCGCTCCCGGAGCTCAGGAATTTTATGAGACGTTTTTATATTAATTAATTTTTGTGAGCTACTTATTTTCATCAGCTGATGATTTAGCAGCAGCGGCATCACGCAAGAGTATTTCATGAATACGTTCGGGGGATGGGAGCGGAATCTCATGCAAAATCAAGGTTGAGAACTCATCATAGCATTTCTGGGTCAGAGGGTCGGTAATTGCCATCATTTCTGCAAAGATGTTTTCGAAATCGGGAATAAATTCGTTAGTACCCTCGTTATCAAATCTTTTGAAGAATTCTCCGACTGTCAGGTCTTTTACTTCAAGGGCAGGAGTCTCTCCGTCGACACCATCTTTTAGTTTTACGGTATAAATCAATCCTGCTTTGTGCAATTTCTCTATAATTCTTGTCACGACCCTGATTGGAAGATTATATTCCGAAGCTATCTCCACCATTGTCAGCGGTTTTTCCTGATTAATGAATCTTTTAGAGATAACCGCCATGACAATAAGGGCTATACTGTGAACACCATTAATTGAGAGGGAATTTGAATTGCCGTTGAAATTGAATGTGAATACGTTCTGTAGAGAATATGTGAGAACGCATCCTGAGAGAATCAACAGCCATGAGAACTGGAGCCATATCAGCATCAAAGGAAGAAATGCAAAAGATCCGTAAATGGCATTATATTTCGACACATATATCTGGCCGTTGAGAAAAAGCATCTGCAGGATCTGGAATGCCACTGCGCAAATCGCACCGGATATGGCCGCATATTTTATACTTACCTTTGTATTAGGGATGAGCAGGAAGGAGAGGGAGAAAGCGAGCCAGCACAATACCACCGGAGCTGCCTCCAACGAAATATTCACCAGGGGAGTGAGGAAGGGGAGATGAAGGTTGTCCTGAATGGTGGTGGACATAAAGATCGATACTCCCGAGGAGCATATCATCAGTATAGGAATAAGAAGGCAGATGGCAATATAGTCGGTGATTTTCTGAAATATAGATCGTTCTTTCTGAACGTCCCAAATTGTGTTGAAGGCGTCCTCGATATATGAGAGCAAAGAGATGACGGTCCATAATAGGAAAATCAGGCCAATCCCGACAAATACGCCTTGAGTTGCTTCGTTTAGATATGAATCCACAAATCCAAGGGCAGCGCTTATTGCTTGTTTCTGGGAGGGGAAGAAGTTGAACAGCTGTTCCTGAAGGGAGTTTTGCAGACCGAACCCTCTCCCTATGGCAACCAGGAGAGCGAGGGCAGGCACAAGCGACAGAATGGTAGAGTATGTAAGCGCCATCGACTTAATCTGGAGTCCACGGTCGAGGAAAGAGTTTACTGAGAGATTCAATGTGCGTACAAGTCTTACTTTGGTAGTTCGACGCGGATCATCCCACACTCCTGAGACGCAATATTTTATTGCGGCAGATAATTTATCGATTGTCTTAGAGAACAGATTCATAATAAACGATTTCAGCGAAAAAATAAAGGGAGCCTGCTTTCCCGAAGGATAGAAGGCTCCCGATTAAGAGAGACAGAGATGATGTAAGCCGGGTTATGTGCCGGGCAGTGCCCGGTGTCTGTCATTTATCTAAGCCGGCCGGTTGCCCGACGGCTTTAGCAGCCTACCCCCCGGCAATGGACGAGCAATCCTTTGCTGCCGGTATATTTGGC
>CAZCJC010000006.1:0-76652 GCA_964499025.1 uncultured Sangeribacter sp.
TTTTAACAAATCATCCTCCCTTTTTAACTTTTCAACCGGATACTTACATTGACCCTAAAGAATTATGAATATGCGCCGGTCTACGAAAACCGACGCATACTGTAAGAAACAGAATATTTCCGTTAATCTTTATTCTCCGTAAACGATTGTGGTATAAGTTGCGAAAAGCCCGAGAACGCTTAGTTTCTTAACGTCTACATGGCTAACTTTCTTAATGCCGGCTTGATTGGCAGCTGCTTGAATTGAAGCGTCTCCTACGCTTACGAGTCCAAGAACGCCTGTGGATTTAGAGGTACCGACTTTAGTTCCAATGGGATTTGAAGTGGCGATCTGACCTTCAGTGACGCCAGTGTAGAGGACACCCATTCCGGAACCGGAAGAAACTGTTGAACAACTTGCGAGACCCATTGCGCATACAGCGGCAATTGCAAAAATAAATTTTTTCATCTTTTGAATGATGTTAGTTTTGCCGGGCGATTTCCAATTCCCGACGAAACAAAAAAGAAGCGTGGAAATCTACTTGCTGCTTGTTCCGCTGTTTCAAGGCTCTCGCATTGCCATTCACTGTAGAACAAGCAACGCCAGAACCCACGCTGATATGAATGATGTATCATGTGGGTGCCTCCCACACAACATGTCACTACATACCCTGGGCGCTCTTGTTGCTTAATTCCTGACAGTGAAAAATAGAATTTGCGAGATTCTGAAACAGCCAAGAATAAAGCGTTAAGTACGCTTAAATATTTAAATCCCACCCACCCTATGCCCTACTTGGCAATCAGAATGGGTTCCGACAAAATTACTAATTTTTATTTTAATAAAAAAGAAAAAACTATTTGGTTTTTCAATTTGCATTCTTTCGTGGAGATGGGGCGGATGAGGCGGGCGGGGTTGCCGGCGACGATGGTGTCGGCGGCGACATCTTTTCTGTCTATGCTGACCATATGAGGTCGGATTGCCTTTAGAGGAGTGTGTTTACTATGCTACCCTTCCCCATAGTCGGAAAAATGCAGTGCATTAATTCGGAATACTCGGGAGTCTCAGGCATTGTATCGTTGAATCTGATAATCAACTGCGCATGATCTCGTGCGAGCACCAGTTCCTCAGCGCTCTGTTTAGTTACATCAATACTTATCTCTTCCATATCTTTATAATGGAATTATCAAATCTGGGATGGTTCAGAATGGCTGGAGGTCACTCGCGCCCGATGGTTGCTGTATTTCAGGTTGGATGGATTAATTCTCCTTCCTGATGGATAAGTTGTATATCTGTTCTCTTACCAGCTGTTTAATTGCCTGGTATGAATCTTTGGATACGAAAACCTCATCGATCTCAACAACATCGTCATTCGCATCCGTATAACCAAATACGATGCGATATTGTTTGAGTCCTGAATCATCCACCTCTTCTACAATAGCTGCGAACTGATTGGGAAACTCGGAAGAATACAGATATATTCCATCCGGATATTCAATATATGAAGATGAGCCCTTAGAGAACCAGATGCAGTCGGACATTACATCGGATGTTGCTTCCGGTTTCAATACAAACATTACATTAGGAGCTTGTCCGGGAGTATCCGTCACGACATTGATTTCAAAATATTCATCGGGCAACATTACTGACGACTTGTTATTGTCAGTATATCTGGTAGAAAATTTTACGGGGTAGGTAGAAATCTGGCTGTAGGCATTTAGGGAGCTTGCCAATAGAATAATGATCAGCGACAGATTCAAACCGAGTAGTCGTTTGTGTTCCATGATTCTTTATTATTATATATTCTGCTTGTATATTCCTTCTATTATGTTACAATCTATCTGATCTGAGACTGGAATATTTAAATAGTTCGGGCTTGTGCCCCTCCTCATTGTGTTGAGTGCGCAAGCCTGAACTATAAAGACTAACATATGTTTCGTAGAAGGGTATAAATTCCCATCCTTGTGTCACTCCCACTCGATTGTGGCAGGCGGTTTGGAGGATATATCATAGACTACGCGGTTGATGCCACGCACCTTATTGATGATCTTGTTGGAAGTCTTTGCGAGGAATTCATAGGGGAGATGAACCCAGTCGGCTGTCATGCCGTCGGTTGAGATCACGGCGCGTAATGCCACACAACTCTCGTAGGTTCTCTCATCGCCCATCACGCCCACACTCTGCACGGGAAGCAGGATAACACCCGCCTGCCATACTTTGTCGTACAGGCCCTCTTCTCTGAGGCCATCGATGAAAATCCTGTCAGCTTCCTGAAGAATCCTTACTTTTTCGGGTGTTACCTCACCAATTATGCGGATTCCGAGGCCAGGCCCGGGGAAAGGATGGCGTCCAAGGAGTTTCTGATCCATCTCCATGGCTTTTCCTACTCTTCTCACCTCATCCTTGAATAGCAGTCTCAAAGGTTCCACCACTTTGAGATTCATCTCTTTGGGGAGTCCACCCACATTATGATGACTCTTGATTGTGGCTGAGGGGCCTTTTACGGAGCAGCTCTCAATGACATCGGGATAGATGGTGCCCTGGCCGAGCCACCTTGCATTCTCGATCTTTTTGGCTTCGGCATTGAATACCTCCACGAAATCGCGGCCGATTATCTTACGTTTCTGTTCCGGATCTGTAACCCCTTTCAGATCGTTATAAAAGCGTTCTGACGCATCTACTCCGATCACATTGAGTCCCATATGCTTGTATGAGTCCAGAACCTCGTCAAACTCATTTTTTCTCAGGAGGCCGTTGTTGACGAAAATGCAGGTGAGATGATCGCCGATGGCTTTATGGAGCAGCATGGCTGCCACAGAGGAGTCCACGCCGCCGGAGAGACCGAGCACTACGCGGTCATCACCTAATTTTTCCTTCAGTTCGGCAACGGTTGTCTCAATAAATGATGCCGGGCTCCAGGAGCCGTCACAGCCACATATTCCAAGAACGAAATTTGAGAGAATCTTTGTTCCGTCGGTTGAATGGTACACTTCGGGATGAAATTGGATTCCCCATGTCTGTTCCCCTTCAATATGATAGGCGGCAGCCTTGACATTCTCAGTCGAGCCGATGATATGATAGTTATCGGGAAGACGGGTTATAGTGTCGCCATGGCTCATCCATACCTGGGTCGGAGATGGAACTCCAAGCATAAGTTGATCCTCGGGAGCGACAACAGTAAGCATTGCGCGGCCATACTCACGTGAAGGAGCACCCTCCACTTCTCCTCCAAATTCATTGGCGAGAAGCTGGGCACCATAGCACACACCGAGCAACGGGAGCTTTCCTTTTATCGCACTCAGATCCGGTTTCGGAGCATCTTCATCGCGCACGGATGATGGGGATCCGGAAAGGATCACACCTTTCACGTCGCCATCGAGTTCCGGAATCTTATTGAAAGGATGGATCTCGCAATATACATTCAACTCACGCACGCGGCGTGCGATGAGCTGCGTATATTGCGATCCGAAATCTATAATTAATATTTTCTGCATATCATTAATAATTGAGGATTGGGATTAACCTCGGGAATAGTTGGGAGCCTCTTTGGTGATTGTCACGTCGTGAGGATGATTCTCAGTCACGCCTGCTGAGGTGATACGGGTGAATTTTGCGTTATGAAGGGCATCTATATCCTTCGCTCCGCAATATCCCATTCCTGACCGCAGACCTCCCGCGAGCTGATAGACAGTCTCACTCAGGGTGCCTTTGTAGGGAACACGTGCCACGATTCCTTCCGGTACGAATTTACTTGAGTCAACTTTATCCGATTGGAAATAGCGGTCTTTGGATCCGGCTTCCATTGCGTCTACGGAACCCATTCCGCGATAAGATTTGAATTTACGGCCGTTATAGATGATTGTGTCGCCGGGAGATTCCTCCACTCCTGCAAACATTGATCCGCACATCACGCAGTCGCCGCCGGCTGCAAGAGCCTTCACGATATCGCCTGAATAGCGCAGACCTCCGTCAGCGATGACAGGAATGCCGTATTCCTTTGCCACTTTTGCAGCATCAAAGATAGCGGATAGCTGGGGCATACCCACGCCGGCTACAATGCGTGTGGTGCAAATCGAACCCGGGCCGATTCCGACCTTGATTCCGTCGGCACCCGCCTCGATAAGGAACCTTGCAGCTTCCCCGGTGGCGATATTACCGACAACAACGTCAAGATTCGGGAACGCTTTCTTAACAGCCTTCAATGTCTTCGTAACATTGGCTGAATGGCCGTGAGCAGTGTCGATCACCACAGCGTCAACCCCTGCATCCACGAGAGCCTGAACGCGCTCGAGCGTATCTGAAGTGACCCCCACTCCGGCAGCTACACGTAGACGGCCCTTATCATCCTTGCAGGCAGATGGATAATCCTGGATCTTGGTTATATCGCGGTATGTGATCAGGCCCATCAGTTTGCCATCCTTATCCACCACGGGGAGTTTCTCGATCTTGTTCTTAAGGAGTATCTGAGAAGCTTCGGCCAGATTAGGATTGGAGGTAGTGACAAGATTATCCTTGGTCATTACTTCGGAAATAGGGAGCTCCATATCTTGCTGGAAACGGAGGTCGCGGTTGGTGACGATACCGATGAGACGGTTCTCGGGATCAACCACAGGAATTCCGCCGATATGATTGTCGTGCATGAGTTTGAGGGCCTCCCCTACTGTCTGGTCCTTGGAGATGGTCACAGGGTCGTAAATCATGCCGCTTTCGGCACGTTTCACCTTACGCACCTGGGCTGCCTGGGCCGGAATCGACATATTTTTGTGGATTACGCCGATACCACCCTCACGGGCTATCGCAATAGCCATCTCAGCTTCGGTCACTGTATCCATTGCAGCCGAAACGAAAGGAATATTGAGAGGAATATTGCGGGAGAAGCGTCCTGCAAGATTCACCATGTTCGGTGTTACCTCCGAATACGCAGGGATAAGCAAGACATCGTCGAATGTCATACCCTCCTGCACTACTTTTTCATCGATAAATGACATATGTTGTATCAGTTTAGTTAGAATTTAGCAAGTTCCTCGGAAATGGTTATTGTCTGAGTGCGGTCGGGACCAACAGAAATCATACCTACAGGTACTCCGGTAAGTTCTTCGATCTTGCGCACATAGGCTTTGGCAGCTTCGGGGAGCTCCTCAAAACTTTTCGCGCCTGTGATATCCTCTTTCCAACCCTCCATTTCTATGAGTACGGGCTTGCATTTTGCAAGCTTGGAAATGGTCGAAGGGGGAGTGTCAAGGAGTTCGCCATCGCATTCGTATGCAGTGCAGATTTCCACCTTATCAAGGCCGGAAAGAACATCGAAAAGCATAAGGGCCCAGTTGTCGATTCCGGCAAGACGCGAAACATAACGGGCCACCACGGCGTCAAACCATCCGATTCGGCGAGGACGGCCGGTTACGGTGCCATACTCATGGCCTCGCTCACGGATCTCATGCGCTCTCTCATCGAATAGTTCTGTCGGGAATGGACCCTCTCCTACCCTTGTGCAATATGCCTTTGCCACACCAAGCACATTGTCGATCCATTTGGGTGATATTCCTGCTCCGACCGGCACACTGGCTGCGGAGGGAGTGGAAGAAGTTACGAAAGGATATGTTCCGTGATCGATGCAGAGCATCATTCCCTGAGCACCTTCAAAGAGAATCTTGGCATCCGTGTGGAGAGCCTCGTTAATCAGCTTTGAAGTGTCGGTTATCATGTGGCCGAGTTTCCGGGCTATCTCCATATACTGGTCGTAGACCTCCTGGAAATCATATGTGGGGAGGCCCAACATCTCAAGCTCACGATTTTTTACTTCGAGGGCACCTTTGAGACGTTCCGCGAAATATTCAGGTTCGAGAAGGTCACCCATGCGAAGTCCTATCCTGCTGTATTTATCCGAATAGGCTGGGCCAATACCCTTCTTAGTGGTTCCTATGAGGCTTTTACCCTTCATGTTCTCGTATGCGCCGTCAAGGGCAGAATGCCAAGGCATCACCATTGCCGCGCGGTCGGAGATGAAGAGCTGATAGTCGGTGATTCCCTGAGCGTGCAGTTTATCGAGTTCAGCGATCACTGAAACAGGATTTACTACCATTCCATTACCCATCACATTGACGGTTTTGGGATTAAAGATTCCCGAGGGAATACTCTGGAGGGAGTATTTATGTCCGTCGAACACTACTGAGTGCCCGGCATTATTTCCACCCTGATAACGGATCACCATGTCAGCGCGGCAAGCGAAATAATCGGTCATTTTTCCTTTCCCTTCATCGCCCCATTGAGATCCGATGACAACTAATCTTTGTGACATATTTATTTTTAGTTTTTTACTTTTGGATTTGGTTTTAGGTTTTAGGCGTTAGGTTTTAGGCGTTAGGAGCTCTCTCGGGCGGTTAATTCTTATGGCTATTATAAGTCTTATAAATCTTATAAATCTTATAAGTCTTATAAGTCTTATAATTTGCCTCTCCCAATTATTAACTATTAACCATTAACCATTAATTATTAATTATTAATTAACCCTTAACTCTTAGCCATTAACTATCAATTAAGTCCGTTGCGTTTGTAGATATAATCAACGTTCTTCATGTAGTAGTCAAGAGTGAAGCAAGCATCCAGCTCCTCTTCAGTGAGAGCCCCCATGACAGTTGGGTCCTCCTTAAGGAGATCCTGATAGTTTGCTCCGGCAGCCATAGCGCGCATAGCTATAGGCTGCACGGTGTCGTAAGCCTGTTCCCTTACGAAACCTTTTTCAATAAGGGCATTCATAACGCGTTGTGCGAAGATAACACCGTTGGTGAGATAGATATTAGATTTCATCTTCTCATCAAACACAACGAGGTTTTCAAGAATACCCATCATTCGGTTAAGCATATAATCGAGCAGGATAGTGGCATCCGGCATCAGTATGCGCTCCGTGGCAGAATGGGAAATGTCACGCTCATGCCAGAGGGCTACGTTGTCGTATGTGGTCATCATATATCCGCGGAGCACACGTGCACAGCCGCAGATGTTCTCGCTTGAAATAGGATTACGCTTGTGGGGCATGGCGCTCGAACCTTTCTGACCTTTACCGAAAGATTCCTCCACCTCATGAACCTCTGTGCGCTGAAGATTCCGGATCTCGAGAGCCATCTGTTCAAGACTTGCACCGATAAGGGCAATCGTCGCCATATAATAAGCGTGGCGGTCGCGTTGTATCACCTGGGTTGATATATCCGAAGAATCGATTCCGAGTTTCTCGCATACATAATCCTGAACGAAGGGAGGAATATTGGCGAAGTTTCCGACAGCCCCGCTGATTTTTCCTACCTCCACACCGCGCGCAGCCTCACGGAAGCGTTTGAGATTTCGGAGCATCTCCGCGCGCCAGAGCACCCATTTTAATCCGAATGAAGTGATATCCGCGTGGATTCCGTGTGTGCGGCCGATACATGGGGTAAATTTGTATTTTTCAGCCTGACGCCCCAGCATCTCTATATAATTTTCAAGATCCTTGAGGATGATCTCGTTTGCCTGTTTGAACAGGTAACCATTGGCAGTGTCAACCACATCGGTTGAAGTGAGGCCATAATGTACCCATTTGCGCTCCTCCCCGAGTGACTCCGATACTGTGCGGGTAAAGGCCACAATATCGTGACGGGTCTGGAGTTCGATCTCCTTGATGCGGTCGATGTTGAATGTGGCTTTCTCATTGAGTTTCACCACATCCTCTTCGGGCACCACGCCTAATTTGCTCCAGGCTTCGGCAGCCAGAAGCTCAACCTTGAGATAAGCGTTGAATTTGTTTTCTTCTGTCCAAACGCGACGCATGATGTCGCGTCCATATCTTTCTATCATAAGTAGTTGTTAAATTTCAGTTTAAAGTAAAAAGAGATGTTTTTTCGGGTTTGCTCAGAGAGCGTGATGGCCGATGTCGGAACGGTGGAAGAGTGCGGGGCATTCAATCATCTCCACATCGCGAAGCGCGGCATCACGGGCCTCTTTAAGGGTATCTCCCTCTCCTACCACCATCATTACCCTACCTCCGGCCGTGAGAAGTTTTCCCTCCTTACGGGATGTACCCATATGATAGAGATGACCTTTAGTCTTTTCATTTCCTTTTATCTCAATTCCCTTCTCGTAGCTTCCGGGATAACCATCGGATGCCAGAACGATTCCGAGCATTGATTTCGGATTCCATTCTGTATCGAAGTCCTCCCCTTTTATCGCTGCATCGAAAAGAAGGTAGATATCACTTTCAAGTCTTGGGAGCACCACTTCTGTCTCCGGGTCGCCAAACCGGGCATTGAATTCGATTACTTTAGGACCATCTTTTGTCAGGATAAGACCGCCATAAAGCACCCCTAGGAAGGGGATCCCTTCCTTGACCATCCCTTCAGCTACAGGCCGGATGATATTGGCCAGAGCGTTATCCCGAATCTCATCAGTGATGAAGGGCACCGGGGAATAAGCGCCCATGCCTCCGGTGTTAGGACCTTTGTCGCCATCGAAAGCGCGTTTATGATCCTGTGCCATAGCCAGCGGATAGACCTTGTTACCTGAAACAATGCACATGAATGAAAATTCGGGACCTTCCAGGAAGTCTTCAATCACTACCCTTCCTTTTCCGAAAGCGGCATCAAGAAGCATATCGCGCAGAGCAGCTTCCGCCTCCTCATAAGTGAGAGCCACCACTACCCCTTTGCCTGCTGCCAGACCATCATACTTTATCACAGCCGGTAACGGACGGTTTCTGACATACTCCCAGGCCGGTTCGAATTCATCGAACACCCGATAAGCAGCAGTAGGAACTCCGTATTTGTCCATGATCTCCTTCGCAAACTCCTTGGAGCTCTCGATGCGTGCGGCCGCTTTAACCGGACCGAACACCTTGAGGCCTTCTTCCAGGAATTTGTCGGCCACACCGGCAGCAAGGGCGGCTTCAGGTCCCACAACAGTCATGTCAATCTCATTGTCATGAGCGAACTGAGCCAATTTGTCAACATCGGTGACTCCAATGTTTACGCATTCCGCCTTTTCAGCGATGCCGGCATTTCCGGGAGCACAAAATATCTTGCCCACCTGCGGCGAGCGCGCCAGAGCATCCACAATAGCATGCTCACGGCCGCCGGAACCTATTACAAGAACTTTCTTCATCTCGTCAAAGGGTATCTGTTCTTAATGTTTGAAGTGGCGCATGCCGGTGAAGAGCATAGTGATTCCCTTCTCATTAGCCTTTTTGATTGAATCTTCATCGCGGATAGATCCTCCGGGCTGAACGATAGCGGTTACGCCATATTTTGAAGCGAATTCCACAGTGTCATCAAAGGGGAGGAATCCATCGGATGCGAGTACAAGTCCCTCAGTGTGGCCGGCTGCCTTTGCCTCTTCAAGGGCAATCTCAGCTGAACCTACACGGTTCATCTGGCCTGCTCCCACTCCTACGGTGGCACCATTCTTAACAACCACGATTGCGTTTGATTTTACATGTTTCACCACGCGCCAGCCAAAATTCATATCGGCCAGTTCCTCAGTGCTCGGCTTACGGTCGGTGACACACATCTCATCAGTTATCTCCTTGCACTCCAGGTCTGCATCCTGCACAAGAAGACCTCCGGTCACTCCCACATATTGTTTCTGTTTCCTGTCAGATTTCTCCATGTTCACCTCCAGCAGACGGAGATTTTTCTTTCCGGCGAAAACCTCAAGAGCTTCGGGCTCAAATTTAGGAGCCATTACAATCTCCAGGAAGATTGGCTTCATGAGTTTAGCTGTTTCCCCGTCGAGTGGACGGTTTACAGCCACTATCCCACCATATATACTTACCTTGTCGGCTTCATATGCTTTTGTCCAGGCATCCTTGATATCTGAGCCTACAGCTGCGCCGCATGGATTCATATGTTTGAGGCCGACAGCAAAGGGCTCGTCAAACTCACGGACGATCTGCAGGGCAGCGTTCGCATCCTGAATGTTGTTGTAGGAAAGTTCCTTTCCGCCGAGCTGTTTTGCAAAAGCCACAGAATAGGGCACCTCTGTTTCTGCACGGTAGAACTTTGCCTCCTGATGCGGATTCTCACCGTAACGCAGACTCTGAACCTCATCGAATGAAAGGAACAGTTTCTCATCGAGACCTGCCTGACGACGCATATATGTTGCTATATGACTGTCGTAAAGGGCGGTGTGGGTATATGCTTTGGCCGACAGTTTAAGACGAGTGTCGAGAGTGGTGTTTCCCGTAGAAGTTATTTCGGAGATGATCTTATCGTAATCAGAAGGATCGCAAACCACTGTCACATCGCGGAAATTCTTAGCTGCGCTGCGGAGCATTGACGGGCCGCCTATATCGATATTCTCAACGGCATCTTCCATTGTCACATCCTCCTTGGCGATTGTGGCCTCAAAAGGATAAAGATTCACGCAGACCATCTCTATAGTCTCGATGCCGTTATCCTTGAGCTGTGCCATGTGGTCAGGTAGGTCGCGGCGACCGAGCAGACCGCCGTGCACCTTGGGATGCAGGGTTTTTACGCGGCCGTCACATATTTCAGGAAAACCGGTGATGTCGCTTATGTTGATAACATCGATGCCGCTCTCGCGGAGTTTTGTCATAGTTCCTCCGGTGGCGATGATTTCCCAACCGAGGTTTACGAGGGCTTTGGCGAATTCCACCACTCCCCTTTTGTCGCTTACACTGATTAATGCTCGCATATTCTAATGTTTTGGGCTTTCGATCCGTTTGTTCCGGTCGGCCGCCAATTGTTATTATTTGTCTGTTTTATCGTTGATCAATTTTCTTATCACCCGTGGATAGAGTCTGTGTTCAGCCTTGTGAATGAGGGCTTCGAGTTCATCAATGTCGTTGCCCTCATAAGGCACAGCCTCCTGATCTATTATCGTTCCCCCGTCGAGCACCTCATTCACATAATGGATGGTGACTCCGAAAACCTTCACCCCATATTCAAACGCATCTCTTATCGCGTGCGCTCCAGGGAATGAGGGGAGTAGAGAGGGATGCAGATTTATTATCCTCCCTCCGAATCTGTGGAGCAATTCCTCTCCGATGATTCTCATGTATCCCGCGAGGCATATCAAATCCACTCCAAGCTTTTCGAGCTCATCAGCAATCTTTTTCTCGTATTCCTTTTTGGAAGGAAAATCTTTGGGTCGGAGTTCAAGAAGGGGAATTCCAAGTCGCCGAGCTCTTTCGCATACATACATCCCGGGGCGGTCACATACGCATAATGCGATCTCGCATCCCGGAATTTCGCCATTTTGAGCGGCTTTTACCAATGACTCGAAGTTGCTTCCGTTTCCACTTGCGAATATTGCAATGATCATGAGTGATAAATATTAGTTATGAGGGATGTTATTTAATTAATAATTAATGATTAATAATTGTTTGAGACACAAAGTATTTCAGAAACTTATAGACTCCGGGAATTTGATAAATCTTATAAATAGTAAGAGTCTTATAAATTTTATAAATCTTATAAATTTTATAAATCTTATAAATCTTATAAATCTTATAAATCTTTATTGGCTCAGAAAACCATTAACCATTAACTATTAACCATTATTCATATGATTGTCACTCCCTCTCCTTCGGTCACTTTGCCGATAACAGAAGCGCGTTCTCCACACTCAGTGAGGATCTCTATCGCACGGGGAGCATCTTCCGGAGAAACTGCAAGTACCATGCCGATACCCATATTGAAGATGTTAAACATCTCCCGGTGAGGAACCTTCCCGTATTTCTCAAGAAGTCTGAAAACCGGAAGTATCTCCCAGCTTCCCTCTTTGATCTCCACGCCTTGGCCGGGCTGAAGAATTCGGGGAATATTCTCATCAAATCCGCCACCGGTGATATGAGCGATTCCGTGAACATCAATCTCATCAAGCACCTTGTGAACCTGCTTCACGTATATCTTGGTTGGAGTCAGGAGCATCTCTCCGAGGGTTTGATCTCCAGTTTCGGGATACTTCTGATCGAATTCGAGGTCGCGGTCGGAAACAATTTTACGGACAAGGCTGAATCCGTTGGAATGCACACCTGAAGAAGCAATTCCTATCAGGAGGTCGCCCGGTTTCACTTTCGAGCAATCGATAAGTTTTGCTTTCTCTACCGCACCTACGGTAAATCCGGCTATATCATATTCATCCGGCGTATACATTCCGGGCATCTCTGCTGTCTCACCCCCTACGAGAGCGCAGCCTGCCTGGCGGCAACCATCAGCAACACCTGAAACAATAGCCTCCACCACTTCAGGGTGATTTTTTCCTACCGCCACGTAGTCGAGGAAAATGAGGGGTTTTGCGCCCTGTGCGAGCACATCGTTAACGCACATTGCCACAGCATCGATTCCGATGGTGTCATGTTTCTCAAGGGAGAAGGCAATCTTGAGTTTTGTACCCACACCATCAGTGCCGCTCACAAGAATAGGATGCTCATATCCGAGAGAGCCGAGATCGAACATCCCTCCGAAAGATCCTATATTACCCATAGAACCGGGGCGCTCGGTGCTTTTGACATGTTTCTTGATGCGGGACACTACCTCGTATCCGGCTTCAAGGTTCACGCCTGACGCTTCATAACTTTTTGCCATATAGATGTTAGTTTTCAGTTTTCAATTTTTAGTGCCTTTGAAATATTTGACCGCATTGGAGAAGAGATTCTGGTTCTTGTTGCCATGGATATTCTTCATCAATCCTTCGGCGAAACGCTCAGAGTGACCCATCTTCCCTAAGATTCTGCCATCGGGAGATATGATTCCCTCTATAGCCAGTGTTGAGCCATTGGGGTTGGCGGGGGAGGTCATTGTGGCATTCCCTTCCGCATCGGCATACTGGAAGGCAATCTGTCCTCCGTCAAAGAGTTGCTTAGCCAGTTCTGGATTAGCCATGAACTTACCCTCTCCATGTGAGGCAGCGATGCTGTGAAGTTCGCCGATCCGGAATCCGTCGAGCCAGGGTGAGGCTACGGAGCCTACACGGGTTGTGACAATCTGTGATATGTGTCTGTTGATGTCGTTGTGGAAAAGAGTCGGGGAATCTGAACTCAATTCGCCGATCTTTCCGAATGGCAGGAGGCCGGATTTTACAAGAGCCTGGAAACCATTGCAGATGCCGAGGATAAGTCCTCCCCTCTCCTGCAACCTCTGGATGGAAGCTTTTACCGTATCATTGAGAAGGACGTTAGCAATAAATTTACCACTGCCGTCGGGTTCATCGCCTGCAGAGAAACCGCCGCTTATTGCCAGCACATGGCAATTGTCGATATGGGCTGCCATCTCCTTCACACTTCTTTCGATATCTTCAGCTGTGAGGTTGCAGAATACGGAGCTTCTTACCTGTGCACCCTCACGCTCGAAAGCCTTGGTCATATCGTAATCGCAGTTGGTGCCAGGGAATAATGGGAGATATACCACCGGGTGATCCGTTGGCTCACCCTCCCAGCGTGCAGTGTCGGGTCCTGAAGTTGCATTAGGCACTTCCCCGTTCACATTGCTGCGGTCGGGATAGACGGCCGTGAACCTGACGCGGTTTGCTTCAAATGCTTCGGGAATAGAGATTGAAGTGCCATTGATTTTCAATTCATTCTCCTCTGTGGTGTGTCCGATGAGCTGTGCGTTAGGGAAAATGAGTTCTTTCTCGCTCTCCACTATCATGGAGCCATGACCGAAGTCGAAGAGTTTCTTCTCATCAAGTTCAACTTCCGCACCTATTCCATTTCCAAAACTCATTTTTGCAAGGCCCTCGGCGATGCCTCCGAATCCTACTGCCCAAGCAGAAACAATTTCTCCGGCTTCAATCCCCTTGCGCACATTGTCATAATTGGTTATGAGCATCTCGGTATCGGGAGTCAGATCCTTTTCAGGAGTATGGCTGATGATATAGATATAATTGCCGGCTTTCTTGAATTCGGGGCTTATCACTTTTCGGGAGTCGACCGTGCCGGCAGCGAATGCTATAAGAGTCGGGGGGACGTTGATATCATTGAATGTTCCGCTCATGGAGTCTTTTCCGCCGATAGCCGGAAGTCCGAACGCGAGCTGCATCTCAAGGGCGCCCAGAAGTGCGGAAAGAGGCTTGCCCCATGATTCCCCTGAGTTCATACGTTCGAAATATTCCTGAAATGAGAAACGAAGACGGCGGAAATCAGCTCCTGCAGCAGTGGCTTTTGTGAGGGCTTCGACCACGGCATAGGCTGCTCCGTGGAAAGGACTCCAACTGCTTATGTAAGGATTGAAGCCGAACGTCATTATTGAGGCTGTATCTGTATGGTGGCTGCCTACAGGGAGTTTCTGCACACTTGCTTGTGTCTCGGTTCCCTGTGTAGCACCTCCGAAAGGCATCAGCACGGTGGATGCTCCGATTGATGAGTCGAACATCTCAATGAGTCCTTTCTGGGAGGTTACATTTTCATCTGCAAGATTTGATAGGAATTTATCCTTAAGATCTTTTCCCTCCGGTTGGCGCAGGAATGGATCGCGGTCTTCTATGCTTCCTATGCGTGCTTTGGCGAAGTGTCGAGCGCCGGCCGAATCAATAAATTCTCGGGAAAGGTCGGCCACGAGTTCGCCGTTGTAATACATTCTCATGCGTCCGGAATCAGTGACATCCGCCACATGGCGCACCTCAATATTCTCCTCTCGGCAATATTTCTCAAACTCCTCGCGGTCTTTGGGCTCTACCACTACCGACATACGTTCCTGCGATTCGCTTATAGCGAGTTCGGTAGGATTGAGACCCGAATATTTTGTAGTGACACGGTCGAGGTAGATATCAAGGCCGTCGGTGAGCTCCCCGATTGCCACGCTTACACCACCTGCACCGAAGTCGTTGGATTTCTTGATTAGGCGTGTCACTTCCGGGCGACGGAACAGGCGTGATATCTTACGCTCTTCGGGGGCATTACCTTTCTGTACCTCACTTCCGCATTCCTCCAATGAGGACTCGTTGTGTTCTTTGGATGATCCTGTGGCTC
Source organism: uncultured Sangeribacter sp. (assembly GCA_964499025.1). Lineage (GTDB taxonomy): Bacteria > Bacteroidota > Bacteroidia > Bacteroidales > Muribaculaceae > Lepagella. Next base: position 14,930 of record CAZCJC010000006.1, read on the forward strand.
CGCCAATTCCATCACGGCCAGTACGGCCACCGAACATCAGGATCACGTCTCCCGGTTCGGGACGCTCCCTGCGTACATCGGATGCTTTTACCGCCCCGGCAACGGCTCCTACCTCAAGACGTTTGGCAACATATCCGGGGTGATAGATTTCCCTTACATGGGTTGTAGCAAGACCTATCTGGTTTCCATATGATGAGTAGCCGGCTGCTGCTTTTAGGGAGATCACCCTCTGTGGGAGTTTCCCCTCCATAGTTTCATTTACCGGCTTATAGATATCTCCGGCCCCTGTCACACGCATGGCCTGATATACATAGCTGCGGCCACTCAGCGGGTCGCGGATCGCTCCTCCCAGACATGTTGACGCTCCTCCGAAGGGTTCAATCTCTGTGGGATGGTTATGAGTCTCGTTCTTGAACTGGAGAAGCCAGCGTTCCGGCTTGCCATCAACATCAATATCGACATATATTGAGCAAGCGTTGTTCTCCTCACTCTGTTCAAGATCTTCAAGCAGTCCCTCTTTGCGAAGCCAGCGTGCGCCGATTGTGGCAAGATCCATTAGGCATAGGCTTTTTCCATCGCGTCCGAGTTCATGACGAATTCTTTTCCACTCCTGCATTGCGTCGCGGAGGGTATCCGATATAATGGAATTCTCGATATCAATATCAGTCAGTTCGGTTGTGAAGGTGGTGTGTCGGCAATGGTCGCTCCAGTAAGTATCGAGGATTCTCAACTCAGTCTCATTCGGATCACGACCCTCTTTGATGAAATAGTTCACCACCTCCATCAGGTCATCGCCATTCATGGCGAGTCCCATCTTCTTGCAATATGCGGGTGCCTCTTCGGCCGTGATATTGCGGAAACCCTCCAGCACAGCAACCGGACGGGCTGCGGCGCGCTCGGGCTGTTCGAGGCGGTTGAGATCTTTTTTGCGCGACTCTACGGCATTGATGCAGTAATGTGCAATTTTTTTCATCTCCTCCTCCCCTACCGACTCATCAAAGATCATGAGACGCGCACTGCTTATCTCCCCATCGGCCGACGGTTCGATCAGGCGTACGCACTCCTCTGCGGAATGGGCTCGTTGATCAAACTGGCCGGGGATACTTTCCACGGCGAGATAAGGCATACCGTTGAAATCTACGGTGTCGCTGACTGTGTCGGTGGCTGGCTCTCCGAATACTCGGTATGCGCTGCGCTCAACGAGTTCGGGTGTAAATCCGAAAAGGTCGTAAACACACAGCAGACGGAGATTCTTTATATTGAGTCCCAGATTGGAATTAAGCTCGCGACGGAGACTCTCGGCTTCCGTGCGGAATTCTGGACGTTTCTCTACAAATATTCTGGATTTCATCAGAACGAAAAAATTGTTTATTCAAGCAAGGGGATGGAAATTCCCGGTCGCTATTGGATCGTTAAATTAAATTTCAGATTCAAGCACTTTCTTTGCCTGCTCGGCGCGGAATTCATCAAGTTTAGTTTTCATCTCCGGATCGGTTACTGCCATAATCTCAATGGCGAGAAGGGCAGCATTTTTTGCTCCGTCGATTCCTACCGTGGCGACCGGTATGCCCGGAGGCATCTGAACCATTGAAAGGAGAGAGTCAAGACCCTCAAGGCTCCTTGATTTAACCGGCACTCCGATTACAGGAAGAGTGGTGAATGCAGCAACGACGCCCGCCAGATGGGCAGCTCCTCCGGCTCCGGCGATTATGGCGCAGAGACCCCTGTCGCGGGCTCCCGAGGCCCATTCCTCAAGCTGGGCGGGGGTGCGGTGCGCGCTCAACACGCGTTTCTCATACTCTATACCGAATGAATCTAAAATTGAAGTGGCTCCCGACATCACGTTCCAATCGCTGGTCGAGCCCATGACTACTCCTACTTTCATTATTGGTGGTTATTGGTTGTTATTGTTGGTTTTAATGTTGGTTATTGAAGGAGCAGCAAAGTTAGCTAAAAAGCTATTCTGCCGGCTTCCTCCAACGGGAGATAAAAAAAGCGGGCGTCAGACATTCTCGCCTGACGCCGTCACTCTTATTTTATTTCGCGCACACCCCCGCAGATTGCCACGCAAATAGGCTTGCGCTTCTTGCCTGTAGACAATGCTATGATGGGATGTTGACCTTTCATTACGGATTTGAAAATTCGTGTTGCAAAGTTACAACTAAATTTTGGATTTTCCCAATTAAGCACCCAACAATTAGGACAAAAATTTCCTTATGCCCCATCCTAAAGAGATATTATATATGGGTCCTGAGATATTAATCCGGTTATTGTTGTGGTTTTGCTTCGCAATATACGCATCGGTAGGCTGCCACTCCGTCATCGCAGGGGCGGAAAAGGGAATCCACATTCTCCAGATTGGAGATGCAACGACGGTTGGAGCAACGCAGAGTGTTGTGCAGGGTTCCTCCCGGAAGTGAGGGGGCTGACTGGCCCTCTTTATCTGCCCACTCAAGGAGCTTGAGGATCAATGCCATTCTCACGAATTTTCCATTCTCCACCTGACGGAAATATGCAGCACGCGGATCGTTGTCGACATCAATTGAGATCTCATTGACGCGGGGAAGCGGGTGAAGCACACGCAATTCAGGGCGTGCGGTCTTAAGCTTTTCGGCTGTCAGAATAAAACTGTCTTTCAGACGGTCATACTCATCCTCGTCAAGGAATCTCTCTTTCTGCACGCGAGTCATGTATAGCACATCGAGTTCCGGCATCACCTCCTCCATTGTTGAGACTTCCTTGTAATCCACACCATTTTTGTCGCAGACCTCATGCTTCATGTAATCCGGAAGACGGAGCTGATCGGGTGCGATTAGAACCACTTTCACACCCGTATGGCGTGACAGGGCCTTGATAAGTGAATGAACCGTACGTCCGAAACGGAGGTCTCCACAGAATCCGATAGTGATATTGTCGAGGCGTCCGATTTCTCTCTTGATAGTAAGGAGGTCGGTAAGTGTCTGTGTGGGATGGGCATGTGAACCATCTCCGGCATTTATCACCGGAACGCGCGCGTTCATGGCAGCTACCAGGGCAGCTCCTTCCTCGAAATGACGCATGGCGATTATGTCGGCAAAACAGCTTATCACTTTCGAAGTGTCGGCTACAGTCTCACCCTTGCTGACCGATGTGTTCTTTGCATCGGAGAACCCCAGTACGTTTCCTCCGAGCTCCATCATGGCTGCCGTGAAGCTGAGGCGGGTGCGGGTTGAAGGCTCATAGAAAAGGGTGGCAAGTTTTTTACCCTTGCATACTTCTGCATATTTTGGCCTGTTGCTTATGATATCAAGAGCCAGGTCGATTATCTCCTCCGTTTCCTTACGGGAAAGATCGGTGGGGTCTATCAGATGTCGCATATTGTTCGGTTTTAAATAATTTTAGATGGACTCTTCGGATTTTAATCAAATTCTTATCGAGGATTAAAGTTCCTTTGTCGCGTTTCAATTACAACAGTTTAATCCAGGACTCATCTGAAGGATTGTCTCGGAATTTCTTAACAGCTTCCTTTGCAGAGGGGGAGAGGTATCCCTCCTCGACTGCCACGTCAAGAAGGATATCAAGGTTTGAAAGTGATATATTTTTCACATTTGCAGCTTCCAGCCGGTCAAGACCCTTTTTCATGCCATAGGTGAATATTGAAACTACTCCCAGCACATCGGCTCCGGCCTCACGCAAAGCCTCCACAACATCTATGCAGCTTCCGGCTGTGGATATGAGGTCTTCGATAACCACAACTTTAGTTCCGGGTTCGAGTTTTCCCTCGATACGGTTGTTGCGTCCGTGGTCTTTGGCGCTTCCTCTTACATAGCCCATGGGCTTGTTGAGAATCCAGGCGGCAATGGCGGCATGGGCGATTCCTGCGGTGCTTGTGCCCATAAGGCTTTCGGCCTCCGGATATTCTCTCTCTACTGTCTTGGCGATTGCCTCCTCCACAACTTTGCGGGCTTCAGGATCGGAAAGTGTGAGACGGTTGTCGCAATATATTGGGCTTTTAATTCCGCTGGCCCAGGTGAAAGGTTTGTCGGGGCTCAGGAACACAGCTTTTATTTTAAGAAGAGCCTTGGCTACTTCGCGTGCGATCTGTTCGGATGTCATTGTATATAAGTTTAGTCTGTTGGTTGGATACGGATTATTCTTGACAGAAGTCGGCCACACATCTGCGGTAGGCTGCCACAGGATCTTCGGCAGCTGTGATCGGTCGACCCACAACTATGTAGTCGCTTCCGATCTCTCTGGCTCGCGCGGGGGTGGTGATCCTCACCTGGTCGTCAGCTGCTGAGTCCGCGAAGCGGATTCCGGGAGTGACAGTGATGAAATCCTGTCCGCATGCCTCTTTTACAATGCCGGCCTCAAGGGGTGAGCATACTACTCCATCAAGTCCTGCTTCCGCGGCATTGCGGGCATATTTGATGATCGTATCGCCGATTGTGGCATCAATGAGAAGCTGTTTGCGCATAGCCTCTTCCGAAGTGCTGGTAAGCTGTGTCACGGCTATCAGCAGCGGACGCGTGCCATCTTCACGGGTGAGCCCCTCTTTGGCGGCCTTCATCATCTCAATTGTTCCGGAGGCATGCACGTTCACCATGTCGACATCCAGTGCCGAAAGCACTTTCATTGCCTTGCGCACGGTGTTGGGGATGTCATGTAGTTTGAGATCAAGGAAAATCTTGTGGCCTCTACGCTTGATCTCTCTGACTATATCATTGCCGGCTCCGTAATAGAGCTCCATTCCTATTTTGAGGAAAGGTTTGCGTTTCTCATCTTTAAACTTGTCGAGAAATGCCAGCGTGTTTTCCGCGTTGGGAAAATCGCAGGCTATGATCACATCTTTAGTCATGATTTAGGTTTTATAGTTGAAAAGAAAAGCTTTCGCTGAAGCTCTTTATATTATTCGGGTATTAAGGTCAAAGTGGAGTTACGCGGGTCAATTCGCGCAGTGACTGGATGCCGTAATGGTCCATGGCCTCGGGTAACGCCTCCACAATCTCTTTGCATGCATAGGGATTGGGTAGGGTAGCAGTGCCGATTTCAACAGCTTTCGCTCCGGCCATCATCATCTCCAGAACATCTTCTGCCGAGGAGACACCTCCGCATCCTATAACCGGAATCTTTACAGTTCCCGTGACCTGATAGACCATCCTCAAAGCTACCGGGAACACTGCCGGGCCGGAGAATCCACCCATTGTATTTGCAATTACCGGTTTTCTTGTCTTCAGGTCGATTCGCATACCGAGCAGAGTATTGATAAGGCAAAGTCCGTCGGCTCCGGCCTCCTCCGCTGCGCGTGCTATCTCCACTATGTCTGTGACGTTGGGGGAGAGTTTCACTACAAGAGGCTTGGTTATGACCTTCTTGACCTCCTTCACCACTTCAGCAACCGATTTGGGAGATGTTCCAAAAGCCATTCCACCTCCATGCACATTGGGGCAGCTGACATTGAGCTCGATGATTTCTACCTGTTTTTCAGTATCAATCAGGCGGCAGCATTCCACATATTCATCAATCGAGAATCCGCTTATGTTGGCTATTATAGGATTATGAAAAGCCTCCCGCATCTTGGGAAGTTCTTCAGAAATCACCTTGTGGATTCCCGGATTCTGCAATCCAACGGAGTTGATCATTCCTCCGGTGCATTCCGCAACACGGGGTAGGGGATTGCCAAACCGTGGATGCAGGGTAGTGCCTTTGAATGAAATGGCTCCGAGCACATCGAGATCATAAAACTCCGACATGCCGTAGCCAAATCCGAAACATCCGCTCGCAGGGATAACGGGATTTTTAAGCTGCACTCCGCATATTTCGACACTAAGATCTTTTACCATTATTTATGTTGTGATTTTTTTGTTGTCGGGGGGGTATTGACGGTTGAATAGGAGCTGAATCAGCTAACCAGCCGAGACTGTTATTCCAGCAGTACTAATTAACCATTAACCATTAAAACTTCTCTCCTAATTCCTCCTTTGTGAAAATGGGGCCATCCTTGCAGATGCGTTTAGCGCCGTCGGCTGTTTCGGTCGAGCAGCACATGCAGACTCCGAAACCGCAGGCCATACGTGCCTCAAGGCTCAACTGTCCGGGCTGGGGCAGAGTGTTGCATATGGCCTTGAGCATCGGCATCGGGCCGCAGGCATAGAAATAATCGAACTCGGGTACATTTTCACGTAAGGCGTCGGTCACAAATCCTTTTGTGCCTATCGAGCCGTCGACTGTCGACACATAAGTCATGAATCCCTCTTCGCTCATTTCCGAAGCAAGCACCACATCTTCCCCTGTGGCGAAGCCGAAAACTACAACAGGATCCTTGCCGGCAGCCCTCAGGGCATATGCGAGATTCACCATAGGGGCAACCCCGATTCCCCCGCCTAACAATACAGGACGCTCTCCCGATGCCTCGACATCGAAACCGTTTCCAAGTCCGGTGAGCATATTCACTTCATCACCCGGTTGCAGATAGGATATTTCACGAGTTCCGCCCCCTACCACGTCATAGAGCAGGGTAAGGGTATGGGCATCATAGTCGCATACAGAAATAGGCCGTCTAAGATATTTTCCCTCTACCCTGATATTCACGAATTGTCCGGGAGCCGTAAAGTCGGAGGTGTCACCTTCGAGTGTCAGTCTCCACGTTTTCCGGGCTATCTTAACGTTGGCTTTTACCTTAAAAAATTTCTCTTTATATCTGTCCATATGATTATAGGCGATTGAATACTTCTTTTCCGGCGGCAAGTGTCAACATCACCCTGCCTTTGAGTTTTTCTCCCGCAAAAGGAGTGCTTTTCCCGGCGCTGAAGAATTCATCGGGATTCACGGTCCATTCGGCGTCGAAATCCACCAGCGCAAGATCGGCTCTGTCTCCCCTCTTAAGTCCTCCGGAAATTCCAAAAATTTTACGTGGCGCATTTGCCATCATCTCTATCATTCTCGTGAAGGGGATAATTCCGGGCAACACCATATATGTATATATGGCGGCAAGTGATGTTTCGAGTCCAACAACGCCCATCGCACTCTTTTCAAGACCTTTAGATTTCTCTTCGGCTGAATGTGGGGCATGGTCGGTGGCAATCACGTCAATAGTGCCGTCGGCAGCTCCTTTCCGAAGCTCCTCCATATCGAGTCGGGAGCGGATAGGAGGATTCATCTTGAAACGGCCATCTTCCTGAAGATCCTCATCGCAGAACGCGAGGTAATGGGGTCCTGTCTCGCAGGTGACCTTTACCCCTCTTCCCTTTGCTTCGCGAATAAGCTTGACGCTCTCAGCTGTTGAGATGTGGCATATATGGAGGCGGCATCCGGTTTTTTCAGCAAGTCTGATATCCCTCTCTATCTCTTTCCATTCACTCTCCGAGCATATTCCCCTGTGATTATGTTTCCGGGCATATTCCCCATCGTGGATATATCCTTTCTTGAGTAGGGAATTAACTTCGCAATGAGCTGCGAGTATCTTTCCGGTTGGAGCTATGCCGCGCATTGCCTCGAGCATTGCCTCTTCCTGTTGGATTCCGGATCCGTCATCGGAAAAACCGGCAACATATGGGGCGAGCGATCGGTAATCCACAGGTTCGTTTCCAAGTCTCCCCTTCGTGATGGTTGCGTAGGGGATTGTCTCCACCACAGCCTCACGGTCGATAATCTCCAACTGGGCATCGAGCGTGGCGATTGAATCCGGTGCGGGATTAAGATTCGGCATAGGGCATACTGAGGTGAATCCTCCCGCTGCCGCCGCTTTTGTGCCGGAAGCCACAGTCTCCTTATATGAAAAACCGGGCTCACGGAGATGCACATGCACGTCCACAAGCCCGGGGATGACAGTGAGCCCGTTGGCGGGAATCACCCGGCAGTTTTCCGGAGAATCGATATGCGGAGCTATTTCCGCAATCTTCCCCCTATATATGAAAATGTCGACCGTCCCTTCATCCGCGGAAGGGGATAGCCGAGCGTTTTTGATCAGATAAGTCTCCATAAGAATGAGTTGTCCCGACTAATGGAATCACCTTGATAATCCGGAGGTGGATCAGTCGGGTGATGCAAAATTAATGTATATTTCGTTTGCAACAAAATTTTATTTGCTAATTAACTCTATTCTCCGTAACTTTGCAATCAAAATGAACACGATGCAAGATTCCAGAAAGGCCGTGCTCACTCTTGAAGACGGCTCAAAGTTCGAAGGATTCTCCTTCGGTTATGAAAAGCCCTGCGCAGGGGAGGTGGTGTTCAATACCGCTATGACGGGATATCCCGAAAGTCTAACCGACCCCTCTTACGAAGGTCAGATTCTTGTCACTACCTATCCTATTCTCGGCAATTACGGAGTTCCCTCAGCTGAAAAAAGCACTGAGGCTAATGTAAGCGACTATTTCGAGTCGAGCCGGATCCATTGCGAGGCGATCGTATGTCAGGATTACAGTTGGGTGCCGAGCCACTGGCAGGCCACCCGTTCTCTGTCGGAGTGGCTTCGCGATGAGAAGATTCCCGGAATCTACGGCATCGATACCAGAGCTCTCACCAAGCTTCTGCGCGATAAAGGTTCAATGCTTGGAAAAATCACGTTCGAAGGGGGTGAGGATATCGAATTCCATGATCCCAATAAGGAAAATCTTATAGCAAAGGTCAGCACAACCGAAGTTCAGGAATTCGGAGAGGGGGAGAAAAGGGTAGTGCTGGTGGATTGCGGCACGAAATACAACATCATCCGCTGTCTCACACGTCGCGGAGTGCGTGTCACCCTTGTTCCCTGGGATTACGATTTCACACAGATTCCTTATGATGGGCTGTTCATAAGCAATGGCCCCGGAAGTCCGGAATTTGCTGAAAAGACAGTGGAGAATATCCGTAAGGCTTTTGAGATAGGAAAGCCGATTTGTGGAATCTGCATGGGAAACCAGCTCCTAAGCAAAGCCGCCGGAGCGAAGATATACAAACTAAAGTATGGTCACCGCAGCCATAATCAGCCTGTGAGACTCAGCGGCACCGAACGTTGTTTCATAACATCGCAGAATCATGGTTTCGCTGTAGATAACGATACGATTCCGGCCGATTGGGAGCCTCATTTCATAAATATGAACGATGGCACCAATGAGGGTATCCGGCATAAGTCGAAGCCCTTCTTCTCTGCGCAGTTCCACCCTGAGGCGAGCAGTGGCCCGAAAGATACGGAATTCATTTTTGATGAATTCATCAGTCTTTTGTGAAAAATATTACCCGACCTGTGAAGCAACGGTTTCACGGGTCATTTTTTTATTGAAGCTCCTTGCTTCTGTAAGCAATGCATCATAAGTTGAATCCTCATAAATCCACAATATAGTTATGCACCATCAGGATAAAGAAATCAAGAAAGTATTGTTTTTAGGCTCCGGCGCGCTTAAGATCGGTGAGGCCGGAGAGTTTGATTATTCCGGTTCACAGGCATTGAAAGCCATGAAGGAGGAAAATATCGAGACTGTGCTTATCAATCCCAATATCGCGACAGTCCAGACCTCCGACGGTTTTGCTGATAAGATCTACTTCCTTCCTGTGACTCCCTATTTTGTGGAGAAAGTGATAGAGAAGGAGCGTCCCGATGGAATATTCCTGGCTTTTGGTGGCCAGACTGCTCTAAACTGTGGCGTCAAATTATATGAGTCAGGAGTTTTGGAGAAATATGATGTGAAGGTTCTCGGTACGCCGGTGCGTGCGATAATGGATACGGAAGACCGTGAGCTCTTCGTAAAGAAACTTGATGAGATTGATGTCAAGACCATAAAGAGCGAGGCTGTTGACTCTGTTGAGGATGCTCTGGCTGCGGCCGACCGTCTCGGCTATCCGGTTATCATCCGCGCCGCCTATGCGCTGGGTGGTCTCGGAAGTGGTTTCTGTGATAATCGCGAACAGCTTCTTCAGCTCGTGGAGCAGGCTCTATCTTTCTCTCCCCAAGTGCTGGTGGAAAAATCGCTTAAGGGATGGAAAGAGGTGGAATATGAGGTGGTTCGTGACCGTTTCGACAACTGTATCACTGTCTGCAATATGGAGAATTTCGATCCTCTCGGAATCCATACGGGTGAGAGTATAGTTGTTGCTCCCTCTCAGACTCTTTCGAATGAAGATTATCACATGCTTCGCAAGCTTGCGATAAAGATCATCCGCCATATCGGAATCATAGGGGAGTGTAACGTTCAATATGCGTTTGATCCTGAATCCATGGATTATCGCGTGATAGAGGTCAATGCGCGTCTCTCTCGTTCTTCTGCGCTTGCCTCCAAAGCCACGGGATATCCACTGGCATTCGTGGCAGCCAAACTCGGTCTCGGCTATGGTCTGTTTGATCTTAAGAACTCCGTGACCCGATCAACATCGGCATTCTTTGAGCCTGCTCTTGATTATATAGTATGCAAGATTCCTCGTTGGGACCTCGGAAAATTCCATGGTGTAAGACGTGAGATCGGCAGTTCTATGAAATCGGTAGGTGAGGTAATGGCAATTGGCCGTACATTCGAGGAGGTGATCCAGAAAGGTCTGAGAATGATCGGACAGGGAATGCATGGTTTCGTTGAGAATAAATCCCTTAAGATTGATGATCTCGATAAAGCTCTGAGTGAACCTACCGACAAGCGAATCTTCGCTATTGAAGAGGCGCTCAGAAGAGGTTACACGGTAGAGAGAATCCATGAACTGACAAAGATTGACAGATGGTTTCTTGAGAAGCTTATGATAATTCATAACACGTGTAAGGAACTTGAGCAGTTTGATTCTCTTGATCAGATCTCAGATAGTCTTATGCGTAAGGCAAAAGAGCAGGGTTTCAGTGATTTCCAGATAGGTAGGGCTCTTTGGGGTGACCGTATGAATGCTGAGGCAGAATCGTTGTCGAATGTGGTTCGTGAGGATCGTCTTCGCAGAGGAATCCGCCCTGTGGTGAAGCAGATCGACACTCTTGCTGCTGAGTATCCGGCGCAGACAAATTATCTCTATCTCACCTATAACGGGCGTCAGAACGATGTTGATTATACGGGTGATCACCGCTCTGTTGTTGTGCTTGGGTCGGGTGCTTACCGTATCGGTAGTTCAGTTGAGTTTGACTGGTGTGGTGTGAATGCGCTCATGACGGTTGCCGAGGCCGGTTATCGGCCGGTAATGATAAATTATAATCCTGAAACGGTATCAACAGACTATGACATGTGTGAGAGGCTCTATTTTGATGAGCTGACCTATGAGAGGGTGATGGATATTCTTGAACTGGAGCTTCCTCATGGAGTCATATTGTCGACAGGCGGACAGATCCCTAACAATCTCGCCATGCGTCTTGATGCGGCGGATGTCAATATATTGGGTACTCAGGCTAAGGATATTGATAATGCAGAAGACCGCAATAAATTCTCATCTCTCTGTGATTCTATCGGTGTGGATCAGCCTCGCTGGCGTGAGTTGACCTCAATGGAGGATATAGATATGTTTGTGGCAGAAGTTGGTTTCCCGGTGCTTGTGCGCCCCTCGTACGTGCTTTCAGGAGCTGCCATGAATGTGTGCTCGAATGAGGATGAGTTACAGAGGTTCCTCAAGCTTGCCGCGAATGTATCGAAACAACATCCGGTGGTTGTCTCCGAGTTCATACAGGGTGCCAAGGAGATTGAGATGGATGCTGTGGCTCAAAATGGCGATATCAAGCTTTATGCCATATCGGAACACATTGAGTTTGCCGGTGTGCACTCAGGTGACGCTACAATCCAGTTCCCGCCTCAGAAGCTCTATGTGGAGACAATGAGGCGTATAAAGAAGATTTCAGGGCGAATTGCTAAGGCACTTCATATTTCCGGTCCGTTCAATATCCAGTTCCTCGCTAAAGATAATGATATCAAGGTGATTGAATGTAACCTGCGTGCTTCCCGTTCCTTCCCCTTCGTATCCAAGGTGTCTAAGCAGAATTTCATAGATGCTGCTACAAGAGTTATGCTGGGGATGTCGGTTGACAAGCCATCGAAGTCCGCGTTCGATCTCGATTATGTAGGGATAAAGGCTTCGCAGTTCTCATTCTCGCGATTGCAAGGTGCTGATCCTGTGCTTGGCGTTGATATGTCTTCTACAGGTGAAGTTGGATGTATAGGTGATGATACTTCTGAGGCAATTCTTAAATCCATGCTCTCTGTCGGCTATACGATTCCAAAGAAAAGTGTACTTCTTAGTTCAGGAACGGCCCGTCAGAAAGTTGATCTCCTTGAGCCGGCCCGTATGCTTCATCGTAAGGGGTATGTGATATATGCAACTGAGGGTACGCAACGTTTCCTTGCGCAGAATGGTGTTCCCGCTATCACTGTCTACATGCCAACTGATGATCGTCAGCCGCAGGCTCTCGAATTGCTCCATAATAAGGAAATAGATCTTGTTGTCAATATCCCGAAGAATCTTACCCCCAAGGAGCTCAGTAACGGCTATAAGGTGCGCCGTGCAGCCATTGACCTGAATATCCCATTGCTTACTAACGCGCGCCTTGCTGCGGCATTTATAAGGGCCTTCTGTGAGCTTCCTGTGTCGGAGATCAAGATCAAGAGCTGGGATGAATATTGATCTTTAAATTTCCCTTACTAATAGGATAAAAATTCCGGACAAATAATTTTAAGGTGATTACCCGTTTTTGGTAATCACCTTAATTTTTTACGAACATTGACAATCGTGAGATTCATCATTGGGTCGAGTTGTCAAATAGAAACTCATCCCATAAAATATAAAAGGGTCGTGGGGAGTTACCGATAAATGAATCGTAGGTTACGTCAAAATTTGTGCTTTTTTATCATAAAAATCCCGTATAACTGAGAGGGTGAAGCTAAATTCTATATTCTCAGAGCCTTAAATGTAATTAATATTCAAGTTAATATGTTTTAACACAGATAATTATGGTAATTATCTGTGTTGCGGTCAAGAAACTCAAATAGAATATCATAAGGCAATTAAATGCACATGTACTAAATTTTCGGATTTTGACGCTTTTTTATTATTTTTGTAAGAGATAATCACGAATTATGATAGACTACATGGTAGAGGGTGTGGATCTTCCCAACCTCAATTTTGAGAAGATCGCAACCTGGATAGAAACTGTTGCGTCAGGATATGGTTACAAGGTTGGTGGTCTCACCTATTGTTTCTGTGACGATGAATATATCCTTGACACTAACCGTAAATTTCTTAATCATGATTATTATACCGACATTATAACTTTTGATTATTCACGGCAGGGTAAAATAGGAGGTGACATGGTTATCTCTCTTGATACCGTTAAATCGAATGCTCATCAACTTGGAGTTTCCTATGACAGGGAGCTTCTGAGAGTTATAATACATGGTGTTCTTCATCTTTGTGGGATTAATGATAAGGGTCCCGGAGAGAGGGAGATAATGGAGAAGGAAGAGAATAAGGCATTGGCTTTATATGAAATTTGAATTTGATGTCATTGTAGTTGGAGGTGGTCATGCAGGATGTGAAGCTGCTGTGGCGGCCGCCCGTCTTGGCGCATCTACGCTCCTGATAACCAAAGATATGAACCGGATTGCTCAGATGTCTTGTAATCCGGCTATCGGTGGTATTGCAAAAGGTCAGATAGTCAGAGAAATAGATGCTCTTGGAGGAATGATGGGTATCATTGCGGATAGAACGGCCATTCAATTCAGAATGTTGAATCGTTCCAAAGGTCCTGCTGTCTGGTCACCTCGTGTGCAGAGTGATCGTGCCAAATATATTGATGCCTGGCGGGAAATATTGGATGAGACACCTAATCTGTCGATATTCCAGGATACCGTATGTTCTCTTCAGACTGAGCCGTATGATGATCCCTGTGATGGTCGTGAAATGCGTGTCACAGGTGTTACTACAGCTCTTGGAGTTAATTTTGTTGCTCCTCAGGTCATTCTCACTGCCGGAACATTTCTTAATGGACTTATGCACTTCGGTCCGGTCAAAATTGAAGGTGGACGTATATCTGAAGATTCCTCAAAAGGATTGAGTGATCAGCTGGTTTCTTTAGGGTTTGAGATCGGGAGAATGAAAACCGGTACGCCGGCGAGAATTGATGGAAGAACAATTGATTTTAAAAAGGCGGAGGAGCAGACCGGTGATCTTAATGATTTCCATAAGTTCTCCTTCCTTCCCGATGTGAAACGGGTGCTTAAGAATCGTTCATGTTGGATTGTTCACACTAACCCTGAAGTTCATGAAATTCTACATTTAAACCTGAATGATTCCCCTCTATATAATGGCGACATTAAGAGCATAGGTCCCCGATATTGTCCGAGCATAGAGACAAAGATTGTCACTTTCTCAGATAAGGAGAGTCACCAATTGTTTCTTGAGCCGGAGGGGGAGACTACGGAAGAATATTATATTAATGGATTCTCAAGTTCTCTTCCCTGGAGGGTTCAGATGGATGCTTTGCAAAAGGTTCCGGGGTTGGAAAATGTTCAGTTCTATCGTCCCGGTTATGCTATAGAGTATGATTATTTCCCTCCGACACAATTGCGACATGATCTGCAGACCCGATTGATAGGAGGACTCTATTTTGCCGGGCAGGTGAATGGTACCACCGGATATGAGGAGGCAGCTGCCCAAGGACTCATTGCCGGAATCAATGCAGCCCTGAGGAACAAAAGTGAGGCACCCCTTATTCTGGGAAGAGATCAGGCTTACATAGGAGTTCTGATTGATGATTTGGTGACTAAGGGTGTTGATGAACCTTACCGTATGTTTACCTCCCGAGCTGAGTATAGGATTCTGTTACGTCAGGATGATGCTGACATGCGGCTCACTCCGATAGGATATGAAATAGGCATTGCTTCTAAAGAAAGATATGAGGCAATGCTTAGCAAAAAAGATGCGCGTGATTCGTTGATTGAATTCTGTGAAAATTATCTCGTAAAATCTACAGATAAATTCAACCGGTTTTTAGAATCTCATTCAACAACACCGCTCACCGCCTCCCTTAAATTGATTGATCTTGTTAAAAGACCGCAATTAAATTTAAATCTTCTTTCTGAGGAGTTGCCAAAATTAAAATCAAAAATTGAAACAATTGAAGAAGCAAGGAGATCTGAAATTATAGAAGCTGCCGAGATCCTTATCAAGTATGGAGGATACATAGAGAGGGAGAGAGAACTTGCGGAGAAACAGAGCAGGTTGGAATATGTAAAGATACCCTCCTCGATGAAGTTTGATGAAATAAAGGCACTCTCAACGGAGGCGCGTCAAAAGCTCAATCTTCATAGGCCAGACACGATTGGGCAGGCTTCTCGAATTCCGGGGGTGTCGCCGGCTGATATTAATGTGCTTCTTCTTCTCCTCCGGAATTGATGTTGGATTTATCATAAAACTTCCAGTTGCGGAGAATGCGAAGTGTAAGTTAATGGAGTTACATCGTTTGAATGATTAGTCGTGGCTTGCGATATATCTTTCTTGGATGTTGACCATTTGTGAAACAAATAATGGATAATACTCATAAATCAATATATAAGAACAAGATATGGAATAATTGTTCCACGTGGAACAATTTAAATAAATAATCATATCTTCCGGTCGGGAATCATTAGATGAATAATAATGGCAGTGACGGATTAAAGGGAACCTTAAATCTGACAATGCCGATTATCTAAAAAATAATTCTCAAGTGGGGGATAATTCAAATAGCCTATATAATGATCGCTTCAGGCATCGAGGATATGACTATGAAAAAAAGTAGCTGCTCATATTAAACAAAGGCAATATGCTCAGCATATATAGGTAATGATAAATAATAGCATTTTAATTTGAAGGGCTACCTAATATTTAAACCAACAATAAAAATCAAAGATATGTTAATCGAAGAATTAAAAACCCTCATCAGGGATGTGCCTGATTTTCCATCAAAGGGAATTCTTTTCCGTGATCTGACTACCATGATTAAGAATGGAGAGGCCTTGCATGTAACGGGGAAAGCTCTTGCTGATCTTTATCGCGAAAAAGGTGTGACAAAAATTGTAGGTATAGAGTCTCGCGGTTTTATCGGAGGTTCCATAATGGCCTATGAACTTGGATGCGGCTTTGTGCCGGCACGCAAACCGGGTAAGCTTCCGGCTGTGACAATAAAGAAGGCCTATGCAAAGGAGTATGGCGTGGACACCATCGAGATGCATAATGATGCAATAAACGAGAATGATGTGGTGGTGCTTCATGACGATCTCCTCGCAACAGGAGGAACGATGCTTGCATGTTATGAGCTCGTAAAGACGATGAATCCGAAGAAAATCTATATTAACTTCATTGTTGAGCTAACTGATTTGAAAGGGCGTGATATCCTTCCAAAAGATTGTGAGGTGACTTCACTCCTGAAATATTAAGAAGAAGATTATACTTATATATACTGTAAACCTCCGATGGATTCGGAGGTTTCAGCTTTTATATTCAGATGCGGGCCGGAAGGTTTATAATGAAGAGAGGAGAGAATAGGAGAAGTTTTCGTCAAGGATGCTGATCTTGTCGGAGGGAATTAAAAAGGAGAGAAAGAAATGAATCTGGATGAAGAAAAAACACCGATGAAAGCGCGTAAAGATTTAAAGACACTTTTGGCGAGCACCGGAAGAAATATCGATGAATTCGGAGGTTTTGATATTGAGATAAAGCCCGACCGCACATCTGAGGACCTTTATAATAATCGGCCCGGCAAACAATTGCGTGAGAAGATTCTGAATCTCCCCGATTCTCCCGGGGTATATATGTATCTTGACAAAACGGGGAAGGTTATATATGTCGGAAAGGCTAAGCGTCTGAAAAGACGTGTTTCTTCTTATTTTAACCGCCGTCATGATTCAATACGCACAAATCTTCTGGTTCGGAATATAGTAGACATGCGCTTCATCGTGGTAGCGACCGAAGAAGATGCGCTTCATCTTGAGAATGCCATGATCAAGGAGTATCAGCCAAGATATAACGTGCTTCTCAAGGATGATAAGTCATATCCCTGGATCGTGATTACAAAGGAGCTTTACCCACGTGTTTTCATGACAAGGGAAAAAGGTCTTCATGGGAAATATTACGGCCCTTATAGCAATTCGCATTCAGCCAAAGTGGTTCTTTCGTTGATAAGGGAGGTTTATCCACTGAGGAGTTGCCGTCATAATCTTGATGAGCGCAGCATAGCCCGGAACAAATATTCATTATGTCTGGACTACCATATAGGGAAATGTGGCGGAGCTTGCCGGGGGTTAGTGAGTCCGGAAGGTTACGGGGAGTATATTGCAAGGGTTCGTCAGATTCTCAACGGAGAGACAGTGGAACTGGAGAATGTTCTTAGGGAGGAGATGTCTAAGCTAAGCGAGCAATGGAAATTTGAGGAAGCGCAGATCGTTAAGGAGAAATATGAGGCAGTGAAACGCTATAATGCGAAAAGTGTGATCGGCGAACCCGGAACTGCGGTCATCGATATGTTCGCTTATGTGGAAAATGAGGATAAGGCTTTCGTGAATTTCATGCATCTCAATCGCGGAGCTGTGACTCAAAGCCTCAATCTGGAGTTCAGGCGGCAGAAGAATGAGGTCACAAAAGAGGAGATTCTTTCGATGGCGATAGATGAGGTGAGAAACCGGTTTGATCGGGAATTTCGTGAAGTGATTGTGCAGTTCCTGCCGGATGTGGAATTCGAGGGTGTTGAGTTTGTAATCCCTAAGCGAGGTGACAAGCGGAAAGTTCTTGAGGTGGGAATGAAGAATGCAACCCAATACATGAATGATGTTGAGAAGCAGGCCGAAAAACTTAATCCTGAGAGAGGAGTGGAGAAATTGATGGCGCAGATGAAGAGTGATTTCCGCCTCAGTAAGGAGCCGCGTCACATCGAGTGTTTCGATAACTCGAATATCCAGGGTACTAATCCGGTGGCCAGCTGCGTGGTATTCCGTAATGGAAAGCCGGCCAGACGCGATTACCGGCATTTCAATATCAAGACCGTGGTCGGAGCAAATGATTTTGCATCAATGAAAGAGGTTTTGCATCGCCGCTATACACGAATGATGGCTGAAGGGGAACCGTTGCCGCAGCTGGTGGTGGTGGATGGAGGCAAGGGACAGCTCAGTGCCGCCGTCGAGGCCTTTGACGAAATGGGAATAAGGGGAGAAGTAGCTCTGGTAGGAATTGCCAAAAGATTGGAGGAGATATATTTTCCTGGAGATTCGTTACCTCTTTACATTGATAAGAAATCTCCGAGTCTGCGTGTGATACAGGCATTACGTGATGAAGCTCACCGCTTTGGAATAACGCATCATCGCAATCGCCGTTCTAAAGGACAGGTAGTGAGTGAATTAGATAATATATCAGGTATCGGGCCAGCCACTTCATCAACCCTGATGAAAGCCTTTAAGAGCCTTAAACGATTGAAAGAGGCTACTTTAGATGAAATTTCAGAAGTTGTTGGTCCCTCGAAAGCTAAACTTTTGTATTTGCATTTTCATTCTGATGAGAAACCAGAATCATAAGATTCCAGACTCTCAAAATTTATGAGTCGGGGCCTAAGTCTTAAAGGTCGCTCGCAGGTCGGACTTGAATTAATTGGAGGATTTTTTGTAACTTTGCCGCGAAATTATAGGAATTACAGGTAAAAATCATGCGGAGCATGGTGTTCCGCGTATCAGTGCAGTTATGAAAATCTTAGGTAAACCCGACTTTAAGCCGGCGATTGTTACGGCGTGCAGGAACTATACCCTCGCCAAATTTCGTAGTGATCTTGTAGCAGGAATTGTAGTAGGAATTGTGGCTCTCCCGTTGGCGATAGCATTCGCGATAGCGAGCGGTGTGAGTCCGACGGTGGGACTTGTCACAGCTGTCATCGGTGGCTTTATCGTCTCGGCTTTTGGAGGAAATTCTGTTCAGATTGGGGGGCCGACAGGGGCATTCATAGTAATCGTTTACAACATCATCCAGCTTTATGGACTCCAGGGTCTGGCGATGGCGACGTTCATGGCCGGGTGTATACTTCTTCTGATGGGATTCTTCAGGTTGGGAACTGTAATCAAATTCATTCCGTATCCGATTGTTGTAGGATTCACAGCCGGTATAGCCGTGACAATATTCTCTACCCAGATGCCCGATTTCTTCGGACTCACAATAAATGAATCGATGCCGGGAGATTTCATTGGTAAATGGAGAGTGTATATTGACAATTTCAACACAATAGATCTCCCTACACTTTTTACAGGATTATTATCCTTGGCCGTGATTATCCTTACCCCAAAAATCTCCAAGCGACTTCCCGGAGCCTTGACTGCCATCGTCCTTGTGTCGGCCGCAGTATGGGTCTTACACAAGTTTATGGGAATCGACGGCATACAGACAATCGGTGATCGTTTTGGCGACCTGAAGCCGATGTTTCCCGTCCCTCATGCCATAGGGCTGAACATGGAATCGGTCAATCTGCTGCTTCCCTCCGCGTTTACGATTGCCATGCTTGGAGCGATAGAGAGTCTTCTTAGCGCTACTGTTGCCGACGGACGAACCGGAGACCGCACTAACTGCAATACGGAGTTGATAGGGCAGGGACTTGCCAACGTCACGGTGCCATTCTTCGGTGGAATTCCTGTTACGGGAGCTATCGCCCGCACCATGACCAACATCACCAACGGGGGTAAGACACCGGTAGCTGGAATAATTCATTCCGTGGTGCTTTTACTCATCTTCCTTTTTGCTATGCCCCTCATCAATCTTGTTCCTATGTCATGTCTGGCTGCAGTGCTGATAATGGTAAGTTACAACATGAGCGGATGGCGTACGGTTGTGGGAATGGCCAATAATCCGAAAGGGGATATCTGGGTGCTTATCGTCACCTTCTTCCTCACCGTAATCTTCAATCTTACGATTGCAATCGAGATCGGCCTGTTGCTGGCAGTGGTAGTATTTCTACGGCGTATCACGGAGAATACCACCATCAAGGTTTACGGAGAGCAGCTTGACGCCATAGCAGACACCGACAGCTCGAAGCATGAGGTTCTCGATCTTAGGCCGGGTGTATCGGTTTATGAGATAGATGGTCCATTCTTTTTCGGGGCAGCCACCAAATTCGATGAAATGGTGCGGCTCAGTCTTCAGGAGAAACCGGTGGTGCGAATCATCCGTATGCGTAAGGTTCCTTTCATTGATTCAACAGGACTTCATAACCTTCAGCTTCTTATAGAATCCTCCCATCGCGAAGGGATCCTGATAGTATTGTCGGGAGTCCGGGATAATGTTCGTGAGGATCTCCACAAGGCTGGTATAGACAAGCTGATTGGCGAGGAACACATCTGCGACCATATATCTAAAGCAGTTGTAGCCGCAAACGCCATCGCCATAGAGAAAGGTGCTTCCCGCCCGAATGAAAATTAAGAATAATTATCTTTTGTTTATATCTTTGCGGGAAATTTGGCGTAATATGTGTTAATAAAGTAGAATAGAAGTGTGTTGATAAAATACAGGGGTGTATAACCTCTGTATATTTGCGCATATACACACCAATACGAGAATAATATAACTAAGTAATAACGATAGAAAACTGTAACCCGCATATGAGTAAGAACAATACAGTCAAAGAGCCGGCAAAGAGGCTCAAGAAGAAGGAACTCCAGCAGAGAGTGCTTGATTTCCTCCAGAAGCAGAACAAGCAGTCGTTCAATTATAAACAGATCGCTTTTGCAATCGATGCTACAAATCCTGCCAGTCGGCTCGATCTTATAAATCTACTCGACGAACTTGTTGCAATAGATGAGATTCAGGAAGTAGGACTCGGTAAATACAAGGCATTCTCCAATCGAGGAACGGAGAATGTCGGATACTTTGTGCGTCGGTCAAACGGCAAGAATGCTGTTGTGATCGATGACGAGCAGATCATGGTAGCGGAGCGCAATTCGATGCACGCCCTCAACGGTGACAAAGTCCGCGTGATGGTATCGGCCGCCCGTGCCGGGCGCGAACCGGAAGCACAGGTCATAGAGATTCTGGATGCAAAGGATCAGGTGTTTATCGGGACATTGAAAATCGATAAGAATTATGCCGCCCTTGTGACAGATTCCAAGTTCCTTGCCGCTGATATAATTATCCCCAAAAATAAACTCAAGGGGGGTAAATCCGGGGACAAGGCGATAGCTCGGATCACCTACTGGAAGGATGATGAGATGAATCCGCGTGGAGAGATAGTGGATATATTGGGTAAGAAAGGTGAGAACACAGCTGAGATGCATGCCATTCTTGCAGAGTTCGGACTTCCCTATAAGTATCCCGAAAATGTTGAGAAAGCTGCTCAGAAGATTGAGGCCGGCATCACTCCGGAGGAGGTGTCGAAGAGGGAAGATTTCCGCAATGTGACCACCTTTACAATCGATCCACGGGATGCCAAGGACTTCGATGATGCCCTTTCGATCCGTCAACTTGCCAACGGCAACTGGGAGGTGGGAGTGCATATTGCCGATGTCACACACTATGTGCGTCCCGGCTCAATCATTGACAAGGAGGCAAAGGAACGAGCCACAAGCGTTTATCTCGTAGACCGCACGATTCCGATGCTTCCCGAGCATCTGTCGAACGGCATATGTTCGCTTCGACCTAACGAGGAGAAACTTACCTTCTCCGCCATTTTCGAGATGGATCCTAAGGGGAATGTAGTGAATCATCGCATCGGGCGGACCGTGATATGCAGTGACCGACGTTTCACCTACGAGGAGGCACAGGAGATAATCGAAAGCGGGAAAGGTGACTTTGCACGTGAGATAAATGTGCTTAACGGTTTGGCTCAGGTTCTGCGCCGTAAGCGTTACGAGGCCGGTGCTCTGGAATTCGATCGCTCTGAGGTGAGATTCGAGATTGATGAGAATGGAAAGCCGATAAGTGTCTATTTCAAGGAATCGAAAGAGGCCCATAAACTTATTGAGGAGTTCATGCTCCTTGCAAACCTGACGGTTGCGGAGACCATCGGCAAGGTGCCTAAAGGTAAGAAAGCCAAATCCTTTGTTTATCGCGTTCATGACAATCCGGATCCTGAGAAACTCAGCAATCTGGCTATGATCGGTGCGCGATTCGGCTACAAGATTGCCACCGACGGGCGTGCAAAAGAGGTTAACAAGAGTATCAACCGCCTTTTGAAGGATGTGAAAGGGAAGGGGGAGGAAAATATGCTCTCAATCCTGGCTATCAGATCGATGGCCAAAGCCATCTACACCACCGACAACGTGGGGCACTACGGACTCGCTCTTGATTATTACACCCACTTCACCTCTCCGATTCGCCGTTATCCCGATATGATGGTTCACCGTCTGCTGGCCAAATATGCTGACGGAGCACGCAGTGTAGAGAAAATCAAACTCGAGGATGAGTGTAAGCATTCTTCTGAGATGGAGCAGCTGGCCACAAATGCCGAGCGCGCTTCAATAAGATATAAGCAGGTTGAATTCATGAAAGATCGCCTCGGAGAGATTTATGATGGCGTGATTTCGGGCGTAACGGAATGGGGATTTTATGTAGAACTCACTGAATCGCAATGTGAGGGCCTCGTGCCTGTGAGGGATCTTGCAGATGATTATTATGATTACGATGAGAAGAATTACTGTCTTATCGGACGCCGACACGGCACAAAATACACACTTGGGGATGAGGTGAAAGTGCAGGTGGCCCGTGCTGATCTCGATCGCAAGCAGCTTGACTTCGCGCTTATCTCCGACTCGGGTAATCCAAATAAGCCGATTGAGGCTCCCAAGCCGGGCAAACGTCATGAACCTAAAGGTAAGAAATCTCATTCCAAGGGTAGAAGCCGTCGTAAGAAATGAAAAGAGATATAGTTAAACGTTCGTTGCTCCTCACTCCGGTTATCATGATGGCGGTTTCAGCCTCAGCAGCTGAACCGGTGATAGTGGAGACTGAGGCCTATCGCTGGGCCGGCGACACAATTTTTCAGGGTGAATTCAAGGCATGGGCTGAAAGCCCCTGGGAGATCCGTTCCACTTACAAGGCACGTCCGGGATATTTCATGCCAGTGGAGCAGAGCTGGAAGATGAAAAATGATCTCTCAGCTTATCCGCATCTAAAGTCAGACAACCTTCTCCATGAGGCAATCTACAATATGGGTCTTGATGAGATGGTGAATGCAGTAGAGCCCGACACCACTTTGCGTACGGGAAAGGAATGGGCAGGAGTATGGACTCGTGACGTGAGTTATTCAATCATTCTCTCCATGGCCTATATGCAGCCCGAAGCATCGATGATATCACTGATGAAGAAGGTGAATCCGAGTGGTCAGATTATTCAGGATACCGGTTCGGGTGGTGCGTGGCCGATCTCTACCGACAGAATGGTGTGGGTGTTGGCAGCTTGGGAGGTGTATAAAGTGACAGGCGACCGCAAATGGCTTGAAAAAGTATATCCGATAGCCTTGAGTTCGATAGAGAAGGATGAGAAGACCGTGATGAGTTCACGTGGACTGGTGAAAGGGGAGACCTCCTTCATCGACTGGCGGGAGCAAAGCTATCCCCGCTGGATGCAGACGGCCGATATATCTCAAAGCGAGGCCATGGGTACAAATGTCATGTATGCTGCAGCCCTCAACGCTACCGCGGAAATGGCCGCCGAACTTGGCAAGAAGCAGGAAGCAGCAAAGCTGAAGGGGAAAGCCACGGCTTTGGCCGCCAATATCGACAAGGTGTTCTGGATGCCCGACAAAGGGTATTACGGAATGTATACCTACGGCCGCGACAACAAGATCCTCAACCCGCGTGCCGAGACTCTCGGGGAGGCATTGGCCATTCTTTATGATATCGCGCCCGCCGATCATCAGAAATCCATTTCCGAGAATAATCCCCACACCCCTTTCGGTCCGGCTATCTTCTATCCGCAGATAGCTGATATCCCTAACTATCACAACAATGCCTTATGGCCATTTGTGGCTTCCTATTGGACGCTTGCACAGGCCAAGGCCGGAAATGAGCGAGGGGTATTGGAGGGCATAGGTTCGGTGTTTCGTCCTGCTGCCCTGTTCGCCACAAACAAGGAGAATTTTAATCTTGACAACGGGGATATCTATACCGAACTTAACTCCTCCAACATGCTCTGGTCTCTTTCCGGGAACATTGCCCTTACCACCAGAGTGCTTTTCGGAATTCATTTCGAAAAAGATGGCCTTGTGTTCAGTCCCTTTGTGCCGGAGGTGCTTGCCGGGAAGCGGACATTGTCTAACTTCCCTTATCGCGGTGCAAAACTTAATATCACGGTTGAAGGATATGGAGATAGGATTAAAGAATTGGTAGTCAACGGAAAGAATCTTTATCCGGAGCAAGGGAAACTGATTCCTGCAAAGATGCTCAAGAATGGGGGAGATATACTTATACGCCTCGACAATCAGCCCATCGCCCCGATGAAGCTTAACAGCACTTCCAATAGCAAGGCTCCATTAACTCCCGTGGCATGGCTTTCAAACGATCCGGCTCTTGATGCTCCCGGTGTTCCGGTTAACAATCTGTTGCAATGGAATCCTATAGAATATATTGGCCATTACGAGGTGTTGAAGGATGGAGATGTTGTTGCCGTGACACGCGAGACCACCTATCCGGCTGTCGAACCCGGAGAATGGCAGGTTATCGGCGTAGCCGGCGATGGCACCCCTTCATTTGCTTCAGAACCCCGCAGCAACCGGCCCTTAACCCTATATGAGTTCCCGGGAGAGAGTAAAGACCTGAAATCATCAGAAGTTAGTTATCACCCTTCCGAAAAATTGGCTGGATTTACCGGTGACGGTTTTGTCGAGATCGGAAGAGATTCCGCCCCCGTTGAGGTGGAGATCGAGGTGCCTGAGACAGGAGAATATTCCATCTCGCTGCGCTACGCCAATGGTAACGGCCCTGTCAATACCGAGAATAAAGCGGCCGTGAGGACCCTCACCCTTGACGGGAATAAGGCCGGGACACTGGTTATGCCACACCGCGGACGAGGAAACTGGAATGACTGGGGGGAAACCAACCATGTCTCCCTTCCTCTGGAGAAAGGGAAACATACGCTTGGCATACGCTATCTTCCCGAAGATGAAAATATGAATATCCTCACCAATCATGCACTCATCGACCATATTCGTGTGGAGAGGGTGAAATGAAAAAAATTTGGTGGAATAAAAATAAAGTGTTAATTTTGCATCGGGTGAGTCCTTCACGACCAGCTCCCCGTAAATCCCCCAGGTCTTGACCGAAGCAAGGGTAGCGGGTTGAGCGGTGCGATGCAGGTAGCTCGCCCACTCGCCTCTTTAGCTCAGTTGGCCAGAGCACGTGATTTGTAATCTCGGGGTCGTTGGTTCGAATCCGACAAGAGGCTCCAATCATGTTTTTCATAATTTTGTTTTGGCGGTGTGTTTAGTGATAAGCGCGCCGTTTTTTTCATTATAACAAGATAGTTTAAACGACTTCAATATGTTCATCCACAACGCATCGTTCATTCTTGATCCGGCAAGGGGAGAGGAGTTTATAGATTGGGTCATGCCCCGGGCACGTCAGGCAGCCGGGGAAGCTCCATCGCGTCTTTCAGTAATGCGCCAGGCAGGCGGTGAGGTTGCCGGCGAGGCGCAAGCACTGAGTGTAGCATTCCAGGCCGAATTTCCGACCATTGAGGAGGCTCTCGAATGGTCGGAAAGTTCTCTATCTCCGCTAATATCTGATTTTGAACGTCTCTTTTCACCCGGAGCGATGGTTTTCACTTCAATATTCGAGACAATAGACCTAATCTCATAAATTTTCACACTCTCAGGTGATTTGAATTCCAATAACGGTCGGTTTTTATTTCTTATGTAATCACGGTTTGAAATCTTACGAGCGCATAATAATGGGTATTGACCCCGGCACGAATGTGATGGGGTATGGAGTATTGGGTATAAACGGGAAGCATCCGGAGGTGATTGTCATGGGAGTGATCCAGCTCAACAAGTTTGAGAGTCATTATAAGAGACTGCATCGGATTTTCGAACGTGTAACAGGTCTGGTGGAGCAATATCTTCCCGATGAACTGGCTATTGAGGCTCCTTTTTTCGGTAAAAACGTTCAGTCGATGCTAAAGTTGGGGAGGGCTCAGGGGGTAGCCATGGCTGCTGCTCTGAGTCGTGACATTCCTATTGCCGAATATGCCCCTTTGTCGATAAAGCAAGCCGTCACCGGCACGGGTTCAGCCTCAAAGGAGAGGGTTGCAGAGATGCTCAAGCGTCTGCTTCATATACCGCCTGAGAATATGCCTCATCTTCTGGATGCCACAGATGCGTTGGCGGCGGCCCTCACCCATTTCTACGAAACCGGCAAACCGCAGATAGCCAAAGGACCCAGGTCGTGGGCCGATTTCCTCTCCCGGAATCCCGACCGTATCGCTCCGCGCCGCAACAAGTAGACACCGTAGGGTCATAGCTCCATGCTTAAAAAAGGATAAATGTTGCTAAACAGAGAAAATTGTTTTAGTTTTTAAGAATTAATAAATATATTTGCAGGTTGATTAATATACCCTCGTGTGCGGGGCTCTATCAAGAATAATAACATAAACATTAATACCTGCAAAGATCATGGACAAATACCAGAAAGCACTTGCTGACAGCAAGGTTCTCGAGAATGATGAAGTTGTTGCAGCAGAAGTTAAGAAAATAGTTGATGAATCCGGTAAATACGCATCTCCGGAGGTATATCAGTTCCTCTTCAGCTCTATCGACCTGACAACCCTCAGTACGGAGGATAGCGTTAAGAGTGTGTCAAAATTCACTCAGCGTGTAAATGATTTCGACAATGACTATCCGCAGTTCAAGAACGTGGCCGCGATATGTGTCTACAGTAATTTCGCGGAAGTAGTGAAGACCAATCTCGATGTTGAGGGTGTTGATATCGCGGTTGTTGCCGGATGTTTCCCATCCAGCCAGACATTTGATGCAGTGAAGATTGCGGATGTGGCTCTTGCTGTCGAGGGTGGTGCCAATGAGGTGGATATCGTTTTCAATATCGGCCGTTTCCTCGATGGAAATTATGAGGATCTCTGCGATGAGATAATAGAACTGAAGCATACCGCCCGCAATGCGAAGCTCAAGGTGATAATCGAATCCGGGTTGCTTAAGACAGCCGAAAATATCAAGAAAGCTTCAATCCTTTCAATGTGGAGCGGAGCCGACTTCATAAAGACCTCTACAGGAAAGATATATCCGGGTGCTTCTCTGGAAGCTGCATACGTGATGTGCAAATGTATCAAGGAATATTATGACCTTACAGGTCGCAAGGTAGGTTTCAAGGCCTCGGGCGGCGTACGCACTTCTGAGGATGCCCTTCATTATTATGCTATCGTCAAAGAGGTGCTTGGTGATGAGTGGCTGAATCAGGATCTTTTCCGTATAGGAGCCAGCAGCCTTGCCAACAATCTTCTCGCATCCATGACCGGTGAGGAGGTTAAATATTTTTGATGAATTCATTTTAACTTCCTCATAACAACTGTTTACCATATGAAAATAAACCGAATTCTGACACTGTCGCTTCTGCTCCTGATGGGGGCGTCAGCGGCTGTGTCGGCCTCGGCGCAGGAGCGTAAATTCCGCACTTTCGGCGTGGCCTTCTATAACCTTGAGAACCTCTTCGATACGATCAACAACAACGGCAAGTATGACCTTGAGTTCTCTCCCGCCGGGAAGAACCGGTGGGATGGCAACAAGTATTGGTCGAAAATCAAGAATCTTTCATATGCCATCTCGCAGATGACAACCAAGACCACCCCTATGGGTCCGGCTATCATCGGAGTGAGTGAGATCGAGAACATCACCGTGCTTGAGGATCTTGTGAAAGCGGATGCTATCAAGAACTGGAATCTCAAGATAGTTCATCATGATAGTCCTGATGCACGTGGCGTCGATGTCGGCCTCCTTTACAATCCACGTTTCTTCCATCCCATTAATGTTACCAACCATCGTCTTGTGGTTCCGGAGCTTCCCAGGTTCAAGACCCGCGACCAGATGTGTGTGGTCGGTCTGTTGGGTGGTAGTCGCGTGGCCATAATCGTAAACCACTGGCCTTCCCGCCGTGGCGGTGAGAAGGAGAGCAGCTGGCTTCGTGAGGCAGCAGCATCGCTCAGCAAATCTATTGCCGATTCCCTATATAAGATCGACCCCAATATCGGCGTCATAGTGATGGGTGACCTCAATGATGATCCCCACAACAAGAGTGTTTCTGAAACACTCGGAGCCCAGAAGAGCATAAAG
Source organism: uncultured Sangeribacter sp. (assembly GCA_964499025.1). Lineage (GTDB taxonomy): Bacteria > Bacteroidota > Bacteroidia > Bacteroidales > Muribaculaceae > Lepagella. The sequence goes on from CAZCJC010000006.1 coordinate 43,113, forward strand.
AATGTTCCCGACCAGGGCTTTTACAATCCTTTCTGGGAGAAACTTGACAAGGGTATCGGTTCTTACATCTATCGTGGAAGCTGGGACCTTTTCGACCAGATCATAGTTAACGGAAACCTTGTGAATGACAAAGGTGGATTGCAATACAAAGGAGCCGAGGTGCTTAACAAATCGTTCCTGCTCCAGCAGGATGGTCAGTACAAAGGATATCCCCACCGCACATTCTCCGGAGGAGCTTGGTCTAACGGTTATTCCGACCACCTCCCTACTGAGATATATCTCGTGAAAGAAGTGAAATAATGAAGTGATCCGGTTTTTCTCAGGGGGTAGATTAATTTTGAAACAAGGATGATCCGCTCCCCGAAAATCATAGATTTCTTCAACGACAGAAATTATCAAACCAACATAACATCGAAATGCGAACAAAATTATTTTTACTGATGCTTTTGTGCATGGTATTGCCGGGGGTGGCTGCCACCGGAATCAAAGGCACAGTGGTCGATGCGAATAGTGGCAAGGCGATATCCGATGCCAATATTCTGCTGCGCGACCAAGGGATTTTTGTTACAACGACATCCGACGGAACATTCTCAATATCAAAAGCAGCTCCCGGCCGTGATGTGCTGCAGGTTGTGGCTTTCGGATATGAAGATCTCTTTATTGATGTTGATCTTGTCGACGGTCTTGTAAAGAATATAGGTGAGATCAAGATGTCAGAATCTGCCTATGAAGGCTCATTCCTAAATTCGGATGAATTTATCTTCGATGAGGAGCAGATCGCAGATGACGACGGCATGACCCAGAATGTGGGTACGATCCAGGGTGCGAACGACGATATCTTCTACCAGATGTCGAACTATAACTTCTCCACCGTTTTCTACAAACAGCGCGGTCTTGACAATACTTGGAACACTGCCTACATCAACGGTATCGAATTCAACGATCCGATGCGTGGCTCTTTCAGCTACGGAAGTCTTGGCGGTCTTACCTCCTCCGCATTCCGCTCCAAGAGCGTAAGCCTCGGCAGCGAGGCAGCTGCCTACGGAATCGGCAACATCGGCGGTTCGAGCAACAATACCACCTATGCGAGTGAGTATGCTCCCGGTTTCCGTGGAAACCTCAGCTACACCAACTCCAACTACATGCTGCGTGCCATGTTGCAATACAGCACAGGCCTGACTCGTAACGGATGGGCTTTCTCTGCTTCAGTGATCGGACGATATGCAAACGAAGGTGTGATAGAGGGTACTTTCTACAACTCTTTCGGTTATGCAATGAGTCTCCAGAAGATATTCAACGATAAGCACTCATTGAATCTCTCGACATGGGGCGCTCCGACCGAGCGCGCCACTTCCGGCACTTCCGTTCAGGAGGCTTACGACCTTGCCGGCTCAAATCTCTATAACAATTCATGGGGTTATTTCAATGGGAAGAAACGTTCTTCAAGAGTGATAAAGAGCTTTGATCCTTCGGCTACCCTCAACTGGATCTTCAAGCCCAAGGCAGGAACCATCCTCAATACGGCTATCGGTTTCCGTCACAATGCTTATGCCCAGAGCCGTCTGAACTATTACGGCCAGAATCCGGCTCCGGATTATTATAGCAAGCTTCCCTCATACTGGCTTCCCACTGCCGATCCCGGCACAGAGGTATATGACGCTCAGCTCGACCAGTATAACCTCATCACCGATCTTTGGCGCAATGATGAGAGCATCCGTCAGATCGACTGGAATGCAATCTATCAGTCGAATATGCTCAACCGCGAAAACTTCGACCGCAATCCGGAATACAGGGGACAGTCGACCACTATCCTTGAATACAACCACAGCAACGTAACTCAGTGGATGTTCAATTCCTACATCAACCATCGCCTCACAGATGCCATGACCCTTCAGGGTGGCTTGAGCGTGAACTATAGTGACGCTCATTATTACAAGACTGTCGGCGATCTTCTTGGTGGTGAATTCTGGCGCGATGTCGACACTTACTCAGAGCGTGATTTCGGTGGATCGACCGACAAACTCCAGAATGATATGCGTAATCCCAACCGTCTTGTGAAAGATGGAGATGTATTCGGTTACGATTATAATATCCGTCACCTCATGGTGCGCGCCTGGTTGCAGAACCAGATCGTGACCACTCATTGGAACGTGAACTATGGTGCGGAGGTGAACTATGTGAACTTCATGCGTCATGGTAACATGCAGAATGGCCGTGCTCCCGAGAACTCATATGGTGCCGGTGAACGTCACACTTTCGACAACGCCTCTGTAAAGGCAGGTGCTACCTATAAGCTGAACGGCCGTAATTATTTCGTGGCTCACGCCTCTTACGGCACACGCGCTCCGCGCCCCTATGATGCATATGTATCTCCCCGTACGAAGGATGATGCCGTGCCGGGCCTCAAGTCTGAGCGTTTCCTTAGCGGCGATATAGCTTATGTATGGAACTACAAGAATTTCCGCGGTTCGGTAACCGGTTTCTATACCCATATCTGGGATGCAATGAAACACACCGGATTCTATGACTATGATCTCAAGAGCTTCATGAACTACAACATCTCAGATGTTGAGACAGAATACAAGGGTGTGGAGATCGGTCTTGAATATAAGATCATGACAGGTCTCAGCGTCCGTGGAGCTGCCAATATCTCACGCTATCAATATAAGAACAATCCTATGGGTGTGAGAAACTATGACAATGGTTCGGAAGAGGATGTATACCGTCAGGTTTACCTTAAGAACTATTACATAGGTTGCGCTCCCCAGCAGGCCTACAGTATTGCTCTGAACTACAACATCAAGCAGTGGTTCTTTGAGGTAAATGCCAACTATCTGGCCGACAACTACTATGATCTCTCTTTCGCCCGTCATGAGGAGATGCCCGGTCTCTGGAAGATATGCCAGAGCGAGGAGGAGTATGATCAGCGTCGTCGTGAAATCATCGCTCAGGATAAGCTCAAGGATGCTTTTGTGATGAATCTCTCGATCGGTAAAGTTCTTTATATGAAATGGGGCTCCCTCAATTTCAACCTTTCTGTAAACAACCTTCTTAATAACCGCAATATCCAGATGCGTGGATGGCAGGACGGTAAGTTTGACTTCACAAACTACACCACTACCAAATTCCCCAACAAAGTGGCATACGCTCAGGGAATCCGTGTCTTCTTCAATGTTGGCGTAAGATTCTAAATGGTCTATAATGTCTTTAAGATCTTTAAGAATCTTAAGGTCGTAGGGACGAAAAAATATTAAAAGGAAATACAATGAAATATATAAAAAGCATATTTATGGGTGTGATGGCGCTGATCAGCTTCACTGCTTGTACCGGCGACCAGGCTTTGCCCCCACTCAACAAACCGGAAGCTCTTGGAGATGCAAACCTCGGTGACGGACAATGGAACACTCCGATGGCCGCTTATCAGGCTGCTTTAGGTTCGGTGCCCCATGATGAGTTCGGTTACGATCGTTCTGAATGTTGGGTTACCGGTTACATAGTAGGCTGGGTGAACGTTGATATCAGCAATTCAAATCTTGAACTTGCAGCCGATTTCACCGTTCCTGCCACTGTTAAGACAAATATAATGATCGCTTCCGATCCGAATGAGAAGGATCCGGCAAACATCGCTACCGTTCAGCTTCCGAGCGGTGCTGTCAGAAATGCCCTCAACCTCGGTGACCATCCCGAGAACCTCGGTGTTCAGGTCACAGTGTTTGGTACGGTCGGAATCAAATATTGCGGCCAGTATGGCGTGAGAAGTGTCAGCGACTTCGTATGGGGAGACAAGGGTACTGAACCTGATCCCAATATGGTGCTTCCATCCGGCGCCCGCGAATTCTACAGCGTTGATCTCACCAAGGGAATGGAGGGATTCACATTCGATCAGGGTGATCCTTCGCAGGCCGGTTTTGAAACATGGACATACAGTGATAAGTATGGTCTGGTGGCAAAGGGAGGAATTTCTCCTAATGCCAACGTTACTGATGCAATGGCAATCTCTCCCGTTATCGACTTCTCCGGTTATACCCAGGTCAGAATGATGGTTCATCAGGCAGGTAACTATTTCAATAATGCAGAGGGCTTCCAGCAGATGACGCAGACATTGGTGCGCGAGGAGGGTTCCACGGAGTGGACTCAGCTTGAGGTTCCTTATCCGCCGGCCGGAAACTCCTGGACTTTCTCTAATTCCGGTTATATCGTGCTCGATGATTTCGCCGGCAAGAAGGTGGAGATAGGTTTCCGTTACACTTCGATAGAGACACTCTCCGGCACATGGGAGATTGATAAGATAACTATCGCCGGCGTTTATGCCAAATGATCTGCTTATCCCTTTTAGAGAAAAAGAAAGCTCAATCAAAAAGACAAACTAAAAGATAATCAAAGATGAAATCAAAATATATATTCCGGGCACTTCTTGCTCTTCTTCCATTGGGGGCGATGACATCCTGCCAGAACAGTTTTGATGATCCCGGGCTGGTGGAGCCGGTGGCAAAGAATGTCGCTAACACCACCATAGCCGATTTCAAGGATCGCTTCGCAGAGGAGAACATGCAGCTCTGTCCCTATAAGGATGAGGAGAGCAAGACCCCCTATATAGTCAAGGGTCGGGTGATATCTTCCGATGCTACCGGAAATATCTATCAGACTCTCTGCATTCAGGATGAAACTTCGGCGATGACTTTCGCTATCCGCCGCGCAGGCCTCTATGACTACTATCATGTCGGTCAGGAGATTGTGGTTGATCTTACCGGTCTCTGGGTCGGAAAATACAACTATCTCCTTCAGATCGGTTGGCTTAACGAGGATAACTACGGTGATCCTTCAATGGGCAGGGTTGACTTCAACGTGTTCCAGCAGCATGTCGAACTCAACGGCCTTCCTCAGACTGCGGTAAGCTACATAACTCCTCAGGATCCGAAACCGGCCGATGAGATGTATTGCATTCTTGAGAATATCGATCAGCTTCCCTCAAGTCCCGGTGTGGATTTCTACAATCTGCAGGGTCAGCTCGTGGAATTCCGTAATGTGAAATTCGAAGGTGGTGGCGAATTGCCTTATGCTCCCTATCAGGAGTCGGTGAACCGCTACATCACTCAGGAGGGTAACGGTTCCAAGCTCACCGTCCGCACATCCGGTTATGCCACTTTCTATAGCGATATCCTTCCCGAGGGTACAGGCACAGTAAGAGGTATCCTTTCATATTATGCTTCCGATCCGAGCTATGCCACTACCGATGGGTCGGTAAATGGCTGGCAGCTTCTTATCCGTTCTCTTGAAGATGTTGATTTCAATCAGAAGGGTCAGAAAGATGATCCCTATTCAATCGAGGAGGCTACTGCATTGCAGGATCAGGGACGTAATGGTTGGGTTTCAGCTTATATTGTAGGATCTGTAAAACCGGGTGTGGTTACAGTGGCTTCCAACGATGACATCATCTTTGGGGCCGCAGCTGAGATGGATAACAACCTCGTGATTGCACCAAGTGCGGATGTCACCGACTGGACTCAGTGTATGACAGTGGCTCTCCCGCAGGGAAGTGCGCTCCGTCAGTATGGTAATCTCGCTGATAATCCGGCAGTTTATAAGAAATCAATTCGTGTTAGCGGAACCCTTTCGACATACCTTGGTATGCCGGGCGTTCAGGGCACCGGCGCTTCCAACACCTTCGAAATTGACGGCGTTGTTATCGGCGATACTCCCAATCCTCCGGCTTCCGGCAGCGGTACAAAGGAGAGCCCCTACAGCGTTGAGCAGGTACTCGCTTCCACTACCGATAATCCGGAGGTTTGGGTTGAGGGTTATGTCGTAGGTTATGTTCCGGCCATGACCTGGAGTGAGGCCGTATTCGGCAACACAGCCACAGCCGGCTCAACCAACTGGAGCAATGGAACCAACATAGTTCTCTCATCTTCACCTGTCGGAACGGCTGATATCTCCAACTCCATGCCTGTCGGCCTTGCTTCTGCCGTCCGTGGTGATCTGGCTATCTCCAAGAATCCCTCTATCTATGGAGCCAAAGTGAAATTGAAGGGAAGCATGGAGAAATACTTCGGTATGCGCGGTCTCAAGTCGGTGTCTGAATTCGAGATCATAGAAGGAGGCACAGGTTCAGGTTCAGGTGACGAGCCGGGCACTAATCCGGGTGGAGATGTAACTGCAACAGGCGATGGATCTGAGGCAAATCCTTATAACATCGCGTATGTTATGGAAAGTTCCACAGATGCAACCGGAGTTTGGATCACCGGCTATCTCGTTGGCTATTGCCCCACTGCGTATTGGTCGGATGCTGTGTTCGGAAACACACCCACCGACGGATCAACCAACTATACCAACGGTACAAACTGTATTCTCTCAACTGTAGCCGCCGGAAGTGCGGACAGCTCAAATTCAGTGCCCTGCGCTCTTCCGAATTCAGGTGATTTCCGCGCCACACTCGGTATTGCCAAGAATCCTGAAATTTTTGGCAAGAAAGTTATGGTGAAAGCCGATATTACCAAATATTTCGGTGTCCGCGGTATAAAGAATATGACCGAATACAAAATTCTTGATTGATTATAATCTAAAACAATAAGGCAGGGGGCGGGGCTCAGGCTTCGCCCCCTGTTTCAACCCAAACACATATGAGAAAAACACTATTTGCTCTTCTGCTCCTCTCAGGAATCTGTTCCCTGAATGCCGGCTACCGGGAGAATTATTACAAGGCCATGGATGGCAAACGTCAGCGTGAACTGAAACTGGCTGCCAAGCAGTGTGTGCAGAAACACACCACACTGGAGTATTATGAATTGCCGAATTATTGGCAGTATTCCGACGTGTATCCGGAACTGTATAACGGGTGCAAACGCTGGTGGGACATGTATTCCGATGCCATCTACCTTATCCAGAAAGGTCAGTCGGGGAAGAGCAGTTTCTCAGCCAATAAGATGCAGCGTGAGCATAGTGTGCCCAAGTCTTGGTGGAAGCTGAATGGTTCGGTGGAATATACACCGGCCTATTCCGACATGTGGAATCTTTATCCGTCGGATGCTGCCGGCAACCAGGCCAAACTCAATTATCCCCTTGGGCCGGTGCAGAAAGCGAGTTTCAATAATGGTGTGACAAAAGTCGGGACAACCCTTTCGGGTTTCGGGGGAGGAAGTGCATATGTGTTTGAACCGGGGGATGAATACAAGGGGGATTTTGCTCGTGCGTTCTTCTATATGGCAACTGTCTATGACGATATAAACTGGATAATAACCTACATGTTTCAGAAGAACGATTACCCTACTCTCCGTGACTGGGCCATAGATATGCTCCTCGATTGGGCGCGTCATGACCCTGTCAGCCAGAAAGAGATCGACCGCAATAATGTGGTGGAGCAATATCAGGGTAATCGCAATCCGTTTGTTGATTTTCCTGAATTGGCTGAATATATCTGGGGCACACGAACCACAGAAACTTTCTATGTCAACGAGCAGGAGGGGAGCGATCCTACGCCACCGATCACGGGCGATCCGGAGATAACCCTTCCGGTAAACGGAGATGCACTTGATTTCGGACAGGTAGCTGTAGGACGTTCTGAGACGCGCGTTTTGCAGATAGCGGGAAAAAATCTCACATCCCCTCTTTCAGTGCGCGTAACCGGCACCGACCGCGAAATATTCGTTCCGGAAATAACCAGGGAGATTCCAGCCGCTACCATCAACCAGAATCTCGGATATCTTCTCAATATCACCTATTCTCCGACTTCCGTTGGTGAACATGAGGCAAGGATTGTGCTGTATGACGGTGGCCTTCCAGATGGATATTCAATAGCAGTTACCCTGCGGGGAGAGGCCCTTCCCATGCCGGAATTCACAACCTTGACAGCACTTGATCCGGTGGATCTTACTTCCGAAGGCTACACAGCCCGATGGAATCCGGTGGCATCCGGTGAGATTGCGGATTATTATGTGTTGACAAGAGTGCGCTATGTGGGAGACTCGCAGGAAATTGACACTTACGAAACCGGTGAGACCTCCTATCCCGTCGAGGGACGTGAAGCGGGAGTGGCTGAAACCTATTACGTGCAGTATTCTCGGTTAGGTATGCTTTCCGAACCATCAAACGAGATATATGTAGCAGGCAGTTCTGTTGAGGAGATCGATCTATGCGCCCCGTTGCGAGTATATCCAATTGAAGGGGGATTCCTCATCAAGGCCATAGGTGAGCAGAATTCACCACTGCGTGTCTTCGATATCAATGGCCTTGAGATACTTACAATTCCGAATCCTGCCGATGGAGAAACCTACCAGCTCCCATCGGGCGTATATATCCTGATATCCGATAATCTCCGTCCCTTCAAACTCATAATCTGAATCTAAGTAGCTCGCAGAAATTAATTAATTTCTGCGAGCTACTTAGATCAATAAATTCAAGGAATCATCAATGCTTTCAGCTCCCCCCTTCCCTTTCTGATACGAGATGGAGCAAGATCCTGAATGGGAGAATGCCCCCTTCCGTATCCGTTAGAGAGGGGCAGCTTTCAGCGTTGGGATCTAAGGCAATTCTATTGGGAGCTACGGTTAAAATTGTTTTCAACGTTATTATCCGGTTTCCTTTATAATTTCTAATGTCTGAAAATATTGATTCTCAGAAAAGTCCTTCAAAATATGGGAATGAGCTCAAGAGAAGGAATACCCGTCGCGCTTCGTTCAAGGATTATACTCGGCCCGGGTTTTATATGATAACAGTCACCGCTCGTAGTGGGATATCACCATTTTGTGATGTGTCAGGTTCAGCTGAACAGCCGAGGATAGAATACTCTCCGCTTGGGGAAATCATATTACGGAAGATAGAGACGATCCCCGAATATACTCCTCAATTGAAAATTGTGACATCTGTTGTTATGCCCGACCATTTCCATCTGCTGTTGCAAGTGTGTGCCCCGTTGTCTCGACATTTGGGGAGGATAATCGGATCATTTATGGGCGGATGTACGTCAATGGCGCGTAAAAGTGGGTTGATAGGGTCGGCCGAATCCCTGTTCAAGGAAAAGTTTCACGACAGAGTCGTCTCTAAAATAGGACAGATTGATACGCTTAGGAAATATATTGCGGATAACCCGCGTAGATTCCTGATAAAAAGAATGCATCCGGATATTTTCAGGAAATATCTTCATATAAAGTTGGGTGAAAGGGAATATGCTGCCTATGGAAATATATTTCTGCTCAAATATGATGATATCTTGGCGATAAGGATCCATAGGAAATGGAGTGCGAGTGAATTTGAGTCCTATGAAAGGGAATGCTTCCGGAGGATAGATAGCGGGGCAGTGGTGATAGGGCCATTTGTACACCATGCAGAAAAGAATATTCGAGACAGGGCCAAAAAGATGGGAAAAGGGGTTATAGTGATCAGGGAAAAGGGTTTTGAGGAAAGATTCAAACCACAAGGGGAGGAATTCGAGCTTTGTGCGGAAGGACGTTTATTACTTTTGGCTCCATGGCCGGATAATACCCTGCGGAGTAGCAGAGCTGGAAGCCGGGAATTTCATGCCATGAATGACATGGCTGCTGAAATTGCAGCTCAGGATAGGAGAACTGACGCAGTTATAAGGCAGCTACGCTGAGGAATCAGAGGTTATTTTGGGAAAAAGCCCCAATCCTAAAGGATTGAGTGTGATTAAGAGGGCGGGCGATCCGATTTTGAAGGGGAAATTATTCCGCTTACGCGTCATCACAGGGTTGCCATTTTAAGGCCCTTTACTTGCCTTAGGAGGCTTATAATTTAGGGGATTAATGCTACGGGGGAGCAATGGGGGGAGGAGGAGGCCAAGTGTTGACGCTTAAGGGGAAATCTGCTGCTTAGGGGTAGATGCGCTGGGAGCTGTTGATATATAATCGGGTAGCTGTTGATATATAATCGGGTGGCTGCTCAGATGAATACTCGGATAGGAGAGTGGATAGAGGATCGGGTAAGTGATTTTATTGGACAAAGGGGGTTATGATTGGAGGAGAGGATGATTTGTGTTAAAGTCAATAGAAATTTTGGTGGAAATTTATATATTTGCAGCTTGATAATTAGGTTCTATATTAAATTATGAATTCTTCGATTAATAAATAAGTAAAATTCGAATTTATGGATTATGGCATCGTGAATTCGAAAGGTATTTATTTTAAAAGTTTGAATTTTATTAATCGTGAATTTTAGGAGCAGTAAATTATGAGTTCGAGGATAGCAATTCTGTTGGGAGTATTGGGTGCGCTTGGAGGAACTTCCTTATCGGCTTTTGCCGATGCACCTGCCGGATATTATAATTCTCTTGAAGGTAAGACCGGTGTCGCTTTGAAGAAGGCTGTGAAGGCTATCGTCAAAAATCATCATAGCCGTATAAGTTATGGAAATTCTACCTGGGAAGCTTTTCGCCTCACCGATGTGAAAGTGGAGAATGGCGTGAAGTATTGGTGGGACATGTATAGCAATGAGAAAGTGAAGGTAGGTAGCAGTAAGCCCGATAACAATGTCATGAATATTGAGCATTCAGTGGCCAAATCCTGGTGGGGAGGGAATACCAATGATGCTTATTGCGATATATGTCATCTTAACCCTTCCAATTCAAACGCCAACAGCCGTAAGAGCAATTATCCTATGGCTGAGATCGGTAAGCAGACCTGGACAAATGGCGTGACCTCGATTGGCTCACCTGTGAGCGGACAGGGAGGGGGAGCCTCCAATGTCTATGAGCCGTGCGATGAATACAAGGGTGATATGGCGCGCGTGTTCATGTATATGTTCACGGTCTATGATGATCTGAACTGGGGATCTAACACAGCCTGGATGTATGATAAATCTACAGATCTGACCCTGAAACCCTGGGCCTACAATATGTTGCTGAAGTGGTCGGAGATGGATGCCGTGAGCCAGAAGGAGCGGGATCGTAACGACGGCATAATGAAAAGTGACCAGAAGGGGAGAAATCCTTTTATCGACCTGCCTGATCTGGCAGAATATATTTGGGGCGCAAAGAGCGGTCAGCCCTATCATGTGGATGGGAGCCATGAGCCGGATCCTGTGGATCCTGATCCTGAGAATCCTGATGATCCGACCCCTGACGATCCCGAGCCCACCGATCCGGTTTCAAAGGTCGGCAGCTATATTCTTGTGACAAAAAATTCCGAGATAGGGGAGGGAGAGGATTATATCATTCTTGACTCAAAGGATAATCATGGTCTGAGCTCGGAACTCAGCGGTAAATTCTTCAAGCATACAGAGGCAGCCACAGTGACTGATGACGTGGTGTCGGAGTTGCCTGATAAAATTGCCGTGATCAATCTTGAAAGAAAAGGATCGGAGTGGAACATGCGGGTACTCGATGCCGAGGGAAACCCACAAGGCTATCTATCATCCTCTTCGACAAAAACAATGACCCTCACAGATTCTCCTACGGGAACTCCGGCCACAATTAGCGTAGCCGGCTCGGAAACTACGGTGAGTTTCGGAACAGTCGGTAAACTCATGTATAATTCCTCTTCTCCACGTTTCACCACCTATACCTCCAACGGAGACATGCTCATACCTTTGAAATTCTATCGCAAGGTTAAGGGGTCTTCGGCCGTGGAGGAGATCGTAGACAACACCGATGACAGTTTCCTTGTAGAGGTATGGGGGAACAGCATCATCGTCCCCGAGGGTGCGAGAATATTCGATCTCAACGGACGCGAGGTCGGAGGTGATAATCTCGCAAAGGGTATCTATATCGTAGTGAAACCAACGTTCCGCAAAGCTGTGAAGGTGATGGTTAAATGATCCGGAGTTAACTTTCAGAAAGTTCAAGACCTGATCTCATAAAATTAAAGAATCAGTAGGGCTTGAATGGATTCATTGGCTTGGGTAAAGAGATAAATATAAAAACTCAATAACAACCAATTCTAAATTCATTATATGCGATTTATAGGTAAGAAGTATTTATTGGGAGCGGCTCTGGCCTGCTCCATGCAGCTGATGGCTGATATTCCTCCCGGGTATTATGATGTGCTTGAGGGGAAGAGTGGCAGCAACCTTAAGGAGGCTGTTAAGAAAGCTGCTAAGCCTGCTGACTATACAATAATCAAATACGGCGAAGCATCTATCACCACCCCTTTCAAGACTTGGCAGGCATTTGAGCTTACCGATGTGCGCCTGATCCGTGGCAAGCGCGTATGGTGGGATATGTATTCAAATAATCTGTCATATGTTGATGCCGGCCATTCCTCGCTGAATATAGAGCATTCGGTTGCCAATTCATGGTGGGGAGGAGAGAATGGCTCTCTTGAAGCATACTGCGACCTTATGCATCTCAATCCCTCGGATGCAGCCGCGAATGGCAAGAAATCAAACAACCCGTTGGGAGTTGTAGGTAATAATCCATCGTTCGACAACGGCTTGGTGAAGGTTGGTTCTCCGGCAGCCGGTTACGGAGGCGGGGCATCTACGGTTTTTGAGCCCGCTGATGAGTATAAGGGTGATTTTGCCCGTGCATATTTCTATATTTTCACAGCCTACGATGATATTCCCTGGCGTGAAGACAAGCTGGGAGAGAAGATGTATACCCTTTCAGGAGGGAAGATCGACCTCCAGCCCTGGACAGCGCAGATGCTTCTGAAATGGGCAGCGGAAGATCCGGTTGATGATAAGGAGATGAGCCGGAATGAGGAGATCTACAAATACCAGAATAACAGGAATCCCTTTATCGATTACCCCTACCTGCCGGAGTATATCTGGGGCGATAAGAAGGGTGAGATCTTCACAGTTTCGGGAAATGAAGCCCGGGCGGTCAATCGTCCTGCTGACCCGCAGTTAGATGATCTGCACTTGGCCGGGGTAAACACATATACAGGGGATTACTGGAAAAAACGCGACATACTGTTTTCATTCGATGAGGGTGATCTCTGGATAAGTCTTGACGGGGGTGAGTATGAGCGTTACGGCGATAGAATCTCGTTGCCCGAAAGTAATCTCCATGGTGAAAAGCACACTCTGAAAGCTTATTTGACAAAAGAGGTTCAACCTGCTACAAGAGGCACCAGATACAATACACTGAGAAGTTCGGTTGTGACAGTGACAATGACGGTGAAAGATCCCACCGTGGTCGATTATACCACGGCAGTTTGGGAGCCGGTTGAATCAGGAGCTGACATCGCCGATGATTACTATCTCATCCTTTCGGCAGATAAAAAAAGTGTGATGGGAAGCGCTATCAGCAGCTCGTTCATGCCGGAAGCCGGTTTGGCAACGATGGATGAAAGGGAAACAAATGTTGTTAAGATACCGGAAGAATCAGCAATGGTGAAACTTGTGCCAACATCCGACTCCAAATATCTTCTGCGTGTCTTCGATGGGAAAGGTGATTCCAAAGGATATTGGACAAGTACGGCAGATAAAAAGATGAGTCTTAAGTCTGATACGGGTACTCCGGCAGATGTGTCAATTGCTGATGACGGGTCTGCAAATATATCATTCGGAGATGCCATCGGTAGCCTTCAATACAACAAGAGCAATCCGCGGTTCTTGAATTATAAGAGCACTCAGGGAAAGATTCAGCTCTATCGCTTCAAGGAATTTGTTGACAACTTGAGTTCGGTAACGGATTTGCCCGGAAACTGCGATGAAGCCGTTATATCGGTTTCCGGAAATAATATTTATCCCGGAGAGGGAGGAGCAGTCTATGATCTGAATGGACGCCGTGTTAGCGGAATTGATCTGGAGCCCGGCATCTATATCGGAATCACTCGCACGGGAAAAAGCGTGAAGGTCCGCGTAAATCTATAAAATCGGCAGGATAGATTCAATAATATACAGAAAAAATTCATTCCCCGTATGCTTTTGAGCAGACGGGGAATTTTTATTCAAAAAATAATTGGAGAATTGAATATAAAGATGTTATTTTGCCTAAAATTTAATGCGAGTCAAAACATTATCCGAATGAAGCAGTCTAACCTAATTTTCGAAAAATAAGAGCGTCTAAAAATCTTAATGAAAAATTAGATTAGAAAATTTCAATACCAAAAACACAATAACATAGATTTGTGATGTTACAGGAAACTAACGTCAAGACCATTGATAAGGTGGTTATCCGTTTTGCCGGCGACTCCGGTGACGGAATGCAGCTTGCCGGAAATATATTTTCCAATATCTCTGCCGGCGAGGGAAATCAGATCTCCACATTTCCGGATTATCCGGCTGAAATTCGTGCTCCGCAGGGATCCTTGAGTGGGGTGTCGGGATATCAGGTGAGTGTAGGGCGTGAGGTGCATACCCCCGGAGACAGTGCCGATGTGCTGGTGGCAATGAATCCCGCTGCTCTCAAGACCAATCTCCGTTATCTGAAACCGGATGGTATAATTGTCTGTGACGGAGATTCCTTCACTGCCGCAAATCTTAAGAAAGCGGAATATGTCACGGATGATCCGGTTAAGGAACTCGGTATTGATCCACGTCGCATCATGCTTGTTCCCATGACCACCCTCCTGAAGAGTACGCTTGAGGGCTCCGGTCTGGATCAGAAAGGAATGATGAAATGCAAGAACATGCTCGCTCTGGGCATCATCTGCTGGCTTTTCGACCGTCCTGTTGATGCAGTATTGAAGAAACTTCAGGCAAAATTCGCCAAGAAGCCCGCAATCTATGAGGCAAATGCCAAAGTCATAAAGGCCGGTTGGGATTACGGACACAATACCCACAGCTCCATGCCGGTTTACAGGATCGAGACCGCTTCCGGCCGTCCCGGCACTTATATTGACATCACCGGAAACACGGCTACCGCATGGGGCCTTATCATGGCCTCTGAGAAGAGCGGACGCCCCCTATTCCTTGGTTCATATCCTATCACCCCGGCCACTGATATCCTTCATGAACTTGCAAAGCGCAAGGATCTTGGCGTAAAGGCATGCCAGATGGAGGATGAGATTGCAGGTGTCTGCTCAGCAATCGGTGCTTCCTATGCGGGTCATCTTGCCGTGACATCCACTTCCGGTCCCGGGCTTGCTCTCAAATCGGAGGGAATAGGTCTGGCTGTAATGGCTGAGCTCCCGTTGGTCGTGATCGATGTTCAGCGCGGAGGCCCCTCTACCGGACTTCCCACCAAGACAGAGCAGACCGATCTCATGCAGGCACTTTATGGCCGCAATGGTGAATCACCTCTCTGCGTGTTGGCTGCTGTAAGTCCTACCGACTGTTTTGAAATGGCTTTCCAGGCCTGTCGCATAGCGATCGAGCATATGACCCCTGTGATTCTTCTTACGGATGCTTTCATCGGTAACGGGTCATCGGCATGGAGAGTGCCGGAGAAAGAGGATTATCCGGAAATCAAGGCTCCTCTCGTTAGTGCCGATCAGCTTGAGAGAGGTTGGAAACCATTCGATCGCGATGATGATACGCTGGTTCGCTATTGGTCGATACCCGGTATGGAGAACGGTATGCACCGTGTCGGCGGATTGGAGAAAGATTATGATTCATCAGTAATATCAACAGATGCCAAGAATCATGCGCGTATGGTGGAGGCACGTCGTCAGAAAGTTGCCCGCATCGCCCGTGACATTCCGAGAATGGAACCGATGTTTGATGAAGATGCAGATACGATCCTGCTTGGATGGGGTGGCACATACGGCCATCTTCTCACCGCTGCGACCGAACTCAATGCCTCGGGACGCAAAGTGGCATTCTGGCAGTTCCGCTTTATCAATCCGCTTCCGGAGAATGCCATTGAGTGTCTTAAGAAATACAAACGCATCATAGTTGCAGAACTCAACACCGGTATGTTTGCCGATTATCTTCAGATGCATCTGCCAGGGAAAGAGATCCTGCGCATAAACAAGGTTGAGGGTCAGCCCTTCCTTGTGAAAGAGGTGATCGACGGCGTGACCGAACTTATGGATAAGAACTAAGTAGCTGTCAAAATTAATCCGCAGCTAAGTAAGTTTGAAAAATTAGCTAATAGTTATTTTTGGAATTTGAGCGATTGGATTTGTTTCATGAGGGAAGGAGCATAGCGGGCTATGCAACTGAGCGAAAGGAACAAAGACAACGTTCAAAAACAAAAATAACATTAGCTTCAATGTTAAACTTACTATGGTGATAATATAAACTAATTTTGAAAACTTACTTATAAGAAATAATTCAAAGCAAATAATCCCATCATGGAAGATATAAAGAGTACGGGTTTCACACCCGCCGACTATAAGAACAGCCAGAATGCACGCTGGTGTCCCGGTTGTGGCGACCACGCCATTCTCAATGTGCTGCACAAGGCAATGGCAGCAATCGGTGTTGCCCCCAAGGATACCGCTGTTATTTCCGGTATCGGCTGCTCCTCGCGTCTACCCTACTATATGAACACCTACGGCATGCATACGATCCATGGACGTGCAGCCGCTATCGCTACGGGCGTCAAGACGGCCAATCCTGAGCTTACCGTGTGGCAGATCTCGGGCGACGGTGACGGTCTCGCAATCGGAGGAAATCATTTCATCCATGCCATACGCCGCAACGTTGATATCAACATGCTCCTTTTCAACAACAAGATATATGGTTTGACCAAGGGTCAGTATTCACCCACCTCCGACCGCGGGGCAGTGACCAAGTCAAGTCCCTACGGAACAGTGGAGGATCCCTTCATTCCGGCTGAGCTATGTTTCGGAGCAAGGGGTAATTTCTTCGCCCGCGGCATAGACATCACGCTCGACATAACCCGCGACTGCATGATTGCCGCAGCCCGTCACAAAGGGGCTGCTGTAGTGGAGGTGATGCAGAACTGCGTGATTTTCAACAACGGAATCCACTCATATTTCACCGACAAGGAGCAGCGTGCTGATCACACCATCCTTCTGCGCCACGGAGAGAAGATGCTCTTCGGCTCCAACAATGAGAAGGGTCTGGTGCAGGATGGTTTCGGTCTTAAAGCCGTCACTGTCGGTGAAGATGGTTATACTCTGGATGATGTTCTCGTTCACGATGCCCATTGCGAGAGCAATTTCCTCCAGCAGCAGCTCGCCATGATGGATGGCCATTCGCTTCCGGTGGCTCTGGGTGTTATCCGCGATTACAGCGCTCCCACTTATGAAAGGGAGGTTGAGCGTCAGGTTGCCGAGGTGAGAGAGAAGAAAGGTTATGATTCCTTGAGGGATATGATCCTCTCCACCTGCGAGAGCTGGACGATAGAGTAATCCGGAATCCGGAAATGATCATAGGGTGTGTATGGACGGATATCCTGCGATTCGCAGGAAAAACCGATTCCTACACACCTTTTCTTGTATAGAAATCTACATAGCTATGCACAAAAATAAAAAAATTGTGCAGATTTTAAAGAAAAATTTCCATAATTGAAATATTTTGTTTTACTTTGCACTCTCAAATGCAGAAAAATATTTAACAATTAAAAAATTATAGCTATGTCTGACATCGAAAAAAGAGTAAAAGAGATCATCGTTGACAAACTCACTGTAGATGAGAATGAAGTAACTCCCAATGCTGAATTCAGCAAGGATCTTGGTGCAGATTCACTCGACACCGTAGAGCTCATCATGGAGTTCGAGAAAGAGTTTGATATCACAATTCCTGACGCAGAGGCAGAGAAGATCTCGACTGTAGGCGACGCTATCAAATACATCGAGGAGCACAAGAACTAATTCGCGGACACGCAAAATAATCCTTCTATGGAATTAAAAAGAGTTGTAGTAACGGGCCTCGGCGCGTTGTCGCCGATCGGCAACGACGTTGCGACCACTTGGGAGAATGCCAAGAAGGGCGTAAGCGGCGCGGCTCCCATCACACATTTCGACGCATCCAAATTCAAGACCCAGTTTGCATGTGAGGTAAAGGGTTTCGATCCTGCCGAGCATTTCGACCGTAAGAAAGCGCGTCAGCTCGACCTCTACGCCATGTATGCGCTTAAGGCAGCCGATGAGGCTATTGAAGACGCAGGTCTTGAGGGTGAGGGTATTGACAAGAACCGTGTCGGCGTAATATTTTCAGCCGGTATCGGCGGTCTGCACACCTTCGAGGAGGAGGCAGGCTACTATGCCCTTCACGGCGCAGAGCAGGGGCCAAAATACAATCCCTTCTTCATCCCGAAGATGATTGCCGACATCGCAGCAGGTCAGATTTCGATCGACCATGAGTTCCGCGGGCCCAACTTCGCAACCGTATCAGCATGCGCATCATCCAACAACGCTATCATCGATGCATTCAACTACATCCGTCTCGGCATGGCCGATGCAATCGTAGCCGGAGGCGCTGAGGCAGCGATTTTCCCCGCAGGTGTCGGTGGCTTCAATTCCATGAAAGCCCTCTCCACCCGCAATGATGAATGCGAGAAAGCTTCGCGTCCCTTCAGCGGTTCGCGTGATGGCTTTGTAATCGGGGAGGGTGCGGCTGCTCTTGTTCTTGAAGAGCTTGAGCATGCGAAAGCACGCGGTGCGCACATTTACGCTGAGGTAGCCGGAGCGGGAATAAGCGCAGACGCTTATCATATCACCGCCACACATCCCGAGGGTCTCGGTGCTGTGCTCGGTATGGAGAATGCGCTCAAGGATGCCGGAATGAAGCCGGAGGATATCGATTACATCAATACTCACGGCACATCTACCCCTGTAGGCGACCGTGGTGAGGTAAAAGCGATATTGAAAGTGTTTGGCGATCATGCTTACAAGATGAACCTGAGCTCGACCAAGTCGATGACAGGTCACCTTCTCGGTGCCGCAGGTGCTCTTGAGGCTCTGATGAGTGTCAAGGCTCTCAACGACAACATCGTTCCTCCCACAATCAACCATGAGGAGGGTGATGAGGATCCCGAGCTTGATTACAACCTCAACTACACTTTCAATGAGGCTCAGCCACGTGAATTGAATGCTGTTCTTTCCAATACATTCGGTTTCGGTGGTCACAATGCCTCACTCATCTTGAAAAAATATAAAGACTGATTATAACAGGCTTTATGGATTCATAAAATCCTCCCATCGGGAGGATTTTTTTTATTTCGGATGCTCTATGTAATCTCGGAAATTTTTTGTAAATTTGTATGTTAAACTGCGGAGGTAGGCGGCTATTTTCATCGTGTGCTTGATCACTCCGGAATAACCTATGAATCAGCAAATAAAATAAACTTTAGATATGGTAACAGAGGAAGAAAAAAAATACCAGGCGGATAATATCCAGGTGCTTGAGGGTCTTGAGGCCGTGCGTAAGCGTCCTTCGATGTATATCGGCGACACAGGTGTCCGCGGTCTGCATCATCTGGTGTATGAGGTGGTGGATAACTCTATAGATGAGGCTCTCGCAGGCTTCGCCAACCATATCGAGGTTACAATTCTTGAGAATAACTCCATCAAAGTAGTGGATAACGGTCGAGGCATCCCCGTGGATATGCACGAAAAGATGCACAAACCCGCTCTGGAGGTGGTGCTTACCGTGCT
This sequence comes from uncultured Sangeribacter sp., assembly GCA_964499025.1. Lineage (GTDB taxonomy): Bacteria > Bacteroidota > Bacteroidia > Bacteroidales > Muribaculaceae > Lepagella. Next base: position 62,519 of record CAZCJC010000006.1, read on the forward strand.
TCATGCCGGCGGTAAGTTCGACAAGGGTTCCTACAAGGTTTCCGGAGGTCTCCATGGTGTCGGTGTAAGTTGTGTGAACGCGCTTTCCGACTATCTGAGAGCTGAGATTCATCGCGATGGGAAGATCCATATGCAGGAATATGCGTTCGGTAAGCCCACATGCGATCTGCAGGTGATCGGTGAGACCGACCATACCGGTACGACAGTGATGTTCCATCCCGATGCATCCATCTTCAGCGAGACTGTCTATGACTATGAGACTTTGGCCAACCGTCTGCGCGACCTCGCTTTCCTTAATGCCGGCATCACGCTATCCCTCACCGATATGCGTCAGCTCGATGATGAGGGCAATCCTCGCAAGGATGTGTTCCACAGCGCCGAAGGTCTTAAGGAGTTCGTGAAATATATTGATGAGGGTAAGGAGCCGCTTATCGAGGATATAATCCATCTGAACACCGAGCGTGGCGGAGTGCCTATCGAGGTGGCGATGACCTATAATACTGACTTCAACGAGAATATCTATTCTTACGTCAATAATATCAACACCATAGAGGGTGGTACACATCTCACCGGTTTCCGCCGTGGTCTCACCACTACCCTCAAGAAATATGCTGAGGATAATCACCTGCTTGACAAATTGAAGATAGAACTCTCAAAGGAGGACTTCCGTGACGGCCTCACCGCCGTGATATCCGTTAAGGTTGCGGAGCCCCAGTTTGAGGGTCAGACAAAGACCAAACTTGGAAACAACGAGGTTGGAGGCGTTGTGCAGAGTGCCGTAAGCGAGGCTTTGCGCTATTACCTTGAAGAGCATCCCAAGCAGGCGAAAGTGATTGTCGACAAGGTGGTTCTTGCAGCTCAGGCGCGTCACGCGGCTTACAGTGCCCGTATGCGTGTTCAGAGTAAATCTCCGTTGTCGGGCGCAGGCTTGCCCGGTAAGCTGGCTCCTTGCAAGAGTCGCGATGCCGTGGAATGCGAGCTGTTCCTTGTCGAGGGAGATTCTGCGGGCGGTTCTGCAAAGCAGGGTCGCAATCCGAGGTATCAGGCCATCCTTCCGCTCCGTGGTAAGATCCTGAATGTTGAGAAGGCGATGGAACACAAGGTGCTTAATTCGGAGGAGATTGTTAATATTTACAAGGCTCTCGGCGTTACGATTGGAACGGAGGAGGATTCCAAGGCTCCCAATATGTCGAAACTGCGCTATCATAAGATCGTGATCATGACCGATGCCGATGTCGATGGTGCGCATATCGCAACCCTCCTGATGACTTTCTTCTATCGCAGGATGCGCCCGATAATCGACAATGGTTATCTTTACATAGCTACTCCGCCGTTGTATAAATGCTCTCTTAAAGGCAAGAAGAATGTGGAGGAATATTGCTGGACAGATCAGCAGGTGCAGCGTTTTGTCGACGACAGGTGTAATGGCGAGCGTAACCGCCTTGTGCTGCAGCGTTACAAAGGTCTTGGTGAGATGAATCCGGAGCAGTTGTGGGAGACTACTATGGATCCGGAGAACCGTATGCTCAAGCAGGTTACCCTTACAAATGCCGCCGAGGCCGACAGGACATTTGCGGTGCTTATGGGTGAAGAGGTGGCTCCGCGTCGCGACTTTATCGAGGAGCATGCCTCATATGCCAATATCGACGCCTAACTCTGTGTGAAACGTTATAAGAGCCCGTCCGGGTCGTTGCTTCCGGGATTCGGGCTCGGTCACATACCGGAGTATGCTCCCTCACCCTCACCCGCAAGCGCCTACCGTCCGGATCCTTCTAACGTTTCACACGCCATCCGGCGAAAGTGATGCGGGTCGTTGCTTCCGGGATTCGGGCTCGGTCACATACCGGAGTATGCTCCCTCACCCTCACCCGCAAGCGCCTACCGTCCGGATCCTTCTAACGTTTCACACGCCATCCGGCGAAAGTGATGCGGGTCGTTGCTTCCGGGATTCGGGCTCGGTCACATACCGGAGTGGAAATCACAATAGGGATTTGAAAAGGGAAATGTATTTATTCGCGACTGCTTCTTCGGAAAAGCGGTCGCGAACGCTTTTATACATAGTTGAATCCAGGTCTCCGACCATTTCTGATGCCCACAAGAGTCCCTCGGCTATAGAGTGGGCGCGTAGTTCGGGATCGTCATTCCAGTGGGCGAGAAATCCTGTTTTTTTATGGTCGATTATGTCTCCCTGACCACCATGATCTAATGCAACGGGGATACATCCCCACGCCTGACCCTCTATCAGGGTGCCGGGTAAGGTTTCCCACGACGAGGTGGAGACCACAATATCGCCTGATTCATATATGTTCCGGATCTTTTCTGCCGGAACTATGCCCAGATGTTGGGTTGGAATGGCTATGCCGGATAGGGTCTCCGGATTTTTTATTCCCCCGAAAGTGATGAGCTCAATCCGCTTTGCCATATCCGGCCACCTGTTACTGAAGATTTCGGTAGCCCTCACGAGCACGGGGAGTCCCTTGATATCATCATCAAGACGGGCAGCCCCGAATATTATCCTGATTTTTCCGCTTTTCTCCTTTTCGGGATTAAGTCTGCCGTCTTCTGAAGGTTGCAGATATTCTTCCGGAAAAGCGTTGGGGATGACATGAATATTTCCTGACCGGAGAAGCGAGGATCTTTGTGCTGTCCGAGCCAGCCAGCGGCTTACTGCTACAAAATGAATGTCAGTGTTTTCATACAGTGTGGCTTTCTTGAGAAATATTTTATGCGAAAGATCATACCGACATCCTTTCTTTCCTAAAAGTGGGCAGTCGCCACATTCCCCCACGGGGTAGAGAAAACGTTTACAGTCTCCGGCATGATGGCATATGCCGGTCATATTCCACATATCGTGCATTGTCCACACGAGTTTCTTCCCCTCTTTCCCTATTTTCTCAATCTCCCTGAGAGAGATAAATCCCTGATTCACCCAGTTCAGGCATACTATGTCTGCCTCCTTTATCCATGGATGATGCAGGATCGATATTCCATCTGCCCCTGTGTCGATCTTAAAAAGAGTCTCCCTGTTATAGCCGTTGTCTATATATATCCGGAGTCTTTCCGATAAGAATGGCATCATGCGGCGGAGTCCGTGAGCCGCTTCATCAACATAAGGAGAAGCGGTGGATTTCTGCGCAACGAGCATTCTGGCATCAATCCCCCTTTTGCGGAGTGCATTCATCAGACGGAAGGTAACCACTGCCGCTCCTCCCACCGCATCCGATTTACATAACAGTACGACTTTCATAGAATGTCGGATTAAATCCGGTTATATGTTATGAAGAGGTAATGTGTGCCGTTTTTTGAAACCATCTCTTCGGATTTATCGGTTATTTTCCATTCCTTGGAATTCAGAGCAGGAAAAAACGTATCTGCATCCTCGATGTTGACGTCCACCTCAGTAATAATCACCTTATTGCAGAATGGGAGAGCCTGGCGGTAGATCTCCCCACCTCCGATAAAAAAGGGAATCTCCCCGGCCGGGCATAAATCAAGGGCAGCCTGCGGAGTCAAGGCTGTTTCAGCTCCCTCAGCTAAATATTCCGGATTCCTGCTCACAACAATGTTAAGGCGTCCGGGCAAGGGGCGTTTTGGCAATGATTCCCATGTCTTGCGTCCCATTATAACGGGGTGTCCCATTGTGGTGGCTTTGAAATGCGCCATATCTTCAGGTAGCCGCCATGGAATGTCTCCATCTTTACCTATGGCGAAAGCCTTTGAGGCGGCTACAATAGCCGTGGCCTCTCTCGGGCGAGAAGTGGTGGAATTGAACGTGCCGAAGGGGCGGATCGAGAGAGAATCCTGTTCGGCGTTTTTATGAGGATCTTCTGGGTAAAGGATAGAGAAAGCCATTGCGGTTAAAATAATTGGTTATGAGCTATTCAGCAATTCTTACACTGAGGTTGTGGAAAAACTTTTTGAAATAGATTGCTAAGTTACTAAAATTATCGAAATATTTCCTTAATTTTGCATATAGGAGATAGTGAACTCATTCAAACTTTTTCCCGGAATGTTGATATTGAATTCACCGGGTTATTGAGTGTCGGTATCTCCGGAACATATCTAACCCACAAGTTATCACGATGAATTACACCGTAGTGGATTTTATTAGCCTTCTTGGATCCGTATGTCTTTTCTTGTACGGCATGAAGGTGATGAGTGAAGGACTCCAGAAAGTGGCAGGCGACCGTCTGCGAAATATCCTCGGAGTCATGACGAAAAACCGAGTTACCGGGGTGCTTACCGGTATTGCAATCACAGCCCTTATCCAGAGTTCAAGTGCTTCTACCGTGATGGTGGTGAGTTTCGTGAATGCAGGCTTAATGAGCCTACAGCAATCCATGGCGGTGATTTTTGGTGCGAATGTCGGTACGACAGCAACGACCTGGATTATCTCGGCATTCTCCTTTGAGGTCAGTATTTCCGATTACAGCATCCTTCTTCTTGCCATAGGAGTGCCGATGCTTTTCATGAAGAAGAGCGGCTACAAGAGTTTCGGTGAGTTTCTGATAGGATTCTGTTTCCTTTTCATGGGTCTCGACCTTATAAGCAAATATGTGCCGAATCTGGAGCAGAATCCGGAGATGCTTCAGTTCCTTACCGCTTATACGTCGCTTGGAGCCTGGTCGGTGATCATTTTCTTTGCAATCGGTATAGTAGTCACTATGGTGGCGCAGAGTTCGGCTGCCACCTTCGCCATAACCCTGATCATGTGCTCGCAGGGGTGGATCTCGTTCCTTCTCGGGTGTGCGATCATCCTGGGTGGAAATATTGGTACGACCATCACTCCGGTGCTCGCCTCATTGAGTGGAAACTTAGCCGCGAAGCGCACTGCAATGGGACACGTGCTGTTCAATGTATTTGGATCCATAATAGTGTTATGTTGCTTCCATCCATTTGTTGAACTGGTGGGAGATATAACGAAATGGTGTGAAGGAATCAATCCCCTTGATATAAGTGCTGCTCAAGAGGCCGGGATGCGTGACACTACGCTCCTTACTCCGGCAGGTGGCATGACTGCCCGCGCCCAGAGTTGTGTCGCATTTGGTCTGGCGATGTTCCCGACTGTGTTCAATGCCTGCAACCTTCTGGTGATGATATGGTTCACTAAACTGTATGTGAAAATCGTATGCTGGATCATGCCCACCCGTCATAAAGATGAAGAGGAGGAATTCTCTCTCAAGTTTATCGGACGTGGTATCCTTTCAGCTTCCGAGCTCAATATCATGCAGGCACAGAAGGAGATATATCTTTACGGGCAGCGTGTGGAACGCATGCTCGGTATGGCAAAGGAACTTATCCATACCGATCCCAAGGATGACAAGTATAATGAGCTTTACAGTCGTCTGGAGAAGTATGAAGAGATATCCGACCGCATGGAGATTGAGATTGGTACATATCTGAATAAAGTGGCCGAGGGCCGGCTCAGTCCTGAAGGTAAGATGCGCATATCGGGTATGCTGCGTATCATCAGTGAGATAGAGTCTATAGCCGATGGATGTTTCAATGTAGCCAAGACTCTCACTCGCAAGAATCAGAACCATGTCACATTCGAAGAGCCCGTGCAGCATGAGATCGATCAGATGTTCGATCTGGTTTCCGATGCCATGAGCAATATGCTGAAGCTTCTTGAGGAGATGGAGACCCCCGACAGCTCGCGTATCGTCAGCGCATACAACAAAGAGCGTGAGATCAATAATCTCCGTAATCAGCTCCGCGATGGCAATATCTTCAATATCAACAGCAAGGAATACGATTATCAGGAGGGTATCTTCTTCATGGACCTTATCGGGGAAGCGGAAAAACTCGGAGACTATATGCTTAATGTGGTTGAGGGTGTGAAACATCAGTTCAAGCCTGCAAAGACCGCCTGAGACTTATCGGTTAATGGTTGATAGTTAATGGTTGTTTGAGGTAAGTATATAAGTGTATGAAAGTTATAAGAATTATAAGACCTCCACGACTTTATCCTCTTTAATAAATTGTTAATTATTAATCATTGATTATTAATTATTAATTAGAAAAACCTAAATCCAATAATATGAATACTCACAGATATTGCGTCGTGATGTGTGGCGGCGTCGGTTCCCGATTCTGGCCTTTCAGCCGCAGCGGGATGCCGAAACAGTTCCTTGATTTTTTCGGCACTGGTCGCAGTCTTCTCCAACTCACGGTCGACCGCATTCTGCCGATTGTGGATCCTGACAGAATCATACTTGTCACCAATAGTGCCTATGCCTCGATCGTGCGTGAGCAGTTGCCTGAAATCAAGGAGAGCAATATCCTACTTGAACCTGCTCGACGTAATACGGCCCCCTGTATCTGTTGGGCTGCTCATCATATCAAGGCTCTTGATCCGGAGGCTTCGATGGTGATTCTTCCTTCAGATCATCTGATCCTGAAGGAGGAAGCTTTCCGTCGCACGATTGAGGAGGGTTTCGAATTCGTGGAGAGTGGAGACAGGTTGCTTACCCTCGGGATTCATCCCACTTCTCCGGCTACCGGCTACGGATATATCCAGCGTGGTCGTCCTGAAGATGAGTATCCGGGAATATTCAAAGTTAAATCCTTCACAGAAAAACCGGGTCTGGAGATGGCCAAGGTTTTCATATCTACAGGGGAGTTTTCATGGAATGCAGGAGTATTCCTCTGGAAAGTGGATTCAATTCTTGAATCTTTTGCGAAATATGATAAGGATACAGCTGTGGCTTTCGATGCGGGCAAGAATGTATATGCCACTCCGGAAGAGCAGGCGTTTATTGATGGCGTGTTCCCCAACACCCCCACCAATTCCATAGATTACGCCATAATGGAGAAGGCTGACAATGTATATGTCAAGACCGCTGATCTGGGGTGGAGCGATCTGGGATCCTGGAAAGCGTTATATGATGCCTCTCCTCATAATTCAGAAGGGAATGTGACCCAGAGATGCAAGGTGCTTGCATATGATTGCAAGGATACGATCTTTGCCGTAGGGGAGGATAAGATCGTAGTGGCTGCAGGACTCGATAAATATATCGTGGCCGAGAATAACAATGCAATCCTTATCTATCCGATAGCCGAAGAGCAGAGAATCAGAAATATCGTGAACGATGTGAGAACTCGTTTCGGTGAAAATTTTGTCTGAAAAATTAAAAGTGATCATTATTGCAAGATGTTGAAGCTCACAAAGCCTCTATACTTCATTTTCTTCTCTTTTCTTGTAATCTTTACGGGATGCGTAAAGAATGAGGTGAAAGTGGAGTTCAAACTTCCTGATAGCGTGAATGATGCCTACAGGATGGTCTACTATGCCTCGGATCCCGTCAAGGGTTGGTATGTGGAGATGGTGGCTGTGCTTCAGAAGGGGAAGGCGGAAATGATTCTTCCTACCCGTTACCCGGCAATCGTATTCATAATGCATGGAGGAGGATCTCCGGTGGCGGCATTTTATGCTGAGAGAGGGGATAAGATGTTGATCACAGGGGATGGGCCGAATCCCTACACGTGGAAAATCTCCGGCAATAAACTCACCGACAGCTGGAGCGAATGGAGGCTTGCCAACCGGAGTGTCCTTAGTTCCGGAGATGCGGCCAAGATAAATAAGGCTGTGACTGAGTATGTGACAAAAAATCCGGAAAATCCCCTCTCGGCAATCTTCCTTTCGATGTATTACGACCGGAATGAGGATGAATCCGGTTTCAAAAAGGCCTGGAACAAATTGAAGGGAGATGCCTTGAAACCGAAATGGGCAGATCTTGTAAGCCGTAACGACATGGTTGAGGGCGCTCCGTTGTTTCCCGATAATGTTACGCAAATAGTATTCAATTCAGTGGGCAGCGGGGCGGATACCCTTGAGACGGCCAAGCAGCCCGCTATACTTTATTTCTGGCGCAGGGATGATCCTGACAGGACTGAAGCTATCGCAATGCTGAAAAGGTTGTCGGAAGATTTTCCTGATTCCGCAGGGAGATTCATAGCCGATATATCTTTTGAGACCGACTCATTATATTGGAGGAGCACCATTCGTCCCGATTCATTGCGGAAGACTGTCAGGGCCTGGAATCCTTTGGGTGAGGTCGACTCCCTTTTCTCTCGCCTTGGGGTGTCGCGTACCCCTATGTTTATCGTATTCGATAAGAATGGCCATCCGCAGTACAAGGGGAATGATATAGGGAAGGCTGAGACTTCCTTTCGTGAAAGGGTAAAAAATAATCAGGGCCATTAAAACAGAGATCAGATGCTGAGTAAAGTTTATACCGCAGCAATAAGTGGTATTGAGGCCTTTCCTGTGACAATCGAAGTTGAGGTGGCCAACGGAATAGGTTTCTATATCGTCGGAATGGCCGATCAGGCTGTAAGGGAGAGTTACCAGCGGATGATCGCCGCCTTGAAATATTCAGGCTTCGAGATTCCTCATTATCGCACTGTCATTAACCTTGCTCCCGCAGATGTGAAAAAGGAGGGAGCAGCTTTCGATCTCCCTATGGCGGTAGGATTGCTTGCCGCTTCCAAGATGATAGAGTGTACGGATCTGGATTCATATATGATGGCCGGGGAGTTGAGCCTTGATGGTTCGGTATTGCCTGTGAAAGGTGTGTTGCCAATGGCTGTCAAGGCACGGGAGTTGGGATTCAAGCGACTCATTGTTCCCGAAGCCAATGTCACGGAGGCCGCAGTAGTCAACAGGATAGAAGTGTTCGGGGTCAATTCGCTCAGGGAAGTTACAGATATCCTTACCGGAGTCTCTTCTCCGCAACCTACGGTGATAAATACTCGTGAGCTTTTCGCTTCGGGGAGTGGAATATTTGATTTCGATTTTTCGGAAGTAAAGGGACAGGATTCGGTGAAGCGTGCCTTTGAAGTGGCCTGTGCGGGGGGACATAACATCCTGATGGTTGGTCCTCCGGGAGCCGGAAAGTCAATGATGGCCAAGCGTCTCCCCTCGATTCTGCCTCCCCTCAGCATGGCGGAGGCGCTTGAGACGACAAAGATTCATTCCGTGGCCGGGAAACTCTCTCGCGGTTCAATGCTCATGACCACCAGGCCGTTCCGCACGCCCCATCATACGGTATCGCCCGTAGCTCTCGTAGGCGGTGGGTCCACTCCGATGCCGGGAGAAATATCACTCGCACATAATGGCGTGTTATTTCTCGATGAATTCCCGGAATTCCCAAGGCAGGTATTGGAGGTGCTCAGGCAGCCGATTGAGGACCGTGTAATAACTGTAGCAAGAGCGAAATATACAGTTGACTATCCCGCAAGTTTCATGCTTGTGGCATCCATGAATCCCTGTCCTTGCGGATATTATGGTCATCCAACCAAGGCGTGTACGTGTACGCCGGGGCAGGTGAGCAAATATATGAATAAGATATCAGGGCCACTTCTCGACCGTATCGACTTGCAGGTTGAGATAGAGCCTGTGGCTTTTGATGAAATGGCAGACAGGACGCCGGCTGAGAGTTCGGCTGCAATCCGGGAAAGGGTGATTGGAGCAAGAGCAATCCAGCTGGAGAGATATAAGAGCTTGCCCCGTATTCACTGCAACGCGCAGATGAATTCACGCCTGCTGCATGAATACGCTTGGCCGGATGCCGAAGGGCTCGCAAAATTAAAGGACCGCATGACCCGGCTCAACATGTCAGCAAGGGCCTTCGATCGCATCCTGCGTGTAGCGCGCACGATCGCCGATCTCGAATACGCCCAAACCATCCCGTCTCCCTCCGCCCCGTCCGCTTCCTCTGCTCTGGCTTCCGCAGCCTCCTCCCCGGTGCTAACGCGTCATATCGCTGAGGCCATAGGATATCGCTCCCTTGATCGCGGCTCCTACGGCAAAACTTTCTGATTCCACAGATTCTCAATTGAGGCCCCTCCTGAAGGAAAAAGGAGGCTTCCTTTTGTAGGAAAAGGAGGCTTCCGCCTCCACACAGTCAAGGAGGGCAAGAGGGAATGGAAAAAGAGATAGGATGGAAAAAAGGATAGATAAAGGGATGGAGAAATGAGGAAGAGATGGAAAAGGAAGGAAAGAGGGGAGAGAAGGAGGGGGAATTGCGCCGGGCATCCTGATTATTGAGAGGATATGCTGCTATGGAGAATAGAAAGAATAGGGGATGATTGGAAGAATTGGAAGCATTGCCAAGAGATTATAAATAAGGATGATGAAAACGGGAGGAATTCAGCGCAAAAGGGGACAGCGGGCGTATTTTCATGATTATTGTGCTCCGGGTTATTATCTGATAACTGCAACAGTCGAGGAAGGTGCTTATTCTTTGCGCTTGCTCTCCAAAATGCCGGATATCAGTGTGGAAAAGCTGAAGACCCGGGATATGATTATTCCTGTTCTTACCGATCTCGGCATGCTTATCCAAAAAGAGATCGAATGTATTCCAAAATATCATCCCAAGCTGGAGGTGAAAAGGTATGTGATAATGCCTGATCATATTCATATGGTGATTTTTGTAAGGGATAGATTGGAAAGAAAACTTGGATCCGAACTGGCAGGCTTTTTCGGTGCATGTACGCGTAGATTTCGGGTGTTTCTAAAGAGCGAAGATTCCGCAATTAAATTATTCCAGCCATTTCATGACAGGATAATTTTCAATTTTAATCAGCTGAGGAGGTCGATTAGATATGTGGAGGATAATCCACGACGCTACATCGTCAAGAAACTTTATCCGCTCTTATTCAAGCGATATCTTCATGTCAAAATCGCAGATCGGGAATATGGTATGATGGGGAATATATTCTTGTTGAAGGAGATAAATCTCTTACCCGTAAGAATCCACAGGAGATGGAGTGAAGAAGAGTTTGACGAATATGAGGGAAATTGCATGCAGGAAATAGAGGAGGGAGCGGTAGTGATATCGCCAGCCATTCATAAGCGGGAGAAGGATATTCTGAATCTGGCAATCAAAGCCGGAGGGAAAGTCATAAAATTGATTGATGGTGAACTTAAAGAGAGGTTCAAGCCTTCAGGAAAACTCTTCAACTTATGCGCTGAAGGGTGCCTGTTGCTTCTTTCTCCATGGCAAGAAGAGGGAGGTAAGAAGCACTCCGGATATAAAGAATTCCACAACATGAATGATCTCGCCAAGACTATCTCAGAAATGCCGGCGGATACCCGGCTGACCATCCTTTCCGGCTTACGCTGATAACACCGTTTACAAGAGCCGTCCGCCGGTGTATGGGTAGTTGGAATATGGCGGATCAGTGGCGGAGGCGGAGTAGGTAGACGTCGGGACGGGTGCCGATGACGGTGGCGGAGATGCCGAAGGTGGAGAGCCGACGGGCAAGGTGAGCAGGGGAGGGGAGATGGTCATGATCCGCTTTCTTTTCGGCATGGATGGAGTTGATGAAGTGCTCGTCGGAGGGGAAGGCTATGTAGATGCTTCCGTCGGGTGCGAGATTTTCCTTTATAAGACGTTTGAGGGTTTCTGTCGGCTTGTGGAGATGAGGATATACACAATAGAGCATTATCACGTTAAAACGCCCCTCAATCGGCTCGTTCTCAAAATCTGCCTGAAGGAAATCTATCTGATGACCCGGATTGCCATATTTATCCTTGGCGCGCATGAGCATGTTACGGGAGAAATCCACGGCTGTGATATGGCCCGTTTCCCCGGTCAGTTCAATTATATATGGAATCAGAACTCCGGTACCGGTTCCGAGATCTAACACGCGATCCCCCTTTTTTATTCCGCATCTTGAAAGAATGTATCTCACTTTGGGTGGGAGTGAGAGCACTTCATTTTCATCCCACGTGGCAGCGATGTTATCGAAAAACCGTATCTCAGGATTCACGGTTGCATTTGATTCCGATATACAGCTATTACCGTAATTAAGAGATTGTTGAGAGGTGGATATGTTTAAGGAATTCATCAGTGGGGGGAGTTATAGGTAAATGAGTTATTCGGGTTCGTTATGATTCCTAAAAGGTGTTTTTGTTAAATTCAGAACAAATTTAGCAGTTTTTTCTTATTTATAATGATTATAATTAAAATAAATTATATATTTGCATCCGTAATTTGAAATGATTACAGATAAGATAGATCAAAAATTACAATTTGTATAAAATAAGAATTATTATATAACCCAAATTTAACAGACGCCATGATTATCCAAAGTGCATTGATTGGAATGGTTTCCGTAGCTGCGACGATGGTAGGAGATACTGTAGTTTTGCCACAGGTTGTTACAGAAGCCCCCGCAAAAACCAATGTTACACTTCTTCCTTTGAACACAAACGTGATCACCTCTGCCGAGATTGAGAAATCACCGGAGAGTTCGCTGCTGCCAGTCCTTGTCAACAAGGTTCCGGGCCTGTTCGTGACCGAGCGAGGTTTCGCGGGCTACGGTATATCGGGCGGTGCAGCCGGTACGGTTAATATCCGAGGTGTCGGAGGGAGCAACAAGGTGCTCTTCATGATCGACGGCCAACCTCAATGGGCGAGCATATTTGGCCATGCGCTTCCTGATGCTTACGTTTCCAATGGTGTTGAGCGTGTGGAGGTAGTTAAAGGCCCGAGCTCGCTTCTTTACGGGTCGAATGCTATGGGTGGGTCAGTGAATATCGTGACCAGGCACCAGCAGCATGACGGTTTTTCCGGCCGTGCGCGGGCAGAGTTTGGTTCATTCACAACTCAGAGATTCGGGGTTAATGCAGGATGGCGCAAAGGAAAATTCGCCACTTTCCTTGCCGGATCGTTAGACCGCTCCAACGGGTCGCGCGCAAGAAGCGAGTTCTGGAATGCCAATGAGTTGATGCAGTTTCAGTATAACCATTCGAAGGAGTGGGAAGTTGGGGCAACCGTTACTATGAATCAGACCATGGCCAACAATCCTGGAACGTTGCAGGCTCCTCTCTTGAGTATGTGGACGAAGATTTACCGGGGCACAGCATCCGTATATGCAAAGGATAATTACGGAAAGTCGCGTGGAGGCGCGCAGGCCTATATCAACTGGGGTCGCCATTGGGTAGACGATGGATATGCGCCGGGGGCAAATCCTACTGATTATATATTCAATTCTACAGATTACAATATGGGATTCACCCTTTACCAGACCATGAATTTCTGGCACGGTAACGATCTTTCAGCCGGTGTTGATTTCGTCCACTGGGGTGGTCACAAATGGAATACGGATAAAGAGGATATAGCCGTGCGCACATCTGACTTCAAGGGTTGTGAAAACGAGATTGCCGGTTATCTGATGATGCAGCAGGGGCTATGGGATGATCTCCTCTCGCTCAACGCCGGAGTGCGTCTGCAGCATAGTTCGCAGTATGGCAATGAATGGGTGCCTCAGGCTGGATTCATCCTCAAGCCTTATCGGGGTGGCTCGCTGAAATTCTCGTTCAGCAAAGGTTTCCGTGCGCCCAATATCCGTGAGCTCTATTTCTATCAGGTAGCTAATCCCGACCTTAAACCCGAATATATGTGGAACTACGATGTGGAGTTCCGCCAATGGCTGCTCGATAACCGTCTCAACTTCGGTTTGTCGCTTTATTTCATCGACGGAAAGAATACCATCCAGCCCACAATGGTCGACGGCCGCATGAAAAACATGAACTCAGGCTCATTCATCAATAAAGGTTTCGAACTTGACCTTGCCTATCATATCAATAAACAATGGAGTGCGAGTGCCAACTACAGCTATCTTCACACCTCTAATCATTCACTTCTCGGAGCTCCCAAGAATAAGCTGAACGCTGAGGTGAGCTATTCACCGTGTAATTTTGAGTTCACACTGGAGTCTAATACAATATGGGGCTTGCAGACAGGGGCTCCCAATGGCGAGACACAGAGCTATTCATTGCTCAATCTGAGCTTGGCTTATAATTTCCACTCCAAATGTGATATACGCCCATTCCTTAAACTTGACAACATTCTCAACAAGCATTACGAAATCCTCTACGGATGTCCGATGCCGGGTTGCACCATTATGGGAGGAGTGGAATTCAAATTCTGACAATCTTTTACATATGATACATAATAAACTGATGTCCTGCTGATAAGTATTCTGTTCTCTAATATACTTTTAATCCATCGGGGGGGCACTGCGAAAAGATTCAGTTAGCAGTGCCCCCTAATTTTATTTTATCAATTGTCAAGTCCTAAAATAGCGTTACACTAGAAAAGTAACGAAAATGGAAGAAACA